>NZ_CP018076.1:640034-1280069 GCF_001886735.1 Sulfitobacter alexandrii
AAGGGCATTCTGCTCTGCGGAATGTTGCGACAGGGAGTGACGCTGCGTTCTCAAGGGAGGGAGACCGATATGAGCGCCGAATCGACGCCAGAAGCCTTCCGCGCGGAATTGCGCGCGTGGCTTGAGGAAAATTGCCCGCAGGAAATGCGGGACGGCAAAATGACCGAAGAGGGGATCTGCTGGGGCGGCAAGAACTGGACGTTCACCTCCGATGCGCAGAAAGTCTGGCTCGAACGCTGTGCGGCCAAGGGGTATACGGTCCCGACCTGGCCGACCGAGTATGGCGGCGCCGGTCTGAACCGCGCGCAGGAAAAGATCTTCTACCAGGAGATGAGCCGCATCAACGCGCGCCGCCCCGTGCAGAGCTTCGGCATCTGGATGCTGGGGCCCGCCCTGCTGCATTTCGGCAGCTACGAACAGAAGCTGCATTACCTGCCCCCGATCGCGCGCGGCGAAGTGCGGTGGTGCCAGGGGTATTCCGAACCGGGCGCCGGGTCCGATCTGGCGTCGGTCCAGACAAGGGGCGAGGACAAGGGCGATCATTGGCTGGTCAACGGACAGAAGATCTGGACTTCCTACGCGGACAAGGCCGACTGGATCTTCGCGCTGGTACGCACCGACCGCGAGGCTCCCAAGCACAAGGGCATTTCGTTCCTGCTGATCGACATGGAAGACCCGGGCGTCGAGACGCGCCCGATCAAGATGATCAGCGGCATCTCGCCCTTTTGCGAGACGTTCTTTACCGACGTGAAGGTGCCGAAGGACCAGATCGTGGGCGAGGAGAACCGCGGCTGGGACGTGGCGAAATACCTGCTGACCCACGAGCGCGAGATGATCTCGGCCGGCGGGGCCGGGCTGTCGGGCGGCGGTCGTGCACTCGGGGCGGTCATCAAAGACACGATGGAAGACCTGACGGACGCGACCCTGCGCGCCGACGCCATGCGCTGCGAGATCGATTCGCTGGCCATCGGCCTCACGCTGGAGCGCTACAAGGATCAGGCCGAAGCCGGGCAGGGTGCCGGCGATGCCTCGGCCATGCTGAAATACATGGGCACCGAGCTGAACAAGCGGCGGCACGAGCTGATGATGACCGCCGGCGGATCGGACGCGCTGGAATGGGACGGCCCGCTGGGCAATCGTGCGGGCGACTGGCTGCGCACCAAGGCGAACTCGATCGAGGGCGGCACCAGCGAGGTGATGCTTTCCATCGTGTCGCGCCGTGTTCTGGGATTGCCGGGGTAAAATCATGGAAAAGCTTGTACTGACCGAAGAAGAAACGATGCTCGCAGACATGGCGCGCGGGTATCTGGATGGCGCGGCGCCTGTCGCCAAGCTGCGCAAGATGCGTGATGCGGGTGAAACGCATGACGCGGCGCTGTGGAAGGAAATGGCGGACATGGGCTGGGCCGGTGTTCTGGTGCCCGAAGCGCAAGGCGGGTCCGACATGGGCCATGCCGCCGCGAACCTGCTGGCGGGCGAAATGGGCAAGACACTGACAGTCAGCCCCTTCATCTCGACCGCGGTCATCGCCGCGACGGCGCTCCGTCAGGTTGCCGATACCCGGGCAGAAGCGGCGCTGGCCCGCATCGCCGCAGGCGAGGCGACCTATGCGCTGGCGGTGGACGAGGGGATCAAGTTCGATCCCGAGGCCGCGCAGATGACCGCGCGCGCCGACGGCAACGGCTTCCGGCTCGACGGCAAGAAGCAGTTCGTCGTCGATGGCGCGATGGCCGACCGGCTGCTGGTGCTGGCGCGCTCCGACAACGGCCTGACCCTGTTCGACATTCCCGCCGACCGGGCGGGCGTGACCCGCGACCGCAGCAACATGATCGACGCGCGCGACGCCGCACGGATCACCTTCGACAACGTCGAGGCCACGGGCGAAGACGTGCTGGGGCAGGTCGATCAGGCGATGACCGTTCTGAAACCCGCGCTGATGGCGGGACAGGGGGCGCTCGCCGCCGAGATGACGGGGCTGGCCGCCGGCGCTTTCGACATGACGGTGGGCTACATCAAGGAGCGCAAGCAGTTCGGCATCGAGATTGCCCGCTTTCAGGCGTTGCAGCATCGTGCCGCACATCTGTGGTGCGAGATCGAGGTGACGGCGTCTGCCATCCTGAACGCCGGGCGTATGCTGGATGCCGACCCCGAAAACGCGGCCTTGGCCGTGTCGCTGGCCAAGGCGCGCGCGACCCAGACCGCGACCCTCGCTGTACAGGAGGGCGTGCAGATGCACGGTGGCATCGGGATGACCGACGCCTACGATATGGGGTTCTACATGAAACGCGCGCGGGTCGGTGCGGAATGGCTGGGCGACTACAGCTATCACGCCGAGCAGGTCGCAGCGGCACGGGGGTTCTGAATGGATATCGACACGCTGTTCGGGCTGCAGGGCAAGACCGCCCTGGTGACCGGCGGGGCCACCGGCATCGGTCGCATGGCCTCCGAAGCCCTTGTGCGGGCGGGGGCGACAGTGCTGCTGGCCAGTCGCAAGGGCGCTGCCTGCGTGGCCGTCGCGGAAGAGCTTAACGGGCTGGGCGCGTCGGGGCGGGCCATCGGTTTCGCCGGTGACGTCGCCACGAAGGAGGGCGTCGAGGCGTTGGTCGCCGCGGTAGGGGATCGGACCGATACGCTGGACATTCTGATGAACAATGCGGGTGTCACCTGGGGAGCCCCCCTGGGCGAATTCCCCTACGAAGCCTGGGACAAGGTGATGAGCATCAATGTCGCCGGGCTGTTCCATCTGACGCAGGCGCTGCTGCCGATGCTGCGCGCCTCGGGCAGCGCCGACGACCCTGCGCGGGTGGTCAACGTCGGTTCCGTCATGGGCGAACGCGAGATGGGCGACGGCGTCTACAGCTACGCCGCCTCGAAGGCCGCGGTGATCCACCTCAGCAAGATCCTGGCCAAGGAGCTGGCCGGCGAGGCGATCACCGTCAACGCGCTCGCACCCGGCCCCTTCGTGAGCCGGATGACGGCGTTTGCAACACAGGACGCGGACATGCGCGACAAGGTGGGGCAGGATGTGCCGCTCGGCCGCGTGGGCCGCGACGAAGACATCGCGGGCTGCATGTTGTTCCTTTGCGGGCGCGGCGGCGCCTATGTGACCGGCGCGGTGATCCCGGTTTCGGGCGGGATCAACGTGATGTCCGGACCCAACATCTTTGAACAGGCGCTGCACTGATGGCTGATATTCGATTCGACGGAAAAGTGGCAATCGTCACCGGCGCGGGCGTCGGGCTGGGCAGGTCGCACGCGCTTGGCCTCGCCGCGCGCGGGGCCAAGGTCGTGGTCAACGACCTCGGCGTGTCGCGTGACGGCACCGGCAGTTCGTCCGAGGCGGCAAAGGCCGTGGTGGCCGAGATCCGCGACATGGGCGGCGAGGCGATGAGCCATGGCGCCGATGTATCGGACGAAGCCGCCGTCAGGGACATGGTGGCGCAGGCGATGGATGCCTGGGGCCGTGTCGACATCTGCGTGAACAACGCGGGCATCCTGCTGGACAAGACATTCGCCAAGATGGAAATGTCCGCCTTTCGCAAGGTCGTGGACGTGCACCTGATCGGTTCGGCCAACGTGGCGCATGCCTGCTGGCCGCACATGCGGGAACAGAAGTACGGGCGCATCGTGCTGACCTCTTCTGCATCCGGTCTCTATGGCAACTTCGGTCAGTCCAACTACGGCGCTGCCAAGGCGGCGATGGTGGGCCTCATGAACGTGCTGCACATGGAGGGCGCGCGGGACAACATCCGGGTCAACACCCTGGCCCCCACCGCGGCCACCCGGATGACCGCCGACCTGCTGCCTGCCGAAGCGCAGGAACTGCTGGCGCCCGAAACCATCACGCCGGGACTTCTGTACCTCGTGAGCGAGGACGCGCCCAGCCAGGTCATCCTTGGCGCGGGCGCCGGCAGCTATGCCGAGACCCGGATCTACGAGACCGCCGGCATCACCCTGATGGAGGATGCCAACACCCCCGAAGACGTGGCCGCGAGGTTCGCAGAGATCCGCGATCCCGAAGGCCAGCAACAACTTGGCGATGCCTTCGGGCAGACCAAGAAGTACGCCCTCAATGCAGCCCGGGCCAAGGGCCTGAAGCTCGACTGGTAAAATAGGAGACCACCCATGCGCGACGCAGTCATTGTATCCACCGCCCGCACCCCGATCGGCAAGGCCTATCGCGGTGCATTCAACAACACCACGCCGCAGGCGCTGGCAGCGCACGCCATCGAACACGCGGTGAAGCGCGCCGGCGTCGATCCGTCGGAAATCCGGGATTGCATCATCGGTGCCGCCCTGCAGCAGGGTCACTCGGCCGGGAACATCGCCCGGCAGGCGGCGATCCGGGCGGGCCTACCCGTCACCGTGGCGGGCATGTCGCTCGATCGCCAGTGCGCCTCGGGCATGATGGCCATCGCCACGGCGGCCAAGCAGGTCGTGATGGACGGCATGGACGTCGTCGTCGGCGGCGGCGTGGAAAGCATTTCGATGGTGCAGACCCCGGAAATGCGCGTCAGCCGCGATCCGTGGCTCAAGGAGCACAAGCCCGAGATCTACATGTCGATGCTCGAGACCGCGGAAACCGTGGCCGAACGCTACAACGTCAGCCGCGAGCGTCAGGACGAATACGCCGCCCGCTCGCAAGAGCTGACCCACCAGGCGCAGGAAGCCGGCAAGTTCGACGACGAAATCGTGCCGCTGACCAGCAAGATGATGGTGCAGAACAAGGAAACCAAGGAAATCACCGAACACGAGGTGACGCTGGAGAAGGACGAGGGCAATCGCCCCGGCACCACGGCGGAAAGCCTTGCGGGCCTCCAGCCGGTGCACAAGAACGGCATCCACATCGCCGAGGGCAAATACATCACCGCCGGGAACGCCTCGCAGCTTTCCGATGGCGCGTCCGCGACCGTGGTGATGGAGGCCAAGAAGGCCGAGCAGATGGGCCTGCAGCCGCTGGGCCGCTACGTCGGCGTCATGGCAGCAGGGTGCGAGCCCGACGAAATGGGGATCGGCCCCATCTACGCGGTGCCGCCGCTGCTCAAGGCGCACGGGCTGACGATGGACGACATCGGCCTGTGGGAACTGAACGAGGCTTTCGCGGTGCAGGTGATCCAGTCGCGTGACGTGCTGGGCATCCCGGACGAGCTGCTGAACGTGAACGGCGGCGCGATCTCCATCGGGCACCCCTACGGCATGTCGGGCGCGCGCATGGTCGGCCACGCGCTGATCGAGGGCAAGCGCCGTGGCGTCAAGTACGTGGTCTGCACCATGTGCGTCGGCGGCGGCATGGGTGCTGCCGGCCTGTTCGAAGTGCTCTGAAGCGCTTGAGGGCGTACCGATCGTGCGCTTCGCCAACAAGAGGGGCGGGTTCACCCGCCCCCTGACCGTAAACATGAACCTGACAGGAGCCACGATGCCCCGCGACGATTCCCATCTGCCCCACGCGCTACAGGGTCTGCGACTGCCCATGATCGGCTCGCCGCTGTTCATCATCTCGGTCCCGAAACTGGTGATAGCCCAGTGCAAGGCGGGTATCGTCGGGGCCTTTCCCGCGCTCAACGCACGCGAGGCCGAGGGCGAGCATCCGCTGCTCGATACCTGGCTGACCGAGATCCGCGAGGAACTGGACCGTCACAACCAGGAAAACCCGGATCACCCGGCGGCACCCTACGCAGTGAACCAGATCGTCCACCGGTCCAACGGCCGACTGGAGCGAGACCTCGAAATCTGCGCAAAGCACGAGGTGCCGATCTGGATCACATCGCTCGGCGCAAGGGTCGAAGTCAACGAGGCCGCGCATTCCTGCGGCGGCATCGTGTTGCATGACATCATCAACAACACCTTCGCCAGGAAGGCGATCGAGAAAGGCGCCGACGGCCTTGTCGCGGTCGCGGCGGGCGCGGGCGGCCACGCGGGCCAGCAGTCCCCCTTCGCCCTTGTGCGCGAGATCCGCGAATGGTTCGACGGTCCTCTGGCCCTGTCGGGGTCGATCGCCACCGGAGAGGCATTGCTGGCCGCCCGTGCGGCGGGGGCCGATCTGGGCTACACGGGATCGCCCTTCATCGCCACGGACGAGGCCAATGCCGATGCGGACTACAAGAAGATGATCGTCGAGGGTGGGGCGGAGGATATCGTTTATTCGTCGCTCTTTACCGGGGTCTGGGGCAACTACCTCAAGGACTCGGTACGCAAGGCCGGCATGGACCCGGACAACCTGCCGACGGCGGATGCGTCCTCGATGAATTTCGGTCAGGACCGCGAGAAACCGAAGGCTTGGAAGACCATCTGGGGGTCCGGCCAGGGCATCGGCGCTGTCAAGTCCGTCGGTCCCGCCAGTGCCATCGTCGACCGCATGGCCGAGGAATATCTCGCAGCGGGCCGCAAGCTGGCCGCCGAATTCTCGTGATGCGGGCCGGAACCGGGAAAACGGGAGGACCAGATGGCTGAAATGCTGGTCATCCGCCATGGGCAGGCGTCGTTCGGGCAGGACGATTACGACGTGCTTTCGGACCTCGGCAAGCGTCAGTCCGCCGCCGTCGGTGCGGTGTTGCGCGACCTCGGCTGGGTGCCCGACCGTCTTGTGACGGGGACGCTGACCCGGCAAAAGGACACGCTGTCCGAGATGGGTTTTTCAGATCCGCCGGAGGAGCACGCCGGCTTCAACGAATACGATTTCCACGACCTGCTGCACGCGCGCTATGCAGGGCAGGTGCCCGACCTCGTGAAGGGTGACCGCAAGGCGCACTTCCGGGCATTGCGCGATACCATCTTTGAATGGCAGGACGAAAAATTCGACGGTGCGGCCGAGACATGGGAGCAGTTCGCGGAACGGATCGAGGCCGCGCGCAGCTTTGCCACCGACACCGATGCGCGCCGGGTTCTGGTGATCTCGTCGGGCGGGGTGATCGGCCAATTGGTCGCCACCGCCCTCGGCGCGCCCCGGCGGCAGATGATGAACCTCAATCTCCAGATCAGGAACACATCGATCACCCGGTTCGTGTTCTCGGGGGACAATTTCTCATTGGCCGAATTCAATGCCACCCCTCATTTTTCGCATGCCGAGGGCGCGAAACTGATAAGCTACAGTTAAGGACGCAAGCATGACCGCAGACACACAGACATTGGACCAGGACGCCGTCAGCGCCTACCTGCGCGAACACCTGCCGGGTTTCGAGCGTCTCACGGGGGTAACGAAGTTCCAGGGCGGCCAGTCCAACCCGACCTTCCTGCTGGAAACCCCCGCGCACAATTACGTGCTGCGGCGCAAGCCGCCCGGCGTGCTGCTGAAATCGGCTCATGCGGTCGACCGCGAGTACCGCGTGCAAAGCGCGCTGGCCGACACGGATGTGCCGGTCGCAAAGATGCACCTGCTTTGTGAAGACGACAGCGTGATCGGCTCTGCCTTCTACATCATGGATCACGTGCCGGGCCGCAACTTCAACCTGCCCTCGATGGAGGGCGTATCGGTGGAGGATCGCGGTCGCATCATCGACGAGATGAACCGGGTGCTGGCCGCACTGCACGAGGTGGACATCGATGCTGTCGGGCTTGCCGACTACGGTCCGGAAGGAAACTACTTCGAGCGCCAGGTGGGCCGCTGGTCCAAGCAATACAAGGCGTCGGAGACCGAGGACATCCCGGCGATGAATCACCTGATGGAGGCGCTGGTGGAACAGCGCCCCGAAGACGACGGCCAGCGCACGCTGGTGCACGGCGACTACCGGCTGGACAACATGATCTTCGATGCCGACAAGCCCGAGTGCCGGGCGGTGCTGGACTGGGAACTATCCACCATCGGGCATCCGTTCGCCGACCTCGCGGCGGTCATCATGCAGTGGCAGATGCCTGCGGGGCCCGAAGGGCGCGGCATGGCCGGGCTGGATCGCGCGGCCCTGGGACTGCCATCGGACGAGGCCTTCATCGCGGCCTACTGCGAACGTCGCGGGCTGCCGGAAATCGAGCATTTCGGGTATTACCTGGCTTTCAACTTCTTTCGCATGGCGGCGATCATACAGGGCGTGCTGAAGCGCGCGCTGGACGGCAATGCCTCGAACCCCGAGCGGGCGATGAAGGTCGGAAAATACGTGCCCATCTTCGCACAGCACGGGGCGGATGCCCTTAAACGGTAGGGAAACATGGACGATTTTGACGCCGACCTCGGTGAAGGCAAGGACCGCAACTTCGTGACCGCTCTGGCGCGGGGGCTCGACATTCTTCGCGCGTTCCGCCCGAACGAGGCAACGTTGACGAACTCGGATCTCGCCGAGCGGACGGGCCTGCCGAAGGCAACGGTGTCGCGGCTCACCCACACGCTCTGCGCGCTGGACTACCTCGTGGCGGACACCCGCGTCGGGACGTACCGGCTCAGCGCAGGGGTGCTGCGGCTCGGCTTCAGCGCGTTGAGCGCCATGGACATTTCGGCCCGCGCGGAAACGGAAATGCGGGCCTTGCGTGACGGGCCGAACAGCTACATCACCGTCGCCCTGGGCGAGCAGCACCGGCTCGAGGTGATCTACGTCGCCACCCAGAATTCCTTCGAAGGGGTTTCGCTGACTCTGCCGGTGGGCTCCCGGCTGCCGCTTTTCCGGTCGGCCATCGGCAAGGCGATCCTCGTCGGCATGACGGAGGCGGACCGCGACCGTATCTTTGCCACCGCCGCGCAGGCCGGACCGGATGTCGAGGACGAGGGCCGCGCCAACTATGAACTGGCGCTGGCGGAATACCGCGCCAACGGCTTCTGCTCGGGCTATGGCAGCTGGCGCAGCGACGTGAACGGAATTGCGGTTCCGATCGTCAGCTTGGACGGCCGGCGGGTCTATGGCCTGAACGTCGGGGGGCCCTCCTTCGGGGTCAAGAAAAAGCAACTCGAAACCGTTTATGCACCCCGTCTGATCAAGGCGGCGGAGCTGATCGGGCTGAGGGGCTGACAGCCGCCGAAGGGCGCCGAGAATCGGCAATCGGCTGCGCGGCGAGTTGTTTCGCAGAGCGGAATTTTCCCGCGACATTTTATTTCGCATCTGCGGAAAAAGGCGGGCTTCAAGGCGGGTCGCGATCGTTTTTTCGATCACTTTTCCGCTGCCGGGAGTGCCCGTCAAACAGGCAAAAAATGCTGACATTACAGTCATTTCAGGCCTTATCTTCTACCATCCATCCGACCCGCCTTTTCATTTGTTATTCAAATTCAGCGCCTTATGCCGTGTCTTGCACTCGGCGGTTGAAATCGAGCCCCGGAGGCAGATGCGTCACGGGGGCCGCCGGCATCCAAAGTGACGCTAGGTTCATTGCCATCACGAGCCTTGACTTTGCCCCGTGGTGTGCAAGGCTCGACCTGCGATCGAAAGCGTCAGAAGCACGCGCCAAACAGGTCGCCATAGGGAGGAAAACATGAAAAGCATTACCAAGCTGGGCGCGGTCTCGGCCCTGTCACTTGTCATCGGTGCATCCGCATCATTTGCCGAAACCATCAAGATCGCCTTCATCGATCCGCTCAGCGGACCGTTTGCGAGCACCGGCACGAACGGTCTGCACCAGTTCCAGTTCGCGGCCGACTACATGGTCAACGAAAAGGGCGGCGTTCTTGACGGCGACACCTTCGAGGTCGTCGGCTTCGACAACCAGACCAGCCCCAAGGAATCCCTGATCCAGCTTCAGGTCGCGATCGACCAGGGCATCCGCTACATCGTGCAGGGCAACAGCTCGGGCGTGGCGAACGCGCTGACCGAAGCCATCGACAAGCACAACCGCCGCAATCCCGACAGCCGCGTGCTGTTCCTCAACTACGCCGCCGTCGATCCGGCGCTGACCAATGACAAGTGCAACTTCTGGCACTTCCGTTTCGACGCCAACGCCGACATCAAGATGGACGCGCTGACCGACGTGATCGTCGCGGACGAGAACATCAAGAAGGTCTACATCATCGGCCAGGACTATTCCTTCGGCAAGGCGGTGTCGGATGCCGCCAACAAGATGCTGGGCGAAAAGCGCGACGACATCGAGGTCGTGGGCGACGAACTGCACCCCATCGGCAAGGTGAAGGACTTCACCCCCTACGCCCGCAAGGTCGTGTCTTCGGGCGCCGATGCCGTGATCACCGGCAACTGGGGCGCCGACATGCTGGGGCTGGGCAAGGCGATCATCGACAACGGTTTCGAGGGTCCGATCTTCACCTACTACGCGGCCGGCTCCGGCATGACGGCGGCCTTCGGTGAAACCGGCAAGGACCGCATCCGCCTGATTTCCCAGGGCAGCATCAACCCGATCGGTTCGGAAGAAGCCCGCGAGACCTATAACGCCTTCAAGGAAAAGTATCCCGAGGGCAACATCGACCAGAGCCGGATCTTCAACACCATCGGCATGCTGGCCACGGCCATCGAGGAAGCGGGCACCGCGGATGACGTGGTCGCTGTCGCCTCGGCACTCGAGGGGATGGAGTACGACAGCATGTGGGGCGGCAAGCTGTTCATGCGTCCGCAGGACCACCAGCTGATCCAGGACATGCACGTCGGCGTCCACACCAATGAAAACGTCGAATTCGACTACGACAACTCCGGTTTCGGCGTGGTGAACGAGTCGACCATCGAGATGGCTGGCATGGACAGTGCCACCACCTGCGAGATGAAGCGCCCCGAATAAGGCGTTCGAGGTCCGTTCCCGGCCCGGCCGGGAGCGGACCTTTTTTCATCCGATAAAACACGACCTTTGTGACACCCTAGCCGGAGGGGCCAATGGACCTCATTCTCGTCAATATCATCGACGGGCTTGTGACCGGACTGCTGCTGTTCATGCTGTCTGCCGGTCTGACCCTGATCTTCTCAATGATGGGCGTTCTGAACTTTGCCCACGCCAGCTTCTACATGCTGGGGGCCTATTTTGCCTACCAGATCAGCCAGGGACTGGGGTTCTGGATGGGGCTTCTGATCGCGCCGCTGATCGTCGGTGTGCTGGGCGCGGGGGTCGAACGCTATGGGCTCAGGCGCGTGCACCAGTATGGCCACGTGCCCGAACTGATCTTCACCTTCGGTCTGGCTCTGCTGATCGAGGAGCTGGTGCAATTCGTCTGGGGCAAGAACCAGATGCCCTATTTCGTCCCCGAGGCGCTGAACTTCTCGGCTTTCGCCATCGCGGGCAACTCCATCCCTGCCTACAAGATCTTCATGATCTTCATCTCGCTCGCGATCTTCATCGGGTTGCTCTTCATCCTGACCCGGACGCGCGTGGGCATGATCATTCAGGCCGCGCTCAGCTATCCCCGTACCGTCGAGGCGCTGGGCCACAACGTGCCGCTGATCTTCATGGGTGTCTTCGGCGTCGGCACCGCGCTGGCCGGTGTGGCCGGGGTGATCGCGGGACCGGTGCTGGGCACTTTCCCGGGCATGGCCTTCGTGCTGGGGTCCATCGTCTTCGTGACCATCGTGATCGGCGGTCTCGGGTCGCTTTGGGGCGCGTTGGTCGCGTCGCTGCTGATCGGCTGGATCACCACGTTCGCCAAGGCCTACAACATTGCGATGGCCGATATCCTGAACGGCATCGGGTTCGCGACCCCCGAGAACCTCGACGATAACCTGTTCCGCGACCTGTGGACCGTCACATCGCCGCAGATCGCTGATATCCTGCCCTACATCCTGATGGTGCTGATCCTGATCTTCCGGCCTTCGGGACTCTTTGGAAAGCGCCACTCATGACACAGATGGACACGAAATCAGACGTCAAGGGCGCCCGCGGCGACGAACAGATCACGACCGATCCGCGTTCCCCCGCGCAACAGATGGGCGCCGGCAACATGACGTTGACCTTCGCGCCATGGATCGTGGCGGCGGTGCTGTTGGCGATCCTGCCTTTCATCTTCACCAACAACTCCTCGATCACGATCATGAACCAGATGTGGATCACCGTGATCTTCGCGCTGGCCTACAACATGCTGCTGGGCCAGGGGGGCATGCTGTCCTTCGGTCACGCGGTCTATGCCGGGGTCGGCGGCTTTGCCTGCATGCACATCATGAATGCCTCCGACTTCTTTTCGGTGCTTCCACTTCCGGTCCTGCCAGTGTTCGGCGGGCTGTTCGGCATGGGGCTGGCGATCATCGTGGGCAGCTTCTCCACACGCAGCGCGGGCACCGTTTTCGCCATGATCTCCCTTGGCGTCGGTGAATTGATCGCGGCCTGTTCCGTGATCATCGTCGCCTTCTTCGGCGGCGAGGAAGGCATCTCGGGCGACCGGACCTATGCGCAGCCGTTCTTCGGTGTCGAGTTCCTGCAGCAGATCGAGGTGTACTACCTGATTTCGGCGTGGGTGCTGATCTCTGCCGCGCTCATGTACCTCTGGTCACGCACCCCTGTCGGCCGCATGGCCAACGCGGTACGCGACAATCCCGAACGGGCCGAGTTCCTGGGCTATTCCGCCCGCTGGGTGCGGTTCTACAGCTTCGTCGCCTCGGGCTTCTTTGCCGGGGTCGCTGGGGGGCTCTTTGCCATCAACTACGAGATCCTGACCGAGGAGAACCTGAACACCGCGTCGTCCGGCGTGATCCTTCTGGTCACCTTCCTCGGCGGTGTCGGCTTCTTCTTCGGGCCGATCATCGGCGCCATCGCCTTCACCCTGCTGCAAACGGTTCTCAGCCTGCAGACGGACCTCTGGGCCTTCTACGCCGGTACGCTGTTCGTCGCGACGGTGATGTTCTTTCCGGGCGGTCTGGCCGGGCTGCTGATGATGCACGTGCCCGTGTTCAGGCTGGGTAACGCGCGGTCGTTGATCGTGCCCTATTTCAAGACCCTGCTGCCCGCCCTGATCGGCATTCTCGGTCTCGCGGCCCTCGTCGAGATGGTCTTTCACGTCCGGCACGCCGCGCCCGGCGACGACGAGATGACGCTGTTCTGGACCACTTTCGACAGCCATGCCGTCCTGCCCTGGGTCATCGCCATCGGCGTCACCCTGATTGCGCTGGGCATCACCCGCGCCACGGCTCCCGGCCTGCGCGAAGCATGGAACGAGGCGACCACCCCAGGAGCGCGCGCATGAGCACACCGGCACTCGAACTCAACGGACTGAAGAAGAGCTTCGGCAAGGCCGAGATCATCCGTGGCATCGACCTGTCCATCGGCCAGTCGGAACGCCACGCGATCATCGGACCCAACGGCGCGGGCAAGTCCACGCTCTTCAACCTCATCACCGCACGCTTCGCGCCGACTTCGGGCACCGTGAAGCTGCACGGAGAGGATCTGACCGGGCTCCAGCCCTTCCAGATCAACCGCAAGGGGCTGTCGCGGTCGTTCCAGATCACCAACATCTTTCCCAAGATGTCGGTGTTCGAGAACGTGCGATGCGCGTTGTTGTGGTCACAGGGGTACAAGTACAGTTTCTGGAACCTTGTCAGCCGCAGCCGCGACCTGACCGCAGGCACCGAAGCGATCCTCGAGCAGATCAACCTCACCGCACGGCGAGATCTGCCCGCGGGCACGCTTTCCTACGCCGAACAGCGCGCGCTCGAGATCGGGATCACCATCGCGGGCGGGGCCGACGTGATCATGCTGGACGAACCCACCGCCGGCATGAGCCACTCGGAAACCGATTATATCACGGACCTGATCATGCGCGTGACCGAGAACAAGACGCTGGTCATGGTCGAGCACGACATGGGCGTGGTGTTCGGTCTCGCGGACCGCATCTCGGTGCTGGTCTACGGCGAGATCATCGCGACCGGCAGACCGGAGGAGGTGCGGGGCGACCCGAAAGTCCAGGAAGCCTACCTCGGCGCGGCATTGGAGGCCGAACACTGATGATCGAAGTCACCGACATGCACGCCTATTACGGCAAGTCGCACATTCTTCAGGGCGTGACGCTGAACGTCCGCGAGGGCGAGATCGTGGCCCTTCTGGGCCGCAACGGCGTGGGGCGCTCCACCACCTGCAAGGCGATCATGGGCGAAGTCGAGCCGAAAGGCTCGGTCAAGTTCAAGGGGCAGGAGATTGCCGGCAAGAAGGCCTACGAGATCGCCAACATGGGTGTCGGCTACGTCCCCGAGAACCGCGATATCTTTCCGGGCCTCACCACCCGCCAGAACCTGACACTGGGCCTCAAGCCGGGTCAGAAGGACGGTGCCGGCCGCTGGTCCATGCAGGCGATGTTCGACATGTTCGAAAACCTCAGCCGCCGCGCGGATGTCGAGGCGTCGGTGCTTTCGGGCGGCGAACAGCAGATGCTGACCATGTGCCGCACCCTGATGGGCGATCCGGATTTCATCATGATCGACGAACCGACCGAAGGCCTGTCGCCGCAGATGGTGCAGAAGGTGGCCGAAGTGCTCAAGGCCATCGCCGACAAGGGGATCTCGACCCTGCTGGTTGAGCAGAAACTGTCCATTGCAATGGACATCGCCCATCGTGTTTATGTGATGGGGCACGGACAGGTCGTCTTTGAAGGGACACCCGCCGAACTCAAGGCCCGTGACGATGTACGCAAGGAATGGCTAGAGGTCTGAAGTATGGGCGGATTTGATGCTGGGCGCCTGGATCGCATCGCGGTCTGGATGCAATCTTACGTGGAGCAGCGCCGTTTCGCCGGATGTTCCGTCCTTCTCGCCCAGGGCGGGAAGGAGGTTTGCTACCATCAGGCCGGGCTGCGGGACGTGGCCGCGGGCAAACCGTGGGAGCGCGACACCGTCGCCCGCATCTATTCAATGACCAAGCCGGTCACCAGCCTCGTGCTGATGACCCTTGCCGAAGAGGGGTTGTTTCACCTCGACGCGCCGGTGTCGGATTTTCTGCCCGCCTTCTCGGACATGACCTGCCTCGTGCCCGGTGCCACCCGCGCCGACCAGGTGGAGCCTTGCGCGCCGCCGACGCTTCACCAGCTGCTCACACATACGTCGGGCCTCAGCTATGCCTTCAACCCCGGCCCGCTGGGGAAGCTGATGGCCGAACACAAGATCGAGTTCCGGGCCAGTCAGCCCGGTCTCGCGCCGATGTGCGACGCGCTGGCCGCGCTGCCGCTGGCCTTCCGCCCCGGCACCCGCTGGGAATATTCCGTCGGCATCGATGTCATCGGCCGCGTGATCGAGGTCGTCACCGGCCAGACCCTCGAAGAGGTCTTCATCGAGCGCGTCTTCGACCCGCTGGGGATGCATGAGACCCGGTTCTCGGTGCCGCCCGCGGCGCGGGACCGTTTCGCGGCGTGCTATACCCCGCTGGCCGAGGGCGGCTTTACCGTGGGCAAGGCCGAAAAGGGGCCTGACCCGCTGCGCCTGATCGACGGCGCGGAGAAGTCTCCGTTTCTGTCCGCCACCCTGATGTCCGGCGGCGGCGGGCTGGTCGGCACGATCGACGACTACCTCAAGTTCACCGAAATGCTGCGCACCGGTGGCGCGGGGATCATCGGCCCCATGACGCTGGAGTTCATGATGCGCAACCACCTGCCGGGCGAGATCGCGTCGATGGGGCCGCAAAGCTTTGCCGAGCAGCCGATGGAAGGCATGGGCTTCGGCATCGGCGGGGCGGTCCTGCTGAATCCGGGCCGTGCACGGTCGCCCGGATCGGTCGGCGATTTCAGCTGGGGCGGCATGGCCTCGACCTTCTTCTGGGTCGATCCGGTGCTCGAACTCTCCGCCATTTTCTTCACCCAACTCGTGCCGAGCAGTTCCTATCCCGCGCGACCCCAGCTCAAGGCACTGGTCCACGGGGCAATGACATGAGCGCCGACGTCCTCTGGGAACCCTCCGCCGACCGGCGCGAGGCCAGCACCATGGCCGCGTTCGAAGGCTGGCTGGAAGAAAACCGCGGCCTGACCTTCGATGACTACAACGCCATGTGGCGGTGGAGTGTCGATGACCTCGAAGGGTTCTGGTCCGCCATATGGGAGTTCTTCGACGTGCGGGCCAGCTTGCGGCCCGAAAAGTTGCTGGTCCGGCGTCAGATGCCCGGTGCCGAATGGGGCACCGGCGCGCGGCTCAACTATGTCGATCAAGTGATGAAACATGCCGAGGGTCGCGAGGACGCGACGGCGCTGATCGTTCAGTCCGAAACCGTCGGGCGCCGCGAAATCACCTGGGGCGAGTTGCGCCGCCAGGTTGCCAGCGTCGCCGCGCATCTCGCGGAAATGGGCGTAGGCAAGGGCGACCGGGTCGTCGCGATCCTGCCCAACACCGACACCGCGCTCATCGCCTTTCTGGCGACGGCGAGCATCGGTGCGATCTGGTCGCTTTGCGCGCCGGACATGGGGCATGTGGCGATCCTGGACCGGTTCAAGCAGATCGAGCCCAAGGTGCTGATCGCGCAGGACGGCTACATTCATGCGGGCAAAATGATCGACCGCCGCGCCGTGCTCTCGGACATTGCCGCGGGCCTGCCCAGCGTTACGCATTGCGTCACCGTGGCCGTTGCGGGCGACCTGCCCGAAACGCACCTGTCCTGGGACAGCCTGACAGGGGACGATGCCACCTATCGCTCGGAACAGGTGGAATTCGAACATCCCCTCTGGATCGTCTATTCTTCGGGCACCACGGGCAATCCGAAACCCATCGTGCACGGCCACGGCGGCATCATTCTGGAGGCGGCCAAGCAGTCGCTGCACCACGACCTGACCAACCGCGACAGGTTCTGCTGGCTCACGTCCTCGGGGTGGATCATGTGGAATGCCCAGTGGATGGCGCTGGGGCAGGGGGCGACCGTGGCCCTGTTCGACGGGGCGCCGAACCATCCCGACATGGGCGTCGTCTGGCGGTTCATCGCGGATGAACGGCTGACCTACTTCGGCGCCGGTGCCGCGTTCTTCTCGGGCTGCATGAAGGCGGGCGTGACCCCGCGCACCGAAGTGGACCTGTCCGCTCTGCGCTCGCTCGGTTCCACCGGCTCGCCCCTGTCGTCGGATGCCTACGACTGGATCTACCGTGACGTGAAGCCGGACCAGTGGCTCGCACCGATCTCGGGCGGGACGGACCTCGCCGGGGCTTTCGTTCTGGGCCATCCGGGCATGGCCGTGCGCGCGGGCGAGATGCAATGCCGCGCGCTCGGCAATGCCGTGCGTGCCTATGACCCGCAGGGCAACGAACTGGTCGGCGAGGTGGGAGAACTGGTCTGTACCGAACCGCTGCCGTCCATGCCGCTGTTCTTCTGGGGCGACGACGACGGCAGCCGGCTGTTCGACAGCTATTACGCGGATTACCCCGGCGTCTGGAGGCACGGCGACTGGATCAGCATCGACGCCGACGGCCACAGCGTGATCTACGGGCGCTCGGACGCCACCATCAACCGCAAGGGCCTGCGCCTGGGGTCCGCCGAAATCTATCAGGCGGTGGAGGGACTGGACAGCGTGCTGGACAGTCTCGTGGTCGACCTCGAATTCCTGGGCCGCGACAGTTTCATGCCGCTTTTCGTGGTGCCCGCCCCCGGCGTGGCCTTTGACGACGCGCTCAAGGACCAGATCAACGCGGCCATCCGCAGCGGCGTGTCGGCACGATTTATTCCGAATGAAATCATAGAGATACAGGAAGTTCCCCGCACCCTGTCGGGCAAGAAGCTTGAGGTTCCGGTCAAAAAGCTGTTGTTGGGAGGCGATCCCGAAACGGTCGTGAACCGCGATTCCATGGCCAATCCGTACAGCTTCGACTTCTTTATCGCCTATGCCGCGGCACGGGCCCCGACCTGAGAAAGCCCCCCATGACCGCCGTCGCCGAAGAACTTCTGGACCTGCTGGACATCGAACAGCTCGAGGTGGACCTGTTTCGCGGCATCGGCTCGGGCGGGGAAACGACGACCCGGATTTTCGGCGGGCACGTGATCGCGCAGGCGCTGATGGCGGCGTACCGAACCGTGCCCGACCGGCTTTGTCATTCCCTGCACGCCTATTTCATCCGTCCCGGCGACCCGTCGATACCGGTGATCTACCAGGTGGACCGCGCCCGCGACGGCGGCAGCTTCACGACACGGCGGGTGGTGGCGATCCAGCACGGCAAGCAGATCTTCAATCTTTCCGCCTCGTTCCATGTGGCGGAGGAGGGCTGGGAGTATCAGCACCCCATGCCGGACGCGGACACACCGGAAAACTGGCCGGACCGACCCGCCCTGCGCGCCGCCAATGTCGAGAAGATACCCGAGAAATACCGCGAGGATTTCCTGCGCGAACGCCCCATCGAGATCCGCGAGATCGAACCGCGCGACCTGATCGAACCGGACCGGGCGGACGACCGCAACCAGCTCTGGTTCCGGATGGAAGCTGCGCGCGGGCAGGGGCCGCAGATGCAGCACTGCCTGCTGGCCTATGCGTCGGACATGAACCTGCTGGGGTCATCGCTGCGGCCCCACGGGCTGACCTGGTTCCAGGGCAAGGTGATGACCGCGAGCCTCGACCACGCGATGTGGTTCCACGCCCCGATCGAGTTCTCGGACTGGCACCTCTACGACCTAGACGCGCCCTGGACAGGGGGCGGCCGCGGCTTCAACCGCGGCCTGATCTACAGCCAGACCGGCCAGCTTGTCGCATCGGTCACGCAGGAAGGTCTGATGCGCCCGCTGAAGAAGCGGGGGTAGTACGGCTGGTTCGGGGACTTGGTCGTCAGGTCCAACATCCGAGACAGATCGCGCCCGCCCCGTGGGGGCGGCTCGGGCGCTGCCAAAGCCTTGCTTTGGCAATAGGTCTTCTCATTGAGAGTGGAGCATCGGCTCGAAGCGGCCCTTCGCTGCGCTATGCACGAACGTCCGCAAAGCGGACTTTACCGACATTCGCCAAATGCACGTCGATGTCCGGTTCGGGTGAAAAAATAATGGTTGTCATCAGCCGAACTGGGTTGTCCCTTGGAAAGGGCAATGCGTCGTTAGTGTGGGACTTCACATATGAACTATATTGATTTTGCTATGTTAAATGCGCTTTCGCTCCTTACTATCTCCGCAATGGACCTCAGTAGAAGATCAGGAACCAACGCAGAACAAGGCAATAAAAACAGGGCGACTCTCCTGCTGTTTGCCGCTGGTTTTTTGCAGGTCGCGACAGTGTTTCTTGCTATTCACGTCGGATTTCGACTTTTCTCGATTTGAGTGCCATTTAACGAGGACAGTCATTCAAAGGGCAGAACCGGCCACTCAAGTTCTCAAAGCTGCCGTTCGCCGGGTTCGCGAACCGCAGGGAGCGTCGGAGGGCAGTTATGCGGACCACAGCTGCCGGTCAATAGGAGCTCTTTAGGTCCTGATCCTAGACCCCAGCGCGGCGCGCTTCACATCACCCGAAAACGAAGAAACACAGCTTGTTGCCGTCCGGATCACGGACGTAGGCACCGTAGAACTGGTCCTTGATGCGCTGGCCCGGCGCGCCCTCGTCGGGTGCGTCGAGGTCGCGGGCGCGCGCGTACATCGCGTCCACCTCGGCCTTGTCTTCGCAGGTGAAGGCGATCATCGTCCCGTTGCCGGGGTTGGGTGCATTGCCGTCGTAAGGCTCGCACATGGCCAGCATCGGCTTGCCTCGCCCCGCCGACAGAAAGGCGATGCGCCCCTGGTCCATGACCACCTTGGCCTTGCCCTCGAACAGGTCGCCGTAAAACTTCTTGGCGCGGGCCATGTCCGCCACGCCGATTGTTGCATATCCGATCATTCTCTGTCCCTCGCGGTTAGCGGTCGAAATTGCCGAAGCGGCGGTTCAGCTTGCGCATCCCCCCGATCCAGCGGTCGTAGTTCTCGGTCTTGTTGCGCATGTAGGCCAGCACTTCAGGGTGCGGCAGCACGAGGAAGGTCTCGTCCCGGATCGCCTGCACGCAGGCTTCGGCCACCGGGGCGGGTTCCATCATGCCGTCGATCGCCGCCACGTGGTCTTCGTGGCCGCGCGTCATTTCCGTGCGCACCGCCTGCGGACACAGGACGCTCACCTTGATGCCCTGATCGCCGTACGTCAGGGCGATCCACTCCGCCAGCCCGACGGCCGCATGCTTTGTCACGCCGTAGGGCGCCGAGCCGACCTGGTTCAGCAGGCCGGCGGCAGACGCGGTGTTCAGGAAATACCCGCCGCCGCGTTCGGCCATCTTCGGCACCAGATGGCGTGCGGCCCAGACATGGGCCATCACGTTGATCTCCCAGATGCGCTGCCAGGCGTCGTCCTCGACCTCGACACCGCCCGCGACGGAAATGCCCGCGTTGGAGCAGAAAAGGTCGATCGGCCCGGCCTCGGCCTCGACCTTGTCGATCATGCCGGTCAGCTGGTCGCGGTCCCGGACATCGACCATGTGGGCGCTGCCGCCCATCATGGCTGCCGTTTCCTCCGCGCCTTTCAGGTCGCGGTCCACGCAGGCGATATGTTTCGCGCCTTCTTCGGCAAACCTTTGGCACATGGCGCGGCCGATGCCGCTGGCGGCACCAGTCACGACGATGATCCTGTCTTTCAATTCCATGTCGTCACGTCCACATGTTGGAGCCGCCGCAGACGGTCAGGGCCTGACCGGTCATGTAGCGGCTTGCATCGGAGGCAAGGAAGACGGCGAGTCCCGCGAAATCCTCCGGCTCGCCCAGGCGGCGCAGGGGGATCTCTTCCTTGATGCGTTTCTCGACCTCGGGATTGTCCCACAGTTCGCGTGCGAATTCGGTCTTGACCAGCCCCGGACAGATCGCGTTGAAACGCAGGCCCTTCGGCCCGAATTCCGCCGCGAGGTTGCGGCACAGCCCGATGAGCGCGAGCTTGGACATGCCGTAGGTGCCCAGCATGACCGACGGCTTGAACGCGCCGATGGACGAGGTGAACGCCATCGACCCCGACCCCTTCTCGATCATGTCGGGGGCCACCATCTGGGCCAGCCAGAGGTTGGATTTGACGTTGGCGTTCATCGTCTTGTCATAGGCGTCGTCGGGGATTTCCGAGGTCTTGCCGTAATAGGGGTTCACGCCAGCGTTGCCGATCACCACGTCGATCTTGCCCGCCTTTTCGTGGGTCTGATCGACCAGCGCCTGAAGCTGGTCCTTGTAGCCCACGTTGCAGGCCACCGCGTGGGCCGTTCCCTTGCCGAGGGCGTTGATGCCCTCGGCGGCTTCGTCAAGCTGATCCTGCTTGCGGGCCGAGATCACGACGGTGGCGCCGTGCTGGGCGAGGGCCGTGGCCATCGCCAGTCCCATCCCCTTGGAGGCGCCGGTCAGCAGCGCCACCTTGCCGGTGAGGTCGAAAAGATCGCTCATCCCATGAACCCCGCGCTGCCACGGTTTTCCGTGTGCTGCTTGGCGGCGTCCTGACGCGCGTTGCTTTCCTTGTAGGTGTTGACCTCGTGCCGGGCGATGACGTGGTGGTGCACCTCGTCCGGGCCATCGGCGTAGCGCAGGGTGCGTTGCTGGGCGTACATGCCCGACAGCGGCGACCACTGCGAGATCCCCGTGGCACCATGCACCTGCATCGCCTGGTCGATGATCTCGCAGACCTGTTCGGGGACCTTCGCCTTGATCATCGACACCCAGATGCGGGCTTCCTTGTTGCCCAGAACGTCCATCGCCTTGGCGGCCTTGAGAACCAGAAGGCGCATCGCCTCGATCTCGATCTTGGCGCGGCTGATGGTTTCCATGTTCTTGCCAAGGTCGATGATCCGCTTGCCGAAGGCTTCGCGCGACAGGCCGCGTTCGATCATCAGGTCCAGCGCCTTTTCCGCCTGCCCGATGGAGCGCATGCAGTGGTGAATGCGGCCCGGTCCAAGGCGGACCTGGCTGATCTCGAACCCCCTGCCTTCGCCCCAGAGGATGTTGCTTTCCGGCACGCGGACATTGGTGAACCGGATGTGCATGTGACCGTGCGGCGCGTCGTCATGGCCGAAGACATGCATCGGCCCGAGGATTTCCACGCCGGGCGTGTCCATCGGCACGAGGATCTGCGATTGCTGGCGGAAGGGTTCCGCGTCGGGCGAGGTCTTGACCATGACGATCATGATCTTGCAGCGCGGATCGCCCGCACCGGAGATATAGTATTTCTCGCCGTTCATCACCCATTCGCCGTTTTCCAGCACGGCGGACATGGCGATGTTCTTGGCATCCGACGACGCGCGGTCCGGTTCGGTCATCGCAAAGGCCGAGCGGATTTCACCGGCCAGCAGGGGCTTGAGCCACTTTTCCTTCTGCTCTTTCGTGCCGACCCGTTCCAGCACTTCCATGTTGCCCGTGTCGGGGGCCGAACAGTTCAGTGTCTGCGAGGCGAGGGGGTTCTTGCCCAGTTCCGCCGCGATGTAGGCATAGTCGAGGTTCGACAGGCCTTCGCCGGTTTCCGCGTTGGGCAGGAAAAAATTCCACAGCCCCGCGTCGCGGGCCTTCTGCTTGGCCCCTTCCAGCAGTTCCAGCTGGCGCGGATGATAGCTCCAGCGATCCTCCTGCGCGTCGCCCAGCCGGTGGAATTCCTCGGTGATCGGGTCCACGTTCTCGCGGATGTGCTTGATCACCGCGTTCAGCAGGGGCTTGTTGGCCTCCGACATCTCGAGGTTGTTCAGTTCCGGTGGGTTCATGTCGCTCATCAAATGTGCCTCCTTGGGCGTTGTTCCGTCAGTCTGTTTCCGGTTCCCTCGGAACCGCGAATTGGTGTCCCCGCGGGGACGGTCACTTGTTCACCCAGTTGGGTTTCCGTTTTTCCACGAAGGCGTTGACGCCTTCCTTGAAGTCCTCGGTCTTGGCCAGATCCGCCTGCACCTCGCGCGAGTAGGCGAGGCTTTCGGGGAGGCCGTCGGCAACCGCCATGGAGTTCAGGATGCGTTTCGTCGCCTTCACGGACGATGGCGAGACGCTGCACAGTTCCTCGGCCTTGGCCATGGCGCGGTCCATCAGATCGCCCGCAGGCAGGACTTCGTTGACGCAGCCCAGGCTCAAGGCCTCGGCGGCGTCGATGGTCCGGCCGGTCAGCATCAGTTCCTGCGCGGCAAGGCGCCCGATGTAGCGCGACAGGCGCTGCACGCCGGAAGCGGAGGCGAAGAAGCCGACCTTGACCTCGGGCAGGGCGAACTTGGCGTTTTCCGAAGCGAGGATGATGTCGCAGGACAACGCGGTTTCGAAACCGCCGCCCATCGCGAAACCGTTCACGGCGGCGATCAGCGGTTTTTCCAGATCGAAGCGCGAGGACAGGCCGGCAAACCCGGTCTGCGGCAGGCCCTTCTTGATGCCGCCCTGCTGTGTCGCCTTGAGGTCGTTGCCGGCGGAGAACGCCTTGTCCCCCGCGCCGGTCAGCACGGCGACCCACAGGTCCTGGTCCGCCGCGAAGGCATCCCAGCAATCGCTCATCTCGTGGTGCATGTCCTCGTTGACGGCATTGTAGACGTCGGGCCGGTTCATCGTCACGACCAGGATATGGCCCTTCTTTTCGGTCTTGATGTACTCGTAGCTCATACCTTGAGCCCTCCAGTGTCGATTTCGGTGAATTTGCCGCCCGACTCGGCGAGCTTGCGCAGGGTGTCGGCGGGGGCGAACTCGGGGTCCTCCGCGCCCAACTGCTCCATGCGGTTCAGCACGGCCTGCGCGCCGACCATGTCGCCGTAGAACATCGGGCCGCCCTTGTCAGCCGGCCAGCCGTAGCCGTTAAGCCAGACCACATCGATGTCGCTGGGGCGTTGGGCCTTGTTCTCTTCCAGGATCTTCACCGCCTCGTTGATCATCGGATAGATGCAGATCTCGATGATCTCCTCGGGGTCCATCTTGCGCGGTTCGGCCCCGGTGATGTCGCGGATGATCCCCGCGGTCACGTCCGACGGAATCGGGCGGCGGTTCTCGTCGTAGTCGTAGTAACCCGCCTGGGTCTTCTGGCCGCGGCGGTCCATCTCGCACAGGGCATCGCGGATCGGGTTCTGGGTCTTGGCGCCCTTGGACCAGCCGATGTCGAGCCCCGCGAGGTCGCTCATCTGGAAGGGGCCCATCTTGAACCCGAACCGGTTCAGCGCCGCGTCCACGTCCCATGGCATGACGCCGGAATCGACCAGCTTGTTCGCCTGCTTCTGACGCGCAAAGAGGATGCGGTTTCCGACGAAGCCGGGACAGACCCCGACCAGTACCGCGACCTTGTTGATCTCGCGGGCCAGTGCCATGCAGGTCGCGACCACGTCGTCGGCGGTGTGCTTCGCGCGCACGATCTCGAGCAGCTTCATCACGTTCGCGGGCGAGAAGAAATGCAGACCGATCACGTCCTCGGGGCGCTTGGTCATGCCCGCGATTTCGTCGATGTCCAGCGCAGATGTGTTGGTGGCCAGGATCGCGCCCCGCTTCATCACGCTGTCGAGTTCGGTGAAGATCTTGCGCTTCAGTTCCATGTCCTCGAACACCGCCTCGATCACCAGGTCGCAGTCGGCCAGGTCGGAGAGGGACAGCCGCCCGTCGAAACGGCCCATCCGGATCTCGACCTCGTCCTGCGGGAAGCGCCCCTTGTCGGCGCTGCGCTGGTAGTTGCCGCGCACCACCTTCAGACCCCGGTCCAGCGCTTCCTGCGTCGTCTCGACGATCCTGACGTTGTAGCCTGCGGTCGCGAAGTTCATCGCGATGCCGCCCCCCATGGTGCCTGCGCCGATGATGCCCACGGTTTCGATCTTGCGATGCGCGGTATCGTCCGGCAGGTCCGGAACCTCCCAGGCGGCCTTGCCCGCCTCGGCGATGTACTGGCCGATTTCTTGTTCAGTCGGATGGGTCATGCAGTCTCTTCCATTTGTTTTAAACAGGCCGCGCGCAGGGCGCGGCGGTCGATCTTGTCGGTGGCGCCACGGGTCAGTGGCTCCTGCTGGCACCAGAGCAGCGCCGGTATCTTGAAGCTGGCGAGGTGCCCCTCGAGCGCCCGCGCCATTTCATCCCGAGTGAGGCTGGTGTCAGGGCGCAGTTGCACCACGGCGCCCACGATTTCGCCCAGCCGCTCGTCGGGAACGGAAAAGGCGCAGGCTTCGGCCACTTGCGGCAGCCGGTGCAGCGCGCCTTCGACATCGAGGCAGGCGATGTTCTCTCCGCCCCGGATGATGATGTTCTTCTTGCGGTCGAGGATGGTGACGTAGCCGTCTTCGTCGATCACACCCAGATCGCCGGTCCGCAGCCAGCCGTCCTGCATCGTTTCGGCTGTCGCCTCGGGCATGTTGAGGTAGCAGCGCATGTTGGCAGGGCTCTTGACCGTGATTTCGCCCAGCGTGCCCGGCGGGACATCCTTGCCCGCGTCGTCGAGAAAACGCAGTTCCTGCACGGGCGGGTGCAGCTTGCCCGCGCAGTCGGGCCTGGCCTTGTAGTCGTCGCCGATCATGCCGATCCCCAATGCTTGGGTTTCCGTCATGCCCCAGCCGGTGGCGACGCCCGCGTCCGGAAAGGTTTCGGCGATGGCTGCGACCTGCGCCGCGGGCCGTTTTGCCCCGCCCGCGCCGATGTAATCGAGGGAGGGCAGGGTTTCACCCATGCGGCGCGCCGCCTCGGACAATTCGGCGGATTGCGTGGGCACCCCCAGAAAGCGGGTGATGTTGCCATCGCGGATCAGGCGGACCGCCTCGGCGGCGTCCCAGCGGTACATCAGCGTGACCTTGGCCCCGGCAGGCATCGACAGCAAAAAGACAGGATGCGTCGCCGTCACGTGGAACAGCGGCGTGACCACCAGCACCGAGGGGCGCGGCGGTTCCGGGGCGTCGGGTTCGGGCGGTGTGACCAGCGGCGCTACGACGGACTGCATCAGCCAGCTGAACACCGCGTTGACGGCGCCCCGGTGGGTCTGCACCACGCCCTTGGGGTGTCCGGTCGTGCCCGAGGAATACATCACGGCGAAATCGTCGTCTGTATCGATCGCGACGTCGGGCGGCGCATCGCTGGCGGCGGCATCGTAGAGCGCACGGTAATCGTGATCGCCCTGTCCCTCGCCGTCGCGGCAGCCGATCAGCGTCAGGCCCAGCCCGTCTTTCAGCGGCGACAACCGGTCGATCCTCGGACGGTCGGCAAAGACGATGCGGGCGCCGCTGTCGCGCAGGGCATAGTCCAGTTCTTCGGTGGTCCACCATGCATTGAGAAACACCACCGTCGCCCCGAGCGACGAGATCGCCATGATCGCCGTCAGCAGTTCGGGGTAGTTGCGCATGGCAATGGCCACGCGGTCACCCTGGCGCACGCCAAGGTCGTCGCGCAGCGCATGGGCGATGCGGTGGGCGTGGCCCCGGAATTCGTCGAATGTCAGGCTTTCGCCCTCGTAGGAGAGATAGTCGAGCGCGCCATCTCCCTGCTTGGCCCGGCTGGCCGCCATCAGGGCGGGTACCGTTCCGGGGATGTTGCGGAACGCCTTGAAAGTCACGCCGCGGATCTCGACCTCTTCGACGGCGAAGGTGGGGTCGGTCGCAACCACATGGCGCACCGCCTCTTCGGGGGTCATGGCGGTCACGATGTCGGGCACCGGACAAGCGGGGTCGGCTGTTGGTGTCGCATGATATCCTCCCAGATCATCTGCCGCGCCGCCTCCTCCTCAGGTTGCGCGACTCTCACGCGGGAGGCTAGCCAGTAAATGCGGCGGTGCCAATACCGCAGGTCGGAACTTCGTTTCGCAAAGTTTCACTTCCCTTGCGTCACACCGCGCGGCGGCCTGCGCACTGCGTCAAAAGATGTCACTCGGCGCAAACGATTTTTCCCCGCTCGCCCTTGAGAAACCCGAAAAAAATGCTCAACAATACGGGACTGCACAGGCTGACAGACCAGGAGTTCAAGTGTCCCTCTTTCTTATCGTTGCCCTGCCGTTTCTGGGTGCTCTTCTGCCCGGACTGATGAATCCGGCGGGGCGCTCTGCCTGTGCCGGCGTGACGTTCACCGTGACCCTTGCCGCCTTCATCGGCCTGCTGACCAACCTTCCGGCCGTTCTGGCGGGCGACGTGGTGACGGCGGGCGTCGACTGGCTGCCGATGCTGGGCATGAACGTCAACCTGATGCTGGACGGCCTGGGCTTCTTCTTTGCCGCGTTGATCCTGGGTATCGGGCTGCTGATCATCACCTACGGGCGGTTCTACCTGTCGCGCAAGGACAACATGGGAGAGTTCTTTACCTACCTGTTGCTTTTCCAGGGCGCGATGGTGGGCATCGTGCTGTCCGACAACATCCTGCTTTTGCTGGTATTCTGGGAACTCACCTCGCTGTCGTCCTTTCTGTTGATCGGGTACTGGAAGCATCTGCCCGAAGGACGGCAGGGCGCGCGCATGGCCTTGACGGTGACCGGGATGGGGGGCCTTGCCATGATCGGGGGAATGCTGATCCTGGGCCAGATCGTGGGCAGCTACGACCTGAGCGTGATCCTGCAAAACCGCGATATGATCCAGGCCAGCCCGCTTTACATGCCCGCGCTGATCCTGATCCTGCTGGGGTGCTTCACCAAGTCGGCGCAGTTCCCCTTCCACTTCTGGCTGCCGCACGCCATGGCGGCGCCCACGCCGGTCAGCGCCTACCTGCACTCCGCCACGATGGTAAAGGCGGGCATCTTCCTGATGGCGCGGATGTGGCCGGTGCTGTCGGGCACGCCGGAATGGTTCGTGATCGTGACCACGGCGGGGCTGGTGACGATGGTTCTTGGCGCAGTCATCGCGCTGTTCAAGCATGATCTCAAGGCGCTGCTGGCCTTTTCGACCGTGTCGCACCTGGGGCTGATCACGATGCTGCTGGGCACCGGCACGGCCTTTGGCGCGATGGCGGCGGTGTTCCACATTCTCAACCACGCGACCTTCAAGGCGGCGCTTTTCATGTCGGCGGGCATCGTCGACCACGAGGCGCATACCCGCGACATCCGGCGGCTGGGCGGGTTGCGTCACCTGATGCCCATCACCTTTGTCATCGCCACGGTGGCGGCGCTGTCGATGGCCGGTATCCCGTTGCTGAACGGGTTTCTCAGCAAGGAGATGATGCTGGAGGAGGCCACCCATACGGTGCTTTTCGATACCTGGTGGCTGGTGCCGGCGCTGGCGCTGATCGGGTCGTTGTTCTCCGCCGCCTATTGTTTCCGTCTGATCGGTCACACTTTCCTTGGCCCGAAGCGCGACGACTATCCGGCGCACCCGCACGATCCGCCCTTTGGCATGTGGGCGCCGCCCGCGCTGCTGGTGGTGCTGGTCGTGGTGATCGGAATTGCGCCTTTCCTCGTTCAGGATTTCGTCTTCCTCGTGGCGCGCGCCGTGATCGGCGGTGTGGCCGAGCTGGATGTGCACTATATCAAGATCTGGCATGGCCTTGTGCCCGCGCTCTACATGTCCGTCGCCGCGGTGGTCGGGGGCCTTATCGTGCTGGCACTGTTCAATCCCTTGCTGCGCATGTGGGACGCGGCCCCGCGGCCCGAGGCCAAGACCATCTTCGAGGCGATCATCGCCGGCGCGGTCGCGCTGGCGCGGCGGAGCATTCACGGGCTGAACAACGGGGCCTTCACCCGCTACGCTGCGATCATGGCTGTGACCGTGGTGGCACTGGGATATCACGCATGGCGGACCGGCACGATCGGCCCCGCGACCCGGACCATGCAGCCCGCCGGCGCGATCGAGATCGCGGGCTGGGCGATGCTGGTGGCGGCGACGCTGGGGCTGGTGTTCCTGCACCGCAACCGCCTGCTGTCGCTGATCCTGATCGCCATCGTGGGGCTGATGGTGTCGGTCGGTTTCGTCGTGTTCAGCGCGCCCGACCTCGCCATGACCCAGCTTACCGTCGAGGTGGTGACGATCATCCTGCTGTTGCTGGCTCTGAACTTTCTGCCGAACCGCACGCCGGTGGAAAGCACCGTGCTGCGGCGCATGCGCGACGTGGCGGTGGCGATTGCCGGTGGTGTGACGGCGGCGTTCATGTCGTGGCATTTCCTGCTGCGGGACGCGGTGGCCCCCCCGATTTCCGAGTTCCACCTCGCCAACTCCTACAAGGGCGGGGGCGGCACCAACGTCGTGAACGTGATCCTCGTGGACTTCCGGGGCTTCGATACCTTTGGCGAGATCATCGTGCTGGGCATCGCGGCGCTGCTGATCTACGCCCTGACGGAAACCCTGCTGGACGGCCCGGTACGGGCGCGGCTGCTGAACCGCAAGCCGGACCAGCCGCGCGCCGGCGACATGCATCCGATGATGATGGTGGTGCTGACGCGCGTGATCATGCCGGTGGTGCTGATGGTGGGTTTCTACATCTTCCTGAGGGGGCATAACGAACCGGGCGGCGGGTTCATCGCGGGTCTGGTGGTGTCCATCGCCGTGGTGATGCAGTACATGGCCAGCGGCTTCAGCTGGGCCGCCGCGCGGCAGCGCTATCCCTATCATGGGATCATCGGCGCGGGCGTGCTCGTGGCCGGGCTGACCGGCATCGGGTCGTGGTTCGTGAGCAAGCCCTTCCTGACCTCGGATTACACCTATGTCCGCATACCGCCTTTCCACGAGTTCGAACTGGCGACGGCGGCGCTGTTCGACCTGGGCGTCTTCCTCGCCGTCGTCGGCGCGGTGATGCTGTCCCTGGAGAGCTTCTCGCGGCTGGCGCGCCGCGCGCACATGCCCGAAACGGACCACGCGATGGACATCGACCCCTCGCGCGATCCCGACGATCCCACAAATCCCAAACTCGAAGGGGGCGTGTGAGATGGAATTTCTCGTTGCTTCGGCCATTGGCGTGATGACCGCCGGGGGGCTGTACCTTGTGCTGCGCCTGCGGACCTTTCCGGTGATCATGGGCATTTCGCTGCTGACCTATGCGGTCAACGTGTTCCTGTTCGCGTCTGGGCGGTTGACCCTTGGGGCGCCGCCGATCCTGACGGATGCGGAACGCTATACCGATCCGCTGCCGCAGGCGCTGGTGCTGACCGCCATCGTGATCTCCTTCGGGATGACGGCGGTGATCGTGATGATCGCGCTGGGGGCCTACCTCGGCGCGGATGACGATCACGTCGACGATCCTGCCAAGGGCGATACCGCAGCGGAGGACAAGGCATGACCCACTGGATCATCGCCCCCGTCGTTCTGCCCGCGATGCTGGCCCCGTTCATCGTACTGGCCGCGCGCTATCACATCGGCATCCAGCGGGTTTTCTCGGTCGCCGGTGTGCTGGCGCTGATCGCGATTGCCGCCGGGCTGACATGGCAGGCATCGGATGGCACGGTCACGCTGTACCAGCTTGGTGACTGGGCCGCGCCCTTCGGCATCGTGCTGGTGGCCGACCGGCTGAGCACGATGATGGTCCTGCTGACGGGTGTCCTGGCGCTCTTCGTGGTGCTCTACGCGATCGGGTCCGGATGGGACAGCAGGGGGCGGCATTTCCACGCGCTGTTCCAGTTCCAGTTGATGGGGATCATGGGCGCTTTCCTGACCGGCGACCTGTTCAACCTCTTCGTGTTCTTCGAGGTGCTGCTGATCGCCTCCTACGGGCTGATGATCCACGCGGGCGGCAACGCACGGCTGCGGGCCGGGGTGCAATATGTGCTCTACAACCTGCTGGGATCGACGCTGTTCCTGTTTGCGCTGGGGGCGCTTTACGCCCAGACCGGCACGCTGAACATGGCCGACCTGGCGGAACGTGTCGCGATGATCGATGCCGCCGATACGGTGGGCATCCGCATCGCGTCGGTGATGCTGCTGATGGTCTTTGCCGTCAAGGCGGCGCTGGTGCCGCTGCATTTCTGGCTGCCGTCGAGCTATGCCGAGGCCCCGGCGCCCGTGGCGGCGCTGTTCGCGATCATGACCAAGGTGGGCGCCTATGCGATCATCCGGGTCTACACGCTGATCTTTGGCCCCGACGTAGCGGCGACAGAGGGGCTGCACGGGCTGTGGCTGATGCCGCTGGCGCTGGTGTCGCTGGCCATCGGGATGGTCGGCGTGCTGGCCGCGCGGCAGTTCGACCGGCTGGTCGCCTATTCCGTGATCGGGTCGATGGGGATGGTCATGGTTTCCATCGCGCTGTTCACCCAGGCGGGCATCGCCGCAGCGCTCTATTACATCATCCATTCGACACTGGCGGCGGGGGCCCTGTTCCTGATCACCGATCTTGCGCGGGCGGGGCGATCGGATCTCGATCTGACGGCGCAGCCGCCCATCGCGGGCGGGCCGCTGACGGCGGCGCTGTTCTTTGTCGCGGCCATCGCGATGGCAGGCCTGCCGCCGCTGTCGGGGTTCGTCGGCAAGCTGCTGATCCTCGACGCCGGCTTCGCCAGCGGCTGGGTGATCTGGATCTGGGCGGTGGTGCTTGGTTCCAGCCTCGTCTCGGTGGTCGGATTTGCCCGCGCGGGCAGCACCCTGTTCTGGAAAGCGCGCAGCGTGACGGTGCCCGACGACGTGGACGAGCCCGAGGATACCAAGAGCCTCGAGAACGCCGAAGCGACCCTGCACGGCGAAGCCAGACTGGTGCCGTCCACCCTGTCGTACGCGGCTGTTGGCGGTCTGCTGTCGCTGCTGGTGCTGCACACGGTTCTCGCCGGGCCGGTCTATCGCTACACCGACGCGACGGCGTCGCAGCTCTTCGGACCGGACGACTACGTCTCGACCGTACTGGACACGAAGGGCAAGCTGACGCGACCCAAGGCCGAGAGCCCGGAGGGTTCATACGGCGGCGCGGGGGATCACGGCGCGCCCGAGGGCGACGCGAAAGAGGAGGGACACTGAGATGATGCGTGCCATTCGGTGGCTGTTGCCACATCCGTTCCTGACCCTGCTGCTGGCCGTGGTCTGGACGCTGCTTCAGAACGACGTCACCGCGGGGATGGTCGTTTTCGGCCTGATCCTGGGAATCTTCATCCCCATCGCCACGGCCCAGTGGTGGCCAGACCGGCCCGGCGGGATCAGGCCCTTCCGGATGCTCAGCTATTGCCTGCTGGTCATGTGGGACATCATCGTGGCCAACATCGAGGTTGCCTGGATCGTGTTGACCAAGTCCAACGCGGCGATGCGTCCGGCGTGGGTCGTGATCCCGCTGGACCTGCGCAAGCCCGAGGCGATCACGATTCTCGCCGGCACCATCACCCTCACGCCGGGGACCGTGTCGGCTGACTTGTCCGACGAGGGGCACAGCCTGCTGGTCCATGCGCTCGACGCGCCGGACCCGGACGCCGTCCGGGACGAGATCAAGCAGCGGTACGAACGCCGATTGAAGGAGATTTTCGCATGACCCTTGCCAATGACGTGATGCAATGGTGCCTGGTCGCGGCCTTCGTCTGTGTCGCGCTGAGCCAGCTTGGCGCGATGGTGCGGCTGTTGATCGGGCCGTCCACGGGCGACCGGATTCTGGCCCTCGACACGATGGTGATCAACGCCATCGGCCTGATCGTGCTTCTGGGCCTGGCTCAGGGAACCGCCATCTATTTCGAGGCTTCGCTGATCATCGCCATGCTCGGCTTCGTGTCGACCGTGGCCTACGCGCGGTTCGTGCTGCGGGGGGACATCATCGAATGACGTTCGAAGTGATTGGAACCTATGCCGCGGCCTTCTGCCTTGTCGTGGGCGCGGTTTTTGCCCTAGTGGCGGCAATCGGCCTTCTGAAGCTGAACGATTCCATGACCCGGCTGCACGCCCCCACCAAGGTGGGGACGGTGGGGATCGGGTCGCTGCTGCTGGCGTCGATGATCCATTCCTTCGTCGTCGGCGAAGGCTCGCTGCACGAGCTGCTGATCATCGCTTTCCTGTTCGTGACGGCACCGATTTCGGCGAATTTCATCGCCAAGGTGAACATCCACAAGCGTGCCTGCGACATGCCGCCGGCACCGCCCCGGGATGACACGTGGTCGACCCTGAATGTGCCGGCGGCGGACCTCGAGATCGAGGAAACGGAAACTGAGCCGACGCGCTAAGTTTACGGTTGGCGCGTCCGGATCAGCGCCTTGAGTTCTGCGAGTTCGGCGCGCAACGCGTCGACCTCCGCCAGACGGGCCTCCTGCTCCAGCGTATATAGCGTCAGTTCCTCGACCTTTTTCAGCAGGGTCATCTGCATCTGCGTCAGGTCGACACCCTCCGCCCTGATCTCGGCCTCGGAGGGCACGTCCGGTAGGTGGCTGTTCGCGTCGATGAAGGCGCGGACCTCGGGCAGGGGTTTGAGGGCGTAGTCATCGGCGAACACGTAGTCCGGCACGTTCATGTCGATGTTGTTGACGACGAGCGTGCCGGTCACGACGACCTCGTCCGGGCGGCCGTTGCGGCCCAGCCGCAGCAAATTGTTGGCCGCGAGGTTGTCGATCTTGAAAGGGGTGTTCCCGCCCGCGATGCCGACGTTCAGCCGGCCCGAGCTTTGCTGGTTGCGGAACTCCCAGGTGGTCGGGATGGTGCCGTTCTGCCGGATCCGGAACGCCGAGTCGGACCCGGCCCCCTGGGCGTCGAACAGCGCGAAGGAGTCCGTGTTCGGCGCGGTGGTCAAGATGTGCAGCTTTTCCTCGGGTACAGCGGTGCCCAGACCGACGTCGCCATTGTCCTTGATCCGGAACGCGGCGTAGGGCGCATCCGCCTCGATGACGAAACTGGCTGCGCTGCGGATGATCGAAAATTCGTTGTGGTTGCCTTGCATCCGCCATGTCGATGCGGGGTTTCCCGTCGATGTTGATTGCTCCAGCCGGATGGAGGGAAAGGAGGGGCCGACGATGTGCAGTTCGGATGCGGGAAACATCGTTCCCAGCCCCAGTTTGCCGTCACTCGCGAGGAACAGGGCGTTGTCTGGCGCACCACCGGCAATGGTGAAGGGTGTGGTTCCCGCCGTGGCGTCCTCGACTGCGAATTTCTCCAGCCCCCCTGCGTCGTTGTCGTTGATCCGCAGAACCCAGTCGCGATCAGGATTGGAGGGTCCGGAGGTGTCGTTGAACTCGATCGTGTTCTGAGTGTACTGGAAACGCAGTGTCACATCGTTCGCGAAGGTCTCGTTCGTGGTGCAGGTATTGCCGATGCACAGACTGCCGTCGATGACGCTGTCGTCTTCGACGTAGAGACTGCCGGAGGCGGGGGATGTGGACTCACTGATGGTCAGATCGCCCTGGATGGTCGTGTCTCCGGGGATGACCGTCTGAGCCGAAAGGGGCGCCGCGGCCAGCACACACGCCAGACAGTATAGAACCTTGAAATCGGATTTCATGAGCTTGCTCCCGCCGGTCAAAATGAACCGGCCTAATGATACTTTGAAATGATCCAGCCCGTTTCGGGGTGGTGGGCAAAGGCTATGCGAAGCCTTTGCCGTCTGTCAAAGAATCACCGATCTGCCATCAGTTTTTCCACCATGGCGCGAAGCTCCGCGATTTCGGCGCGTTGCGCCGTGATTTCGCGGTCCTGCGAAATCGTGTGCAGTGTCAGTTCCTCGATCTTCTCGAGCTGCGCCATCTGCATCCGGGACATGTCGAGCCCTGTCTCCGCTACATCGGCCGCAGAGGGGACGCCGGGCAGATGGCCGTTGTCCGCGATGAAGGCATCGACTTCCGCAAGGGTCGGCAGGTCGTAGCCGGGTTCAAACACGTAGTCAGGCACGTTCATGTCGGTGTTGTTGACCACGAGCGTGCCGGTCACGACGACTTCGTTCCGGCGGCCGTCACGTCCAATCTTGAGCAGGTTGTCTGCGGCCCGATTGTCGATCTTGAGAGGGGTGTTGCCGTTCTTAAGCCCGATATTCAGACGGCCGGAGCCCTGCTTGTTTCTGATTTCCCACGTGCTTCCGACGTCACCGCTCTGGCCCAGAAGGAGACCTGCGTCCGAGCCTTCGCCAAAGGCATAGACGTGGATGAGGGCATCGGTGTCAGGCGCGTCCGTGGCGACATCGAGCACTTCGGACGGGATTCTTCTCCCGATCCCTACCTTGCCTTCGGAGCTCACGAAGAACGCGCCGTTGGGCGCACCCGCGCGTATCTCGAAAGGCGTCGTCCGGTCCTGCAGGTCGTAGAGGGAAAATCCTGTGTTGCTCGCTCGAAGGTCCCAAGTGTAGTTCGGAGCCACCGTTTCTTCGAAACGGATCCCGGCGTAATCTCGACCGATGATATGGATATCCTGCTGCGGAAAGGCCGTTCCCAGCCCGAGGTTGCCATTGGGCTGAAGCCGGAGGCTATTTGTCTGCGCGTTTGCATCCACGCGGAACGGGACCGAACCGGAATTGGAATGCTCGATCGCGAAATAGTTGTCGAAGCCGCCTGCGCCGTCGTTGATGAGGATCCGCCAGTCGTCGTTCGTCGACTGGCCAGGCGAGGACGTGTCTTCGAAATCTAGACGCACCGTGCTGTTCTTGAGACGAAGCTGATTGTCATCGCGTGTCTCGGCGTCCAGGCAGGGGCCGCCGACGCAGAGAAAGCTCCGGATGGTTGGACTGCTGTTCGAGAGTACTTCGGCTTGGGCGGACAACGGAGCCAGCAGGCCGAGCGCGGTGGAAAAGAAAACGGATATTTGGAAACGGGTCAAGAAAAACTCCCTGCATTTTGCGGGGGCACTAATAATAACCCTGAGTAATCAGGGGTTTGATCGCTCGCTGCCCCCTCCGGCGAGCAGGAAAAGTCTAGGCGAGGGGGCGGCAGCCTGTCAAATCTGCCGCCCGTCGGCACGCCAGCCGGGGCCGTCTTCATGCCGCTGGACGGTCAGCGATCGGCCAACAGGGCTTCGATCATGCCTTCGAGCAGGGCAATGCGGTCGCGCTGTTCTGCATTCGCCTTGCCCAGGTCGATGACATGCAGCGTCAGTTCCTCGATCTTCTCCAGCTGGGCCATCTGCATCCGGGTCATGTCGAGACCAGACTCAGCCACTTCGGCGGCCGAGGGGACGCCGGGCAGATGGCCGTTGTCCGCGATGAAGGCATCGACTTCCGCAAGGGTCGGCAGGTCGTAGCCGGGTTCGAACACGTAGTCTGGCACGTTCATGTCGGTGTTGTTGACCACCAGCGTGCCGGTCACGACGACCTCGTCCGGGCGGCCGTTGCGGCCCAGCCGCAGCAGGTTGTTGGCTGCGAGGTTATCGATCTTGAAGGGGGTATTCCCGCCCGCGATGCCGACGTTCAGCCGCCCCGAGGTCTGCTGGTTGCGGAACTCCCATGTGGTCGGGATCAGGCCGTTCTGCCGGATCCGGAACGCCGAGTCGGACCCGGGCCCCTGGGCGTCGAACAGCGCGAAGGAATCGGTGTTCGGCGTCGTGGTCACGATGTGCAGCTTTTCTTCGGGGTTTCGGGTACCGATGCCGGTAAACCCGACCGAGTCGATCAGGAAGGCACCGTTGGGCGCGCCCCCGCGGACTTCGAAAGGAATACCGCTGCTTTGAGGATCAAAGAGGTAGAAGCCCGCACTGTTGCCTCTCAGCTCCCAGGCGAATGCCCCGCCAGAAAATTCTTCGAAACGAATCCCGGCTTCGCCACTGCCGACGATATGCAGGTTCTGTTGCGGCAGGGCCGTTCCCAGCCCCAGGTTCCCCGCGGCATTCACCTTCAGCGCGTTCGTGGGGGCGCCGGCATCGACGCGGAACGGCGTGAGGCCGGCGCTTGCATCGTTAATCGAGAAGTAGCTCTCGCCGCCGCCGAAAGTATCGTTGATCACGATCCTCCAATCATTGGTCGGCAAGCCAGCAACGTCAGAGTCGTCTTCGAAATGCAGCCGGACGCTATTTCCTTTCAAGCGCAGCTCGTCGCCTTGGGGGTTCTCGGGATCGATGCAACCGGGGCCGACACAGAGGAAGCTTCTGATCGTCGGGTTCGTCGTGGAAAGCACCTCGGCGTAGGCGGTAATGGGCGCGAGCAGGCTCAGCGCGGCTGAGAACAGGAAAGTGGAACGAAAACGGGTCATGGCAATGCTCCCAATATATGAAGGGGCACTGAAAATGGGTCTGCAAATCGCAGGAATTCAAATATCCGCCGCCCCCGGTCGCGGACGGCGTCAGGCTAGTGCGACGGGCGGTGCCCTGTCAAACGCGCCGATCGGGACGCGTCCGGCAGGGCAATCATTCGGTCTCAGCGGTTCGAGAGCAGGTCTGTGACCATGCCTTCGAGCAGGGCAATGCGGGCGCGCTGTTCTGCATTCGCCTTGCCAAGGTCGATGACATGCAGCGTCAGTTCCTCGATCTTCTCGAGCTGGGCAAGCTGCATCCGGGTCATATCAAGCCCTGTTTCGGCTACATCCTCTGCCGAGGGGACGCCGGGCAGATGACCGTTTTCCGCGATGAAAGCGTCGATTTCCGCGAGGGTCGGCAGATCGTATCCGGGTTCGAAAACGTAGTCCGGCACGTTCATCTCGGTATCGTTGACGACCAGCGTGCCGGTGATGACCACCTCGTCCGGGCGGCCGTTGCGGCCCAGCCGCAGCAGGTTGTTGGCGGCGGTGTTGTCGATCTTGAAGGGCGTGTTGCCGCCCGCGATGCCGACGTTCAGCCGCCCCGAGGTCTGCTGGTTGCGGAACTCCCACGTGGTGGGGATCAGGCCGTTCTGCTTGATGCGGAAGGCGGAATCCGATCCGCTCCCCGCCGCCTCGAACAGCGCGAAGGCATCGGTATCGGGGGCGGTGGTGCGGATGTGCAGCAACTCTTCCGGCGCAGAGGTGCCCAGACCGACGAAGCCACTGCTGACGACGCTGAAGCTGCCGTCGGGGGCGCCCGGTTCGATGCTATAGGGCGTGGTGCCGTTGGTGGCGTCCGAGACGTAGAATGCGTTGTGGTTCGCATTGATGTCCCAGACCTGCACCGGGGCGCTGCCGCCCCGCTGGTCCATGCGCAGGCTGACGGTACTGGCGTCCACCATGTGCAATTCCCGCAGCGGCATCGCGGTCTTGAGCCCGATCCGCCCGGTCGGCGCCATGAACAGCGCGTTTTCGGGAGCACCCGCGGAGAGGCGGAAGATCTGCGGCCCGCGGGTGGCGTCCTGAATGGCAAAGTATTCTTCCGTTCCGCTGGCACTGTCGTTGATCATGATGCGCCAGTCGTTGTCGGGGCTGCTGGAACTCGACACATCGTCGAAGTGGATGCGGATCGTGTTGTCCTTGATGCGGAAATCGTCGATTCCCGCGATGTCCTGATCGGCGCAGTTGAAACCGACGCAAAGAAAGCTCCGGATGGTCGGATTGTCTTCGCTCAGGACTTCGGCCTGGGCGCAGGCAGGTAGGGTGACTGCCGCGACCGCAACAGCGCTGAGATAGGTCTTCAAGGGCATTGGTGTCCTCATCGTTCGTTATTGGCCTGTGGAATTGGAAATCGGGAGCGCGGATGGCGCGGCCCGTGGCTTCGCGGTCGGTCGGGCACGCGTGCTGAAAACAGCCATGATGCCGGTGTCCGTCAAACCTGTTGCTCCGCTGTGAGTTGCCTTTCGAACGGCACCTTGCCCGGACGATTTGGCTTAAACTGGGCGAAGGAATGGCATCTGGGCGGCAAAATGGCCGTTGCGGTTGCGGCGGGTTGGCCGGCGCATCCGCGGTCCCGGCCGGTCGGCGCAAAGGCACGCAAGGTGGCGGTCATCCACGGCGGGCAGGGGGGGCTGGCTACCGGAAGTCCTGAAGCGCGCCCAGCAGGTCCAGCAGTTTCTCGTAGTTTTCGTGCCCCAGCGACCTGCGGATACGGTCTGCGATGCGCAGCGCCTCGGCGTGATTGTCCTCGATCACCTGCTGACCCGCAGGGGTGATCGCCAACATCTGCCGGCGGCGGTCGCCGTTGTCACGGGTGCGGGTGACAAAGCCTCGGTCCGACAGGCTGCGCACGATCCGCGTGAGACTGGGAAGCAGGAGGCTTGCGCGTTCGGCCACTTCCGTCGCGTCGAGCGTGCCGCCCTCGGACAGGACGCGCAGCACGCGCCACTGCTGTTCGGTGATGCCTGTCTCGCTCAACATCTCGCGGACCGGGGCCATCACCCTTTCCCGCGCGCGGATCAGCGCGATCGGCAGGGACCGGTCGGTGGGGGGCAGCGTGGATGGTCTGGGATCGTCTGGATCGGTCACGGCAAACCTGCTTTCGGGTGGGTTCATCTGGGATTTTGCGATTGACAGTGCAAGGTCATATTGCTTTACATGTTAACTAAATGGAAGGGGAGTTTCGGCCTTGCCGCATCTCATCATCGACTACTCGGCAAATCTTGAAGATGCGATCGATATGGCCGGGCTGTGCGAACGGCTGCGCGTCGTGGCGACGGGGCTGGAGGCGTTTCCGGCGGCGGGGGTGCGGGTGCGCGCCCATGCGGCGCGGCACTACGCCATCGCGGACGGCAACTCGGCGCATGGCTTCATCGACGTGTCGGTGCGGCTCCGGGCGGGGCGCGATCCGGAGGTGAAGAAGGCTGCCACCCAGGCGCTGTTCGATGCGGCGGAAGCCTTCATCGCGCCCGTCATGGCGACCCGTCCCATCGCCCTGTCCTTCGAGATGCGGGACATAGATCCCGCGCTGTCGCCCAAGACGGGCACCATTCGTGACCATCTGGAGGGTTGATCGTGTCAAAGTTGAACGAGAACGTCGAGAAGCTGGAGCGCCACCTGGCACGCTTCCGCGAAGGCGGCATCGCCAATCGCATCGGGGGGCAGGACCGTTCCGGTGCGGGTGGCACATTCCAGACCGTGTCCCCCGTGGACAAGAGCGTCATCTGCGATGTGGCGCGGGGGCAGGCGGCGGACATCGACGCGGCGGCGCAAGCGGCCCATGGTGCGTTTCCCGCGTGGCGGGACATGCCCGCGAAGGAACGCCGAGCGATCCTGATCCGCATCGCCGAGGGAATCGAGGCACGGGCCGAGGAGATCGCGCTCTGCGAATGCTGGGATACCGGGCAGGCGTGGAAGTTCATGTCAAAGGCAGCCCTGCGCGGGGCCGAGAACTTTCGCTATTTCGCCGACCAGGTCACATCGGCGCGGGACGGGCGGCACCTGCCGTCGCCCACGTTGATGAATGTCACGACCCGCAAACCCATCGGGCCCGTGGGTGTCATCACGCCGTGGAACACGCCTTTCATGCTCTCCACGTGGAAGATCGCCCCGGCGCTGGCGGCGGGCTGCACGGTGGTGCACAAACCCGCCGAAGCCTCGCCCCTCACGGCGCGCCTGCTTGTCGAGATCGCCGAGGAAGCGGGATTGCCTCCCGGCGTGCTGAATACCGTCAACGGTTTTGGCGAGGAGGCGGGCAAGGCCCTGTGCGAGCATCCGATGATCCGGGCCATCGCCTTTGTCGGGGAAAGCCGGACGGGCAGCATGATCGTGAAACAGGGGGCGGACACGCTCAAGCGCAACCACCTCGAGCTGGGCGGCAAGAACCCGGTGATCGTCTTTGACGACGCCGATCTGGACCGCGCGCTGGATGCGGTGATCTTCATGATTTACTCCATCAATGGCGAACGCTGCACCTCTTCCTCGCGGCTGCTGGTGCAGGACACGATCCGCGCCGAGTTCGAGGCAAAGCTGATCGAAAGGGTCAATGCCATCAAGGTCGGTCATCCGCTGGACCCCGCGACCGAGGTTGGCCCGCTGATCGGCGAGGAACATTTCGCCAAGGTGAGATCCTATTTCGACATCGCCCGGCAGGACGGGGCGACCGTCGCGGCAGGGGGCGAGACGCTGGGCGACACGGGATATTTCGTCCGCCCGACGCTGTTCACCGATGCCCGCAACGACATGCGGATCGCGCGGGAGGAGATATTCGGCCCCGTGCTGACCTCCATCCCCTTCTCGACGGAGGAGGAAGCGCTGGCGCTGGCCAATGACACCGAATACGGGCTGACCGGCTACGTCTGGACAAACGACCTGACCCGCGCCCTGCGCTTTACCGACGCGCTGGAGGCGGGGATGATCTGGGTGAATTCCGAGAACGTCCGCCATCTTCCCACCCCCTTTGGCGGGGTCAAAGCCAGCGGCATCGGCCGTGACGGCGGCGATTGGAGCTTCGAGTTCTACATGGAGCAGAAGCACATCGGTTTCGCCACCGGGCAGCACAAGATTACCCGCCTCGGCGCTGAATAGGAGATCCGCATGAGCGTTCCCGCACCCAATCTGTATCCGCCTTTCAACGTCGTCCGGCTGAGCCATACCTGCCTCAATGTCTCGGATCTGGACACAAGCCGGGCCTTCTATACCGACACGCTCGGACTGCAAGTCACGGACGAGGAGGGCGACCGCGTCTATCTGCGCGCGATGGAGGAACGGGGCCATCACTGCGTGATCCTGCAGAAATCCGACCGGCCCGGCACGGTCGAGGTGATGGGCTTCAAGGTGTGGGACGAGGATGACCTCGACCGGGCGGAGACCTATTTCCGTGAGCGCGGGCAGCCGACCGAGTGGGTTGAACGGCCTTACCAGGGCCGCACGCTGCTGACCCGCGACAACATCGGCATCCCGCTGGAATTCTATCACAAGATGGACCGTTTGCCGCCGATCCATCAGCAGTACGCGCTGTATCGCGGGGTCAAGCCGCTGCGGATCGACCATTTCAACTGCTTCTCGCCGGACGTGGATGCGTCGGTCGCATTCTACAATGACTTCGGTTTCCGCGTCAGCGAATACACCGAGGACGAGGAAAGCGGGCACCTCTGGGCCGCGTGGATGCACCGGAAGGGTGGCGTGCACGACATGGCATTCACCAACGGGCGGGGGCCACGCATGCACCACGTCGCCTTCTGGGTGCCGACGCCCCTCAACATCATCGACCTGCTGGACCTGATGGCCACCACGGGTTTCGTCAAGAACATCGAGCGGGGGCCGGGACGACACGGCATCTCGAATGCCTTCTTCCTTTACATCCTTGATCCCGACGGTCACCGGATCGAGATCTACTGCTCTGATTATCAGACGCTCGACCCCGATCACGAGCCGATCAAGTGGGATCTCAAGGATCCGCAGCGCCAGACGCTCTGGGGGGCGGCCGCCCCCAAAAGCTGGTTCGAACATGGATCGAATTTCGTCGGTCAGGAAACGACGGAGGCGGTGCTGAAGGCCACGCCGATCGTCGCGCCATGAGGGACGCACGGTTCGCCAGCTTCCTCGCCGACGGAGCCCGCCACTACGGCGCGGTGACGGACGCCGGAATGATCGCGCTGTCGCCGCAGTTTCCCCAGTGGCCGACGTTGCAGGCGGCCATCGCGGACGGCGGTTTGCCCCTTCTGGCCGAGGCGGCCCGGGGCGCTGCCGTCAGCCATGCCGATTTCACCTATGACATTCCGCTTCCCGATGCGCGGCGCATCATCTGTGTCGGCGTGAACTTTCCCGACCGAAACGCCGAATACAAGGACGGCAGCGCGCAGCCGAAGTACATGTCGCTCTTTCCCCGTTTCGCGAGCGGATTCACAGGGCACAACACCCCGCTGATCCGGCCGCCCGAGAACCACACGCTGGACTACGAAGGGGAGGTGGCGGTGGTCATCGGCACGTCCGGACGCAGGATCGCGGCCAGTGATGCCTATGACCACATCGCGGCGCTGACGCTGTGCAACGAGGGGACGATCCGCGACTGGGTGCGCCATGCCAAGTTCAACGTCACGCAAGGCAAGAACTGGGACCGGTCCGGCGCGATGGGGCCGTGGCTCGTGCCCTTCACCGACGCGGCGCAGATCGACGACGCGCATCTGGTGACGCGCGTGAACGGCGAAGTGCGGCAGGACGATCACCTGCGCAACATGGTCTTCCCGATCCGCGAGCAGATCGCCTACATCTCAACGTTCATGACATTGCAGCCGGGCGACATCATCGTCACCGGTACGCCCACCGGGGCAGGCGCGCGCTTCGACCCGCCGCGCTACCTGGTGCCGGGTGACGTGGTTGAGGTCGAAGTGTCCGGCATCGGGACGCTGCGCAACGGGGTGGAGGACGAAGCATGACGCCGCAGGATCACGCAAAGGTTGCAGCGGACCTGCTGCGCGCGGAACAGACCGGCAAGCAGATCGGCCTCATTTCCAAGGCATATCCCGGGATCACGATGGACGATGCCTATGCGATCCAGTCCGCGATCCTCGCGTCCAAGCTGGCGGCGGGCCGCAGTGTCATCGGCTGGAAAATCGGCCTGACCTCAAAGGCGATGCAGACTTCTCTGGGCATCGACATTCCCGACAGCGGAATCCTGTTCGACGACATGGCGTTCGAGGACGGCGCGGTGGTGCCCGAGGGGCGGTTCATCCAGCCGCGGGTGGAGGCCGAGATCGCCTTTGTCATGGGTTCCGCATTGGGCGGAGAAGAGGTGACGCGGGCCGAGGTACTGGCGGCGACCGACCATGTGGCGCCGGCGCTGGAGATTCTGGACACGCGTGTGCAACGGAAGGATCCCGAGACCGGGGCGGCGCGGGTGATCTTTGACACGATCAGCGACAACGCGGCGAACGCGGGTATCGTGCTCGGACCCCAGCGGCACGCGCCCGACAGTCATGACCTGCGCTGGGTTGGCGCGATCGTCACCCGCGATGGCGCCGTCGAGGAGACGGGTCTGGGCGCCGGTGTCCTGAACAATCCCGTGGAAAGCGTGGTGTGGCTGGCCCGGCGCATGGCGCAATACGGGCAGAAGATCGAGGCGGGCCAGATCATCCTGTCGGGCAGCTTCATCCGCGCGGTGGAATGCCCGCCGGGGGCGGTCATCGCGGCGGACTTCGGCACGTTCGGATCGGTCGGCGTCAGCTTTGCCTGATCGGTTGACAAGGGCCGTTCGGCAGGGACCGTCGCGGCCTGACCAGACGGCGAAGGGGCCCGCGCGATGACATTCCGCCTGTTTTCGGACAAGCACCGCCCGGTGCACATGGGCCCCTATCCCTCCGAGCTGCTGGCGCGGCAGGACGGGCCGGCGGACCTGTCCGGCGTGCCGGAGATGCGGCAGCTCGGCTTTGCCCGACCGGACGACCCGCATTCCATCCTGAACGCGATGCGCGAACATCAGGCGATGCTGGACGCGATCCGGGACGGGCTGATCAACCGGGGCGTTTCCGAGGTGCCGGAGGACCTGCAGGAGCGTGCCAATCATCTGAAAGCGTTCGGGTACTTCTCGGACGCGGCGGTGGTGGGGGTCTGCGAACTGCCCGCCGCGGCGGTGCTCGGGACACCCTTTCGCAACCCCGACATCGACCGTCTGGCGCAGGATCTGCGGACGCGGCAGACCAAGACGCTGGCCTCGGGGATCGACATGATCATGGCGGACCTCAAGGAATCGATGGAAGCGCCGCCGGGCACGATCGACGGACATACCCATGCGTTGGTTTTCCTCTACGAGAACCCGCGCGACGTGGCGCCGGGTGAAGCGGGAACCGGCTGGATCAGGGAGGCGCAGGCGCATCGGGCGGGGCTGCTCGCGGCGGAGACGGCGGTGGTGCTGGCGAACTACCTTCGGGTGCTGGGCCACGACGCCCGGGGGCATACGGTGTCCACATCGGATGTCGACCTTGGCCGGCTGGCGGTGGCGGCGGGGCTGGCGACCGTGGAGGACGGCGCGCTGCATCATCCCTACATCGGCAGGCGCTTTGGATTGGCGGCGGTGACGACCAGCTTTGCCATGGCGCCGGACAGGCCCCTTGCCCCGATGGCGGCGCAGCCTGCCTCGGCCTTTGGGGCGCGGTGGAAGCTGGGAACGGGATTTCGCAAGAACGCGATCAACGCGGTGCCCTATGCCAAGCGACGGTTCGTGGACGGGGCGCACCCGTTCGAGCGGCTGAAACGCGTGGACGACCCCACCACCTACATCGACGAGGCGCGGGTGGCGCGGGTGCCCAAGCGGACCGACATGTTCGCCCGCGCCCAGTTCGGCGACATGGGCAAGGCCCTGCAGGAAGGCGCAAAGGGCGGATACTACGTGCGCAAGGCGGCGCCCTCGACCGCGCAGCGCCGGGCGCTGGGGGCGTTCGTTCTGTTGCAGGACGGGGCCCCGGCGGCGGACAAGGTCACGCTGGACCCGGCGGAGGCCGCCGCGCTGGTCAAGGCGACCTGCTATTACCTCGGGGCGGATGCGGTCGGCATTTCGCGCTGCCCGGACTGGGCGTGGTATTCGCATGACGCCACCGGCGCGCCCATCGACCCGCCCCACGATCAGGCGGTGTCGCTGATCATCGACCAGGGCTACGAGACGATGGAGGGGGCGTCGGGCGACGACTGGATCAGCGTGGCCCAGTCGATGCGCGCGTATCTGCGGTTCTCGCTGATCGGCGGGGTGGTGGCGAAACAGATCCGAAACCTCGGCTACAGCGCCAAGGCGCATACGGTGATGGACGGCGAGGTGCTGCAACCGCCGCTTCTGCTCCTGAGCGGGCTGGGCGAGGTCAGCCGCATCGGCGAGGTGATCCTGAACCCCTATCTCGGGCCAAGGCTCAAATCCGGTGCGATCACCACCGACCTGTCGATGGCGCATGACAAGCCCATCGACTTTGGCCTGCAGAAGTTCTGTGAGTCCTGCAACAAGTGCGCGCGGGAGTGTCCTTCGGGCGCGATCACCGCCGGACCGAAGCTGATGTTCAACGGCTACGAGATCTGGAAATCGGACAGCCAGAAATGCGCGACCTACCGGATCACCACGCCGGGCGGCGCGATGTGCGGACGCTGCATGAAGACCTGCCCCTGGAACCTTGAGGGCATCTTCAAGGAGGCGCCGTTCCGCTGGGCGGCGATGAACCTGCCCGCGGCGGCTCCGGCCTTGGCACGACTCGATGACGCGGTCGGCAACGGCGGGCTGAACCCGGTCAAGAAGTGGTGGTGGGATCTGGAGATTGCCGAGGACGGCGGGTACCGTCCGACGGACAAGCCGGTGAACGAACGGCACCTGCAACGTGATCTCGACCTGCGGTACGAGGACCAGACCCTGGCCGTTTATCCCGCGCCGCTGGCCCCTCATCCGTACCCTTACCCCGATCCAATGGACCGCGAGGCGGGTATCGCCGCCTACCAGGCGATGATCCCGGCGGCGGACTACCGGCGGCGGTTGTCCGAGGGCGACGAGACCATGGTGCATCGCTATGGCGACCAATCCGACAGCCCGGTGATCGAGGTCCGGATCACCAAGGCCGAAAAGATGGCCGCGGGCATCACCAAGTACGAGTTTCAGCCTGTCGCGGGGGGCGCGTTGCCCGCGTGGCAGGCGGGGGCGCATCTGGACATCGTGGTGGCCCCCGAGTTCCTGCGCCAGTATTCCATGTCGGGCGACCCCGGCGACCGCAGCACCTATCAGATCGGGGTGCTGATGGAGGATATGGGGCGCGGCGGATCGAAACTGCTGCACCGCATCTTCGCAGAGGGGCGGCGGGTCTTCATCTCGAACCCGATCAACCATTTCCCGCTGGACCCGGAGGCGCCGTTCTCGCTGCTGATGGGGGGCGGCATAGGGGTGACGCCGATGATCGCGATGGCGCACGAACTGCACCGCGCGGGGCGCGATTTCTCGCTGCACTACTCGGGCCGGTCCCGCGCCAGCATGGGCTATCTGGCGGACCTCGCGGTCGTGCCCTGGGCTGACCGTGTGCATCTGCACATCACCGATGAGGACACGCGCGCCGACCTGGGTGCCGTCATGGGCGGCCTGCCTGAGGGCACGCATGTCTATACCTGCGGGGCGGACCGCTACATGTCGGCGGTGCTGGCGGCGGCAGAGGCGGCGGGCGTCCCGGAGGAGGCGCGCCACCTCGAGTATTTCTCCGTGCCGGAGGTGCCAGAGTACGAGAACCACGACTTCGTCCTGCGGCTCGCGCGGTCTGGGCGCGAGCTGACCGTGCCTGCCGATAAGAGCGCGACCGACGTGCTGGCTGAAAACGGCATCCAGGTGGACGTCAAATGCTCGGACGGGATCTGTGGCGTGTGCAAATGCGGGCTGGTTTCCGGCGTGGTCGAACACCGCGATTTCGTGCTGTCGAAAGCGCAGCGGCAGGGCGCGATCATCCTGTGCCAGAGCCGCGCGGCGGAACCCGGTGGCGTGGTAGAGGTGGACCTGTGACTACTTCGCCGCCGCCAGTGCCGCCCGGATCACCTCGCGGTCGCCGATGTGGTTGCACAACACCAAGATCAGCCGCGCGTTGAGCGCATCCGATTCCGCTTTTGTCAGCCCTTCATGCGCGCGCAGCAATTCATCGTAGAACCCGTCTTGGTCGGGGATGTTCGGGGTCAGTGTCACGGCCATGTCAGCTGTCCTTTCCGATGGCGCGGGCGATGGCGGCAGCGATGGCTTGCGCGTCGAAGCCGGGCCAGCGGGCCACCACATGCTGGTCGGGTCGGATGAGATAGACGGCCTGCTCCGCATCGCCGAGGTAGCGGCGGGTCATTGCGTCGGAGGGTGTGGCGATTTCCACGACGCCCGCGTCGATGCCCTGCGCGCTGACGGCGTCCGCGGTGCAGCCCAGGGCGAGGATGGTGAACCTGCCGTGCAGATGATCCAGCAGGAAGCCGTCCTCGACCGGGGCGTCGACGCAGGGCGCACCGGGGCGGGTCGCGGCGGGGCCCTGCAACGCATCCGGGCCGAAATGCGGGAAGCCGTCGTAGGTGCAGGGCACCGAAAGGCGGCCCGAGTTCACCAGCGGGCGGGCGAAGGCGTGCCGCCCGGCGAGGTCCAGAACCGCGTTGCGGAAGATCGTGCTGATCTCGGTCTTGGGCGTCATGAAATCGGTCGCGCGGGAGGAATTCAGAATGTTCTCGTCCGCGCCGTATTCCCGCTCGGTCGCGTAGCTGTCGAGCAGGCTGTCGTCGGCCAGTCCGCGCAGCACCAGATCCAGCTTCCAGCCGAGGTTGTCGGCATCCTGCACGCCGGAGTTCGCGCCGCGCGCGCCGAAGGGAGAGACCTGGTGCGCGCTGTCGCCGGCAAAGATCACGTTGCCATGCCGGAAGGTCTGCATTCGGCGGCACTGGAAGGTGTAGATCGAGGTCCATTCCAGTTCGTACTCCGGGACGGTGCCGGTCTGGCTGGACAGCATCGCGTCGACGCGGGCGCGGATGCGCGCCGGGTCGAGTTCCGCCTTGCGGTCGATGTCCCAACCCAGCTGGAAATCGATGCGCCAGATGTCGTCGGGTTGCTTGTGCAGCAGCGCGGACTGGCCCGCGCCTTCGAAAGGGGGATCGAACCAGAACCAGCGTTCGGTCGGAAAATCCGCTTTCATGTGCACGTCCGCGATGAGGAAGTTGTCCTCGAAAACGCGGCCGTCGAAGGTCAGGCCCATCATGTCCCGCAGGGGCGAGCGCGCGCCGTCGCAGGCGATCAGGTAATCGGCCTCGATCCGGTAGGGGCCGTCCGGGGTATCCACATCAAGCGTGGTGAACCCCTTTTCGCGGGTGATGCCGGTGACCTGGTTGGCGCCTCGGATCTCGATCGGCGCACCGTCCGCCTGCGCTTTTTTGATGGCTTCCACCAAGTAGCGTTCGAAGTACGGCTGCTGCAGGTTGATGAATGCGGGGTGCCGGTGTCCATCCTCGGGCAGGAGGTTGAATTCGAACACCTGCCCATCGGCGTGAAAGACACGCCCCGTGTTCCAGACAACGCCCTTGTCCACCATCGGCGCCGCCGCCCCGAGCCTGTGCGCAATGTCGAGGGTGCGCTTGGCAAAGCAGATCGCCTTCGATCCCAGTCCCGCGCCTTCATGGTCGTCCAGCACCAGCGCAGGCGTGCCCTTCAGCCCCAGATCGAGCGCCAGCGCCAGGCCGATGGGGCCGCCGCCGACGATCACCACCGGATGCCGCAGGGGTGCCTGCGATTGCGCGGGCACCCGTGCGTAGGGGTAGAGTTTGAAAGCGGTCTGGTATCTGACGGCAACCATGCTGATCCTCCCGAGGCGCGCAGGTTATGCCTGCAGCGCGTTCCACATCTCGATGTCGCGTTCCGCCGTCCAGATGCGCGGCGTGTCGATGCCGCGTGCCTCGTCGTAGGCGCGGGCGACGTTGAAGGGCAGGCAGTGTTCGTAGATCGCGTAGTCCGCGAACTTGGGATCGCAGGCGGCGCGCACGGCGTCCCATGCCTCCTTCAGGGTGCCGCCGCTTGCCGCGACACGGGCGGCGGGCGCGTAGGTGGAGTTCACGAAATCGCGGGTGCTGTCGATGGCGCGATTGACGGCCTCCCTGCCCACCAGCGCACCGCCGCGTCCCGGAGCGATGGCGTCCAGATCGTAGGCCAGGATGCGGTCCAGCGTGCCGCCCCAGTCATTGAAATGCCCGTCACCGCAGTAGCAGGCGGAATGATCCTCGACGATATCGCCGGTGAACATGACGTTCTGGTCGGGCACGTGGATCACCGCGTCGCCCGCGGTATGGGCGCGGCCGATGTGGCGAATGTCCACCCGGCGGTTGCCCAGATAGACCGTCATGCTGTCCGAGAATGTCGTGGTGGGCCAGGTCAGACCGGGGATGCTCTCGTGGCCTTCGAAGAGGCGGGGAAAGCGCTGGAATTCGCTGTCCCAGTCCTCCTGCCCGCGTTCCACCACCATGGCGCGGGCGGTATCGGACATGATGATCTGGTCGGCACCGTAGGCGGAGGCCCCCAGCACGCGCACGGCGTGGTAGTGGGTCATCACCACGTGGCTGATGGGCTTGTCGGTGACTTCGCGCACCTTCTCGATCACCTTGTTCGCCAGACGCGGGGTTGCCTGCGCCTCGACGATCATGACGCTGTCGTCGCCGATGATCACGCCGGAGTTGGGGTCTCCTTCGGCCGTGAAGGCCCAGAGCCCTTCTCCGACTTCGTCGAAGGTGATTTTCTTTTCGGTCATGTCACCTTGAGAGGCGAATGCTTTGGCCATGTCTTGTCCTTTCCGGCGTGGCGCCTGTGGTGGCGTCATGTTTGTGTATTTTTCGGAACAATGAAGCTCAGGGGAACTTCACCGCAGGTTTGATCGTGCTGGTGCAGCTGCCGAAGCCGATGCGGTAGCCATCGCCGCGGGCAGCGCCCTTGAGTGTCATCGTGTCGCCGTCCTCGATGAATGTGCGTGTCTCTCCGCTGTCCAGCGTGATCGGTTCCTTGCCGCCCCAGCTGAGTTCGATCAGGGAGCCTCGCTGGTCCTTTTCCGGGCCCGAGATGGTGCCCGAACCCAACAGGTCGCCGGCGTTCATCGCGCAGCCCGAGGACGCGTGATGCGCCAGCTGCTGGGCCGCGGAGTAATACATCTGGTTGTAGTTGGTGCGCGCGATGGTGCTCGGGTCCTTGCCTTCCGGGGCCATCGTCACTTCGAGCTCGATATCATAGAGCATCGGGCCGGGTTCGCGCAGGTAGGGCAGCAGTTCCCTTTCGCGTTCCGGGGTGGAGGTGCGGAAGGGTTCCAGCGCCGCGCGCGTCACGATCCAGGGCGAGATCGACGTGGCGAAGGCCTTGGCCTGGAACGGCCCGAGGGGCTGGTATTCCCACGGCTGGATGTCGCGGGCCGACCAGTCGTTCAGTAGCACGTAGCCGAAGATCATCTCGTCCGCCTGCGCCACGGTGACGGGCTGGCCCATCTCGGACGACGTGCCGACGATCGCCCCCATCTCGAGCTCGATGTCCAGCCGCTTGCTCGGGCCGAAGGAGGGCATGCCGGCGTCGGGCGCCTTGGTCTGGCCGTTGGGCCGCACAATGGGCGTGCCCGATACGACCACGGTAGAGGCGCGGCCGTTGTAGCCGATGGGGATGTGCAGCCAGTTCGGCGGCAGCGCGTTTTCCGCGCCCCGGAACATGGTGCCGATGTTGGTGGCGTGATGCTTGCCCGCGTAGAAATCGGTGAATTCGGTCACGACGAGCGGCATGTGCATCCGCGCTTCGGCCATCGGCACGAGGTGGGGCGCAACCTGCGCCTGGTCGGGGGCGTCCGCCGACAGCAGACCGGTCAGCCGGTCGCGCAGCGCGGCCCAGCCGTCGGGTCCCAGTTCCATCACGTCGTTCCAGTAGGGCACGTCGAACACCGGCTCCTCGGCCAGGTCGATTAGCCCTTCTTCCTCCATCGCGGCCATGTCGAGGATCATGTCGCCGATCGCCACGCCGCAACGCGGTTCCAGGCTGTCGGTCTCGAACACGCCATAGGGCAGGTTGTTGAGCGGAAAGTCGGTGTCGGCGCTGTTGGCGCTTTCCACCCAGGATTGGAGCAGGGTCATTGGTCTTCCTTGTGCTGATACCTGCCGGTTTCACTTAGGTCGAAACCGGCGGGGGGCATCATTTCTTGCCGGGGGTGCCGTCGAATTTCTTTTCCAGATCGGTCCAGCAGTCGATGTAGTCGTCCTGAAGCGGCGCTTCTTTTGCGGCAAAGGCGGTCAGGTGCTGCGGGAAGCGTGTCTCGAACATGAATGACATGGTGTTTTCCAGCTTCTCGGCCTTGAGATCGGCGTTCGACGCACCTTCAAAGGCGTTCTTGTCCGGGCCATGGGGCAGCATCATGTTGTGCAGAGACATGCCGCCGGGGACAAACCCCTTTGGCTTGGCATCGTAGATGCCGAAGATGTTGCCCATCAGTTCCGACATGACGTTCTTGTGGTACCACGGCGGGCGGAAGGTATCTTCGGCCACCATCCAGCGGTCGCGGAACAGGACGAAGTCGATGTTCGCGGTGCCTTCGACACCCGAGGGGGCTGTCAGCACCGTGAAGATCGACGGATCGGGATGGTCGAACAGGATCGCGCCGACAGGGCAGTAGGTGCGCAGGTCGTATTTGCAGGGGGCGTAGTTGCCGTGCCAGGCGACGACGTCGAGCGGGGAGTGTCCGATCTTCGTCTCGTGGAACTGGCCTGCCCATTTCACGGTGACGGTGGAGGGCGCGTCGCGGTCCTCAAAGGCCGCCACGGGTGTCTTGAAGTCGCGACGATTGGCCATGCAGTTGGCACCGATCGGGCCGCGGCCGGGCAGGTCGAACTTCTGGCCGTAGTTTTCGCACACGAAGCCGCGACAGGGCCCTTCGAGCACTTCGACCCGGTAGACCAGCCCCCGAGGGATGATCGCGATTTCCTGCGGTTCGATGTCGATCACACCCAGTTCGGTGGCAAAGCGCAGGCGGCCCTCCTGCGGGACAACCAGCAGTTCACTGTCGGCCGAGTAGAAATAGGCGTCCACCATGCTGTCGGTGACGAGGTAGATGTGGCTGGCCATACCGACCTGCGTGTTCACGTCGCCCGCCGTGGTCATGGTGCGCATGCCCGTGAGCCAGGTCAGCTTTCCTTCGGAATGCGGCACGGGATCCCAGCGGTACTGGCCGAGGCTGACCACGTCCGGGTCCACGTGCGGCGCGGATTTCCAGTAGGGCAGGTCGATCTTCTTGAACCGGTGCGTGTGCTTGACCGATGGGCGGATGCGGTAGCACCATGTGCGTTCGTTCTGGTGGCTTGGGGCGGTAAAGGCAGTGCCGGACAGCTGTTCGCCATAGAGGCCGTAGTTCACCTTTTGCGGGCTGTTCATGCCCTGCGGCAGTGCGCCGGGCAGCGCCTCCGTCTCGAAATCGTTGCCGAAGCCGGGCATGTACCCTTCGTGGGTGCCGACGGGCGTGGCGGCACTTTGCAGCGCGCGGGGGGCGACGTCCTTGTTCATGGCAGGTCCTTTCGCAAAACGTGAGGATGACATATTAGTTGGTTTTGTAACTAACAACGGGATAAATTGCAAAATGCCGGAAAAAGACGGGGCCGGACACCGAGAGACGGGGGAGGATTTCGACCTGCGGGGGTTCCTGCCGTACTTGCTGAACATGGCTGCGGAAGAATCCAGCGCGAGCTTTCAGCAGTATTACAAGGGCAGATACGGGATGTTACGCACGGAATGGCGGGTGCTGTTCCACCTCGGGCGCTATGGCGCGATGACGGCCAAGGAAATCTGCGACCGCGCCCGGATGCACAAGACCAAGGTCAGCCGTGCGGTGGCGGCGCTGCAGGCCAAGCGATTCCTGACGCGCAGCCCCCGGGAGGACGACAGGCGCCACGAAACGCTGGCGCTCACATCGCAGGGCAGGCTTGCCTATGCCGATCTCGCCGCTCAGGGGAAGCAGTTCGACCGGGCCCTGATGGCCGATTTTTCGGAAGAGGAGGCCCGGCTGCTGCGGCAGGCGCTGGTCAGGATCGCCAGGCTCTAGGGGATGTGACCCCGGCGGCAACGGGGGGTGCGCCGCCGGGGTCCTGCGCGGGTCAAGCCGGCTTGGGATCCAGCTTGCCCACGGTCACGTCGAGGGTGACTTCCTCACCCTTGCGCAACACGGTGACCTTCGCCTGCTGTTCCGGCTCGGTCGTGGCGACGGCGCGGGTCAGATCGCGCAGATCCTCCACGCTGGTTTCGCCGAAGGACATGATGATGTCGCCTTTCTGCAGACCGGCCTTCGCAGCGGGGCTGTCGTCGCTCACCGCTTCGATCACGGCACCCTTGGGGGTGTCGTAGCCCAGCACGTTCGCGACCTCTTCGGTCATCGGGCGGATGTTCACGCCCAGCCAGCCGCGTGCCACGGTGCCGTCGTCCGCAAGGTCGGCCACGACGGTCTGCACGAGATCCGCGGGCACGGCAAAGCCGATGCCGACGGAGCCGCCGTCGGGCGAGATGATGGCGGTGTTCACGCCGATGACCTGCCCGTCGTTGTTGAACAGCGGCCCGCCCGAGTTGCCGCGGTTGATGGCCGCGTCGGTCTGGATGAAGTCATCGAAGGGGCCGGAGCGGATATCGCGGGACAGCGCAGAGATGATGCCCGAGGTCACAGTGCCACCGAGGCCGAAGGGGTTGCCGACAGCGACGACCTCGTCGCCCACGCGCAGCCCGTCCGTCGTGCCGAAGCTGACGAAGGGCAGGTCCACGTCCGCCTCGATCTTGAGCAGGGCCACATCGGTCATCGGGTCGCTGCCGACCACCTTGGCTTCGAAGCTGCGGTCGTCGGCCATCTTGACGGTCACGGTGTCGGCGCCGGCGACCACGTGGTGGTTGGTGACGATCTGGCCATCGGAAGAGATGATGAAGCCCGATCCCACGCCCTGACGCGGTCCCTGCTGTCCGGGCATTCCCGGCATGCCGTCCTCGAAGAAGCGGCGCAGTTGCGGCGGGATGTTCTGCGGCAACGCCGGCGCGACATCGTTCTTGGCCTCGGAGGTGACTTCGATGAAGACCACCGCCGGCGAGACCTGTTCGACAAGGTCGGCATAGCCGCCGGCAGGGACGGCGTAGGCCGCGCCGGGTGCGACGGTCAGCGCGGAGGTGGCGAGCAAGGCCGCGGTCAGCGCCGCTGCGGCACCGTTGCGGGAGTGTTTCAAGATGGATTGCATCGGGGATACCTCGATTGTTGTGTTACCGCCCCCATATGACGGGCAGTTCTTACAGCCGCGTGGGCGGTGCTATACAAATTTGTAACGGGGCATGCGGGCCCTTATTCTCTATGCGGGGGGCTTGCAGCGCGCGAGCGAGGACGAGATGAAAATCCTGGTCATAGAAGACGATGCGACGACCGGCGGCTACATCGCCAAGGGCCTGCGCGAGGAAGGCCATGCGGTGGATCTGATCGCGGACGGCCGCGAGGGGCTGATCGCGGCGACCGGCGGTGGGCACGAGGTGGTGATCCTCGACAGGATGCTGCCGCAGGTGGACGGGCTGACGGTGCTGAAAACCCTGCGCGGCGCCGGATCGACGGTGCCGGTGCTGCTGCTGACCGCGATGGGCGACGTCGAGGACCGGATCGAAGGGTTGCGGGCAGGGGCCGACGACTATCTCGCGAAACCCTTCGTTTTCGGTGAATTGTCGGCACGTGTGGCGGCCCTCTCGCGCAGGCCGCAGGCCATCGACGCCGAGACGGTGCTGCGCGCCGGCGATCTCGAGATGAACCTGATCGCCCGGACCGTGACACGGGCCGGTCAGGAGATCGACCTCCTGCCGCGCGAGTTCGCGCTGCTGGAACACCTGCTGCGCCGCAAGGGCCGGGTGCAGACCCGGACCATGCTGCTGGAGGCGGTCTGGGACATCGGCTTCGACCCCGGCACCAACGTGGTCGAAACCCATATCAGCCGTTTGCGCGCCAAGGTGGATCGTCCTTTCGACGCGGAGCTGATCCAGACCGTGCGCGGCGCGGGCTACCGGATCGCGGCATGACAACCGGGCTGGCGCAGTTCTGGCGGTCGATGCCGCTGCGGCTGGCGCTGCTGCTGGTCGCGCTTTTTACGGCCGTCAGCCTGCTGAGCCTCGCGGCCAGCTACGGCTTCACCCAGCGGTCGTTCGAACAGGCGATGCGCGCGGACCTGCGGCAGGATCTGGCGGGGTTCCGTGCCGCGCCCAACGCCCGCGCGGTGGCGGCGCTGGTGGAGGCCGAAAGCCGCGAGACGGACCCGAACCGCATGGTGCTGAGCTATGCCGCACCCTCGGGGCGGATCTACGGCAACGGGGCCATCGCGCGGGACGAGGCGGGGTTTCACATCGTCTCGCTTGGCCGAAACCGCGCCGACTACGAAGGCGCCTACCTGTCACTGACGGACAGGCTTTATGGCGGTGTCATCACCATCGCGCGCAGCCGGGCCGAGATCGAGGCGCTGGGCGATGTGTTTCGCAACATTCTCCTGATCAGCCTAATGCCCACGGCGCTGATCGCGCTGTCGGGTGGGCTGGTGCTTGCGCGCCGGTCCAAACGTCACGTCGAGGTGGTGGGAAGCGCGCTGGACCGGATGACGCGGGGAGATCTGGGCGCGAGGGTCGACGTGGGGCCGCGCTGGTCAGACGATCTGGCGCAGATCGGCGGCAAGCTGAACCAGATGGCCACGGCGCAGGAGGCCTCGGTGACGGCGCTCAAGCAGGTGTCGTCGGACATTGCCCATGATCTCAAGACACCGCTGCAACGCGTCGCGCTGCGGCTGGAAGACCTGGAAGGCAAGGTCGAACCCGGCAGCGAGGAGGGCGATCTGGTGGCGCGCACCCGCGCCGAGGTGGCCGAGATGGGACATGTGTTTCAGGCGCTCTTGCAGCTTCCCCAGGTCGAGGCGGGCGCGGCCCGCGCCCGCTTTGCCCCGGTCGATCTGGTCCAGGTCTGCCGAACGATGATCGAGGTCCACGAGCCGAGCGCGGAGGAGTCAGGCCACGATCTCGTCCTCGAGGCAGAGGGCGATGTGCCGCTGGTGCCCGGCGACCGGGCGCTTCTGGGGCAGATGGTGTCCAACCTGATCGAGAACGCGCTGCGACACACCCCGCCGGGCGGCCGGATCGTACTGCACCTTTCACTGCAGGGGGACGACCGCGTCTCGCTCAGGGTGACCGATACCGGGCCCGGCATCCCGGCGGCCGAGCGCGAGAAGGTGCTGGACCGGCTTTATCGTCTGGACCGCAGCCGCAACACGCCCGGCAACGGGCTCGGGCTGAGCCTCGTCGCGGCGGTTGCGCAACTGCACGGCGCGGACCTCGTGCTGGGCGACAATGATCCCGGGCTTACGGTCGACCTGACGTTTCGGAAGAATTAGGGTGCAAAAGAAGGTCCCGGCTGCGGCGAAATGTGACGCTGTACTCGCCGGTCAATGGTCCTATGTCGGGGGCAGTTGATAGAAAGGTCAGGCCATGTTGGACGGATACTCCGCAGAGATACTCGCCCGGGTGCAGTTCGCCTTCACCATTTCCTTCCACATCATCTTTCCGGCGTTCTCGATCGGGTTGGCCAGTTTCCTCGCGGTGCTGAACGCGCGTTGGCTGTGGACGCGCGACGAGACATTCCTGATTTTGTTCAACTACTGGGTCAAGATCTTTGCCATCGCCTTCGGCATGGGGGTCGTTTCGGGCATCGTCATGTCCTACCAGTTCGGCACCAACTGGGCCGTGTTCTCGGACAAGGCCGGGCCGGTGATCGGGCCGCTCATGGCCTACGAGGTGCTGACGGCGTTCTTCCTAGAGGCGGGTTTCCTTGGCATCATGCTGTTCGGCCGCGAGCGGGTCGGCGAGACCCTTCATATGCTGGCGACCGGCATGGTCGCCTTCGGCACGCTGATCTCGGCCACCTGGATCCTGTCGGTCAACTCCTGGATGCAGACGCCCGCAGGGTTCAGCATGAACGAGCTGGGCCAGTTCATTCCCGAGGACTGGTGGCAGATCGTCTTCAATCCATCCTTCCCCTACCGGCTGACGCACATGGTGCTCGCGGCCTTTTTGACCACGGCGCTCGTGGTGGGCGCGGTGGGCGCGCTGCATCTGCTGCGTGACCGCAAGGACGCCCCGGCACGGCGCATGTTTTCCATGGCGATGTGGATGCTGGTTCTTGTCACCCCCTTGCAGATCGCGGCGGGCGACTTTCACGGGATCAATACCCTCGAACACCAGCCCGCCAAGGTGATGGCGATGGAGGGGCACTTCGACAGTCACCCTGACGGTGCGCCGCTGATCCTGTTCGGGCTCCCCAACCAGGCGGAAAAGCGGGTGGACTATGCGGTGGAGATCCCCAAGCTGAGTTCGCTGATCCTCAAGCACGACCTGAACGCGCCGCTCGCCGGGCTCGATACCATCCCGGACGAGGACGAGCCGCCGGTGGCCATCGTCTTCTTCTCCTTCCGGGTTATGGTCGGCCTCGGTTTATTGATGCTCGGTCTGGGTGTCTGGGGGCTGATCGCGCGGGCGCGAGGTCGGTTGTTCGACGCGCCCATGCTCTGGCGCGCGTCGATGGTGATGGGGCCGATGGGGTTCGTCGCCGTGTTGGCGGGCTGGATCACGACCGAGGTGGGCCGCCAGCCCTTTACCGTCTACGGGCTGCTGCGGACATCCGACAGTCTTTCGCCGGTGGCAGCCCCGGCGGTGGCGGCCTCGCTCATCGCGTTCATCATCGTCTACTTCTTCGTGTTCGGGGCCGGGACCTACTATATCCTGCGCCTGATGAACAAGCCGATCAAGCCGGTCAGCGACGCGCCGATGACGGACGAAGGACCGACCCGTACCGCCGGGACCACCCCGGCGGCGCAGGTCCAGGAAAAACATGAAGACAAGGGGATGACGTGACATGCTGGGATTGGAACTGTCCTTCATCTGGGCCGGCATCATCGCCTTCGCGGTGCTGGTCTATGTCATCCTCGACGGTTTCGACCTTGGGGTGGGGTTGCTCTTTCCGCTGACCAAGGACGAGAAGGAGCGCAATGTGATGATGAATTCCGTAGCACCCATCTGGGACGGCAACGAAACCTGGCTGGTCCTGGGCGGCGGCGGGCTCTTCGCGGTGTTCCCGCTGGCCTACGCCGTGGTGATGCCCGCGCTTTACATGCCGATCATCCTGATGCTGCTGGGCCTGGTGTTCCGTGGCGTCGCGTTCGAATATCGCTGGCGGACCAAGCGCTGGAAGGGCACATGGGATATCGCCTTCTTCGGCGGCTCGCTGCTGGCCTCGCTCTGCCAGGGGATCGCGCTGGGGGCGCTGGTGCAGGGGATCGAGGTCGAAAATCGCGCCTATTCGGGCGGATGGTGGGACTGGCTCACGCCGTTCTCGCTCCTGACCGGGCTGGCGGTGACGGTGGGGTATGCGATGCTCGGCGCGACCTGGCTGAACATGAAGTTGGAGGGCCGTATCCAGGCCCACATGCGGCGGCTGGCATGGCCCTTCGGCATGGCGACCGTCGGGTTCATGGCGGCGGTCAGCCTGTGGACGCCGTTCCTTGACAGTGTCTATTTCGAACGCTGGTTCGTCTTTCCCGCGATGGCGTTCAGCTTTGTCGTGCCGGTGCTCGTGGCGCTGTGCGTCCTGGGGTTGTTCCGAGGGTTGCAGCAGCACCGGGACGTGCAGCCGTTCCTCTGCGCGCTGAGCCTCTTCGTCCTCGGCTTCATCGGCATCGGGATCAGTTTCTATCCCTACATCGTGCCGCATGAACTGAAGATCGTGGATGCGGCGGCCCCCGACAGCTCACTCTGGTTCACCCTGGTGGGGACGATGGTGCTGATCCCGATGATCCTGACCTACACCGCCTATGCCTACTGGGTCTTCCGGGGCAAGATCGACCCGGAAGAGGGGTACCATTGATGCCGCCCTGGATGCGCAAGCTAGGCTGGTTCGTCCTGTTGTGGGCGCTCAGCATCGCGGCGCTGGGTGTTGTTGCCTACGGCATCCGGTCGGTGATCTACGCTGGCTGAGCCGCGCGGCCTTGCCTTTCGCGTCTCCGGCTGGTGAAACCATCGCAAATCGAAAGGAACCCCGATGCGCGCCATGCAAGTAACCGCCTACGACGAACCCCTCAGCCTTCAGGAGCTGGAGTTGCCTGTCCCCGGTCCGGGTGAAGTGCTGGTCAGGGTGGAAACCTGCGGCATGAATTTCGGCGATACGCTGATGATCAAGGGAACCTATCAGGAAAAGCCGCCGCTGCCCTTTACCATGGGCATGGAACTGGCCGGCCGCATCGAGGGATTGGGCGACGGGGTCGAGGGCCTGGCGAAGGACCAGCGCATCGCGGCCTACACGGGGCATGGCGGACTGGCGGAATACGCCGTGCTGCCCGCCGACGTCTGCGTGCCGATCCCCGACGAGATGAGCGCGGTTGACGCGGCGGCCTTCCTGATCGCCTACGGCACAAGCCACGTTGCGCTGGACTACAAGGCGGGTCTGAAACCCGGCGAGCGCCTGCTGGTGCTTGGCGCCTCGGGCGGCGTGGGGCTGACGGCGGTGGAACTGGGCACGCTGATGGGCGCGGAGGTCATCGCCTGTGCCCGTGGCAAGGACAAGCTGGAGATCTGCCGCAAGCTGGGCGCCGATCACCTGGTCGATTCCGAAAGCGACGACATCCGCGCGGCGGTCAAGGCGCTTGGCGGGGCCGATGTGGTCTATGACCCGATCGGTGGCGACCAGTTCAAGGCGGCGATGCGCGCCTGCAACCCCGAGGCCCGGCTGTTGCCGCTGGGTTTCGCAAGCGGAGAGGTGCCGCAAATTCCGGCGAACATCCTGCTGGTCAAGAACCTGACGGTCCTCGGCCTGTACTGGGGCGGCTACGCGCGGATCAAACCCAGCGTGCTGACCGACAGTTTCCGCACTCTTTTCGACTGGTATGTCGAAGGAAGGATCAGGCCGCATGTCAGCAACGTGCTGCCGCTGGAACAGGCGAACGAGGCACTGGACCTGCTGCGGACCCGCAAGGCGACGGGCAAGGTGGTGGTACAGGTGTCGGAGGCGGAGTAGCCGTTTTCTTTGAAGAAAACGGTCCGGAATTTTCGAAAATTCCGGTCTGGTCGGGAATTTCACCTCATGCCACTCATGAAAACATGACACCCAGCGATATCATCCTTCTCTCGATCCCGCCTCTGGTGATTGCGCTGATCGTCTGGGCAAGGGTGCGCGCAAGTCGGCGCAAGAGCCTCCTGCCTCCACCTGTGCACGCGCCTCACAGCCCCGATCCGGGCTATGACCGCACTGAAATGGCCCGAAGCGCGATGCAGGGCCACGCAGAGGGCGGTACATCGAGATAGGTTGTCGCTGACCTCAGTACCGCCGGGTGGTCGGGCGGCTGACCGTCGAGCGCGCTTTCTGCCGCTCGCGCAGGAACACGAACAACCCCGAGCCGAGGATCAGGGCGATGCCGATCCAGACCTCCCAGGCGGGCAGGTCGCCGAAGATCACGACGCCCCAGAACACCGCCAGCGGCAGGCCGAGGTATTCGAAGGGTGCCACCGTCGCCGCATCGGCCATCCGGTACGCGGCGCTCAGGCAATAGCCGATCACCGCCGCGTTCAATCCCATGCCGACAAACACCCAGCCGTCGCCCGGCGCAGGCCAGACCCAGGCGCGCAGCAGGAACTGCATGGAGGCCGAGCTGCTCTCGTCCACGAAGCGCCCGTCGCCCGCGACCACGAAAAACCCCAGCGACACCACGATGAAGACCGTCTGGATGTAGACCGACAATGCCGATGCCTTGCTCTTGACCCCCAGCCTGCGGGTCATCAGCTGGTTCAGGGCGTAGGTCAGCGCGGCGAGGACCGGCAGCAACAGGACCAGCCGCGAGACCTCCAGGGTCTCTGTCCCCGCCCAGGGCCGCTGCATGATGACGACGCCGACGAAACCGATGGTGACGGCGCCCAGCCGCAGGGGGCCGACCTTTTCGCCCAGGATCGGGATCGACAGCAGGGTGATGAACAGCGGCGCGGCAAAGAACAGTGCCGTCGCATCCGCCAGCGGGATCGCCCCCAGCGCCACGAAGAAGGTCATGTTCGCGATGACCACCAGCGCGCCGCGCAGCAGGTGCAGGCCGGGCCGATCGGTCTTGAGAATGCGCCAGCCGCCTTCGATTTGGACCAGCACGAGGCTGAACAGGATGCCGATGGCGGACCGGACGAAGACCAGTTCATGCAGCGGATAGCCTCCGGAGAGCCGCTTGATCAGCATGTCGTTGACCGAAATCGCAAGAATCCCCGCCACGACGAAAGCGATGGCGGGGCCGGCACGATTCTGCATTAGGGTGGTCATGGCAATGACCTACCAGTCCAGCCTGCGCTGTCCAGAGCGTTTGCCGCTGGAAAGTCCGCACAGTTTGACTATCCTGACGCCGAATAACCCGGAGGACTCCAATGCAGATGTCAGACACCCGCCAGATTGCGGCGCCCCCGTCAGAGGTTTACGCGGCCCTGCTGGACCCCGAGGTGCTCAAGGCCTGCGTGCCCGGCGCGACCGAGGTGACGGGATCGGTGGAGGACGGCTACGAGGCGACCGTGGTGCAGAAGGTCGGCCCCGTGAAGGCGACCTTCAAGGGACAGGTCACGATCACCGACCTTGTGCCCAACGAGTCGATGAAGATCGATGGCGCGGGCAAGGGCGGCGCCGCGGGTTTCGCCAAGGGGGGCGCGGACGTCCGCCTTGCCGAGAAGGACGGCGGCACTGAGCTCAGCTACGACGTGGAAGCCAAGGTGGGCGGCAAGCTCGCTCAGTTGGGCAGCCGGATCATCGACGGCTTCGCCAAGAAGATGGCGGACCAGTTTTTCGACAACCTTCAGGAAACGCTGGAGGGGCCGGCGGAAGATGCGGAAAACAACGACGATACCCCGAAGAAGAAGGGATGGTTCGGACGGTCGAAGGACTGAACGGAACTGTTTACTTTGTGAGCCCGCCGACTACCTTCGCGCGGGATGAAGGGGGCTTTGCATGCCGAATATCGTAGAAATCACCGACCTGCGCAAATCCTACAAGGGCGGGTTCCAGGCGCTGAAAGGCGTCAACCTCGGGATAGAGGAGGGCGAAATCCTCGCCCTTCTGGGCCCGAACGGCGCGGGAAAGACGACGCTCATCTCGACCGTCTGCGGCATCACGATGCCGACGAGCGGGACGGTCACGGTGGGCGGTCATGACATTCTGACCGACTACCGCGCGGCGCGGTCGATGATCGGGCTGGTGCCGCAGGAGATCAACCTCGAACCGTTCGAGAAGGTCATCAACACCGTGCGTTTCTCGCGCGGGCTCTTCGGCAAGTCGCCCAATGACGCCAACATCGAGAAGGTGCTGCGCCAGCTGTCCCTGTGGGACAAGAAAGACAACCAGATCAGGGAGTTGTCGGGCGGGATGAAGCGCCGTGTGCTGATTGCCAAGGCGCTCGCGCACGATCCGCGCGTTCTGTTCCTGGACGAGCCGACCGCGGGCGTGGACGTGGAGTTGCGCAAGGACATGTGGGAGATCGTCGCCAGCCTGAAGGCCGATGGCGTGACCATCATCCTGACGACCCACTACATCGAGGAAGCGGAAGCGATTGCCGACCGGGTCGGCGTCATCGCCCACGGCGAGCTGCTGCTGGTGGAGGAGAAGGCGACGCTGATGACCCGGATGGGCCAGAAGGAACTGGAAGTGCAGTTGACCGAACCGCTGACCGATGTGCCCGAGGGGCTGCGCTCGGACGCCCTGAAGCTGTCGGAGGACGGTAACGCGCTGATCTACACCTACGATACCAACGCCGAGCGGACCGGGATCACCAAGCTGCTGGCCGACGTTTCAGCCGAGGGGCTGGTATTGCGGGACGTGGTCACGCGCCAATCGAGCCTGGAAGACATCTTCGTCAACCTCGTCAAGGAGGATGCGGCATGAACTGGATGGCTGTCCGTTCGATCTACCTGTTCGAGATGGCGCGGTTCTTCCGCACCATCGCGCAAAGCTTTCTCGCGCCGGTGATTTCCACCTCTCTCTACTTCGTGGTCTTCGGCGCCGCCATCGGCAGCAGGATCGACGAGGTCGAGGGCGTTGGATACGGCGCCTTCATCGTGCCGGGGCTGATCATGCTCACGGTCATCACGCAGTCGATCTCGAACGCATCTTTCGGGATATACTTCCCCAAGTTCATCGGCACCTTCTTCGAACTGCTCTCTGCACCGATCAGCTTTCTTGAAATCGTCATGGGCTACGTCGGTGCCGCCGCGACGAAGGCGCTCATCATTGGCTTCATCATCCTGCTGACCGCCTTCTTCTTCGTCGATTTCAGCATCGCGCATCCGCTGGCGATGGTGGCGTTCCTGCTGCTGACGACCATCAGTTTCGCGCTTTTCGGTTTCATCCTTGGAATCTGGGCGGGCAACTTCGAACAGTTGCAGATCGTTCCGCTGCTCATCGTCACCCCGCTGGTGTTTCTCGGCGGATCCTTCTACTCCATCTCGATGCTGCCGCCCTTCTGGCAAACGGTGTCGATGTTCAACCCGGTGGTCTACCTCATCTCGGGGTTCCGCTGGGCGTTCTACGACAAGGCGGACGTGCCGATCGTCACCAGCCTGCTGGCAATCGGGCTGTTCACGGCGATCTGCCTCGGCGTGATCTGGTGGATCTTCCGGACCGGGTGGCGCATTCGCCAATAAACCGGGGGCACTCCTTGTTTGGCCTGCGCCGGCGTTCTACATGGGGTCCATGAACAAGTACCTGCCCTTCGTCAAATCCGGTCCGACAGTTGCCGTCATCCGGCTTTCAGGCATCATCAGCACGTCGGGCCGGGGCGTGTTGAACGATGCGACCCTCGGGCCGGTCATCGAAAAGGCGTTCAGCCGGGGCAAGCCCGATGCGGTCGCGCTCGAAGTCAACTCGCCGGGCGGGAGCCCGGTGCAGTCGTCCCTCATCGGGGCGCGCATCCGCAGGCTGGCCGAAGAGAAGAAGATCCCCGTGATCGCCTTTGTGGAGGATGTCGCCGCTTCGGGCGGCTATTGGCTGGCCACGGCGGCGGACGAGATCTATGCCGATCCGTCGTCGATCCTCGGGTCCATCGGGGTGATCTCGGCCTCATTCGGCGCGCATGAGTTCATCAACAAGCACGGCGTCGAACGGCGGGTCTACACCGCCGGCGAGTCAAAGAGCATGCTGGACCCGTTCCGCCCCGAAGACCCCGAGGATGTCGCACGCCTGAAAGGCCTGCTCGAGGACATTCACGGCAATTTCAAGGAACATGTGACCGACCGGCGCGCGGGCAAGCTGGCCAGCGACCGTGACCTGTTCACCGGCGAGATATGGCTGGCCAGACGCGCCACCGAACTGGGCCTGATCGACGGCATCGGCCACCTGCGCCCGATGATGAAGGACCGCTTTGGCGACAAGGTGAAGTTCCGCCGTTACGGCGCCCGCAAGGGGCTGTTGTCGCGGTTCGGCGCGCGGGTCGTGGAGGACCTGGCCCATGGCATCGAAGAACGCGCGGCCTTTGCGCGGTTTGGGCTCTGAATGGTTTTCAAGATCGTCCTTCTTTTCTTGGTCTTCATGGGCCTGATGGCATGGTTCGGCAAGATGCACTGGATCGGCGGCAAGCGCCTGCGCCAGACGAAATGTGACGGCTGCGGACGCTACCGGATCGGCAAGGGCCCCTGTGGCTGCGGGGGCAATCGCTGATGCTGATGCCGTGGTTGCTGTCCATTCTGGGCCTCGTGATCCTCCTGCTGGCCGGCGATGCGCTGGTGAAGGGGGCCGTGAACCTGTCGCTGCGGCTGGGCGTGCCCGCCCTGATCGTGAGCCTGACCATCGTGGCGTTCGGCACCTCGGCGCCGGAACTGCTCATTTCGATCAAGGCGGTGCTGGACAACGCCCCGGGCATCGCGCTGGGCAACGTGGTCGGGTCGAACACGGCGAACATCTTGCTGGTTTTGGGCATTCCGGCCCTGCTGGCGACGATGCACACCTCCGAATGCGATACACGCAAGACCTTCAACTTCATGATCGCGGCCTCGGTCTTGTTCATCGGGCTTGCCTCCAGGGGGGTGTTCGACTGGCTGGCGGGGCTGGTGCTGCTGGGCGGTCTTGCCTACGTGCTGTTCGACCAGTTCAGCGAGGCCCGCAATCATCGCAATGCCTGCCGTGGTGACGACGCGGAAGAACCCGAAGGCGCCGACCCGGACATGCCCGGCTGGCAGATCGGGCTGTTCCTTCTGCTGGGCCTGATCGGTCTGCCGCTGGGTGCGAGCCTGCTCGTGGAAAACGCGACGATCATCGCGACCGCCTATGGCGTGAGCGACACGGTGATCGGCCTTACCCTCGTGGCTGTCGGCACCTCGCTTCCGGAACTCGCGACGACGGTGATGGCGGCGCTGCGCCGACAGGCGGACGTGGCGCTGGGCAACGTGATCGGTTCGAACATGTTCAACCTTCTGGCGATCATCGGCATCGCCAGCCTCGTCGGACCCATCGGTGTCGATCCGGAATTCCTGCGGTTCGACCTCTGGGTGATGCTGGGCGCGTCGTTGCTGCTGATCCCCTTCGTCCACCTGGGCCGAGATATCACGCGGGTTTGGGGCATCGTGCTGTCCGCCCTATATGCGCTGTATCTGGTTCTGGTGCTGATGTGAGGAGACGGCAATGGTGATGAAGCGGGCCTTGGTGACCGGCGCGGGCAAACGACTGGGCCGCGCGATGGCGCTCTACCTGGCGGAGCGTGGCCACGACGTGGCCGTGCACTATGCCAGTTCCGCCGATGCCGCGGAGGAAGTGGTGGCCGAGATCGGGCGCATGGGACGCCGGGCGGTGGCACTGCAGGCTGACCTGCTGGACCTCGACGCCACAGAGGCGCTGCTGCCCCGTGCGGCCGAGGCGCTGGGCGGGCCGGTGACCTGTCTGGTGAACAATGCATCCATCTTCGATCACGACACCGTCGCATCGGCCACCCGCGACAGCTGGGACCGTCACATCGGCAGCAACCTGCGCGCACCTTTCGTGCTGACCCAGGCGATGGCTGCGCAGGGGCTCGAACCCGAAGAGGACGAGAACGGAGAGCCGCGCGCGACGGGTCTGATCGTGAACATGATCGACCAGCGGGTGCGCAAGCTGACGCCCGAGTTCATGACCTACACCATCGCCAAGATGGGGCTGTGGGCGATGACGCGGACCACCGCACAGGCGCTGGCGCCCGCGATCCGGGTCAACGGCATCGGTCCGGGGCCGACACTGAAAGGCGCCCGCCAGAGCGAGGACCACTTCGCCGAACAGCGCGCCAGCACCCTGCTGGAGCGTGGTGCGAATCGCGAGGACATCACCGCCGCGCTGGGCTATTTCCTCAATTCTCCGGCCGTGACCGGGCAGCTCTTGTGCATCGATGGCGGCCAGCACCTTGTCTGGCAGACCCGCGATATCATCGGCGTGGAATAGCCGACGGTTCGAAGTTCTGCACCGCGCCGCAAAGCTGTTACAAAACCGTTTCAAAAGTCCTTTGATTTCAACGGATTGCTCAATGCTCATAAAATTTATAAGCGATATCAATGCCTTGATAATGCGCTTAAAATTTGTGCAAACTAACGAACTGGCGCGGATTCAAGGAAAATTTCCGACTGCCACAGAGTTATCAGCAGAATTATCCACAGGTTTAGTGGACATGTTCAACCTTGTCACAGCCCGCCGCCTGTTGCAGGCAAACCGAAGAATCAGGTTACCGCGATGACGAACGAATCAACCGCGCCCCGTCCGGGTCACGAGGTGATCCAGGGCTACCTCAAGACCATCGACACCTCGCCCGGCGTGTACCGCATGCTGGATGCGGAAAGCCGTGTGCTCTACGTCGGCAAGGCCCGCAATCTGAGGGCACGGGTCGGCAGCTACGCGCGGCCGACGGGGCATTCTCCCCGCATTGCCCGGATGATCGCGAATACCGCCTCGATGATGTTCCTGACAACGCGCACGGAGACCGAGGCGCTGCTGCTGGAACAGAACCTCATCAAGCAGCTGAAGCCCAAGTTCAACGTGCTCCTGCGCGACGACAAGAGCTTTCCAAATATCCTCGTGACGACCGGTCACGACTATCCCCAGATCAAGAAGCACCGTGGCGCCAAGAAGGAGAAGGGGGCCTATTACGGTCCTTTCGCCAGTGCGGGCGCGGTCAACCGGACACTGAACCAGCTGCAGCGGGTGTTCCTGTTGCGGGATTGTTCGGATTCCATGTTCGACAGCCGCACGCGGCCCTGTCTCCAGCACCAGATAAAACGATGCAGCGCGCCCTGCGTCGGCAAGATCGGCAGTGAGGACTACCGCCAGTCGGTGCGGGATGCGGAGCGGTTCCTGTCCGGCAAGACGACCGATATTCAGGCGCGGCTCGCCTCGGAGATGGCGGAGGCGTCCGAAGCGATGGAATTCGAGCGCGCGGCGGCCCTGCGCGACAGGATCAAGGCGCTCACCCAGGTGCAGACGGCGCAGGGGATCAACCCCAAGGGCGTGTCCGAGGCCGATATCATCGCGCTGCACATGGACAGCGGACAGGCCTGCGTGCAGGTGTTCTTCATCCGGGCGAACCAGAACTGGGGCAACCGCGACTATTATCCCCGGGTCGGGGCGGACGTGGATGCCGCCGAGGTGCTGGAAGCCTTCATCGGCCAGTTCTACGACAGCCGCGAGCCACCGCGCCAGTTGATCCTGAGCAACGAGATCGAGAACCCGGACCTGATGGCGGAGGCGCTGTCGGGAAAGCTGGGCCGCAAGGTCGAGCTTCTTGTCCCCAAGCGCGGCGAAAAGGCCGAGCTGGTGGACGGCGCCCTGCGCAACGCGCGCGAAAGCCTCGCACGCAAGATGGCCGAGACAGCGACCCAAGGGAAGCTCCTGGACGGTCTGGCCGCGGCCTTTGACCTGCCCGGCCCGCCACAGCGGATCGAGGTCTATGACAACTCTCACATCCAGGGCGCCCACGCCGTCGGCGCGATGATCGTCGCCGGGCCGGACGGGATGATGAAGAACCAGTATCGCAAGTTCAACATTCGCGGAGACGAACTGACGCCCGGCGACGATTTCGGCATGATGAAGGAGGTGCTGCGGCGCCGGTTCAAACGGCTGATCAAGGAAGATCCGGAGCGCAAGGAAGGGCATTGGCCCGAGTTGCTGCTCATCGACGGCGGCGCCGGGCAGGTTTCGGCGGTGGCGTCGATCATGCGCGAATACGGTGTCGAGGACATCCCGATGGTCGGTGTCGCCAAGGGGGTGGATCGCGATGCGGGCAAGGAGGAGTTCCACCGCGTCGGCAAGCGGCCGATGGCGCTGCGCCACAATGATCCCGTGCTCTATTTCGTGCAGCGGTTGAGGGACGAGGCGCACCGCTTCGCCATCGGCACGCATCGGGCGAAGCGGGCGAAGTCCGTCGGGGCCACCCCCCTTGACGACGTGCCGGGTGTGGGAGCGGCCCGCAAACGGGCTCTGCTGGCGCATTTCGGATCGGCCAAGGCGGTCAGCCGCGCGAACCTGAGTGACCTCAAGGCGGTCGAAGGTGTATCCGATGCGCTGGCCGAGACGATTTATGCCTTTTTCCACGACCGTGGCTGACCGGGGGCGCGGCTGTGCAGCCTGCGCATTCACGGCCTCCCCGGTGGCCGTTTTCCCGACCGCCCGACGGGAAAACCGATACCCGGAAAGAGATGCGCGGTTGGTGCTTTCGCGCCTATCGCCTGCAGGGTAGGGTGCGGCCATGAAGTGGAATCTGCCCAATGTTCTGACGCTTCTGCGTCTGGTGGCCGCGCCGGGAGTCGCGGTGATGTTCCTGTACTTTACCCGGCCCTACGCGGATTGGTTCGCGCTGCTGCTTTTCATCTCGGCGGCGGTGACGGACTGGTTCGACGGGTATCTCGCCCGCGCCTGGAAGCAGGAGACAAAGCTTGGCGCCATGCTGGACCCGATCGCCGACAAGGCGATGGTCGTGATCGCCCTGATGGTCATCATCGGCTTTTCAAGCTGGTCGCCTTGGCTGGTCCTGCCGGCGACGCTGATCCTGTTCCGCGAGGTGTTCGTTTCCGGCCTGCGCGAGTATCTCGGCGACGTGGCGGGGACGCTGAAGGTGACCAAGCTGGCCAAGTGGAAGACGACGTTGCAGATGATCGCCATCGCGGTTCTGTTCAGCCAGGGTGTCTTCGAGCATTATCTCGGCATGTCGGTCTTCGGTATGGATGAGGAGACCATTTCGGCCATTCTCAACGGAGAGGTCGAGGACGAGCTGGGATTGTGGTGGAAACTGGCCGGCATGGAATGGGCCGGCCGCATCGGGCTGGTGCTGCTTTGGATCGCCGCGGCGTTGACGGCCATCACCGGGGCCGACTATCTCGCCAAGGCATTGCCGCATCTCAGGGAGGGCAGGCCATGAACGTGTTGTATTTCGCATGGGTGCGCGAGCGGATCGGTCTGCCGCGAGAGACCGTGCAGTCGAGCGCGCGCACCGTCAACGAGCTGGTTGACGAATTGCGCGCGCGCGAGGAACGCTATGCCGCCGCTTTCGAGGACCTGTCGGCGCTGCGGGTGGCGGTGGATCAGGAGCTGGCGGATTTCGATACCTCCCTCGACGGCGTGCGCGAGGTCGCGTTCTTTCCGCCGATGACCGGGGGCTGAAACATGCGTGTCTCGGTACAGTCCGACCCCTTTGATCTCGGCCGCGAGGTTGCGGATTTTGCCACCGCGCGGGCCGACATGGGGGCGATCGTGACCTTCACCGGCGTGGTGCGCGACCTGCCGGACGATCCGCTGGAGGTGATGGAGATCGAGCATTATCCGGGGATGACCGAAGCGGCGCTGACGGAGATGACCGCGCGGGCCGTAGAGCGGTTCGCGCTCGGAGACGCCCTCGTGATCCATCGGCACGGGAAGCTGAAACCGGGCGAGATGATCATGATGGTCGCGACCGCCGCCCCCCACCGCAAGGACGCGTTCGAGGCGGCGGAGTTTCTGATGGATTACCTGAAATCCCGTGCGCCCTTCTGGAAACGTGAGATCACCGCGCAGGGCAGCACGTGGGTGGCGGCCAAGGACGAGGACGAGGAGGCGCTGGACCGCTGGTCCTGACGTCACGCGGTTTGACCCATATCAAGGTTGCGGTGGATGGCCGTGGTATGATGGGGCGAACAAACAGGAGGATTCGAGATGATTAAGTCGATCGTTGTCGGTTTCGACGGGTCCGAGGCGGCGGAACGCGCGCTGAAGATGGGATGTGAACTGGCACTGAAATTCGATGCGCGGCTGGAGATCTGCCACACGCCGCTCGAGGAGACAGTGACCTTCGCCGCGGAGGCGATTTCGGGCTTCTACGTCGGCCCCACGGCGGCCCATGACGAGATGCTGCGCGAAGCGGCGATCAAGGTGGCGGAACGCGCGCGGGGCATCGCGGCAGAGGCCGGCGTGCCCGAGGCGGAAGTGCATATCGGCCACGGCATACCGGCAGAGAACGTGCTGGCGCGGGCCAAGGCGGCAAAGGCCGATCTGATCGTCACCGGGCGACGCGGTCTTGGGGCGGTGAAAGGCCTGTTTCTGGGATCGACCTCGCAGGAGATCAGCAGAACCGCGGAATGCGCGGTGATGACCGTGGCCTGAAACGGCGGCGGCGGAATGGCGGGCGATCAGCCCGCCTGCTGCCGGTCGATGTATGCGCGCATTTCCTCGGCCTCGTGCCGCGCGTCGCGCAAACCGTCCATGGCGGCCCGCAATTCCGCTTCGGTCTGTGCCAGCTGGTTGGTCAGTTCGGCCTCGCGCTGTTGCAGGTAGGTGATTGCCTGGTCGCGCGTTTCTTCTGCCTCGTGCAGTTCCTGGCTCATCTTGTCGAGCTGCGCCACATCGCCCGCCGCGACCCGGGTGAACCGGTGCAGCAGCCAGTTCGCGAACCACCCGAGGCAGAATGCCACGAAGAGGATGATCGCGGTGGCGAGGACGAATTCAGTTCTGCTCATCGGTGGGGCCTTCTTCGACTTGATCCGCCTCTGTATCGCTTGATTGGGCCAGGGATTCCAGCGTTGTTTGCCCCGGCAATTCCACCGTGTCGGGACGGATCAGGCGGAACTCGATGCGGCGGTTGGCCTCGCGTCCTTCTTCGGTCTTGTTGTCGGCCACGGGGTTTTCCTCGCCGTAGCCCTTGGCGGTGAAGGAACTGGTCAGCACGCGCCGGGCGCGCAGTTCGTTCAGCACGGATTCGGCGCGCGACTGCGACAGGGCGAGGTTCATGGATTCGCGGCCTTGGCTGTCGGTATAACCCTGGATCTCCAGCGGCAGGTCGCCGCAGCGTTTCAGAATCTCGGCGATATCGTCCATCGTGCCAAGGGCGCTGGAGTCGATCGTGGCGCTGCCGGGTTCGAAGTTGATCTTGGAAACCTTGACCACTTCCGCGATCTCGGCCTCGCATTCGTCGGGAGTCGGCAGGCCAAGCACGGGGTCCAGCTTTTCCTGGTAGGTGACGTCGATGTCATACTCCGCGCCTTCCCCGAGCTTGTCGGACAGGAGGGAGGCGATCTCGGTGCTGGCGTCCGGGTTGCCGGTGTTGCCGGTGACGGACAGGCTGTCGGGGGTCACGGTGATGGCGCCGTTGGACAGCGCCGCCAATGCCTCGAGCCCGGTCAGAACGCGGGGCGCCCAGCTGTCGGGCAGGTCCTCGTCGATGCGGGCGGCCATGTAGACCTTTTCCGAGCCGAACCGCGCCTTGGCGTAGCTGTCGGCGAGCTCCCGCAGGGCCGCGTCGGTGACACGGCCGCGCAATTGAACCTGGCCCTCCGGACTGAGGGTCGCGAGGAATTCCGGCGGACCGGCGTTGGGATCCTCGACTTCGGGCAGCTTCGCCGTCAGGGCAAAGACTTCGGGAAGGGACGTTTCCAGTTCGCCCACCACGTCGTCGAAAAGGCCCTGGTCGATGCCGGGCTGCGCGATCAGCGTCATGTCGGCGTCCGCCAGCGTCACCGATCCGCCTTCCAGCCGCCGGACGGCGTCGATCCCCTGCAGCACCGCTTCCGACCAGTTCGGGCTCGGCACGCCGAGGCCTACGGTACAGCGGCTGTTCGCGGGGGCGCCGGCGCGTTCGCCGGCAGCGAGGATCCTCGTGCGGGCGGCCTCCGTGTCGGCGGCGCAGGCATCGAAACGCGCGCCGTCGGCGTCGAGTTCGAAGCGCATCGTGAAGGGGGTGATGACCGGACGCGGGGCTGAGATGTCCAGCGTGAGCTTCAGGTTGGGGGGGGCCGCGCGCTTGAGGTCGGCTTCCATCTCGGCCTTGACTTCGGGGCTGTCGGCCATCGCGGTGATGAAGACGCGGCCGGCCTCGATTGATGCCTTCGCACGGGGCAGCCGGGCGATTGCCGTGGTGGCGAAGCCGAGCGCCTCTTCCCAGCCGGCGGGGGCGGGGTAATCGGCCTGTTCAAGCAGGTCGGCGACTTCGGTTCCCCCGGACATCTTCCTGAACCGGCTGATGGCGGCTTCCCGGTCGGTCGATGTCGGAATCAGGCCGATGATGGAAATGCCGCTGTCGTTGCGCAGGACTTCGGCGGAGAATCGGGGCGGCGCGATGGCGGCCTGGGCTTCCACCTCCATGTCGTCGATCACCCGGGCCGCATCGACGATGGAGCCGGCCGTCGTGAGGGCGCGAAAACGCACCGCCTCTGTCGGGGCCATGCCCGACAGGGTGACCTGAAGCCCGTTCGCCTGCACCTCGGCCCATGTCATCCCCTGATCGTCCAACGCATCCCGTACCCCGATCTCCGACGTTTCCTCGATCAGCTTCACCGAAAAATTCGCCGCCACGAGGGCGACGACCGCGGCGGCGACGAAGGTCAGGGTGATGGTCAGGACGGCGGACAGGCGCATGGCTATACTTCGTGATCGTGAACGCTGCCGTCTTGATACGCGCCGGGGGCGGGGCGTGCAATCATGCGAGCAGTGCCGCGCCGAAGAACAGCAGCGGGATCATGCCTGTATCCCTGTTGGCCCGAAACAACTGAAGCATTTTCGAGGAGTTATCCAGATCGAGACCTCGCAGCTGCCAGGCCATGTGCCATCCCATCGCCCAGGGGCCGCCAAGGGCGAGCACCAGTGCCAATACGGAGGCGTCTGGAAGCGCCGAGAAGATCACGGCGAGGCCCATCAGCCCGACAGTCGCCGCCAGAAACCGTCGCAGCCAGTGCGGGCTGCGGTCCCCGAAGAGCCGCGCGGTGGACTTGACGCCGATCAGGGCGTCGTCCTCGGCATCCTGATGCGCATAGATCGTGTCATAGAAAAGCGTCCATGCCATCCCCGCGACGTAGAGCAGCACGGCAGGGGATTCCAGCCGGCCGATGTGCGCCGTCCAGACCAGCAGGGCCCCCCAGTTGAAGGCGAGGCCCAGAAAGATCTGCGGCCACCAGGTGAACCGCTTGGCGAAGGGGTAGATCGTGACTGGAAGCAGGGCCAGCACGCCCAAGCCGATTGCGGTCCAGTTGAACGTGAAGAGGATGCACGCGGCCAGCAGCGCCTGCAGGACCATCCACGCCAGCGCCTGGCGGACCGAGACCTGCCCCGACGGGATCGGGCGGGACCGGGTGCGCGCCACCTTGTCATCGATGTCGCGGTCCGTGATATCGTTCCACGTGCAGCCCGCGCCGCGCATCAGGAAGGCGCCGATGCCGCAGCCCGCGAAGATCCACAGGTCTTCCCATCGCGGCGACTGGTCGTGCAGGATCGCCAGCGCGAGCCCCCACCAGCAGGGCAGCAGCAGCAGCCATGTGCCGATCGGGCGGTCGGCGCGGGACAGGCGCAGGTAGGGGCGCAGGCCCGCGGGCGCGTAGCGGTCCACCCAGTTGTCGGGTGGCGCGTCCGCGACGGTGCCGGTCCCCGGTTGTGCGGTGTCCGGACCATCTGGCGCGGCGGGCTGGTCTTGCATATATGAACCTCATGAGTGCGAAGATCAGGCTGTATGTAGATCACCCGCTGGGGGCGGGGCAAACGGTTCCTTTGGAGCGGGCGCAGGCGCATTACCTCTTCGGGGTCATGCGGCAGACCGTCGGCGGACAGGTCGCGCTGTTCAACGGACGCGACGGAGAATGGCTTGCCGAGGTGACCCGCGCGGGCAAGCGCGACGGCGAACTGTCCTGCCTCGAGCAGACCCGGCCGCTGCGCATGCCCCCCGACCTGTGGCTCTGTTTCGCGCCGATCAAGAAGGCCCGCACCGATTTCATCGTCGAGAAGGCGACAGAGATGGGCGCGGCGCGGATCGTGCCGGTCATGACCGAGTTCACGAATGCGGGTCGGGTCCAGACGGATCGGTTGCAGGCCCATGCGGTCGAAGCGGCGGAGCAATGCGGCGGCACCTACGTGCCCGAAGTGGCGGAACCGGTTCGCCTCGACAGGCTGCTGGACGGATGGGACGGCGCACGCCACCTGATGTTCTGCGACGAGGCGCTGGCCGCCGAGGGGGGCGGTGCCGGTCTGGAGACGCGCGGGCCGTGGGCCATCCTGATCGGTCCCGAGGGCGGGTTTTCCGAGAAGGAACGCGCAAGGCTGGGCCGGTTGGAGGCGGCGGTCGCGGTGCGTCTGGGCCCGCGCATCCTGCGGGCGGACACGGCGGCGGTTGCCGCGCTGACGCTCTGGCAGCTTGCGTTGGGCGACTGGGGCTGAGGGCGGACCTGTGTATTTTTGGAACAATGAAATGAGGGGGCGCGCGTCATGAGGTTCCTGCGCCCGGAGGCAGCCGAAACGCTGTGGCGCTGGCGCGAGGTGATCGCGGGGGCGGCGCTCGGGCTGGTCGGGCTCTGGCTGGTGGCGGGGCCAGGCTTCCTGCTGGCCATTGTCGGTTACCCGGTGATCGCGGGCGGGCTGGCGCTGGTGTGGATCGGCGTTCAGCGGCTGAGGTTCCGCGCCGGGCGGGACGGCCCCGGCGCGGTGCAGGTGGACGAGGGCCAGGTGACCTATTTCGGTCCGCTCACGGGGGGGACCGTGGCCCTGCGCGAACTGGTCAGCCTGCGGCTGGAACGAAACATGTATCCCGCGCACTGGCGGCTCGACCAGCCCGGCCAGTCGCCGCTGCTGATCCCGGTCAACGCGGCGGGATCCGAGGCGCTCTTCGACGCCTTCGCGACGCTGCCGGGCATCCGCACCGAGCGCATGTTGAGCGAGCTTCGGACGGGAGGGGTCGAATCCGTGGTCATCTGGCACCGCGCGCCGGTCACCCCGGCGGTGCGCGTGCTGCATTGACACGCCCTGCCTGATCGCCCATCCCTGACCTTTCAGAGACCTTGTTGCGGAGCCTTCACCCATGTCCATCCCACAGTCCGGCGGCGGCCCGATCGAGCGGCACGAGCAATTGGCCGAATACCTCGCGGCGGGCTGCAAGCCGAAGGACCAGTGGCGGATCGGCACGGAGCACGAGAAGTTCGGCTACTGCAAGGACACGCACAAGCCGCTGCCCTACGAGGGGGAACGCTCGATCCGCGTCATGCTCGAGGGTTTGCGCGACCGGCACGGGTGGGCGCCGGTCGAAGAGGGCGGCAAGCTGATCGGTCTTGAAAAGGACGGGGCCAACGTATCGCTCGAGCCGGGGGGGCAACTGGAACTGTCGGGCGCCCCCGTCGAGACCATCCACGAGACCTGCGACGAAGTGAACAGCCACCTTCGGGAGGTCAAGGACGTGGCCGACCGGATCGGCGTCGGCTTCATCGGGCTGGGGGCCGCGCCGGAGTGGACCCACGAGCAGATGGACCTGATGCCCAAGGGCCGGTACAAGCTGATGAACGATTACATGGGCCGGGTCGGTACCATGGGCCGGATCATGATGCGGCGCACCTGCACGGTGCAGGTCAACCTCGACTTCGGATCCGAGGCGGACATGGTGCGCAAGATGCGCGTGGCGCTGGCCTTGCAGCCTGTCGCGACGGCGCTCTTCGCGAATTCACCCTTCTTCGAAGGCAAGCCGAATGGCTACAAGTCGTTGCGCAGCAGGGTTTGGCGCGATCTGGATGCATCGCGGACCGGCATGTTGCCCTTCGTGTTCGACGAGGGCTTCGGGTTCGAGGCCTGGGCGGAGTATGCGCTCGATGTGCCGATGTACTTCGTCTACCGCGACGGCAAGTACATCGACGCCCTTGGGCAGTCCTTCCGCGATTTCCTCGCCGGCAAGCTGCCCGCCCTGCCGGGAGAGACCCCGACACTGAGCGACTGGGCCGACCACCTGACCACGGCCTTTCCCGAGGCGCGGATGAAGAAGTTCATCGAGATGCGGGGCGCCGATGGCGGCCCGTGGCGGCGGCTGTGCGCGCTGCCCGCGTTCTGGGTGGGGCTGATGTACGATCAGGCGGCGCTGGACGGTGCCTGGGACGTGGTCAAGGGATGGACCGCCGCGCAGCGCGACGGGTTGCGCGTGGCTGCGAGCATCGAGGGGCTTCAGGCGGAGGTTCAGGGCATCCGGATGCACGATGTCGCGCGCGAGGTGCTGGCGCTCTCCGAAGCCGGGCTGAAGGCCCGTGCGCGGCCCGGTGCCGGCGGGCTGGTCCCCGACGAGACCCATTTCCTGAACGCCCTGAAGGACAGCGTCGAAAGCGGCAAGACGCCGGCGGACGAGCTTCTGGACGCCTACCATGGGCCCTGGGGCGGTGACCTGAGCCGCATCTACGCCGATTTCAGTTATTGACCTCGCCCGGGGTCCGGTCGGGGATGAACGTCCGCAGGAACGCGATCACCTTGTCGGCGGTCATCTCGCACGGAAAGAGGCGCGGGCCGCTTTCGAGCAGATAAAAGTTGAGGCTGATGTAGTCGGGGCCACCCAGTTGTTCCGCCACCAGCTTGATCGACCGCCCCCCGTTGAAGGTGCTCTTGCTGGCCACATAGGCGCGTCCGTGGGCGCGGCCTCGTCGGGTGCCTTCGGGCAGGGCGCGCAGCAGACCCGCGACGTCGGCAGGTGGGGTCACGCGGCCTTGCCGATCCTCGGCTCGGTGCCTGCCTTGATCCGCTTGATGTTGCCGCGATGCCGCCAGAAGACCAGCAGGGTCAGCACCGCGCCAAGCAAAAGCGCCTGTCCTGCGCCGAACACGACCATCAGGAACGTGGAGGCAGAGGCGGCGGCGAGAGCGCCCACCGATGAAATGCGGCTGGTCAGCGCGCCAATCAGCCAGGCCGCGCAGCAGCCCAACCCCACGGGCCAGGCCAGGGCCAGCAGAATGCCGAGGAAGGTCGCCACACCCTTGCCGCCGTTGAACCGCAGCCAGACCGGATAGCAATGGCCCAGCATGGCCATCAGGCCGGCAAGCTGCGCCGCATCCTCGCCCGCCATGGCACGCGCCAGCAGGACGGCGACGGCACCCTTGGCGCCGTCCAGCAGCAAGGTCAGTGCGGCGGCAGTCTTGTTCCCGGTGCGCAGAACGTTCGTCGCGCCGATGTTGCCGGACCCGATGGTGCGCAGGTTTCCGAGCCCCATCACGCGGGCCAGAACCATGCCGAACGGGATCGACCCCAGCAGGTAACCCAGGACGCCCCAGAAGATCAGGAGAGCGGTTGAAGTTTCAATGATGGGCATTGGGGGCCTCGAAAACGCAATTGCCTGCAACGTAGGTTTTCAGGACCTTACCCTGCATCCGTGCGCCGTCAAACGGGGTGTTGCGGGATTTCGACCGCAGCGTGGTGCGATCCAGCACGAAGGGCGCGTCGGCATCGAACAGCACGAGGTCGGCGGGCGCGCCGCTGCTCAGCCGGCCGCCCGGCAGGTTCAGCCGCCGTGCCGGGTTGAGCGACAACGCGCGCCAGAGGGTCGGCATATCCAGCATCCCGGCGTGGACCAGCCGCAGCGCCGCGGGCAGGAGGGTTTCCAGCCCCACCGCGCCCGATGCCGCCTCCTCGAACGGCAGGCGCTTTGATTCCTCGTCCTGGGGGGTATGCATCGAACAGATGATGTCGATGAGCCCCGAGGCGACGGCTTCGACCACGGCGATGCGGTCGTCCTCGTCCCGCAGGGGAGGCTTCAGCTTGAAGAACGTACGGTAGTCGGCCACGTCGAGCGCGTTCAGCGTGAGATGGTGCACACCGATGCCGGCAGTGATGTCCAGACCGTTGCGCTTGGCCCGTTGCAGAGCGGGCAGGGCGCGAGCCGTGGTGATCTGGTCCGCGTGGTACTTGGCCCCCGTCATTTCGATCAGCGCGATGTCGCGGTCGAGCCCCATGCGCTCGGCCATGGGCGACACGGCGGGCAATCCCCGCAGGGACGCGAACTTGCCCGACGTGGCTGCGGCGCCCGCGCTGAGGACGGGCTCCTGGGGGTGGGCAATGACCAGTGCGCCAAGGCTGCGGGCGTAGGTCAGCGCGCGGGAGAAGACCTTGGTGTCGGTGACCACATGGTCGCAATCCGTGAAGGCGGCGGCGCCCGCGTCCATCAGGAACCCGATTTCGGTCATCTCCTGTCCCGCGCGGCCCTTCGTCAGCGCGGCCATGGGAACGACGTTGACCGGCGCCGCCTCGTTTGCGCGGCGGGTGACGAATTCCAGCACTTCGGGGCTGTCGATGGCGGGGGTCGTGTCGGGGCGCGTGACCATGGTGGTGACACCGCCCGCCGCCGCTGCCAAGCCGGCGCTGCGATAGCTTTCCTTGTGCCGTTCGCCCGGCTCGCAAACCTTCACGCCAAGATCGACGATGCCGGGGGCGAGGTACTTGCCCCTGCAGTCGATCAGTGTGCCTTCCTGCGGGGGCGTCTCGTCTGCCGAGACGGACACGATGACGCCGTCCCGGACGCTGAGCGTTCCACGGGTCACTCGGCCCGCTTCGGGATCGACAAGCTGGGCGTTGATGAAGTGCAACGTCATGGCGGGCCTTCGTCAGTTGGGTCGGGCGTCTCTTGCCCTAAATCGCTGTCCGAACCAAGGGTCAACTTCGCGGCTGACCTCAGCCGCCGATTTCGCCCCGGCGGGCCGCATCGATCGCCGCGGCGGTCTTGCCGGGAAAGGGCAGGTTCCCCATGGCGATCCGCTGTCCCGACGAGAGTTCGATCACCACACGGCCCCCCATGCGGGTAAAGACGCGGTCGATGTCGGCGAGCGGCACCTGCGCCGTGCCTTCGCCGCTTTCATAGACGAGGTGTCCGGCCTGAAGATGCCAGCGGTCGTATTTCGACCCGCGCCAGCGCAGCGCGTCATCGAAAAGGAAACCGGCGGTGATCAGAACCGCCGTGGGCACCACCCAGAGATAGGTCAGACCGAGAAGGACAGAAAGCAGGGCTCCCAGCGCCACCAGAACGGCACAGGTGATCGTCGCGTTGATCGCCGTGCGTCTGATGAAGACGGCCCGCTGCGGGGCCCAGCTGAGCTCGGGGATCATCAGGCCATCCACACCATGAGCGCGACGACACCGAAGGCGACCAGCAGCGCGATCATGGCGATGCGGCCTGACATCTTGGGATCGGGTTCGGGTTCCTGCATATGTTTCCCCTAGCACCGTAATGCGGTCCAGGGAAGCACCCCTGCGCCGGCCTCGCAGCGCGTCAGGACAGCAGCCACCAGCAGACCAGCATGAGCAGAAGCACCAGACCGGCGATCACCATCACGCTGCCGGGGCGCCCCCGAACGGGTTGCGGCGGTGTCATCGTCGGACTGCCAGAGTAAGGCTTCGCCGCGTCCGACTCCACTTCCAGCCGGGTAGGATCCGGCTGGGTACGTCCGTAGGTGCCGATCAGGGTCAGTTCCGGCGTCGGCGTGAATTCCACCTGCCGCCCCTCGAAGGCGCTGGAGTGAACCAGCAGAACCCAGCCTTCCAGCGCTTTCAGCTTGGTCCGGTCACGGGCGAGATCCGCCTCTTCGGCATCGACGCCGTCGCGCAGGTAGCCGTAAAGGCCGAAATCGGCGAGATCGGCGATCCGGAAGACCTCGACCCCGCGCGGATCCATCTCCTTCAGCCCCAGCGCGTCGGCCTGGGCGTGACGGCTGTTGCGCAGCGACTCCGCCTGGTCCGCCGACATGGAAAGGCTGAAGACGCGCACGACACCGTGCTCATGCGCCGGAACGGTGATGGTGGTCATCTCGTCGGTGTCCGTTGTTCCGGTGGGGGATATTGTCTGGTTCATCCAGTCCAACGCCGCCCGCCTGAAATGGTTCGCGCATCGGTCAGGAAAGTTGACGTGCCGGGGCATTCCCCAGATTTCGCGCCAGAAGGTCCATCGCGGCCATGCGCACGGCCACGCCCATTTCCACCTGGTCCTGGATCACGCTGCGGTTGATGTCGTCGGCCAGCGTGCCGTCGATCTCGACCCCGCGGTTCATCGGGCCGGGGTGCATCACGATGGCATCCGGCGCGGCATGGGTCAGCTTTTCGGCGTCGAGCCCGTACCGGTGGTAGTACTCCCGTTCGGACGGGATGAACCCGCCGTCCATCCGCTCCTTTTGCAGCCGCAACATCATCACGACGTCAACGTCCCTCAGACCCTCAGCCATGTCATCAAAGACTTCGACCCCGAAATCGGCCACGCCCGCCGGCATCAGGGTCGGCGGGCCGATCAGGCGGATCCGGTTTTCCATCTTGCCCAGCAACAGGATGTTCGACCGGGCCACGCGCGAATGGGCGATGTCCCCGCAGATGGCGATGCTCAAGCGGTGCAGCCGCCCCTTGGCGCGGCGGATGGTCAGGGCGTCCAGCAGCGCCTGCGTGGGGTGTTCGTGCCGCCCGTCCCCCGCGTTGAGCACCGCGCAATTGACCTTTTGCGCCAGCAGGTCCACCGCGCCCGACTGCGGGTGGCGCACCACCAGCAGGTCCGGATGCATCGCGTTCAGCGTCATCGCGGTGTCGATCAGCGTCTCCCCTTTCTTGATGGAACTGGCCTGCATCGCCATGTTCATCACGTCCGCGCCGAGCCGCTTGCCCGCGATTTCGAAACTCGCTTGCGTGCGCGTGGAATTTTCGAAGAACATGTTGATCTGCGTCAGCCCGGTCAGGGCATCGGCGTGCTTGTCCGGCTGGCGGTTCAGGTCCGCGTAGGTATCGGCCAGATCCAGCAGGGTAGTGATGTCCGACTGGGACAGATGCTCGATCCCGAGCAGGTGGCGGTGGGGGAAGGACATGGCGGCGCCTCTCGTCATTGTCGCGGCCCTTATAGGGTCGGCCGGGCGGGCGCGGCAAGGTAGGGATTTAGCTTGGCCCATGCGGGGCGTAGGATATGCGCATGGAATCATCTGGATATCATCACGACCTCGCCCTGCTGGAATGGCAGATCGAACTCGGCGCGGTCGAGGCGATCGGCGACGCGCCGGTCAACCGGTACGACGTGCCCGCCGCGCAGGAGAAGACCCGCGCGCCGGCGGTGGCGCCTGCGGCCCCGGCACATGCCGCGCCCGCAGCGGCCCCCGACGCTGTTGCCGTGGCAGAGCAGGCCGCCGCGGCTGCCGCCACGCTTGACGACCTGCGCGCCGCTATCGCGGCGTACGACCACTGCGATCTGAAGAAGGGCGCGCGCAACCTCGTGTTCAGCGACGGCATTCCCGGCGCGCCCGTGATGCTGATCGGCGAGGCGCCGGGCCGGGAGGAGGACCGCGCCGGCAAACCCTTCGTCGGTCGGGCAGGCCAGCTTCTGGACCGGATGCTGGCAGCCATCGATATGGGGCGGGACCGCGCCGATGCGCCGGTCTACATCACCAATGCCCTGCCGTGGCGCCCCCCGCAGAACCGCGACCCCAAGCCCGACGAGATCGCGATGATGCGTCCTTTCCTGTTGCGCCACATCGCGCTTGCGCAGCCCAGGGTGCTGGTGATCGTGGGCAACTGGTCCTGTCAGGCCCTGCTGGGCAAGCGGGGCATCACCCGGCTCAGGGGGAACTGGACGGAAGCCGCGGGTCTGCCCGCGCTGCCGATCTTCCATCCCGCCTACCTGCTGCGATCGCCCGAGTTCAAGCGCGAGACCTGGGCGGACCTGCTGGCGCTCAGAGCGCGACTGTCCCATGGTTGACCCGCTGACCCTGCTGGCGTTCGTGCCGGCGGCACTGGCGCTGAACCTGACACCGGGCGCCGACATGATGTTCTGTCTCGGCCAGGGCCTGCGGTCGGATGGCCGCGCGGCCGTCGCCGCAAGTGCCGGCATCTCGGCGGCGTGCATGGTGCATGTGACACTGGCGGGGCTGGGGCTGGGGGCGGTGGTCGCCGCGCTGCCCTGGGCGCTGGAGGCGATCCGCTGGATCGGCGTCGCCTATCTGCTCTGGCTGGCGGTGCAGACCCTGCGGCACGGCAAGGCGGCGCGGGACGAAGCGCGCGCCCATGGCGTCTGGCAGGCGTTCCGCACCGGGTTCTACGTGAACCTGAGCAACCCCAAGGTGATCCTCTTCGTGCTCGCCTTCGTGCCGCAGTTCGTGCGCCCCGAAGCCGGCCCCGTGCTGGGGCAGTTCCTCGTCTTTGGCGCGGTTCTGGGACTGGGCGGATTCGTGATCAACGCAGGCGTCGGGATTTTCGCCAGCACGCTGGGCCGCAGGCTGGCACGTGGCGGGCGGGTGCTGGGCTATGTCAGCGCGGGCATCTTCGTCGCGCTGGCGGCGCGGCTTGCAATGATGGAGCGGACATGAGCCGGATCGACGACAGCAAGGAATTCATCCCGGTACGAATCGCGGTGATGACGGTATCGGACACGCGCACGCTGGCCGAAGACCGGTCGGGCGACGTGCTGGTCGACCGGATCGAGGCGGCGGGGCATGTGCTGGCCGACCGCCGGATCCTCCCCGACGAGCGAACCGAGATCGCGGACCAGCTCCGTGCATGGTGCGCGGACGAGAGCGTGGACGTTGTGATCAGCACCGGGGGCACGGGGCTGACGGGCCGTGACGTGACAGTCGAGGCGCACCGCGACGTCTACGAAAAGGAGATCGATGCCTTCGGCACCGTTTTCACCATCGTGTCGATGAACAAGATCGGCACTTCCGCCGTCCAGAGCCGTGCGACCGGCGGGGTGGCGAACGGCACCTACCTCTTTGCGCTGCCGGGGTCGCCGGGGGCCTGCAAGGATGCCTGGGACGAGATCCTGGCCCGGCAGCTGGACTACCGCCACCGCCCCTGCAATTTCGTCGAGATCATGCCAAGGCTGGACGAGCACCAGCGCCGGAAGTGATGAGAGGGGCCGGAGTTTTATGAAAACTCCGGGGAAATTCTTTGAAAGAATTTCCGCGACAGGGTCAGAAGGTCTGGTCGTAGTCACCCACGCCGGGTTCGGTTCGGATCACGTCGTCCAGTTCGGCGAAAATGCGGCGCAGCTCGTCCTCGGAGTCCGGGCTTTCGCAGACCACGACCAGGTTCGGCGTGTTCGACGACGCCCGCACCAGACCCCAGGCCCCGTTGTCCAAGATCACCCGCGCGCCGTTCACCGTGACAACCTGATCCACCTTGCGGCCCGCCAGCACGTCCAGGATGGAAAGTTTCTGCACGATCCGGTCGAGGATGGCGTATTTCTCCGTATCCGGGGCGAAAGGCGACATGGTCGGCGTGGCCCATGTCTGCGGCAAGGCCCGGCGCAGGTCCGACATGGACTTGTCGGGGTTGCGGTCCATGAGCTTGCAGATCTCCACCGCGACCCGCATGCCGCAGTCGTAGCCGCGCCCGATCGGCTCGGCCAGGAAGTAGTGGCCCGATTTCTCGAACCCCGCCAGCGCGCCCAGTTCCTTGACCCGGCGCTTCATGTGGCTGTGGCCGGTCTTCCAGTAATCCGCCTTGATGCCGTGCTTCAGCAGCTCGGGATCAGATGCGAAAAGCCCGGTGGATTTCACGTCCGCTACGAAGGTGGCGCCGGGATGCAATTTCGCCAGGTCGCGGGCCAGGATCACGCCGACCTTGTCGGCAAAGATCTCCTCGCCCTCGTCGTCCACCACGCCGCAGCGGTCGCCGTCGCCGTCGAAGCCGAGCGCGAAGTCCGCGCCGGAGGCTTTGACCGAGGCCGCCATGTCGTGCAGCATCTCCATGGCCTCGGGGTTCGGGTTGTAGTGCGGAAAGGTGTAGTCGAGCCTGTTGTGGCTTTCGATCACTTCCACGCCCATGCGGCGGAAGAGTTCGGGCGCGAAGGCCGAGGCGGTGCCGTTGCCGGTCGCACAGACCACCTTGAGCGGCCGCGACACGCGGAAATCGCCCACGAGGTCGTCGAGATAGGCCTCGCGCACCCCTTCGACGAATTCGTAGGAGCCGCCCTCGCGCGTCTCGCCTTCGCCATTCAGCACGATGTCGCGCAGCTCGGCCATCTCGTCGGGGCCGTGGGTGAGGGGCCGTTCAAAGCCCATCTTGACCCCCGTCCAGCCGTTGGGGTTGTGGCTGGCGGTGACCATCGCCACGGCGGGCGCATCGAGGTGGAACTGCGCGAAATAGGCCATCGGCGACAGCGCGGGGCCGATGTCGCGCACCCGGATGCCGGCCTGCATCAGGCCCAGCATCAGGGCGTTCTTGATGGACAGGGAATAGTCGCGGTAGTCGTTGCCGACCGCGATCACCGGTTCGATGCCGCGGCGGTGCATCTGCGTGCCAAGCCCGAGCCCCAGCGCCGTGATGCCCGGCAGGTTGATGTCTTCAGGATATTTCCAGCGCGCGTCGTACTCGCGGAAGCCGGTGGGCGCGATCATCGCGTCGCGCAGGAATGCCCATGTGTTGGGCGTGACGGTCGGAGCGGGGCGCGGCATGGTTCAGATCGCGACCGGGTGCTTCTTTGCCAACGCGTCGAACTGCATCAGCGTCTGGATCAGTTCCGGCATATGGTCGAGATAGATCATGTTCGGCCCGTCGCTGGGGGCATTGTCGGGATCCTCGTGGGTTTCCATGAATACCGCCGCGACCCCGATCGCCACGGCCGCCCGCGCCAGCACGGGCGCGAATTCGCGTTGCCCGCCCGAGGACGTACCCTTGCCACCGGGGGAGGCCACCGCGTGGGTCGCGTCCATGACCACCGGAAAGCCGGTCTGCGCCATCTGGGGAAGGCCGCGCATGTCGGTCACCAGCGTGTTGTAGCCAAAGGACGTGCCACGTTCCGTGAGCAGGATCTTGTCGTTCCCGGTGGAGGTGATCTTGTCGACGATGTTGCCCATCTCCCAGGGGGCGAGCCACTGGCCCTTCTTCACGTTGACCGCCTTGCCGGTCCGTCCGGCGGCAAGCAGCATGTCGGTCTGCCGGCAGAGGAAGGCCGGGATCTGCAGGATGTCCACGACATCACCCGCGATCCCGCACTGTTCCTCGGTGTGCACGTCCGTCAGGACCGGCACCTTGTTGGCGCGCGCGACCGATTCCAGCACCTTGAGCCCGGCGTCGATACCAAGACCGCGCTTGCCGGACAGTGAGGTGCGGTTCGCCTTGTCGTAGCTGGCCTTGAACACGAATTGCGCGCCCGCAGCCGCACATGCGTCCTTCATCCTGCCGGCGATCATCTGGGCGTGATCCTCGGATTCCAGCTGGCATGGCCCCGCGATGATGGTCAGGGGGCGGTCATTGCCGATGAGAAGGTCGCCGATCTGGACTTGGGTCATGAAGTTACCTGTTCTCTGAGGATCGCCGCTGTCAGGGACAGCATCAGGTAGATGCCTGCAAAGATCAGGAAAGCCAAGATCGTGTTCTCGAACTTGCGTGGATAGGTGGGTTCCTGCGGAGCGACGGGCTCAACCGCGACCGTGAGGTAGCGCACCTGGCGGTTCGCTTCGGCACGGGCGGCTTCGAGACCGGTCTGCGCCAGTTGCAGGTTGGCGTCCGCCGCCACGAGGTCGGCTTGCGCCAGCTGTAGCTCGACAGCCTTCTTGGCAAGGGAATCGTCGCCCTGGGTGGCGGAGTTCAGCCTGTCGTTCAGCTTGTCCAGCTGATCGTTGATGCGCCGCACGTCACCCTGGGCACCGTCCACCTTGGCCTTGTTGGGCCGGATGTTGTCCAGAAGCGCGGCCAACTCCAGTTCCTTTTCGATCAGCAGCCCCTCGTAGGTGGTGATCTGGCTGCGGATCGCCACGATCTCGGCTTCGGGGTCCACGCCGTTCTGCACCTGCAGCTCGATCAACCGCTGCTGCACGTCGCGGCGATTCTGTTGCGCCAGTTCCAGCCCTTCGACCGCGTCCGCCATCCCGTCCTCGCGCTTTTTCTTGGACAGGTTGTTCACGCGTTCCTCGGCGTATTCCAGCAGGTGGCGGGAAAAATCGGTCGACACCTCGGGGTCGGCGGCGACGACCTCCATGCGGATCACGCCTTCGGTGGGATCGTAGCCGATCTTCACGTTCTTCTTGTAGACCTTGTAGGCTTCCTCGTTGGTCGGGTCGTCCGTCAGACGCTGGATCGGATCAATGGAATCGTCCGTGAAATGGGATTTGAATCCCACGTCCTGGTCCAGCCGCAGCATGGCGTCCTTCGACTGCAGGTAGGCCTGCGTGGCGATGCTGTCCTGCGAGTTGGCGAATTGCGTCGGCAGCAGCCCGCCAAAGGGGCTGGTGCTGGTGCCTTCGGACTGGATCAGCATGAACTGGCTCGTGGTCGCGTACATCGGCGTGGCGACCTTGTAGAAGTAATAGCCCGCGGCAAAGGTCGGCAGCATCACGAAGAACGCCAGCCGAACCATGAGAAGGCCGAGCTTGCGCCGGCGGCGGCGCGAGATATCGCGCTGGATCTCGCCGATCTCGCGTTCGCGGCGCTGGGCTGGGCTGAGTTCGGTCGACGGCAGGTTGACACCGCCCCCCGCCGGGACGGTCTGGGGCAACTGCACACGGCCCTGTCCCGCGCCGCCGCGCTGGGCGGGGAGGTTCGCCATGATGTCGCCGGGCGCGCCGTCGCGGTGTTCGCCACCGGCCTGGGGCACCACCAGCTCGAGCATGTTGGACCGCTGAAACGGGTCGATGCCGCGGGCGCGCAGGAGACGCACGGCATCAAAGTCGGATGTCGGGGCAAGGCCGTGCTTCTGGGCCACGCGGCGCGCCATGCGCAGCTGGCGTCCGGTCAGCCCTTCGCGCCGGATCGCGTCCATGTCGAGTTCGCCCGCGACCTCGCTTGCGGAGGATACCTCGCCGGTGCGGGCCGTTTCGGAAGATGCGGTATCCTCGTCCTTCCCGGCGCCGGAGGTCGGAGCGGGACGTTCGGGGGGCATGGCCGCATCCGGAACCGCCCGCGGCCCGCCCGGACGGTCGGAAATGTCGGAACGGTCCTGAGGCTGCGGACGGCGCAGCGTCACCGGTTCCGTCTCCCGCGCGGCGTTGTTCTCGGCAGCGGCGGCAAGGCCCTGCGGGGGCGGCGGTGCGGACCGCTTGATGCGGAATTTACGAGCCTTGGGTTTCGTAGTCATAGAGCTGTTTCGCTTCTTCCAAGGTATCAAACATGTACAACTGCCCGTTCAGCAGGACCGCGGCGGACCGGGCGAATTTTTCCAACGTCTGCGCCTGGTGCGAGACGATGATGATGGTCGTGGTACGCAGCCGCTCCTGAAGGATATCGCCTGCCTTGCGGTTGAACTCAACATCCGTCGTGGCCGGCATGCCCTCGTCGATCAGGTACATGTCGAAATCCAGCGCCAGCATGAGGGCAAACGAGAACCGTGATCGCATCCCGGCCGAGTAGGTGCCGAGCGGCTGGTCGAAATACTCGCCGAGCCCGCAGAGCCACCGGCAGAAGCTTTCCACGTAGTCCGGGTCGAGTCCATAGAGCCGTGCGATGTAACGCGCGTTCTCCATCGCCGAGACCTTGGTGACGACGCCGCCCATGAACCCCAGCGGGAACGAGATGTTGCAGCCGCGACGGATTTCGCCTTCGTCGGGCTTCTCCAGCCCCGCCATCATGTTGATCAGGGTCGTCTTGCCGGTGCCGTTCGGCGCGAGGATGCCCAGCGACCGCCCCAGTTCGACCTTGAACGAGACCCGGTCGAGGATGACCTTGTGTTGGGATCCCGTCCAGAAGGACTTGGATACGTTCTCGAATTCCAGCATGCCTGTATCGCTCGCGGTTCTCGTTCCGGTCGAATGCCTCGTTGGTCGTGGCTTGGCAGAAACCTAATGCCCAATTTTGTCCACATTATGTCTCATCGCAGAGCAAATGTACAACGCGGGCTGGGCTGTCAGTGACCGATCACGCGGGCGTCGCTGCAGGCGCGATCGGCGCTTTCCATTTCCAGCGTCGAATGATGCAGGTGGTGCGCCTCGGCGAGCCGGGCCTTGACCGCGACCCGGGTCGTGTCGGGCGGCGCTCCCGGCTCCAGCACGACGTGCGCGTCGAGCGCGGTCTCATGCTCGCCCATCATCCAGAGGTGAACGTGGTGGGCACTGGCCACCCCGGGCGTGGCGCGGACTGTCTCGATCACCGCGGCGGTGTCGAGGTCGCGCGGGCTGGCCAGCATCAGGATGCGCATCACGCCGGGCATCTCGCGCAGGGATTGCCACAGGATGTAGCCCGCGATCAGCAGGGTGGCCGCCGGATCGACCCATGTCCAGCCGAACAGGATGACCAGCGTGCCCGCAAGGATCACCGCGATGGATCCCAATGCATCCGCGACGTTGTGCAGAAAGGCCGCGCGGATGTTCACGCTGCTTTTCGACATCGCGTAGGTCAGCGCAGCGGTCGCGAGGTCGATCACCAGCGCGACCCCGGCCACGATCACGATGATCCAGCCCGCCACCGGCGCGGGGTCGATGAACCGCATCACCGCTTCGTACACGAGGTAGAGGCCGATCACGATCAGGGTGGTGTAATTGACCAGTGCCGCCACCGCCTCGATGCGGCCATAGCCGAACGTCATCTCCGCATCCGCCGGACGCCGGGCGATCTTGCGCGCGCCGAAGGCGATGATGAGGGCGATGGCGTCGGAGAAATTGTGCAGCGCGTCGGCGATCAGCGACAGGCTGCCGGCGACGATGCCGCCCACGATCTGCGCCAGCGTCAGCACCATGTTCAGCGCGATGGCAAAGACGACCCTGGTGTCGCCCGCCTCGGGGTCGATGTGATGGTGATGATCGTGTGGCATGTCTACCAGCTCCCTGATGGGGCAGCGTTTCCCGTCGCCCCGCGCGTTTCCCGATGTAGCCTTCAGGCCACGGCTTGCCAGATCAGCCCGGCCAGCAGGGCGCCGACAAGCGCGAAGCCGATGTAGGCGGCGAAGACCCGCGGCTTGACCAGTGCCCAGACCGCGATGGCCGCCGGGATGCAGCTGACACCGCCCGCGATGACAAAGGACATCGCGGCGCCCTGCGTCATGCCCTGCGCCAGCAGCGCGTCCACCAGCGGGACGGCGGCATAGCCGTTCAGGTAGGCAGGGGCGCCCACCACCGCACCCAGCAGGATCGGCATCAGGCCTGTTCCGCCCAGCACCCCGGCGATCCAGTCCGCGGGCACATAGGTCAGCATCAGCGCCTCGATCACGTAGGCGAGGGTCAGCCATTTGGTCAGGAACAGCGCATTGTCGATCGCGGTTTCCCTGAACACCGCGTTGCGGTCGCCGTCGTGCCAGAAGCGCCAGACCGGTTGACCCGAAAACGGTTTCCTGACCCCGCAGCAGCCACCCACGGCGGGGCGTTCGCGCAGCGGGTCGGCAAAGAGCGGGGTGTTCGCCGCGAGCATGACGCCGAAGCCGCCGAACATGCCGATGCCGATGGCGGCCAGGGTCTTGGCAAGGGCAAAATCCCAGCCCAGCGTGCCCGACGTGATCGCGAACATGGCGGGGTCCATCAGGGGCGAGGCCAGCCAGAAGGCCATGACCGCCCCCAGCGGCGCGCCGACCGCCAGCAGGGCCGCGATGAAGGGGATCACTTCGCACGAACAGAAGGGCGACAGCCCGCCAAGCAAGGCCGCCATGACGATCATCCGCGCCGGGTTGCCCTCGAACGCGCGGGCAAGCAGCGTCTCGGCGCCGCTCGCCTTGAGATAGGCCACGGCAAGGACGGCAAAAAGGATGAAGGGCGCGGTGTGGATCAGCGCCGTGCCCGCAAAGATCACCGTCGGGCCGAACCGGGGCTGGTCGAACAGGGCCACCGCGACGAGGATCGCGGCGGTGAAGGCCCAGGCGCCGGGACGCCAGCGCAGCAGGTGCGCCGTCAGGCCACGGTGAGATTGCGTTGTTTCAGCCATGATCGTGGTCCTCGCAGGGGGCCGCGGCATCCGCGCAGCATTCGGTCAGCAGGAAATGCGCCAGCGCCTGTACCTCGTCATAGGCCACGGCCGCGCAGATCGTCGAACGCCCCGCCCGTGTCTGTTTGACGAGGTTGGCGGCGGCAAGCAGCTTGAGGTGGTGTGTCAGGGTGGAGCCGGTGACCCCGGTGCGTTCGCCCAGCTTCCCGATGCTCAGCCCGTCGGGGCCCGCGCGCACCAGTGTACGCAGGACCGACAGGCGCTGTTCGGAGCCGAGAGCGGCAAAGCTGGCGGCGGCCAGTGTCAGGGGCGGGGTGCTGAGGGAATCGGTTTTCATATTTCTAGAAGTATAGAAATGACTTCGCGGTGCAAGCATTATTTCTAACTTTATCGAAATGTGGCGACCGGCCTGTTGTGTATTTGAAGAACAATGAAACTGGGGGTTGGCAGGGCGGGGAGCCGGTGTATCTGAGGGTCATGTCTGACATGCGCGACGATCTGAGGGCCTGCCGCATCTGCGCCGAACGCTTCGCGGCCACTGCAACGGGACATGCACCCAACCCTGTGGTGTGGTTTGCGCCGGGGGCGCGCATCCTGATCGCCAGCCAGGCGCCGGGACTGCGGGTGCACAAGGCCAACACGCCGTTCTGGGACGCTTCGGGCAAGCGTCTGCGGGACTGGCTGGGGCTGGACGAGGCGCAGTTCTACGATCGCGGCAAGGTGGCGATCATCCCGATGGCCTTCTGCTTTCCGGGGTACGATGCCAAGGGCAGCGACCTGCCGCCGCCGCCCGTCTGCGCCCGTACATGGCGGGCGCGGGCGCTCGACGTGGTGCCGCAGATCCGGCTCACCGTGCTGATCGGGGGCCATGCCATGCGCTATCACCTGCCGGGATTCCGCACCGTGACGCAGGCGGTGGCGGACTGGCGAAACCATCCGCCCGGCGTCTTTGCCTTGCCTCATCCGTCCTGGCGCAATACCGGATGGCTGAAGAAAAACCCGTGGTTCGAAGTCGAGGTGCTGCCCCGCCTTCGCGCCGCCGTCGCAGAGGTGCTGAATGACTGATCCGACCCCGCTCGACACCGCCCACGCCGCCATGATGGCGGCGGAGGACGACGACACCGCAAGGTTGCGCTTTTACGAGCGGATCGCGGATGTCGAACTCTACCTGTTGCTGGAGGCAGAGCCGGAGGGTGACCGCATCAGCCCGGTACTGCTGGACGATGCCTACGTGCTCGTCTTCGACCGCGCCGCGCGGCTGGGCGCCTACGTGGGCGAGCCCGCGCCCTATGTCGCTTTGTCGGGGCGGGCGATCGCCGGCATGCTGGCGGACCAGCCGCTGGGCATGGCCGTCAACGTCGGGGTGGCGCCGTCGGAAATCCTGCTGCCCGCCGATGCGGTCGCCTGGCTGCGCGAGACCCTCGACCACGCGCCCGGAGAGGTGGAGGCGCGCATTGAGAAGGTGCTGCCGCCCAAGGGGCTGCCGGAGACCCTGATCGCCGCCATCGACGCCAAGCTTGCCACCGCGACCGGGATGGCGGCGGGCGCCTTTCTGGTGGGGGTGGAATACGCCGGTGGCGGCCGGGGGCACCTGCTGGGGTTCGTGGGGGCAATCCCGCGCGCGCACGACGCTCTCGTGCGCGCGGCGTCCGAGGCGCTCACCTTTTCGGGAATCGAGGCCGGGGCGATGGACGTCGGGTTCTTCGCGCCCTCCGACCCGGTCGTGGCGAAACTGGCGAAGGTCGGCCTGAGGTTCGACCTGCCCCAGGGCGAAGAGCTGCAACAAACGCCTCGGATGCCGCCAGGGTCGGACCCCGCGAAACCGCCGATCCTGAAATAATCGGGCATCGGGATCACGGGACGTCTCGTCCGGTGTCACGGGGCCGCGAGGTCACGGTCTTGTGCGGTGCGTGATGCGCGGGCCCTGCCTAGCCTGATCATCGAAATGATCCCAGCAGGAAGATGACCATGACCAGATTTACCCTCGCGCTTGCCTCCGCCGCCACCGTTCTGACACTCGCCACCGGCGCGCTGGCCGGGGAGCAATACGTGGACGACACAGGATTTGCCGTATCTGGCTACGATGTCGTTGCCTACTTCGGCCTGCCGCAGGGGGCGGTGGGGGCACCCCAGCCCGCCGCCGTTCCCGGCAAGGCGAGCATAACCGCCGAGTACAACGGTGCGACGTTCGCCTTCTCGTCGGAGGAGAACCGGGAGAGGTTCCTCGCCGATCCGGCGCGGTACGCGCCCCAGTACGACGGGCACTGCGCCTACGGGGTCGCCAAGGGGGGGAAAGTGCCCGGCAATCCCGACCTGTGGCGCATCGTCGATGACAAGCTCTATCTCAACATCACGAGAAATGTCGTCGGTTTCTGGGAGGAAGACATTCCCGGCAACATCAACCGCGCCGACGGCAACTGGGTTTCGATCGAGCCCGACGCCCCGGCGACCGGGGCGATCCCCCAGTTCACGTCCGCTGCCCCGGTGAAGTGACGCGGGCGATTTCCCGTGGACCGGCGCCCGAAAGCGGGCCGGTTCACGGGAGGTCGGCCCAAATCGGCAGTCATTCCGCCGCGATCTTCTCCGGCGCCAGCAGGTGTGTCCTGATCTGCAAGCGGGCGCGCCGCGCCTGACCGACGATCGCGGGTTCGCGCAGCGTGTTGGGGCTTTCCATCCGCAAGCCTCGGCTTGCGAGATTCGACAGGTTGATGCTGGAGAGCGCGGAAAGCGGCACCGCCATCACCAGGCTGAAGACGATCGGCACCAGCCAGAGCGAGATCAGCCCCGCCGCGAGCCCAGAAAGCAGCAGGATGCCCAACAGGGTTTCCAGCCAGTGAAAACCGATCAGCGTGCGCAGCGGGTATCCCTTGCCGCCGCGTTGCTGCGGGGCCCAGGCCTCGGTCCGCGTCAGGACGGCATTCATCACGGCCTTGGTCTGCTGGATCATCATGATCGGGGCGTAGGCCACCGAAAGCGCGACTTCGACCAGAAAGGACGTGACGAACGCGCGCTTGCCGCCATAGACCGCGACGGCCTTGGGGCTGAAGGCGATGATACCGGCCCCGGCCAACTTGGGCGTGAGCAGCATCGCGTACATGATGACCAGGAAAACCGCGCTGTCGATATGGCTCATCGCCGGCGGCCAATCGGGAAAGTAGGGGTTGGCCTGATTGAAATAGCGCACGACGTTCGTGTCGGAGTCCTTGCCCAGCAGCGACCAGAAGACCAGCAGGATGAACCACGCGGGCGAGAGCAGGTAAGCGACCGCACCATGGAAGAGATGGAAGCGCGACACGGGATGCAGGCCTGCCGTCCCCAGCAGCCGCAGGTGTTGCAGATTGCCCCGGCACCACCGCCTGTCGCGCACGACGTAGTCGATGAGCGTGCCGGGGGTTTCCTCGAAACTGCCGGTGACGCGCGGCAGGAAGCGGACCCGCCATCCGGCGCGGCGCAGCAGCCCCGCCTCGACGAAGTCGTGGCTGAGGATCAGGTCGTCGCGTCCGCCGGAGGTCAGATGCGGCAGACCCGCGCTTTCGGCGAAGGCGCGGGTGCGGATGATCGCGTTGTGGCCCCAGTAGTTGCCCTCGTTGCGTGCCCACAAGGCAAGGCCTTCGGCCAGCAGCCATCCATAAGCGATGTTGGAAAACTGCTGCACGCGCGCAAACAGCGTTTCCGCGCCGATCAGCATGGGAAAGGTCTGGATCAGGCCGGCGTCCGGGTCGGCCGAAAGTTCGCTGGCGAGCCGGTCGATCGCCCGGCCGGTCATGAGGCTGTCGGCGTCAAGCACGATCATCCCTTCATAGGCGGCACCCCAGCCGGTGATCCAGTCCATCAGGTTGCCGACCTTCTTGTCCGTGTTGGCCGTGCGGCGGCGGTAATGGACGGACATGCCGGCGGGCGCGTCGGCGCGAAGGCGCTCGAACGCGCGGCGCTCCTGCGCGGCAATGTCGTCGTCGCGGGTGTCGGACAGGATGAAGAGGGCATAGCGGTGCTTTCCCTTGCGCCGGTGCAGGTCGGCCAACATCGCGGCCGCGTTGCCGAAGACGTCCCAGGGAACCTCGTTGTAGATCGGCACCAGCAGCGCCACGTCCAGCGGCGTGACGGCGCCGGGCGCGCGTTCGTCCGCGTTCTGCCTTGCCAGCAGGCCCGCGATGGCGACGCCCACGGTGCTGACCGACAGCGTGACCCAGACGAAGGTCGCGCCGATCATGCTCAACAGGGCCCATTCCAGCCAGGTCATCCCCGATCCGGCCAACCAGCCGTAGAGGCCGTACATCAGCAGGGCGGTTCCGATCAGTGCCGGGCCGAAGACCGCGATCCGCCATCCCAGAGACCTTGGTTGAGACGCTGTGACCCTGCGGGCCGGCGCGCGCGCGAAGTCCTGCGGCTGCATGGAAAGGGGCGCACGCTCGGGCATGGTGGTGGCCGAGGGCGGTGTCTCAGGTGTCATGTCGCGGTCCATCGATACAGCCAGACTTCACTCAAAGGTTCATCCCGAAGGCGCAGCTGCACGCGGAACTCGGCGGACTGCGCATCTTCTGGTTGAAATGTGAACGCCAGACGCGGACCGTTGGTTTCCGGGTTCCGCTGAATGATGCCGGGTGTCAGCGAAACTTCGCCGCCGCGCAGCACGACTTCGATCTCGGCAAGGTCTTCGGGCACGTCCGGACCGTCGGCAAAGTCGATCACGACGACGATGCCCCCTTCCATGCGTCCACCGATCGCCGTGTTGAGCACCTTGACCGGGACGTCCGCCGTGACCGCCACGGGGTCAGCGCCCCAGTGCATGGTATAGCTCATCTGGTGTTCGGACCCGGCCGCCAGCGGCTTGGCCGGTCGCCAGAAGCTGACGATGTTGTCATAGATCTCGAGGTCGGCTGGGATTTCCACAAGGGTGACGGCACCGGGCCCCCAGTCTTCGCCGGGGGTGATCCAGACCGCGGGCCGGTTATGGTAGAGTGCCTCGAGGTCGTTGAAATCCGAGAATTTCCGCTTGCGCTGAAGCAGCCCGAAGCCACGCGGGTTGTTGTCCACGAAACTGCTGATCTGCAGCGACAGGGGGTTGGACAGGGGCCGCCAGATCACCTCGCCGCCGCCGTTGTGCATCAGCAGCCCGTCGCTGTCGTGCACGGCCGGGCGGAAGTCGGAGAACCGCTGGCGCATGGTGTCGTCGAACAGGAACATCGAGGTGAGCGGCGCAATGCCCACGTGGGTCAGTTCCTCGCGGGCGAAAAGCGTCGCCCTGACCTTCATCTGCAGGACGGGGCCGTGGGTAATGTCGAACCGGTAGGCTCCGGTGCAGGACGGGCTGTCGAGCAGCGCGTGCAGAACGATGTTGGTGCTGTCCGCTGCGGGACGCTCCAGCCAGAAGGCCGTGAAATCGGGAAATTCCTCGCCCTCCGGGTCACCGGTCTTGAGCGCGAGCCCCCGCGCGGACAGGCCATAGGTCTCACCATTGCCGATGCCCCGGAAATAGCTGGCCCCTTGGAATACCGCGTATTCCTGAAAGATGCCCTGTTTCTCCAGTTCCGCCCGCAGCCGCAGACCTGAATATCCCAGCGTTTCGTCCACCGGCAGGTCCGGAAACTGGTCCGTGGTGTCGAAGACGCCCATGTCGAAGGTAACGGGCCGTGCCGTCCCGTTCTCGACCACGTACATCGCCACGGCCTGTGGAAAGTATAGACCGGGAGGAAAGACATCGACCCGCTGCGGCGAGTCCGCGCCTTCCCAGAGCGCGTTGCGCCCGTCGAACCAGATCTGGCGATACTGGTCGTAGCTGAGGTCGCGCCACCCCTGCGGAATCACCGGGCGGGGCGTGTAGGGCTTTCCGGCGAGAATGCGTGCACGATTCGTGACCGTGTCGGGGCCGAAGGGCGCGCCGGGTTCGCCCAGCGTCAGGCCCGGTTCCTCGGACGAGGCGGCGCTGGGCAGGGCGGCCAGCGCCGCCAGCATTTTCAGAACGTCACGTCGGATCATGATGCGGCTTTCTTCTGACGCCAGGGCTGTGACTTGAACCAGCCCGCGCCATAAGCGACGGCGACCAGCAGCACGCAGCCAAGGAGGTTCACGGCAAGGGTGGTGAAAACGTCACGCCCGGCCACGTCCATGACAAAGCCGAGGACACGGGCGGTGAACATGCTGAATACGAAGACGGCGAGGCTTTGCTGACCGACCTTGAGGATCACGGTCACGAGGCCCTCCCACAGTCGCGAAAGGGCACCGCTGCCGCGCGCCAGCAGGTTTTCGCCCCGGTCCCCGGCAATCACCCAGAAGACGTAGGCGAGGCTGAGGAAATGCACGTAGCGCAGGATCGCGAAGTCGGACTTGTCGAAAAGGGCCGCGTTGGCCTCGCGCCAGTCGGCGGCCCATTCCAGCCCGAGAACGCGCACGCCGATGTTCGACAACGGGATGTTGGCGAGGACAAGGAAAGTCGCAAGGGCAAAGAGCCCGGCGCTGACCGGCGGTTTCGGCAGCCATCCCCGCATGAAGGCGAAGCCGGTGAAGAAGATCAGCTGCCAGCCGAAGGGATTGAAGAACCAGCTACGGTCGCTCCAGGGTTCTGCGGGGAATTCCAGATGCCACGCGCCCAATCCCAGCGCCTGCAGCAGGGCGTCCTGAGCCAGCAGCCATGTGACGATGACAAAGGCCGCGACAAGGCGCAGGTCGACCTTGGCCAGTGCCATGACCACCGGCATCAGCAGCAGAACGATCATGTACATGGGCAGGATGTCGAAATAGTTCGGGACATAGCTAAGTGTCATGAAGGACAGCAGGATATTCGGATTCTCCCACTTGTCGCTCTCGACAAAAACCGGCCAGAGATTCAGCTGGCCCCAGTAGTTCTCTCCGGTGATGTCGAGATCGGTCAGATAGACCGTCATCGCCAGAGTGGCCACGAACAGCCCCACGTGCGCCCAGTAGACCTGCCAGACACGGAACAGCACCCGCGCCGTCCCAAGCACCCAGCCGACGCGGGCAAAGGCCCCGCCAAAGGCGATGGCCGAGGCCATTCCCGAGCAGAACACGAAGATTTCGGTCGCGTCGGAAAAACCCCAGCGCGCGGGAATCCAGAGCGTCAGCAGGTTGCCGGGGGTATGGGCAAACAGGATGATGAACATCGCGATCCCGCGAAAGAAGTCGAGCCGCAGGTCGCGGACCCGCACGGGAGACCTCTCGCCCAGGGCGGTGACCGGGCGGGAGGGGAACTTGTCGGTGTCGGCGATGGTCATGTCGTCAGAAGTCTCGATGCTATTGTGCGGGGATACGTCGAAGGTGCGAAAGCTGCTCTAGCCGGCTTTCGGCAAAACGATCCGCATGCCCTGCACGCAGCGCCAGCCGGTCCAGAAGGATCTGCTCCGTCGCGTCGAGATGGCCCGCGCGCAAACCCGCGTCAATGGTCATTCTTTCGAAAACATCGCGTTGCGCGTGACTTCCGCCGATGCTCTGCAGTTTCGGTCGTGCGGTACTCAGATTCAGGAAAGCGGCGCTGTAGCGGCCTTCGGAAAAGGCGGTAAGCCCGGCAAGTGCCGAGAGGCCCGGATCGGCCACACGTACGGCCATGTCACCCGATTTCGCGGCGTCGCGGGCAAAGCGGGCCGCCATGTCCTGCATGGCGCGCCGCTTGTCCGCGCCGGCCAGCGCAAGCTGATAGTGCAGATCGGCAAAGACGACACAGCCATCGTCGATGCGGTGGACCGCGAGGTCGCCCAGTTCCTCCCAGCGGTCGCCCACGTCCACCCCTTCGAGCTGCAGCCGCATCAGCAGCGACGTGGCGTTGGCGATGTCGCGGTAGTCGTCGGTGCGCTCCGCGCGGATGCGGGTATCGTAGAGCGAGAGCGCCACGTCGGTCTCGCCCCGGTCAAGATGCAGCAGCGCCTTGTGCCACCAGACGTGATAGCGGAAATTGTTGCTCCCGTCCCAGGCACCGCGGAAAGTCTCGATCAGCGCGATCCCGGCCTCGGGTTCGCTGCGCATGTCATGGACATGGGCCACCGCGTGCAATCCCCATGCATCGTCGGGCGCAAGGGTCAGCCCGGCACGGCCAGCCCGTTCCGCCGCCGCATAGGCGCCCGTCTCCTCGAGTGTGAAGGCATGGCATCCCATCAGGTAGCCGCGCAGCGGATGGTCGGCGCCGTGGGCGGGCAACACCCGTTCGACGGACGCGCGCATGCCCGCCGCATCGCCCAGAATGAACCGGATGCCATGACTTGCCTTGGCGCTCAGTGTATCCTGCGGCCAGTGCTGCATGACCGTTTCAAGGGCAGCGACCGCGCCGGTCGGACTGTCCGCCAGCCACTGGTCCAGCGCGTCCAGCCAGCCCCGTTCCCGGGCCGATGGCGGACAGTCGCGGGCCGCCGCGTGCGCCGCCGTCCGGGCGTCCTCGGCCACCTGCCACATCTCGGCCCGGCCCAGCATCAGCGCGAAGAGACCGCGCGCGGCATGACCCATGGCGAACTGCGGCGCGGCATCGAGGGTATCGGCAAGGTGCTGCGGTGTCGAAGGCTTGTGCGCGAGAAAGGCGCGGATCATCGCGTTCCAGCTGCCCATCTCGTCGGGGCCGGACAGCGCCACGGGGGCATCGCAGATATCGTGGTTCATTCAGCTTCGCCTTCAGGTCCGTTTTCGGGTGCCCATACCTTACCTTCCAACGGGCAATCCCGGGCAGCACATGGCCGTGTCACACGTCAACGTGAAGCTGATACTCGGTTCCGTGAGGCAATGTGACAAATCCCGCCGAAATGAACCTGTGGTTGAGCGATTTACCGCGCAAATTCCCGGCATGGCAGAAGCTCTGCCTAGTCCTGCAACAAATCGCCGCCAAATTCGGCAATGATCTCATCGGTATCCTGCCCGAAGCGCGGCGGAGGCCGGTCGTAACGAACCGGCGTTGCCGACATCTTGAGCGGATTGCCAAGCAGGCGCACCAGCCCGCCGGCCACGTCGCCCGCGGGGATCTCGACAACCGCGCCGCGCGCCTTTGCCTGGGACGATTCCAGCGCTTCGGAAATGGTGTTGATCGGTCCGCAGGGCACGCCCGCCGCCTGCAGCCGTTCGAGCAGTTCGGCCTTTTGCCTGTTCCGCAGGACCGGCGCGATTTCCGCCATCAGGGCCGTGCGGTTCTCGATCCGCCTGAGGTTGGTGGAAAAGCGGTCCTCCTGCGCAAGACCCACCGTATCGCAGAAGCGGGCGAACTGCGCGTCGTTCCCCACCGCCAGCAGGATGTGACCATCGGCGCATTCGAAGGCGTCATAGGGCACGATGTTGGGGTGCGCGTTGCCGCGCCGTTCCGGCAGGGTGTTCGACGTCAGGAAGTTCGTGCCCTCGTTGACCAGCCATGCCATGGCGCTGTCCACAAGGGCGAGGTCGATGTGCTGCCCTTCGCCCGTGGCATCGCGGTGGCGCAGGGCGGCAAGGATGCCGATGGCCGCGTACATGCCGCACATCACGTCCGCGATACCGACACCGACCTTCATCGGAGCGCCGTCCGGCTCTCCGGTGATCGACATGATCCCGCCGAAACCCTGCGCCATCAGGTCATATCCCGGTCTGGCACTGTTCGGCCCATCCTGGCCGAAGCCGGAGATTGAACAGTATACAAGGCCGGGATGCCGTGCGCGCAGCGTGGCGTGGTCGAGCCCGTATTTCTTGAGCCCGCCGGGTTTGAAATTTTCCACGACCACATCCGCCCGGGTCACCATCCTGTGCAGAATGGCCTGTCCTTCGGGCGTGGCGATGTCGAGCGCGACGGATTTCTTGTTGCGGTTCGCGGCCATGAAATAGGCCGAAAGGTCCGTCCTGTTGCCGTCGCGGTCCAGGGCATAGTTCGGCCCCCACCCACGGGTGTCATCGCCGCGCGTGCCGGGATGCTCGACCTTGATTACCGTGGCGCCGAGATCGCCAAGCAGCTGCGTGCAAGTCGGCCCGGCAAGGATCCGGCTGAGATCGAGCACGAAGATGCCGTCGAGGGCCCCCTTAGATCCGGCCATCGTAGGCCCCCCTGTCGATGATGGCGGCGATGACGGTGAACCTGTCGGCGTTCAGGGCGCTTGTCAGCGCTTCTTCCAGCGCGGCACGGTCATGGACCGTAACGCCGTTGCCGCCAAAGGCGACCCCCATCGCGGCAAAGTTGTGCCGGGCAAAATCCACGCCGGCGTTGTGCAACTGGCGTTCGCGCTGCTTTTTCTCGATGAGCGCAAGCGACGCGTCCACGAACACCACGAAAATCGGGGCAAGATCCAGTTCGGCGGCGGTGGCCAGTTCGCCCGCCACCATCAGGAACCCCGCATCGCCCGAGAAGGAAACCACCGGCCGGTCGGAATTCGCCAGCTTCGCGCCGATGGCCAGAGGCACCGCGCAGCCCATGGTGCACAGGGCGGAGGATTGCAGCAGGGTGCGCGGGGCGGGGCACTCCCACATCTGGCTCAGCAGGATGCGGTGGGCGCCGCTGTCCACGGTGGCAATCGTGTCTAGGGGCAGCACGGCGCGGCAGGTGTCGATGACGGCGGCGGGCCCCCAGTCCTCGTGCCGGGGAAATGCCGTGGCGAGCGTCGCCTTGAGGCTGTCAATCTCGCCGTTCGCCCAGGTGTCGCGCCCCGTGACGCCTTCGGCCAGCGCCTCCAGCGTCGGTGTGCAGTCGGTGACAAAGTTCAGCGTGGCCTGGTGCATGTAATGGTGGTTCGGCACGGCGGTGATGTCGATCACGCGCTGCCGCTCCGGATTCCAGACGTCTTTCCAGCCGGGCCGCATTTCGATCGGGTCGTAGCCGACACAAAGGATCAGGTCCGCGGACTGGACAAACGGCAGAAGGTGACGGTCCGCCAACGGCGACAGTCCCGCGCCGCCAAGGGACATCGCGTGATCCTCGGGCAGGATCCCCTTTGCCTTGTAGGTGGTGATGACCGGAACGCGGCGGTCCTCGGCAAAGGCGCGCACCGCTGCCTCGGCCCGCTGGTTCAGGGCATCGACGCCGACGATCATGACCGGTCTTTCCGCCTGCGCCAGCCACTGTCTGGCCTCGGCCAGGTCGGTCCCGTGCGGCGCACGGACCGAGGCCGGCGCACGCGGGGCAGGGGCGCGCGCCGGCACCTGCGCGTCCGCGACCGAGATCGGCACATCGATATGGACCGGGCCGTGACGGCCCTCTGTCGCGATGGCCACCGCCTTGTCCGCGATCAGGTGGGCGGCGCCCGCGTTCAGCGTGAACTGCGCTTTCGTGAGCGGCCTGAGCACGGCGGCCTGGTCCAGCACCTGGTGGGTGTAGCTTTGCGCCTCGTCCGCGTCCATGCAGCCCGACAGCACGATCAGCGGCACCTGGTCCTGAAGCGCGTTGGCGACCGTGTTCACCCCGTTCAGCACGCCCGGACCGATCGTCCCCACGAGGATCGCCGGGGCGCCATCGACGTGATGCACGCCTTCGGCCATGAACCCGGCGGCATTCTCGTGTTTCGCGAGGACGAAGCGGATACCGGCGCGTTCAAGCGCGTCTATCAGGGTCAGCACCTCGCCGCCCGGCATGCCGAAGGCCGTGCGGCAGCCCGCGGCAAAGAGGCGGCGGGCCAGCGCATCGGCGGCACGGATGGTTTCGGTCATGGGCGGTGGTTCTCCGGCAGGTGACGACATCATCAACCACGGCCGGAGAAGCGGTGCAATTCAATTGCGCGTTGGGTTTGTTGCAGGCCGATCCGGCGCCCGCCGGTCAGCGGCGCCGGTCGCGGCGTGCGGACATCGGCTGGAACGCGACGCCGACGTGTGCCTCGCAATAGGGCTTGCCCTGCTTGACCGGCAGGCCGCAGAACCAGAAATCTTCGGTCGCGGGGTCGCCGACCGGCCATTTGCAGGTGCGTTCGGTCAGGTCCATCAGGCCGATCCGCTTGGCCTTCTTCTCGACCTCGTTGACCTTCGCCAGGGCTTCGGGGCTGATCTCGTTCGCCGAGGGCTGCGGCGGCAGCGGCTGGCCCGCCGGAATGATCTGCTTGCGCGCAGGCAGGGTCGGCTTTGCCGGTGTCGCCGCCTCGGTCTTCATTTCGGGCTTCTCGGCTTTCGCCGCCGCCTTGGGCTTCGGCTCGGGCTTGGGCTTGGGTTCGGGCTTGGCCGCCGGCGGGTTCGCCGCCGTGCCCGACGCGGCACGGTTGGACAGTCCAAGGCGGTGAACCTTGCCGATCACGGCATTCCGGGTCACGCCGCCCAGTTCCTTGGCGATCTGGCTGGCGGACTGGCCTTCGCCCCACATCTTCTTCAGCGTCTCTACACGCTCATCGGTCCAGGACATGGCAGGTTTCCCCAGTTAAAAAGCGGCCCTTCTTCAGTGGCCGCTTTGTCAAAGTCAGGCCCCTATTCTAATCACTCCTCTGACGGGTGCAAGGGAGGAAGCGTCACACGGCCGTCGTGGGCCGGGGCGGTTGCGGTTTCTGCCGTGCCTCCCGCAGGGCCAGGAGGACGGCGCCGGCAATGATGATGGCAGCGCCGACAACGGATACCGCGTCCGGCACCACGCCGAAGAAGGCCAGGTCGTAGAGCGCCGCGAAAATGAGGGTGCCGTAGCTGAACGGCGCGACGAAGCTTGCGTCGGCCCGCGCCATGGCGTTCACGAAACAGGCCTGCGCCAGCGCCATGCAGAAGCCGATCCCGGCCAGGATACCCCATTGGGCGGCGGTCGGCGGCTGCCAGACAGGCAGCACGGCCAGCGTCGCGATGCAAAGGCCGATGAGGTTGTTGAACAGCAGGATCTGGAACGGGTTCTCGCGCCGCGCCAGCTTCTTGATGAAGATCAGCTCCACGCCCATGACCATCGCCGCGGCCAGTGCCAGAAGGGCGGCGGGCTGGAAACTTTCCGGCGTGGGCCGCAGCAGCACCGCCGCGCCGACAAGGGCCATGACCGCGGCGAACCAGCGGATCGGACCGACCCGTTCGCCCAGCAGCGGGATCGCGAGCATCATCGCGAAGACCGGGTTGAGAAATGAAATGGCCGTGGCGTCTGCCAGCGGGATGAAGGCGACCGCCGCGAAGATCAGCGTGATCCCGCCCCAGCCGCAGGCCGTGCGCGCGACGTGCAGCCCCCAGTGCGGCCGCGCGAGCACGGGACGCAGCACCAGCGCGGCGGTGCCGACCGCGACGAAGGCAAAGAGAAACCGCCCATGGCTGATCTGAAGGGCGGGCAGCGGCGCGCCGAAGGTATCGCCGCCCAGTGTCTTGGCCATCAGCGTGCAGGCGGCGAGAAAGGCCGTCGCCACCCCGATCAAACCGGCGGCAAGTGCGTTGTTCTGGACCCGTGCCTGATACATGGGCCTGCTATGGCCGCAACGCGATGTCGAGGCAAGCCGTCTTTTGGGGCTGGGCAAACGCCTCCGCGCTGCATAGAAAACACCCCATGATCACCTTGCGACATATCCCGTCACGACGACGCCGCGGCTGAAACGCCTTTGGCGTGACCTGCCGACCGCAGGTCCGATCCCCGGTGCACCGCACCACCCCAAATCTCTTGACCCTGCACGCCGCCCATGCCCATTTGGGCTTTTCGCGGCCCCATCATAGGAACTCCAGATGATCTCTTCTGTCCTGCCGACCTACAACCGTGCGCCCCTCAGCTTCGTGAAGGGCGAAGGCACCTGGCTCATCGAGGCGGACGGACGACGTTTCCTGGACCTCGGCGCCGGAATCGCCGTCAACGCGCTGGGCCATGCGCACCCCGGGCTGACCGAGGCGCTGACCGCGCAGGCCGGGGCGCTTTGGCACACGTCCAACCTCTACCAGATCCCGCAGCAGCAGGCCCTGGCGGACAAGCTGGTCGAGGCGACCTTTGCCGATACGGTGTTCTTCACCAACTCGGGCACCGAAAGCTGCGAGCTGGCGGTCAAGATGGCGCGCAAGTATTTTTATGACAAGGGTCAGCCCGAACGGGTGGAGATCATCACCTTCGACGGCTCCTTCCACGGTCGTTCTTCGGCCGGGATCGCCGCCGCCGGCTCCGAGAAGATGACCAAGGGCTTCGGCCCCCTGCTGCCCGGATTCGTGCATCTGGCGTTCGGCAACCACGACGCGCTGCGCGCCGCGATCACCGACCGGACCTGCGCGGTGCTGGTCGAGCCGGTGCAGGGCGAGGGCGGCATCCGCCCGCTGCCCGACGCCTGCCTCAAGGGGCTGCGCGATCTTTGCGACGAACATGGCATCCTGATGATCCTCGACGAGGTCCAATGCGGTGTGGGGCGTACCGGCAAGCTGTTCGCCCACGAGTGGGCGGGGGTGACACCCGACATCATGATGGTGGCCAAGGGCATCGGCGGGGGCTTCCCGCTGGGCGCGGTGCTGGCGACCGAGGACGCCGCCAGCGGCATGACCGCGGGCACCCACGGCTCCACCTACGGGGGCAACCCGCTGGGCTGTGCCGTGGGCTGCGCCGTGATGGACATCGTGGCCGACCCCGGTTTCCTTGCCGAGGTGAACCGCAAGGCGGGCCTGCTGCGGCAGAAGCTGGAGGGGCTGGTCGCAAGCCACCCCGACGTGCTGGAGGGCGTCCGCGGTTCCGGGCTGATGCTGGGCCTCAAGTGCAAGGTCGCCCCGGCCGATCTGGTGGCCGCAGGCTACACCGCCGAGGTCATCACCGTGCCCGCGGGCGACAATGTCGTGAGGCTCCTGCCGCCGCTCACGATCACCGACGACGAAATCGCCGAGGCTGTCTCTCGCCTAGACCGCGCCGCCGGCAGCCTCGCGCCGTCCTGATCTTCTTTATGCCAAGAATACTCTCCGGGGGTCCGGGGGTGGAAAACCCCCGGCTCCCACAACAAAGAGCTTACCCATGACCCATTTCCTGGACATCCACACGACCGATACCGCCGATCTGCGGTCCATCATCGACAACGCCCGCAGCATGAAGACCGCGCGAAACGGCAGGCCAAGGGGGGCACCCGACGACGAGCAGCCGCTGAAGGACCACATGGTCGCGCTGATCTTCGAGAAACCGTCCACCCGGACGCGGGTGTCGTTCGATGTGGGCGTGCGCCAGATGGGCGGCCAGACGATGGTGCTGTCGGGCGCCGACATGCAGCTGGGCCACGGCGAGACCATCGCGGACACCGCCCGCGTCCTGTCGCGCTACGTGGATCTGATCATGATCCGCACCTTCGAGGAACAGACCCTGCTCGACATGGCCGAATACGCCAGCGTGCCGGTGATCAACGGCCTGACCAACCGCAGCCACCCCTGCCAGATCATGGCCGACGTGATGACCTTCGAGGAGCACAGCGGCCCGATCAAGGGCAAGAAGGTGGTCTGGTCGGGCGACGGCAACAACGTCTTCGCCAGCTTTGCCCACGCCGCCAGGCAGTTCGAGTTCGATCTCGTGTTCACCGGCCCGCCCCCGCTCGATCCCGAACCGGCGCTCGACGGGCTCTACACGGTCGAGCGGGATCCGCACAGGGCGGTGGAGGGCGCCGACCTCGTGGTCACGGACACCTGGGTCAGCATGCACGACCCCCAGTCCGCCCGCGAACGCCGTCACAACCAGCTGCGCGGCTACCAGGTGAACGAGGCGCTGATGGCGCGGGCCAAGAAGGACGCCCTGTTCATGCATTGCCTGCCCGCCCACCGCGAGGACGAGGCGACAAGCGCGGTGATGGACGGGCCGAACTCCGTGATATTCGACGAGGCCGAGAACCGGCTGCACGCGCAGAAGGCCATCATGCGTCACTGCCTGGGCCGATAAGGCCACGATGCGCGCCGACCCCCATATCGTCGTTGCCGGGGCCGGTGCCATCGGCTGTTTCGTCGGGGGGCTGCTGGCGGCGGCGGGGGCGCAGGTCACGCTGCTGCTGCGCGCTCGGGTGGCGGCCGAGATCCGCACGCACGGGCTGACCCTGACCGATTTCGACGGCATGGCGCAGAAGGTCAGCGCGGAACGGCTTGCGCTGTCAGAAGATCCGACCTGTCTGGCCGGCGCCGACCTTGTGCTGGTCACGGTGAAATCCGGCGCCACCGCCCAGATCGCCCGGCTGATCGACCGGCACGCGCCCGCGAAATGCCCGGTCGTGAGCCTGCAGAATGGCGTGAGTAATGCCGCTACCCTGCGCGACATGCTGCCGGGGCGGGATCTGCGCGGGGGAATGGTGCCCTTCAACGTCGTCCCGCTCGGGCAGGGGGGCTACCATCGGGCAACCAGCGGCGACATCGTGATAGAGGCAGGGCCAGATGACCTCGGGGCGGTGCTTGGTGTGCCCCATCTGCGCGTGACCGAAAGCCGCGATATCGAAGCGGTGCAGTGGGGCAAGTTCCTGATCAATCTCAACAACGCGCTGAACGCGCTCAGTGGCCTGCCGCTGAAGGCACAGCTGCACGACAGGGGATGGCGTCGGCTGATGGCCGATCAATGGGCGGAGGCGCTGGCCGTGCTGCGCGCGCACGGCATCAGGCCGGTTTCCACCACGCCGGTGGATGTCGGCAAGGTGCCGTGGATCCTGAGACTGCCCACGCCCCTGTTCACGAGAGTCGCCGCGCAGATGCTGACCATCGACGATCAGGCGCGTACTTCCATGTCCTACGACCTGATGGCGCATCGCCCGACCGAGATCGACGCGCTTCAGGGCGAGGTCATCCGGCTGGGAGAATCCGCGGGACGGCGCACGCCGATCGCCCGGCTGGTGCTGGACCTGATCGAGACCGCCGAACTGGCCGGGCAGGGCTTGCCCAACCTTCCCGCCGCGGCCCTGCGCTCGGAACTTGGGCGGGCCTGACGCCGGATCAGTTCACCACCGCGTTGAGCACGAGAAAGACCACCGCCGAGATCGAGGCGGCCGCTGGCACGGTGATGACCCATGCGGCGATGATGGTCATGAAGTGCGACCGGCGCACCAGTTTCCGGCGGCGGCGTTCCTCGGGGGCGATGCGCTTGACGGTGCCGACGGCCACATCGGGCCGGCGCAGGCGCCGCTCCATGTGCCATTCGCGATAGAAGCCGACGCCGAAGACGCCGCCGACCGCGATGTGGGTGGAACTCACCGGCAGACCTAGCCAGGAGGCGATGATGACGGTGATCGCGGCCGACAGCGCGACGCAGTAGGCGCGCATGGGATTGAGCTTGGTGATCTGGCTGCCGACCATCCGGATCAGCTTTGGCCCAAAGAGGAACAGGCCGAAGGAGATGCCGAAGGCGCCGATGATCATCACCCAGAGAGGGATGTTCACCTGCGCCTCGAAACCGCCGAACTGGCTGGCGTGAACGATCGCGGCCAGCGGGCCCACGGCGTTCGCGACGTCGTTGGCACCGTGGGCGAAACTCAGCAGCGCGGCGGAGAACACCAGCGGCAGGCCGAAAAGGACCTTCACCGACTTGTTGCGGTTCTCCATGCCTTCGGACCTGCGCCGGATCAGCGGCGAGGAGATCGCATAGGTCGCCACCCCCAGCACCAGACCGATGAGCAGCGCGGTGGGCATGTCGATGGAAATGACCTTGTTCAGCCCTTTCAGCGCAAGGTAAGCGGCAAAGACACCTGCCATGATGCCCACCAGCACCGGCACCCATGTGCGCGACGCGGCGATCTTGTCTTCCCGATAGAGGATGCGCGCCTTGATGAAGGCGAGGAAGGCGGCGGCGACCGTGCCGCCGAGCACCGGCGAGATCACCCAGCTTGCGGCGATCATGCTCATGGACGGCCAGTTCACCGCCGTCATGCCTGCCGCCGCGATGCCCGCGCCCATCACGCCGCCGACGACCGAATGGGTGGTCGAGACGGGGGCGCCGACCCATGTGGCGAGGTTGACCCACAGGGCCGACGAGATCAGCGCCGCCATCATCGCCCAGATGAATATCCTTGTATCGGCGATCGACGCGGGATCGATGATCCCCTTGGATATGGTCGACACCACGTCACCCCCGGCCAGCAGGGCGCCCGCGCTTTCGCAAAGGGCGGCGATCAGGATGGCGCCGCCCATGGTCAGCGCGTTGGCCCCCACCGCGGGGCCCATGTTGTTGGCAACGTCGTTGGCCCCTATGTTCACCGCCATGTAGGCGCCGAACACCGCTGCGGCGATCACCACGAAACTGGTCGAGGTCTGGCCGAAGAAGACCCCGGCAACGATCCCCGCGACCACCATGAAGGCCAGCGCGATACCCGGCGCGACGAGGGGGCGCGACACGTAGGCGGTCGCAAGTTCGACTTGGGAAATACGGTTGAGATCGGTGTCCAGCGTTTTCCACTGGCTGCCCTTCGGTCCGGTGCTCATGCCCGTTCAATGCCCCCGGTATGGTTTCGGTTGGTGACACGGGGTGTCACAACGGGCCGCCATGCGCAAGCCGCCGGACGTGGGCCCTGGCGGCTCAGAGCGCGCGCAGGATGGCTTGCAGATCGGGCTCTTCCACCAGCGCCGCCGCCTCTTCGGGCGAAAACCATGCGCGCTTGCGCTGATCGGCCTCGGGATACTCTTCGCGCAGATCCTTCACGCGGGTCAGATAGACCTGCGCCTCGACCGGCATGGTCAGGCCTTCGCTCAGACCCTTGTCATAGTCGTAGAACCCGACCGGGGCGCTTTCGATATCGGCTTCGCGCACGCCGGCTTCCTCCCAGGCTTCCTGCAGCGCCGCACCGGGACCGTCGAGCCCGTCGATCGGCCAGCCCTTCGGCACGATCCAGCGGCCCGTGTCGCGGCTGGTGATCAGCAGGACGCGCTTGCCCGCGGGCGTATCACGATAGCACAGCGCGGCCACCTGTAGGCGCTTGGGGCGCTTCAGGAACGGTAGGACCATCTCGGCCCAAGCGAGGCGAAAGGCGTGCATCATCGGTTTTGCCTGTTAATTCTTTTTTAATATCAGAACCTTGTATGCGTCTGTGGATAACTTGTTCCGGCGCGAAATGCAATTCCAATCTGTGGTCTTGCGCCGCGCGGGCCCAGCGATCACTTTGCAGACAGGCAAACGAAGGAGCGATCATGGTCGTCACTGCAGATATAGGTGTGTTCGGCCTCGGGACAATGGGATCGGCGCTCGCCCTGAACCTGGCTGAAAAAGGCTTCACCGTCGCGGTGTCGAACCGGGAGGCCGAGTGGATCGCGCCTTTTCTGGCGGAGGCGGGCCCGCTGCTGGATCATCTGGTGGGCCTTGCGGACCTCGAAGAGTTCGTCGCGGCGCTCTCGAAGCCGCGGTCGGTCCTGTTCATGATCCCGTCCGGCGCGCCGATGGACGAGATGATCGCGCGGATCGCGCCCTTGCTGGAACCGGGCGACACGATCATCGACGGCGGCAACGCGGACTTCCACGATACCCGCCGCCGGTCGGCGGCACTGGATGCGCAGGGCCTGCATTTCGTCGGCATGGGTGTTTCCGGAGGCGAAGAAGGCGCGCGCCACGGCCCCTCGATGATGGTGGGGGGCACGGATCATTCGTGGCGGCAGCTTCGGCCGATGCTCGAGGCGATCGCGGCGACCTTCGAGGGGACGCCCTGCGTGGCGCATCTGGGCCCGGACGGTGCGGGCCATTTCGTCAAGACCGTGCACAACGGGATCGAATACGCCGACATGCAGATGATCGCAGAGGTCTACGGGCTGATGCGCGACGGGGGCGGCCAGCAGGCGCCGGCCATCGGGGCCCTTTTCCAAAGCTGGCGGGACGGGCCGCTGAAATCATACCTCGTGGACGTGACCGCGGCAGTCCTGTCCGCCACCGATGAGCCGACCGGCCGGCCGATGGTCGACATGATCCGGGACCAGGCGGGTCAGAAGGGCACCGGACGCTGGACCCTGATCGAAGCGCTGCGGATGGGCCAGTCGGCCAGCACGATCGAGGCAGCCGTCGGTGCGCGGGGCTGGTCCTTGGAGAAGGACGCGCGGGAGGCGGCCGAGCCGCTGCTGCCCGCCGGGACGCAGAACGCGTCGATGCCCTCCGACGCGGACCTTGAACAGGCGCTGCTGGCGGGGCGCATCCTGTCGCACGCGCAGGGGTTCCGCATCCTGTCCGCCGCGTCAGCGGAATTCGGCTGGGAACTCGACCTGGCCCGCGTATCCGACATCTGGCGCGCCGGCTGCATCATCCGCTCGGCCTTGCTGGATGACTTTGCGTCGGCGTTCAGGGGCGCGCTGCCCCACGGGCATCTGATCCTGGCCCCGGCGATGCGCGCACGGCTGGCCGAGACGATCCCGGCCTTGCGCAGGGTGCTGGCAGCCGGCGTGTCGATGGGCATCGCCTTGCCCGCGCTTTCCGCCGCGATGGCGTGGTACGACACGATCCGCCGCGGGCGCGGCACCGCCGACCTGATCCAGGCGCAGCGCGATTTCTTCGGCCACCATGGGTTCGAGCGGACGGATACGACCGGTCGGCATCACGGCACCTGGGGGGCGCCGGTCTGAAAGGCCGCCGCCCGCCCGACTTTTACCATCCGGCGTTCCTGCTCAGGCGAAGGGATCGTCCGGATAACCGACATGGGCCAGATAAAGCCCCTGCGGCGGGCAGACCGGACCACAGGCGGCCCGATCGCGGGCGTCGAGCGCCCGCTGCATGTCTTCGGGCGACCAGGAGCCGGTGCCGACACGCTCCAGCGAGCCGACGAAGCTGCGGACCTGGTTATGCAGGAACGACCGGGCCCGCACGTCGAAATGGTACTCCGGCCCGCCCGGGGTCTCGACCCGCTCAATATCCAGCCTGTCCAGCGTCTTGACCGGGCTGTCGGCCTGGCAGACAGTCGACCGGAAAGTGGTGAAGTCGTGCTTGCCCAGCAGGAGGCCTGCCGCCTGCCGCATGGCCTCGAGGTCGAGCTGGTGCTTGATCTGCCAGACCAGTCCCGCGCAGTGCGTCGCCGGCGCCCGCCGCGACAGGATGCGGAACAGGTAGCGCCGCTCGCGGGCCGAGAACCGGGCGTGAAAATCATCTGACACGGCGCGGCAGTCGGTGATCGCGATAGGCAGCGGCTTAAGGTGGTAATTCAGCGCCTCCGACAGCCGGAAGGCATCCCATGCGGTTTCCATGTCGCAATGCGCGACCTGTGCGAGCGCATGCACGCCCGCGTCGGTGCGCCCCGCCGCGACGATGGTGTGGTCGCGTGGTTCCAGCCGGGCCAGCGCCGCTTCGATCGCGCCCTGTACCGACGCGAGGTTCGTCTGCCTTTGCCAGCCGACGAAAGGCGCGCCGTGGTATTCGATTTTCAGGGCATAGCGTGGCATGGCCGCGCTTTAGCCGGGCGCTGCCCATCTGGCAATCCCCGCGCGGCAACCCTATGTTGGCGCAAGAAACGAGGGGACGGGCAGGACATTGGTCATCGGGCGTATCGCGGACGGTATCTGGCGTCAGGTCGAAAACGTACAGGACGCGGTTTCCGAGACCTTCATGGAGCCCGTGATCCGGCTTGGCGTGACGGGCCTCGCGCGGTCGGGCAAGACCGTCTTCATCACGTCGCTGGTGGCCAACCTGCTCGACCGGGGCCGGATGCCGAATCTCGTCGCGGCACGGGAAGGGCGGATCGAGGCGGCGTTTCTCCAGCCGCAGCCGGACGACACGGTCCCGCGTTTCGATTACGAGAACCATCTCGCCGCGCTGACCGGCCCGACCCCCCACTGGCCGGACAGCACCCGCGCGATTTCGGAATTGCGGCTGTCGCTCAGGGTGCGGCCGAACGGGTTGCTTGCCGGGTTGCAGGGGCCGCGCACCGTGCATCTGGATATCGTGGACTACCCCGGCGAATGGCTGCTCGACCTTGGCCTGATGGATCGCGGCTACGAGGACTGGTCGCGCGAGACGCTTGCACGGATCGCGGCGCGACCGGCCGCGGCGGGCTTCATGGCGCGGGTTCAGGAACTGGACCCCGAGGCCCGGCACGATGAACCGCTGGCGCAGGAACTGGCACGCCTTTTTGCCGACTACCTGGTTCAGGCGCGTGCCGCGGGCTTTTCCGACTGCACGCCGGGCCGGTTCCTGCTGCCGGGCGATCTTGCCGGCAGCCCGGCGCTGACCTTTGCCCCGATCCCGACGCAGGGCGCATCGGCGCGCGGGTCGCTTCACCGGGAAATGGCGCGCCGCTTCGAAGCCTACAAGGCACATGTCGTCCGGCCCTTCTTCCGAGATCACTTCGCGCGGATCGACCGGCAGATCGTGCTGGTGGACGCGCTGGGCGCCATCCACCAGGGCCCGCAGGCGGTGGAAGACCTTCGGACGGCGATGGGCGAGACGCTGGGCGCCTTCCGGCCGGGGCGGAACCGCTTCCTGACCAACCTGCTTGGCGGCAGGCGGGTGGAGCGGATCCTGTTCGCGGCGACCAAGGCCGATCACCTGCATCACAGCCAGCACCCCAAGCTGACGGCGATCATGGAGGCACTGACTCGCGAGGCCCGCGACCGGGCGCAGTACGCCGGCGCGGGAACATCGGCCATGGCGATCGCGTCGCTGCGGGCCACGACGGAGGATACGATGACGCACAAGGGCGAGGATCTGGGCGTGGTGCGGGGCACCCTGCTGGACACGGGCCGGCAGGCGGCCTTTTACCCCGGTGACCTTCCGTCGGATCCGAACCACCTGCTCGTTCCGGCACGCAGCGGGGCGGACCGATGGCTCGATCAGGACTACCAGATCATGCGTTTCGCCCCCGCCGCGCTGGAACTGCGGCCGGGGGACGGCCCTCCGCACATCCGGCTCGACCGGGCGGCGGAATTCCTGATCGGAGACCGGCTGTGACCCGGTTGCGGGCGGCCGGACCCGCGGATGCGGGCGCGGTGGGGATGATCCTGTCGGAGTTCGTGGATACCACGCCATGGATTCCGCGCGTGCACAGCCGCGCACAGGATCTGGCCCATGCGGGAGACATGATCGAGATGGGATGGGTGACGCTGGCCGAGGACGGTCGCGACGTGATCGGTTTCGCGGCGCGCGACGCGGGCGACCTGCACGCGCTATACGTCGCACGGCATGCCCGGGGCCGTGGCGTGGGCAGCGACCTGCTGCAGCAGGCAAAGGCGGCGGTGTCCCGGCTCACGCTCTGGACCTTTCAGGCGAACACCGCGGCGCAGCGCTTCTACCGCCGCCACGGCTTTACCGAGGTGCTGCGCACCGACGGGGCGACGAACGACGAAGGGTTGCCCGACATTCGTTTCGAATGGCGACAGGAGGTGGCGTGATGGCACGGGGTCCGGTTCTGTTCGACCTTGAGGAGACCGCCGCGCCACGACCGCAGGTGGCGGCCGCGCCCCCGGTGCCCGACCTGTCGGACGCCGCGCCGAAGGGGCAGGCGATGCAGGTCGCGGCGCAGCTTGCCGCGCGGCGGCCCTCGCGGCTGGTGCGGCTGTTCTGGTGGCTGGCGACCGCGCTGATCGGTGCGCTGGTGTCCATCGCCGCCTGGAGCTTCATCGCGGGATTGATGGCGCAGTATCCGCTTTTGGGCTGGGCGATGACGGTACTGGTCGCGGCGTTCCTGCTGGTGCTGGGGCTGCTCTGCCTGCGCGAACTGGCCGCCTTCAGCCGCCTTGCCCGGCTTGACGGGCTTCACCATGACGCCGCGCAGGCGCTGGCGCAGGATGACCTTGCCGCGGCGCGCGGCGTGACGGATCGACTGGTCGCGCTTTACAAGGGGCGCGAGGATACCCGCTGGGGGCGGGACAGGCTGGCGGATCTGAGGGGCGACCAGCTTGACGCGCAGGGGCTGCTCTCGCTGGCCGAGGCCGAGGTGTTGACCCCGCTCGACCTTGCCGCCAGCCGCGAGGTGGAGGCAGCCGCACGACAGGTCGCGACCGTGACGGCGCTGGTCCCGCTGGCCCTGGCCGACGTGGCGGCGGCGCTGACATCGAACCTGCGGATGATACGGCGGATCGCGGAGATCTACGGCGGCCGCTCTGGCTTCTTCGGGTCATGGCGGCTGACGCGTGCCGTCCTGTCTCACCTCGTGGCCACCGGCGCGGTCGCGGTGGGCGACGACCTGCTGGAGCCGGTGCTGGGCGGGTCGATCCTGGCCAAGGTCAGCCGGCGGTTCGGCGAGGGGCTGGTCAACGGGGCGCTGACGGCGCGGGTCGGGGTCGCGGCGATGGAAGTCTGTCGGCCCTTGCCGTTCTCCGCCGCGAAACGGCCGAAGGTGCGCGGCATCATCAAGCGCGCCCTGGGCGGGCTGTTCTCGAAGGACGATTGAGGGTCGGCAAAAATTTATCGACCCGGTCGCGACGGAAACGCGGCGTGCCTGCGTATCAGTCTTGTGAGTTGCATTTTCGCGCTGGGCACTAGGATATGAGGTCGCCCCAGCCAGTTTTCGGATCGGTACCGCATGCGGTTTATCAGACAAAGTATGATCGGCCTTTTCCTTGCGGCGGCGACGCTCGGCCTGCTTGCATACGCCGTCTACATGGTGGGCAGCGCCCTGCAAGAGCGGCTGTCGGCCGAGACCAAGGCGCCGCCCGCGCAGGAGCGGGTGTTTTCCGTGAACGTGCTGGTACCGCAGGCCGCAGACATCGCGCCGGTGATCGAGACGTTCGGCGAAGTCCAGAGCCGCCGGCTGCTCGAATTGCGCACGGCCGTCACGGGGCGGGTCGTGGAACTGGCCGAGAATTTCGAGGATGGCGGCGCGGTCGAGGCCGGCCAGGTGCTTGTACGGCTCGATCCGAGCGATGCGGAAGCGGCGGTGGAGCGCGCGACCAGCGACATCTCGGATGCGCAGGCCGAACAGCGCGATGCGGAACGAGGGCTGACCCTGGCGCAGGATTCTCTGGCCGCCGCCGAGGATCAGGCCGCCCTGCGCGACCGTGCCTTCGCGCGGCAGCAGGATCTCGACAGCCGTGGCGTCAGTACCGCCACGGCGACCGAAACGGCCGAACTCGCGGCATCGACCGCGCGACTGGCCGTGATTTCCTCGCGGCAGGCGGCGGCTGCGGCCGAAGCCCGGGTCGATCAGGCCGCTACCGGCCTGCAACGGGCACGCATCGCCCTGGCCGAAGCCGAGCGTCGCCTGGCCGACACCACCATCGACGCCCCGTTTTCGGGCACCCTGTCCTCGACCTCGGTCGTGGTGGGCAGGCTGGTGTCTGCCAACGAACAGTTGGCACAGCTCATCGACCCCGAAGATCTGGAGGTTTCCTTTCGCCTCTCGACAGCGCAGTACGCGCGGTTGCTGGATGGACAGGGCGACCTGCTTCGCGCCGGGGTGACGGCGACGCTGGAGGTCGCCGGGGTGGACCTGACCGCACGGGGCCGCATCAGCCGCGCCAGCGCCGCCGCCGGAGAAGGGGCCACGGGCCGCCTGATCTTTGCCGCGCTCGATGACGCCGCCGGGTTCAAGACCGGCGATTTCGTGACGGTCCGGGTGCAGGAACCCGTTCTGCGGAATGTCTTTCGCCTGCCGGCCTCTGCGCTGGACGCTGGTGAAAGCGTTCTGGTGCTCGGCCCCGAGAACCGTCTGGAACAGGTATCGGTCACGCTCCTACGCCGTCAGGGCGACGATGTTCTGGTGCGCGGCCCGGTCGAGGGCCGGCAGGTTGTCCGCGAACGCTCGCCCCTTCTGGGCGCGGGAATCGCCGTCAGGCCGCTGGACAGGGCACAACCCGGCCCGGCCGCTGAACCGGAAGAGACCGCCGACATGCTGGAGCTGACGGAGGAACGCCGCGCCCGGCTGGTCGCCTTCGTGGAGGCGAACAGCGCCATGCCGCAAGAAGCGAAGGAACGCGTGTTGGCCCGGTTGTCGGAGCCGCGCGTTCCCGCCGGGATGGTGGAGCGGCTGGAAAGCCGCATGGGCGGCTAGGCCGTGGCCCGCGCGATCACCGGCAAGGCGGGGGGGCTGCTGTCCTATTTCGTCCGGCACCGCACGGCGGCGAACCTCCTCTTGGTGCTCCTGCTGGTCGCCGGTGCCGCCGCCGCGCCGAACATGCGCGCGCAGTTCTTTCCCGACGTGATCGTCGACAATGTGACCGTCACGACCGTCTGGGACGGCGCCGGGGCCGACGACGTGGATGCCGCGATCGTGCAGGTGCTGGAGCCGGCGCTGCTTGCGGTGGAAGGGGTCGAAAGTTCGGAAAGCACCTCGCGCGAGGGACGGGGCACGGTCACGCTCGATTTCGAACCGGACTGGGACATGGCCCGCGCGGCAACGGACGTGCAGACGGCGGTGGATGGCATCACCACCCTTCCCGAAGAGGCCGAGGATCCCAACGTGCGGCGGGGCGCATGGCGGGACCGCGTGACGGACGTGGTCCTGACCGGGCCCGTCGCGCCGGAGCAGTTGGGCCGGTTCGCGGACGAGTTCGTGACGCGGCTCTTTGCCGCCGGGGTCACCCGAACCTCGATTCAGGGGATCGCGGCCCCGCAGACCCTGATCGAGGTGCCTTCCGCGCGGCTGATCGCCTACGACATCTCGATGGCCGACATCGCCACGGCGATCGCGGCCGAGGTCGATGCCGACCCTGCCGGCGACGTCACCGGGGCCAACGCGCGGGTTCGCACGGGCACGGCCAAGCGGTCGCCTCAGGAAATCGCCGAGATCGTGCTGCGATCGAACCCGGACGGGTCCAAGTTGACCATCGGTGACCTCGCCACCGTGCGCAGCGAGGGGGTGGACCGGCTGGAATCCTATTTCGTCGGTCCGAACCCGGCTGTGTCGGTACGGGTGGACCGGTCCGACGGGGGCGATGCCATCGGCATCCAGGCGACGGTCGAGGAGGTCGCGGAGGCACTGGCGGCGACGCTTCCGGCGGACGTGTCCGTCGAACTGATCCGCACCCGCGCCGAGGCAATCACCGGCAGGCTGGACCTGCTGATCGACAACGGGTTGATGGGGCTGGGGCTGGTCGTGCTGCTGCTGTTCCTGTTCCTGAACGCGCGCACCGCGTTCTGGGTGGCGGCGGGCATTCCCGTCGCCATGGGGGCGGCCATTGCCCTGATGTATGCCGCGGGGCTTACCTTCAACATGATCTCCCTGTTCGGGCTCATCATCACCCTGGGCATCGTGGTGGACGACGCCATCGTCGTGGGGGAATACGCCGATCAGCGGTACAAGGCGGGCGAAGGCGCGCTTCAGGCGGCCGAGAACGCGGCCCGGCGCATGGCGATGCCCGTGTTCGCCGCCACGCTCACGACGATCATCGCCTTCTACGGACTGGTGATCGTGGGCGGTCGGTTCGGCGATCTCATCCAGGACATCCCCTTTACCGTCATCGCGGTGCTGGCAGCGTCGCTGGTGGAATGTTTCCTGATATTGCCCAACCACATGGCCCACGCCATGCGCGCGGCGGCGAAAGAGCATTGGTACGATCTGCCGAGCCGGGTGGTGAACCGCGGCTTCGAATTCGTGCGCGATCGGCTTTTCCGGCCCCTGATGGCCGGGGTCATCGCCGCGCGTTACGTAGTGCTGGCGGGCGTGGTCGTGGTGCTGGCCTCGCAGATCACGCTATTCATAAACGGGTCGGTGCAGTGGCGCTTCTTCAACTCGCCCGAACAGGGCAGCGTGTCGGGCAGTTTCGCCATGGCCGAAGGCGCCAGCCGCGAAGACACCATCGAAATGATGCGCGAGATGCAGCGGGCCACCGAGGAGCTGGGTGCGAAATACGCCGACCGCTACGGGGTCAACCCGCTGGACTACGTCATCGCGCAGATCGGCGGCACGTCGGGCCGGGGGCTGGCGGGGGCCGACAACAAGGACGCGGATCTTCTCGGCGGCATCTCGATCGAACTGATCGACGCGGATCTGCGGCCCTATTCCAGTTTTGCCTTCGTGGCGGATCTTCAGGATCGGGTGGTCAACCACCCCCTCGCCGAAACCGTCAGCTTTCGCGGGTGGCGATCAGGGCCCGGCGGGGATGCGCTGGACGTGCAGTTCTACGGGGCGGACACCGACACGCTCAAGGCTGCGGCGGAGGATCTGAAGTCGGCGATGCGCAGCTACCCCGAGGTCACGGCCGTCGAGGACAATCTGGCCTACGACAAGGAAGAACTGATCCTCGACCTGACCCCGCAGGGACAGGCGCTTGGGTTTACCATCGATGCGCTGGGCAGGGTATTGCGCAATCGGCTGGCGGGGATAGAGGCCGCGACATATCCCGACGGGCCCCGTTCTGCCACGATACGGGTGGAGTTGCCCGAAGGCGAGTTGACCGCGGACTTCCTCGACCGGACGCAGATGCGCACACCCGAAGGGCTGTACGTGCCCCTGGCCGATATCGTCAGTGTCGAGAGGCGGACCGGCTTCAGCACCGTGCGGCGGGAAAACGGCATTCGGCTGATTTCCGTCACCGGCGACATTTCCGAGGATGACGCGGCCCGCGCGACGGAGATCCAGCAGGCGCTGCAGGACGACATTCTGCCGCGCATCGCCTCCGAACGGCAGGTCGAATGGCGGCTCTCCGGCCTGAGCGAGCAGGAAAGCGATTTTCTGAGCGATGCGTTGACGGGCCTGATCCTCGTGCTGACGGGTATCTACCTTGTCCTGGCCTGGATCTTCGGAAGCTGGACCCGTCCGCTGGTGGTGATGGCGATCATTCCCTTCGGGCTTGTGGGCGCCATATACGGCCACGCGCTGTGGGACGTGCCGCTGAGCATGTTCACGGTGGTCGGTCTGCTGGGCATGACGGGCATCATCATCAACGACTCCATCGTTCTGGTCACCACCATCGACGAATATGCCGAGACACGGGGCCTGATCCCCTCGATCATCGACGGCGCGGCGGACCGGCTGCGGCCGGTGTTGCTGACAACGCTGACCACCGTGCTGGGCATGGCGCCGCTGCTGTACGAGCAGAGCCAGCAGGCGCAGTTCCTGAAACCCACCGTCATCACGCTGGTCTACGGCCTCGGGTTCGGCATGGCGTTGGTGCTTCTGGTCGTGCCCGCGCTGGTGGCGGCCCAGCATGATCTGGCGCGCCAGATCGCGGCGATGCGGCGCGGGGTGCGCGCGCCCCTGCGCAGCATGCGGCTGGGGCTTCTTGCGCTCTGGGCACTGGTATTGGCCTGGGGCGGCCTGACGCTTGGCTGGGCCGCCTGGCGGGGGGCCGTGCATCCGGTGGCCGGGTGGGTGCTACCCGACGCGGCGACGGGCGTGCAGGCGGCGCTGCTGGTGTTCCTGATCGGCGCGGCAGCAATAGCGCTGGCCGGTTACGGGATCGGTGCGCTGTCCTACGCGCTTGCGGCGCGGCGGCGTCGGTCCGTTCCCTAGCCGCCGGTGCACCCGCGGATTTCGACGGCCTGGCGGTCTCCGAGAACGGTGATCGTGATGCGTGACCGGTCGATGGCCACCGCGCCGCCCGCGTCGGCGCCGAGTTCTCCCGTCGCGGTCAACGTGCGGCCCGACCGTGTGCTGTCGGTTTCGCTTGCCCAGACACCGGCCTGGCCGGGTTCGATCACCACCAGCTCCTGACCGCCGGTTGGCGGCATGTCCAGTCGCGCCTCGATCCGGAACCCGTCTGCAGTGGGGCGCAGGGCACAGGTGGCCGAGCGGACATCGCCTTCGGTCGCTGAAAAGGCGCGCGCCGCGAGGGCCGCGGCGATCGCGGGCGAGGGAGAGCGCTGCGACTGATCGAGCGTGGCGGCGACCTGCAGGCGTTGCGGAACGCAGATGTCGCTGCACACGCCGATGTCCAGCGTCACATCCAGCCTTACGGGCTGGCCCGGATCGCGGGGCGCCAGGGTGATCGGCAGCACCAGTTCGTTCTTGTATCCGATGGTCAGCACGCCGCCCTCGCGGAACACCTGCGGCGCGGGCCAGGTAATGCCGACGCCGCGCAGGTTTTGCGAACCGGTCCAGTCGAACTGTGGGGGGATGCCCGCGTCGCCGGGGGCGCGCCAGTAGGTCTTCCATCCCGGTGCGAGGGCAAAGCGGATGGCCGCGACACGGGTGCCGTCGGGCTTGACCCATCCGGGCAGGATGTCGGCGGTGACCGGGGTGCCGACGCCGTCCTGCGCAAGGCTTGGCAGGGCAGTGGCTAGGCAGAGGACCAGGGCGAAGGCAAGCTGTCGGATCATGGCCCTTCAATGGCCCAAGCGCGGGCGGCTGCCAAGTCACGTTTGCATCATCGATGTTTCGCGAAATGCCGCTGCCGGCGTGCCGCCCCCTTGTCACGCGGTCCCGGCTTGGGCATCGTGAGGGCGACGCCCACCGGACACGGGACCCAGCCGATGAACCTGACCGGAAAACTCCTCGTGGCAATGCCCGGCATGGGTGACCCCCGGTTCGCACATGCCGTGATTTTCATCGCGGACCATTCCGAGAAAGGCGCGATGGGATTGATCGTGAACAAGCCCGCCACCGACGTCCTGCTGTCGGACGTGCTCGACCAGATCGAGACGCCGATCGCTCCGCCGCAGCACGAATTGCGGGTCCACATCGGCGGTCCGGTGGAAACCGGGCGGGGGTTCGTGCTGCATTCACCCGAATACAGGTCGGCCATGCAGACGATGACCATCGCCGGCGACTTCGCCGTGACGGCGACGCTGGACGTGCTCGAGGATATCGCGGCGGGCAAGGGCCCTCGGAAGGCGCAGTTGATGCTGGGCTATGCCGGGTGGGGGCCTGACCAGCTGGAAGCCGAGATCGCGCAGAACGGCTGGCTGACCTGCGAGGCGACCCCCGAGATGGTGTTCGATCTCGAGGACGGGCGGAAATGGGCCGCGGCGCTGAAATCCCTTGGTGTCGATCCGGTAGGCCTGTCGGCCACGGCCGGTCGGGCCTGACCCTCAGCGCGGGGCGGCAGCGCGGCGCAGCCGGTCATTGATGGCACGGCCCAGCCCGACCTCGGGAACGGGGGCGACGGCGATGGGCCGATCCATGGCGTCCAGCTGGTGCAGCCGGTCGAACAGCCGGCTCGCCGCCTCGACCAGATCGCCTGTCGCGGACAGGGTCAGCGCGCCGGTGATCCCGCCGAAACCCAGCAGCACCTCGTCCCCTTCGGCTGTCGTGGCGTTCAGCCGGACGCGGGCGCGCGGCGCATAGTGCGACGCGAGTTGTCCCGGGGCGATGACCTCGGATCCGGCCGCGGTTTTGAGCGGCGCACCAAGCGCGGCTTCCAGCGCTTCCTGCGGCAGGCCACCCGCACGCAGAAGCGTCGGCACGGGACTGGCCAGCCCGATGATGGTGCTTTCCAGCCCGACGGCACAGGGGCCATCGTCCAGCACGGCCGCGATTCTTCCGGAAAGGCCTGACAGCACGTGGCCGGCGGTCGTTGGGCTGATGCGCCCGGATGGATTGGCGGAAGGCGCCGCGACCGGTCCGCCGAAGGCCTTCAGCAAGGCGCGCGCCGCCGGATGGGCGGGCACCCGCAGTGCCACGGTGTCCAACCCTGCCGTGACAAGCGTCGACAGGCCGTGTCCGGCTTTCAGCGGCAGCACGAGGGTCAGCGGCCCGGGCCAGAAGGCAGAGGCGAGGATCTCGGCCCGGTCGGACCATTCGACGTAGTCGCGGGCCTGCGCCGGATCGGCGAGGTGGGCAATCAGGGGATTGAAGCTGGGTCTGCCCTTCGCGGCGTAGACGGCGGCCACCGCGTCGCCGTTGCGGGCGTCGGCGCCAAGGCCATAGACCGTTTCGGTGGGAAAGGCCACGAGCCTGCCGGCGGACAGCAAGTCGGCGGCCCGGGCGATGCCGAGCCCGTCATGCTGGAGGATTTCCGTGTCTTCTGTCATGCTGACTACTGACGCTGCGTTTTGGGTTGCGGGGCGCCTGAGGGCGCTTCATGTTGTGGCAGGATCGGCCTGCCCTTAGCAGGGCCGGGCCCGTGTTGCCAAGCCACAGACGCCCCCATTCGGGAGAGAATTACATGCCATACCACGCCGCCGCCGACGAGTTCGCCTTTCTGATAGAGCACATCCTCGACATGGAAGCGCTGCGCGAAACGTCGCGATTTGCCGATGCGACAGAGGACGTTACCCGCGCCATTCTGTCCGAGGCGGGCAAGATGTGCGACGAGGTTCTTGCACCGCTGCAACGGCCGGGCGATCTGAACCCGGCGCGGCTTGAGAATGGCGTCGTGCGCACGTCGCCCGGTTTCGCCGACGGGTTCCGGGCCATCGCCGACGGGGGCTGGATCGGCATCACCGCGGATCCCGAATATGGCGGCATGGGTCTGCCGATGACGCTGAATACCGCCGTCAACGAGATGATCAGCGGCGCCTGCCTGTCGCTGCAGCTTGCCCCCCTGATGAGTCAGGGCCAGATCGAGGCGCTGGAGCATCACGCCTCGGACGAGATCAAGGCGATGTACCTGCCCAAGCTGATTTCGGGCGAATGGACCGGCACCATGAACCTGACCGAACCGCAAGCGGGATCGGACGTGGGCGCGCTGGTCTGCAAGGCGCGCGACAACGGTGACGGGACCTACGCCATCAGCGGGCAGAAGATCTACATCTCCTGGGGCGACAACGATTTCGCGCAGAATGTCTGTCATCTGGTGCTGGCACGCCTGCCGGACGCCCCGGCCGGGACAAAGGGGATCAGCCTGTTCCTCGTACCGAAATTCATCCCGGACGCCGACGGCAATCCCGGCAAGCGTAACGGTCTCAAGGTCGTCAGCCTCGAGCACAAGCTCGGTCTGCACGGCTCGCCGACCGCGGTGATGGAATATGGCAGCGCCACAGGCTGGCTCGTGGGGCCGGAGCAGGGCGGCATGGCGGCAATGTTCACCATGATGAACAACGCCCGGCTCGGCGTCGGGGGGCAGGGTGTCGGGGTTGCCGAAGCGGCCTACCAGCACGCGCTGGCCTATGCCCAGGACCGCAAACAGGGCGGCAAGGGGTCGATCATCGACCACGCCGACGTGCGCCGGATGCTCGCCAGCATGAAGGCCGATGTCTTTGCCGCGCGGGCGATCGAGATGTCCTGCGCCCATGCCATCGACATGGGCAACGCGACCGGCGATCCCGCATGGAAGGCGCGGGCCGCCCTGCTGACCCCGATCGCAAAGGCGTTTGGGACCGATGTGGGCATCGAGGTCGCCCAGACAGGTGTTCAGGTTCATGGCGGCATGGGCTTTGTCGAGGAAACCGGCGCGGCGCAATTCGCCCGCGACGTGCGCGTCACCGCGATCTACGAAGGGACCAACGGCATTCAGGCGATGGATCTCGTGGGCCGCAAGATGATGGACGGCGGCGAAGCGGCGGGCGCCCTGCTGGACGAGATGGAAGCAGACGTGGAACGGGCACGCGAGACCTTTCCGAACATGGCGGACGCGGTCTGGCAGGCCTGCGAAAGCCTGCGGGAGGCGACGGACTGGCTGGTGTCGCAGGACAACATGCAGGCGCGCTTCGCCGGTGCGGTCCCCTACCTGCGCGCCTTCGCGCGGGTGCTGGGGGGGCATCTGCACCTCAAGGCCGCGATGGTCGACAAGGGCGGGTCGCGTGAGCGTCTGGCGCGCTTCTATATCCAGCGGATCATGCCCGAATATGCAGGTCTGCTGTCTCATGCGCAGTCGGGTGATGCCGACCTCTTTGCGCTGACCGCCGAAGACCTGGCCGCCTGATGGCCGATACCGCTCCTGCCGGTCTCCGCTACCCTTGGGAGACACCGCCCGAACCCGGCTCCGGCGCGATAGAGGTCGCGCCGGGCATTCTCTGGCTGCGGATGCCGTTGCCGATGAAGCTGGACCACGTGAACATCTACGCGCTCGACGAGGGCGACAGCTGGACGATCATCGACACCGGTTTCTCCTCCAAGAAGTCGAAGGCGCTGTGGACCGAGGCGCTGGCGGGCCCGCTCGGCGGCAAGCCGGTCAGCCGGGTGGTCGTGACCCATCATCACCCCGATCACGTGGGCCTCGCCGGCTGGTTCCAGACCGAGCACGGGGCGGAACTGGTCACCACCCGGACCGCATGGCTCACCGCGCGGATGCTGACGCTGGACGCGCAGGAGGTCGCCCCGGCGGAGACACTCAGTTTCTACCGCCAGTCCGGCATGGACAGCGACATCCTGGAAAAGCGCAGCACCGACAGGCCCTTCAACTTTGCCGATGTGGTCGATCCGATGCCGCTGGGCTACAGGCGGATCAAGCAGGACGATACCGTCGTGATGGGCGGGCGCACATGGGACGTGCACATCGGCAACGGCCATGCGCCCGAACACGCGACGTTCTGGAGCCGCGACGACAACCTCGTTATCGCGGGCGACCAGATCCTGCCGTCCATCAGCCCGAACGTGGGCGTCTACGCGACGGAACCGATGGCTGATCCCATCGGCGAATGGCTGGAGGCCTGCGAACGGCTCGCGCCGCTGGCCCGACCCGATCACCTTGTGCTGGGGGGCCACAAGCTGCCCTTCACCGGCCTGCCCAAACGGATGGAGCAGCTGATCGAGAATCACCACGGTGCGCTGCGGCGCCTGACGGAATTCATCGCGACGCCGAAATCGGCGTCCGAATGCTTTGCGCCCCTTTTCAAGCGCAAGATCGGCGAAGGTGAATACGGGCTCGCGTTGGTTGAAGCCGTGGCGCATCTGAGCCACCTTTACCAGATGGGCCACGCCACCCGCACCCTGCGGCAGGAGGACGGGGCCTGGGTCTACCAAAGCAAGGGATGAGCATGGACAACGAGATCAGAACCGCGGCGGAAGCCTACGAGGCAGACGCCCTGCCTCGGCGTTACGAGGTCCAGATCGACCGCGAGTCGATTCAGGCGCAGGACGAAAAGGTGCCCGGCGCGGCAGGCGACGTGCCGCCCGCGCGAAAGTCCCCCGCCCAATGGGCCTACGAGCGCATCGTGCTCTATCTCAAGAAATTCGAGGAGCAGCTCGACGGGGATCACGAGGTCGCGATGGGCTTTACCGGTGCCGATGCCGGGGTGCTGCGGATCGTCGGGATGGGCTATTTCGACCCGGACATCATCACGTTCTACGGGGCGGATCCCGCAGGCGGCAAGATGCAGCAAATCCAGCACGTCAGCCAGCTTAACGTCATCCTGCGGGCATTGCCCAAGGCAGTGAAGGGCGAAGCGCCCAACCGGATCGGGTTCCGGCTTGTGCAGGACCTTGAAAAAGAGGCGGAGCAACAGCCCGCGACAACCTGACCACCCGCCGCTTTCGGGTCGTGACAGCAAGGAGCGAATAGGGTAGTCAGCCGCAAACATCGATACGAGGGACCTTTTCAAATGGCCGAACACGAACATGGCAAGATGGACATCACGGTGCAGGAAAAAACCTTTGCATCCTTCATGTCCTTTGTGACGCGCACGACGATCGTGATCCTCGTGCTGCTGGTGCTGATGGCGCTGTTCATCCGCTGAAGCGGCCCGCGGCGCCTTCTGGTGCCGGATTTCCTGCCCTGTTCCGGAGAGTATCCAGTGAAACGCCTGCTGACGGGCCTCGCCCTCATCGCCCTTGTCGCCGGTTGCGCGGTCGATACCAGCCCGGACGCTTCGCCCGATGCCGTTGCCGCCGCGGCATTCCGCGCGCCGGGGCCCAAGAAGCTGACCGTGATCACCATGATCAACAACCGTACCGGCAAGGGCGGGCATACGGCGCTTCTTGTCAACGGATCGCAGCAGGTCATCTTCGACCCTGCCGGTTCCTTTCGCGAGGAGCGTGTCGTGGAACGTGGCGACGTGATCTATGGCGTGTCGCCGGGCTGGCTTCAGGCCTACAAATCCGCCCATGCCCGGTCGACCTTCCACGTCGTCAGCCAGGAAATGGTCGTGACACCCGAACAGGCCGAAACCGCGCTGCGGCTGGTGCAGTCGAACGGGGCGGTGCCGGGGGCCTATTGCACCAATGCCACCACGTCGCTGCTGCGCCAGGTTCCGGGTTTCGAGAACATCGACGTGACCTTTTACCCCGAAAAGCTGATGCAGCAGATCGCGAAGCGCCCCGGCGTCGTCACCACGCGGTACTTCGAGGATGACGAGGGCAACGTGACGGACGCCATCGCGGCGGGCTTCACCGTCCCGCAGTAGCGTTCAGCCCAACAGGTAAAGCAGACCGAACAGTGTCGCGGCCCCGGACAGGATCGCGCCGATGACGCTTTTTGTCAGGATGCCCACGGCCAAGGTCACGACAGCGGCGGCAAGGCGCGCCGTGTCGGTTTCTCCGCCGGTCGCGTTGGGCCAGATCACCTGCGGAGCCACCAGCGCAGGCAGTACCGCAACGGCCGTGTAGCGCAGGTGGCGCAGCAGCCACTCGGGCATGGCCCTGTTGCCGACCAGGCCGGTAAAGACGAACCGCAGGAAAAAGCTGCCTATCCCAAGGCCCGCGATCACGATCCAGAGCGTCGTCTTGTCGATCATCTGCCCTTCCTCGCGGCACTGGCCATCCAGTATTCGACCTGCGCCCCCGCCAACATGCCGGCAAGGCCCGCCACGATGACGCCCAGCGAATAGGGGACGGCCACGGCCAGCAGGCTGACCACCACGGCGACAACGGCCGCGGCGACATGGGCCAGCGTGCGGAACATCGGCGCGATCATGGCGAGGAACGTGATGGGAATGGCAAAGTCCAGCGCCCATTCATCGGGCACCTGCGCGCCGAGGTAGGCACCGATGAAGGTGAAGAAGTACCAAAGCGGCACGATCGGGGTCACGCAGCCGAAGAAATAGGCCATTCTCTGTGGAATGGTCATCTCCGGCGCTTTCTCGAACTGACCGACGGCAACCACGTAGGACTGGTCGACCGTCAGGTAGGCGGCCAGCGCCCGCTGCCACAGGGGGGCCGCCCCGATCCATGGCGTAAGCGAGGCGGAATACATCGCCATGCGCAGGTTGACCGCAAGCGCCGAGGCCAGCACGATGATGGTGGGCGCCTGCTCCTGCATCAGTTGCAGGGCCGTGAACTGGGCCGCACCCGCGATCACGACGACCGAGAAGGAAAGCGCCTCGATCACCGACAGGCCGGCCTCCGTCGCAATCAGGCCGAAGAGCGCGGCGAAGGGAATGATCACCAGAATGAAGGGGGCACCGTCGGCAAAGCCCTTCAGATAGGCGGATTTGGTGGTGGTGATGACCATGGGATGCCCCTAGATTACGGCGACAGGGGTAACCTGTTACAAAAGGGGATACAATTGGCACTGGACCCGGACCTGTCGGATTATCTGATCGCGCCCGATCCCACGGCTGCGCGGCTGACCCGCGGGGTGCGCGGGGTGGATCAGGACGGCGCGGAAACCCACATGCAGGTGGTGGAGGAACGCCCGCTGACGATCTATCTCAACCGGCAGGAGATCGTCACGGCCATGACTATCGGGGATTACCCGGAATACCTTGCGCTCGGCTTCCTGCGCAATCAGCGGATGCTGCGCCCAGATGACGAGATCACCCGCGTCGACTACGACGAGGAACTGGAGACGGTCGTGGTCCGGACCGCGCGGCAGACCGACTATGAAGACAAGATGCGGCGCAAGACCCGTACCTCCGGCTGCGCCGTCGGCACTGTCTTTGGCGACATGATGGAGGGCCTCGACGAGGTGCGCCTGCCGCAGACGCCGGTGACCACCTCCGCGCTTTATGCGCTTTCGGCCCGGATCAACCGCACCCCCAGTCTCTACCTCGCAGCCGGCGCGATCCACGGGACCGTTCTGTGTCAGGACGACCGCGCGCTGGTCTACATGGAGGACGTGGGCCGCCACAACGCGGTCGACAAGATCGCCGGTTGGATGCTTGCCGAACGGGTCGGGGGGGCTGACAAGATCCTCTATACCACCGGCAGGCTGACATCCGAGATGGTGATCAAGACCGCGATGATGGGCATCCCCGTGCTTGCTTCGCGCTCCGGCTTCACCGCGTGGGGGGTCGAGATCGCCCGCAAGGTGGGGCTGACGCTGATTGGCCGTCTCAAGGGACGTCGGTTCATCTGCCTGAGCGGGGAGGAAAGGCTGCTGCGCGACATGGATCCGGCCTCCGTGGCGGAAGAGCCGCGCCGGTCCGGCCGGAAAGGCGAGGCATGAAACAGCCGCTTGGCGTGATCCTCGCGGGCGGACAGGCCACGCGGATGGGCGGGGGCGACAAGGGCCTGCTGGGCCTTGGCGGCCGGACCGTTCTGGACCGGGTGATCGAACGCCTTTCACCCCAGATCGCGGATCTGGCGCTGAATGCCAATGGCGATCCGGCGCGGTTCTCGGCACTCGGGCTGCCGGTTCTGCCCGACAGCATCGGCGGCTACGCGGGCCCGCTGGCCGGGGTTCTGGCGGGGCTGGACTGGGCGGCGGAAAGGGGGGCGGAGACGATCGTGACGGCCGCCGCCGACACCCCGTTCTTTCCCTGCGACCTGGTTCCGCAGCTGCTGCTGGCAAGCGAGGGGATGGCGCAACCGCTGGTGCTGGCTGCCACGCCGGACCCTGAACGCGGACGCGCGCGCCATCCGACATTCGGCTTGTGGCCCGTGGGGTTGCGCGACGATCTTCGCGCATCGCTCGAAGAAGGAACGCGCAAGGTCGTGCTCTGGACAGACCGTCACGGCGGACGCGAGGCGCTTTTTCCGGACCCGGAGGCGTTCTTCAACATCAACACGCGCGCCGACCTCTCGCGGGCCGAGGCGATGCTATGAGGCTTTATGGCGTCGTCGGCTGGAAGAACGCGGGCAAGACCGGGTTGATGGAACGTTTGGTGACCGAGATCACCGGGCGCGGCCTGCGGGTGTCGACCGTCAAGCACGCGCACCATACCTTTGACGTGGATCACCCCGGCAAGGACAGCCATCGACACCGCGTCGCCGGCGCCACCGAAGTTCTGCTGGCGTCGCGAAACCGTTTTGCCCTGATGCACGAACTGAGCGATGAGCCGGAGCCGACCCTCGAGGCCCTGCTGGCGCGCCTCTCTCCGGTCGATCTGGTGCTGATCGAAGGCTACAAGCGCGACGGCCATCCCAAGGTGGAGGCCCACCGCGCCGAGACCGGCAACCCGCTGATCGCGCCGGATGATCCCACGATACGTGCCGTGGCCAGCGACGTGCCGTTGGACCTCGACCGCCCGGTCTTCGACCTGAACGACACCGGCGCGGTGGCGGACTTCATCCTGTCAGAGGTGGGGCTGTGACCGGCTTCGATACCTTCGTGGTGGTCGATTGGTCCGCCCGTGCCGCACCTTCGCCCAGAAAGCCGACCGCCGATTCCGTCTGGGTTGCCGTAGTGCAGGGGGGAAGCACGCCTACCTGCCATTATCACCGCACCCGGCACGACGCGATGGCGGCGTTGCGCGGTCTTTTCGACGCGGAGCTGGCGGCGGGGCGGCGCGTGCTGGCGGGCTTCGATTTCTCCTTTGCCTACCCCGCGGGCTTTGCCCGCGCCCTGACCGGCTCGGACGATCCGCTGGGCCTGTGGCCGGTGGTGGCCGCGATGATCGAGGATGCGCCGGACAACGCCAACAACCGGTTCGACGTGGCCCGCGCGCTCAATGCGCGCTTCCCCGGCGTCGGGCCGTTCTGGGGATGTCCGGCAGGGCAGGAGGACGCGGTCCTGCCTGCCCGGGGCTCGCGAAGACACGGCTACGGGATGCTGGAGCGGCGCGGGGTCGAACTGCACCCGGACATGAAACGGTCCCAGCCGGGTTGGAAACTCTACACGACCGGATCGGTCGGCTCGCAGGCCCTGCTGGGCATCCCGCGCCTGCAGGCGCTTCGCGAGCATTACGGCGATGCGCTCCGCGTGGCCCCGTTCGAGCGGGGCGATGCCCCGCTCGTGCTGGCGGAGGTCTATCCTTCGCTCATTTCCGATGTGGTTGCCGACGCCCGCAGGGAAGACGAGATCCTCGACCGTGCACAGGTGCGCGTCCTGGCAACGGCGCTGTCGCGGCTGGCGCCGGAAACGCTTGATGCCCTGCTGCGCGAGGGCGATCCGGTCGAAGGGTGGTCCCTGGGCGTCGGCAAGGCGGATGTCCTGCGGGCGGCGGCGCGGATGGAACAGGCACCGCTCCTGCGCAATGACTGCTTTGCCCTGCCGCCCGGCGTCAAGTGGACCAGAGTGGTCGAGGCACTGGCACATCTGCGCGAGCGGATGCAGCCGGTCACGGATATCGAAACCGTGTCGCTGGGCGTGGCGGCGGGGCGGATCGCGGCCAGGGACATTAGCGCGCGGCGGGCAAATCCGCCCCTGCCGAACACGGCGGTCGATGGCTACGGCTTTGCGGGGGGGCGAGGCGAGGGCACCCATCGCCTGCCGCTTGCCCCGGGCCGCGCGGCGGCGGGGGATCGGCCCGGTGCGGTCCCTGACGGGCAGGCGATCCGCGTTCTGACGGGCGCGGCGCTGCCCAAGGGCGTGGATACCGTCATCCTGCAGGAGGATGTCGCGGTGGCCGAAGGCGAAATCGTTTTTCACGGACCGGTCAAAACCGGCGCAAATACCCGCAGGGCAGGAGAGGATGTTGAGGCGGGCGATAGGGTCGTGCCCGCGGGCCGCCGGATCACCGCGCCGGACCTCGCGCTGCTGGCAGCGACGGGGGTGGCAGAGGTCGAGGTGCGCGCGGGGCTGCGTGTCGGCGTGCTGTCCACGGGCGACGAGCTGATCGAACCGGGCGAACCGGCGTCGGACGGGCAGATATTCGACGCCAACCAGCCCATGCTGACGGCCCTCGTCACCGAATTCGGTCACCACGCGGTCGATCTGGGCCGGGTGGGCGATGACCGGGCGGCGCTGCGGCAGGCGTTCGATGACGCGGCGGGACGGGTCGACGTGATCCTGACCAGCGGCGGCGCCTCCGCCGGGGATGAGGACCACGTATCGGCGCTGCTGACCGAGACCGGCACCATGGGCCTGTGGCGCATCGCGGTAAAGCCGGGTCGCCCGCTGGCGCTGGGCATGTGGCAGGGAAAGCCTGTCTTCGGCCTGCCGGGAAATCCGGTCGCGGCGATGGTCTGCACGTTGATCTTCGCGCGACCGGCGCTGGCGGTCCTCGCGGGTGGGAACTGGTCGGAGCCGCTGGGCTTTGACGTGCCTGCCGCGTTTTCCAAACGCAAGAAGGCGGGCCGCCGCGAGTACCTGCGCGCGCGCATCCGCGACGGTCGGGCCGAGGTCTTCGCCTCGGAAGGGTCGGGAAGAATCAGTGGTCTCAGCTGGGCCGAAGGGCTGGTGGAGTTGCCCGAGCCGGCAGTCGAGGTGGCACCGGGGGACACGGTGCGGTTCATTCCCTACGGCAGCTTCGGGCTCTGACCCGGCCTAGTCGAACGTCCCGGCACAGCGGCCCAGCAGCATGAAGGCGCGGGCGGTACGGGTATCGGCCAGGGCCGAGATTTCCCCGTCGGAGGCGTTCTTCTCGAAACCCGCGAAAGTCTTGTCGAAACGGCGCAGGAAGTGGTGCGCGGCGTCGCGAAATATCGGATCCTGTTTCATGCGTGCGTTCGTCAGCGCGAGCGACGACCGGTCCCTGATGCCGCCAAGCGCCGCGATGGGCCGCCCTCGGGCGCCCTGGGCGAACTGGCGCCAGACCTCGGGGCGGGCGCGATCGGGGCGCAGGTCGTCCATGTAGATGCCATCCTGGCTGAGCAGGGTCAGCACATCCTGCGCCGCCTGGATCAGTTGCTTGGCGGCCCGATCCTTGAGCGCGCGGCGCAGGGAGGCAAAGCCGCTCTCGTCCTCTGCCGTTTCCGGGAAATTCAGAGCGCGGATGAAATCCTCTGTCGACAGGACCGGCACCATGTCGGACGCCTGCGTCCCCAGCGCCAGCGTCGGCTGGTCGTCCACGGCAGGCGCAGGGGCGAGCGGCGCAAGGCGCGCGCGGTCGTCGCGACGGGACTGGAAGGTGGCCAGCGCGGTTTCCGTCTTGCGGGTGGCGGCGGCGATCTCGTCCAGCTTGCGCGCGACCGAGGATTCCGCCCGCATGTGGCCGCCCTGCTGCTGCGCGATATAGGCCTGCCGTATCGCGTCGATGGCAGACTGCAGGCGTTGGCTTTCCTCGCGCATGACGCGGCTGGCCCGGGCGGCCGTTGCCGCCACCCAGATCATCGCGACGGGCATGAACACCGCCAGCATCGTCATCAGGAAGCGCAGTCCGCCCGATTCCGTCTCGGATTCGGGACCCGAACTGACGAAGACAAAGAAGATGCCCGCCCCGAGCAGCCAGACGGCGCTGAGCGCGATCGCGATCACTTCCACCGGCGTGATCAGGTCGGGCTTGGGCTTGTCATACAGGCCCAGCGGTGTCGCGCGGGCCGGTCTTGGGGCCGGGGGCTGTTCCGAGCCGGCGGGTTCGGGCGCATCGGTCATGCTGGCACCCTCGCGTCAGGCGTAGACGATCTTGAGAACCTCATAGGATTTTTCGCCCCCCGGTGTTCGCACCTCGACCGAATCGCCTTCTTCCTTTCCGATCAGCGCCCGCGCGATGGGCGACTTGATGTTCAGCAGGCCGTCCTCGATCCGGGCTTCGTATTCACCAACGATCTGGTAGGTCTTTTCCTCGTCCGTGTCCTCGTCCACGAGGGTCACCGTGGCGCCGAACTTGATCGGGCCGGACATCTTGGCAGGGTCGATCACGTCGGCGAGCGAGATCACGCCCTCCAGCTCCTTGATGCGCCCCTCGATGAAGGACTGCTTTTCCTTGGCGGAGTGATATTCGGCGTTTTCGGACAGGTCGCCGTGTTCACGGGCTTCGGCGATCGCCTTGATGATGGCGGGGCGCTCGACGCTCTTGAGCTGCTTCAGTTCGGCTTCCAGCGCAGTGTGGCCCGCGCGGGTCATTGGGATCTTTTCCATGGGCTGTCCGTCGACGTAAGGAGGGCCGCACCCCGGTCCGTTGCCGGGAGCGGCCTTGATTGATTGGACTCCAAGTGACCCAAAGTTGCATAAGATTGCAAGGGGTCGGTTGAGGATCGGCGCGCTGCCGCGGTCAGGCGTAGCTGACGACCTCGTACTCGATGCCGTCGTCATCGTGAAAATAGAACCGTCGTCCCGGTTCGTAGTCGGCGTGCTTGCCGGTCTTGAAACCATGCGCCGCAATCGCCGCTTCGGTGGCGTCCAGATCGTCGACCACCACGGCGATATGGTTCAGGCCGGCGATCCGCGCATAGCTGTCGGTCGCCGCCCCGGTCGCGCCGGGCGGTGTATAGAGCGCGAGGTACTGGCTCTGCGATCCGACATGGACCGTATGACCCCCGGAAATGGCCTCGCCCTGCCAGCGCACGTGCCAGCCAAAGAGCTTTTCCATCCACGCGGCCGTCGCCGCCGGATCGGACACGGTGAAATTGGTATGTTCGAGAAGTGCGGTCATCCTTGTCTCCCAAGTTGTTGCAGTCTCCACGGTAATTGCTAAACCTCACTTTAGGTCAAGGTATTTTCGGGAGGGAATTGCATGGCGGTGAACGAGGGCTTGTCGATCGGCGCGCTGGCGGACAGGACCGGGCTGGCGGTATCGGCGATCCGGTATTACGAGGCGCAGGGCCTGATCCGGCCCTGGCGCAATGCGGGCGGCCAGCGGCGGTTCCAGCGTGCCGACCTGCGCCGCCTGAGTTTCGTGATGATCGCGCAGCAGTTCGGCTTCACGCTTCCGCAGATCAAGTCGGAACTGGACCGCCTGCCGGGAGGCCGTACCCCGACAAAGGCGGACTGGGCGCGGATCAGCGCCGGCTTCAGGGCGGCGTTGGATCAGCGGATCGACGCGATGATCCGGCTCCGCGACAACCTCGACGGCTGCATCGGGTGCGGCTGCCTCAGCCTCGACACCTGCGCGCTTTACAACCCCGCGGATCGCGCTGCGGCGCTGGGGCAGGGGCCGCGCTACCTGATGGGCGATCAGCCCGCATCCTGATCCCCGGCGGCGGCTTTCGGGGAACGTGTGCGGCGGCGGCGCGTTCCTTATCGGTGGCGCGGCGATATGCCCGAAATTTCACGCGACGTCCCGATTGCATTGGGACGTGGCGTGGTTTAGCCACGTCGAAACCTTTTATGTTGCCTTGGAGGGAGCGCCGAGCATGGCCGATATCGAACGCGAAGCAATGGAATACGATGTGGTCATCGTGGGCGCCGGGCCCGCAGGTCTGTCGGCCGCAATCCGGCTCAAGCAACTTGACGCCGACTGCAATGTGGTCGTGCTCGAGAAAGGGTCGGAAGTGGGCGCACACATCCTGTCGGGCGCGGTCCTCGATCCCTGCGGTCTCGACGCGCTGATCCCCGACTGGAAGGAAAAGGGCGCACCTCTGAACGTCCCGGTCAAGGAAGACAATTTCTACATGCTGGGCGAGGCGGGCAAGGTGCGGGTGCCGAACTTCCCCATGCCGCCGCTGATGAACAACCACGGCAACTACATCGTGTCCATGGGCAACGTCTGCCGCTGGATGGCCGAACAGGCCGAGGAACTGGGCGTCGAGGTGTTCCCCGGCATGGCCTGCTCCAAACTGGTGTTTGGCGACAACGGCGAGGTCAAGGGCGTCGTCGCGGGCGAAATGGGCATCGGTGCCGACGGCGAACCCGGCCCCAGCTATGAGCCGGGGATGGAGCTGCACGGCAAGTATGTCTTCCTGTCCGAGGGCGTGCGCGGCAGCCTGTCCAAGCAGGTGATCGCCAAGTATGGCCTGGACGAGGGCAAGGAGCCGCAGAAATACGGCCTCGGCATGAAGGAGATCTGGGAGATCGACCCGGAAAAGCACCGCGAAGGCACCGTGACCCACACAATGGGCTGGCCGCTGGGCAAGAACGCGGGCGGCGGATCGTTCATCTACCATCTCGACAACAACCAGGTCTACGTCGGCTTCGTGGTGCACCTGGGCTACAAGAACCCCCATGTCTTCCCCTACATGGAATTCCAGCGGTTCAAGCATCACCCGATGGTCAAGGAACTGCTGGAGGGCGGCAAGCGCGTGGCCTACGGCGCGCGGGCGATCACCGAAGGCGGCTACCAGTCGATGCCCAAGATGGTGGCGCCGGGTGTCGCGCTGTTGGGCTGTTCCGTGGGCATGGTCAACGTGCCGCGCATCAAGGGCAACCACAACGCGATGCTGTCCGGCAAGGCAGCGGCGGAAGCGGCCTTCGAGGCGATGTCCGCCGGCCGCTCCGGCGACGAGCTGACCGACTACGAGACCGAGGTGCGCGAGGGCGAGATCGGCAAGGACCTCAAGAAGGTGCGCAATGTCAAACCGCTCTGGTCCAAGTACGGCCTGACCACGTCGCTCGCCGTCGGCGGCTTCGACATGTGGTGCAACACCTTCGGATTTTCCCTGCTCGGGACGATGGGCCATGGAAAATCGGATGCTGAGGTGACCGAAAAGGCCTCCAAGCACAAGCCGATCGACTATCCCAAGCCCGACGGCAAGCTCAGCTTTGACCGGCTGACCAACGTGTCCTTCTCCTTTACCAACCACGAGGAAAGCCAGCCGGCACACCTCAAGCTGAAGGATCCCGACCTGCCGGTGAAGGTGAACCTGCCGGAATACGATGGCCCGTCCGCCCGGTACTGCCCGGCGGGAGTCTACGAGTTCGTGAAGGACGACAAGACCGGCGAGGACCGTTTTGTCATCAACTTCCAGAACTGCGTGCACTGCAAGACCTGCGACATCAAGGATCCCAAGCAGAATATCGTCTGGACCACGCCGCAGGGCGGTGACGGGCCGAACTACCCGAACATGTGATGCGGGCGAAGGCGGGGGTGACCCCGCCTTATTCGTTTCAGCCGGTCGCGCTCACCTCCGACCGCCCGGCGTGCGTCCAGTCACCTGGCGGAACACGGACGTCATGTGCGACTGGCTGGAAAACCCGCAGTCCAGCGCAATTTCGGCAAGGCCTGCGGTGGTGTCCATGGCGATACGTTCCTGCGCCCGCGCCACGCGCAGGGCCAGCACATGGGCATACACGGTTCGCCCTGTGGTCTGTCGAAACAACCTTGCAAAGCGGGCGGTGCCCATGCCCGCGACCTTGGCAAGGTCAGCGACGCGCAGGGTGCCGTCCAGGCCTTCGTTGATATAGTCATCGACTGACTTGAGAACTGCCGGGGAAAGGCGGTCGCCCCGTTCCGGCGTTCGCCGCTGCTGCGCCAGGAAGGTCAGGCGGTCCACGACAAGGTGCAGGGCGCTGTCCGCAAAGAGGCTGTAGCCGGTGCTGTCTTCCCCCTCGCGCCAGAGCGTTGTGCAGAGCTGAAGCAGCAAGTCGTCCCGAAACGGCGCGGCATAGAGTGGACCAAGCCTGCCCAGTCTTTCCCGCGCGCAGGTTTCTTCGCCGTCGAACAGGCTGACGGGAAGACACAAGCCGATGAACGCATGTGGACCGGACAAGGTGACATCCGACGCGGTGTCTGGCGGGACGAGGGTCAGATCCTGGCTGCGCCATGGGCCGACCCAGCGACCGCACCCCCAGTCGAACTGCGCCTCGCGCGTGCCACGGGTCGCCAGATAGAGCAGGACGTTGGGCATCGCGGGGTCGGGGAAATGGCCTGCCGGTTGCCGGGCAGAGAACAGGCTGACCGGCGCTTGTCCCACGATCTTCCGGTCGATCATGTAACGGGCGTAGGGGCCGCGCCGGTAGAAATCGGCGTGGTCCGCGAAAGCGGAGGCATCTGTGGGCTGAGTCATTTTCTGTTCCGGACCAGAGAGTCGAATCCTAACAAGGCGTCCGTGATCCTGAAAGACCGCGCTGTGGTGTCGGCCTAATCTGGCCGAGCCGGGGCGCTCCCGCCCGGGCCACTTGAAACAGAGGCTGTGAATACAATGAATTTCATCGGATCGACGCTTGGGGCGCTCTGCGGGATGCTGGCGGTTTGTATCGGAGCCGCCGCGCAAGAGCTGGCTTTCGAGGAGGACGGGCCGTTTCGTCCCGGAGAGGGGTTCGGCACCCCGGCCACCTGCGAAACCATGCCCGACTGGATCGACAGGGCACCCGATATCGGAGGCCGGATCAGCATGGTGATTGAAGGCCCCATCACGCAAAGCCATTGGGACGGGGCACTGGCCTATCTCATCATGTGCGACCCGCAGGAGGTTCAGGTGATGTGCGTCACCTACTACCCCCAGGAGGTGACGGGCGAGCCGGTGCAGTTCGCGGGGGGGTACAATCGCGCGGGAGAGCGCCAGATCGTTCTGGATCCCTGCCTGACCTACCCGGTGGAGGGCGAGCCGGTGGGTGTGGATTGAGCCGGACGGCCCGCCGTCCGCGTGCCTTTGCTCACAGCTGTGTCATGGCGGGGCTGCGGCATTGCGCTTGGCGCTGGACCTGATAGCCTTTCGCAAATTCCCGATGAGAGGCAGTAGCGATATGTTGAGACTTGTGCTGAGTACGGTTGCCGTTCTTGCAGCAGGGACCATGCTGACGCCGCCGGCGCAGGCGCAGTCGGTCGCGGGATCCTACCTTGCCGGGCGTCATGCCGCCGTGAACAGTGACTACGAGGAAGCGGCGCGCTACTACACCGAGGCGCTGGCACAGGACCCCACCAATGCGGAACTGATGGAAAGCGGCACGCTGGCGCTGCTGTCGTTGGGGGATGTGGAAAAGGCATTGCCGCTGGCCCGCGCGCTCGAGGAAAAGAACCACCGCAGCCAGGTGGCCCGGCTCGTGCTGACCGCGGATCTTGCCAAGAAGGGCGACTACCAGGCCCTGCTCGAACGCGGAGACGACCCCACGGGGATCGGCCCGTGGGTGGACGGGCTCGTGAAGGCCTGGGCGTACATGGGCGCGGGTGACGTTACCTCTGCCATGTCGGCCTTCGACACCCTGAGCGAAGAGCCGGGAATGCAGGGGTTCGTGATGTATCACAAGGCGCTCGCCCTGGCGAGCGTGGGGGACTACGAAGGGGCCGAAGAGATTTTCGGCGAGGGGCTGGTGGGGGCCGCCGGGCAGACCCGGCGCGGCGTCATGGCCCATGCCGAGATTCTGGCGCAGCTTGAAAAGCCGGAAGAGGCGCTGACCCTGATCCGGACCAGCTTTGGCGCCGGAACGGACCCCGAACTCGACATGCTGATCGACGCGCTGGAGGCGGGTGATCCCGTTCCCTTCACCCATGTGCCGGACCCGCTTGCCGGCATGGCCGAGGTCTTCTTCACTTTTTCCGCCGTTCTCAAGAGCGAGGATGCGGGCGACTATTACGTCCTGCTGTATTCGCGCGTGGCCCGCTACCTGCGGCCCGATCACATGGACGCCCTGCTGCTGACCGCCGAGTTGCTCGAGAATCTCGGTCAGTTCGATCTCGCGATCGAGGAATTCGCCGCCGTACCTTCGGACAATCCCACCTATCACGCGGCAGAACTGGGCCGTGCCGGGGCGCTGCGCCGGTCGGGACGGGAGGATCAGGCGATCGAAGTGCTGAACCAACTGGCACGCAGCCACGGCGACCTTGCCGTCGTGCATTCCACGCTGGGGGACATCCTGCGTGGGCAGGAAGATTGGGCCGGGGCCATCGCGGCTTACGACCGGGCCATCGAACGCGTGTCAGACGACACCCGCATGCGCTGGGTGCTCTACTACTCCCGTGGCATCGCGCACGAGCGCTCCGGCGACATGGACGAGGCCGAGGCGGATTTCCGCGCCGCGCTGGAGATCAACCCCGAGCAGCCCCAGGTGCTGAACTATCTGGGGTATTCCCTGGTCGAGCAGCAGCGCAATCTGGACGAGGCGCTGGACATGATCGAACGCGCGGTCGCGGCCAGCCCCGATTCCGGCTACATCGTGGATTCACTCGGCTGGGTGCTTTACCGCCTCGGCCGCTACGACGAGGCGGTGGACCAGATGGAACGGGCGGTGGAACTGCTGGCCGTCGATCCGGTCATCAACGATCATCTGGGTGATGTCTATTGGGCGGTGGGCCGCAAGCGCGAGGCCGAATTCCAGTGGCGGCGGGCGATCTCCTTCGTCGATCCCGAGGATGACGACGGCGAGGCCGATCCGGACCGCATCCGCCGCAAGCTGGAAGTGGGGCTTGACGCAGTGCTGGAAGAAGAGGGCGCGGAGCCCTTGAAAACCAGCAGCGATATCTAAGCGACAGGTGGCTGAAGTAACCGCGCGCGCCCGGGTGCGCGCCCCCGCCAAGATCAACCTGACACTTCACATCACCGGCAAGCGGGACGACGGATATCACCTGCTGGATTCGCTCGTGGTTTTCGCCGACGTGGGCGACCGGCTGGAATACACCGTTGGCGGGCCGCTGTCCCTGTCGATCACGGGCCCGGAAGCCGGTGGGCTGGAGGCGGGGCCGTCGAACCTCGTGCTGCGGGCGGCGTCGCTGGCGGAAGCCGATGGCGGCCGCTTCAAGCTGGAAAAGAACCTGCCGGTGTCCTCCGGCATCGGAGGCGGCTCCGCCGATGCCGCCGCTGCGGTGCGCGTGCTCCTCGCGATGGGGGCGTCGGGCGGTGCGCAGGCAGCCGCAGTCGACCCGGCCGCCCGCTTTCTGCCGCTGGGGGCGGACGTTCCCGTCTGCCTCGACTGCCGCCCGGTCCGGATGCAGGGCATCGGAGAGATCCTGACGCCGATGCCCGACCTTCCGGGCCTGCACGCCGTCCTGATCAACCCGCGCGTGGCCTTGGCCACCCCGGTCGTCTTCCGTGAACTTCAACGCGCCGAAAACGCGCCGATGCCGGCCACTCTGCCCGATTTCGAAGGCCGCCGCCATCTCGTGTCGTGGCTGCGAGACCAACGCAACGACCTTCAGGAAGCGGCCCTTTCTCTGGTGCCCGCCATCGGCGATGTTCTCGCCGCGCTGGAAGGCGCGCAGGGCTGTCTGCTGGCCCGGATGTCGGGATCGGGCGCGACCTGCTTCGGGCTGTTCGACCACGCGGCATCGGCGAAAACGGCGGCGGCGCGCATTTCGGACCGGCACCCGCACTGGTGGGTGACACCGACGCAACTGGGCGACATGCAGGCGCTGTCGCAGCCGCGGATCAGCCGATCCGGCTGACGACGTACTCGGCAAGGTCAGACAGCATTTCCCGCACCGGATGATCGGGCAGGGGGGCCAGCGCCGACCGGGCTTTTTCTGCCCAGTTGCGGGCTTCGCGCTCTGTCTCCATCAGGGCGTCGTGGCGGTGGAGCAGTCCAAGTGCGGTATCGAGATCGCCTTCTTCCTGCCGACCTTTCTCGATGGTGCGCACCCAGAATGCGCGCTCCTCCGCGTCGGCCTTTGCCACCGCCTTGATGACCGGGAGTGTCAGCTTGCGTTCGCGGAAATCGTCGCCGACGTTCTTGCCCGTGGCATCCGATTGACCGCGGTAGTCCAGCAGGTCGTCCACGATCTGGAAAGCGACGCCAAGCGCGTCGCCATAGTCGAAAAGGGCGCGCACATGATCTTCGGGCGCGTCGGCGATCACGCCGCCCACCCCCGTCGCGGCGGAGAAAAGGGCCGCCGTCTTGCCCCGCACCACCTGCAGATAGACGCTCTCGTCGGTCGCGAGATTCTGCGCCGCGGTCAACTGTAGCACCTCGCCCTCGGCGATCGTCGCGGCGGCGTTCGACAGGATCCGCATCACCCGCATGGATCCGGGTTCCGTCATCAGCTGGAAGGATCGGGCGAACAGGTAATCTCCGACGAGAACCGACGACTGGTTGTCCCACAGCAGGTTCGCGGTGGGCCGCCCACGCCGCTGCGCGCTCTCGTCGACCACGTCGTCGTGCAGCAGGGTGGCGGTGTGGATGAACTCCACCGTTGCGGCAAGGTGGACGTGATAGGGACCGTCATAGCCGCACATCCGCGCCGCGGCGAGGGTCAGCATGGGGCGCAGTCGCTTGCCGCCCGCCTCGACCAGATGGGCCGTGACTTCGGGGATGCGCGGCGCGTGTTCCGACGCCATCCGCTCGCGGATCAGTGCGCCGACCGCGGTCATGTCCTCGGAGAGGTAGGTGGCCAGCCTGTCGTGCGGTTTCGCCTTTGTCGCGATATTCATGGCTTTACCCCACCCAAGGCTCGACAAACGGGCGCGCATGGCCCAGATCACTGTAATGAAGGAACTTTTGCGCAGCACCGACATGACGACCATCGCCTTTGCCACCGCCCTTCTCAGGGGCGAGGATATAGCCTGCTTCGAGATGGACGTAAACATGAGCGTTCTCGAAGGGGGCATCGGAATCTTTCCGCGCCGGCTGATGGTCCATCCCGACGATCACGCGGCAGCGGTTCAGGTTCTTCGGGACAACGACATTCCCCTGGGCCTGTGACCGGCACGGGCAATAGCAACCTGACGCGCGACGCCTTTCTGGGGGGCAGGCTGCATCTGTGGCAACCGCGCGAGGGCTACCGCGCGGGGGTGGACGCGGTACTGCTGGCCGCAAGCGTCGGCGCCACCACCGGCCAGCGTGTGCTTGAACTGGGCTGCGGGGTGGGAACCGCGATTTTGTGTTTGAATTCAAGGGTTCCGGGCCTTCGTCTGGCCGCCGTCGAAGTGCAGCCGACCATGGCCGATCTGGCCCGACGCAACGGCGGAGACGCACTGGAAGTCTTCACCGCGGACGTGGCGGAGTTGCCGGCGGACCTGCGCCAGCGGCAGTTCGATCATGTGCTGGCGAACCCGCCCTACTACGACAGGGCCGCCTCTGTTCGGTCCGGCGACCCGGCGCGCGAAGCCGCACATGGCGAGACGACCCCGCTGGCGACGTGGGTCAGGGTTGCGGCGAAACGCCTCGCTCCGAGGGGGCAGGCCCACTTCATCCACCGTGCCGAACGCCTGCCGGATCTCATACGCGCGCTGCCCGACGACCTGGGGTCGGTCGAAGTGCTGCCGTTGGCGGCGCGGGAGGGCCGTGCTCCCGACCGCGTGATCCTGCGGGCGCGCAAGAACGGGCGCGGTGCCTTCCGCCTGCATCCGGCCCTCGCCCTGCATGTCGGCGCGCATCACAGCGATGCCAACAAGGATTACGCGCCCGTGGTGGACGCTGCCCTGCGGGAGGGGGCAGCGCTCCGCTTTTAGGCGGGATTAAGCAAAGCTTTACCAGTTTGGCCGATATGCTGCATGGCGGCGTGACAGAACCGCAGTTCTGTGGTCCACTTTTCGGACCCACTCATCACATGGAGGATTACATGGCTTTTGACGCGCATCTGGAGAACCTGAAGCGGAAACACAAGGCGATGAGCGAGGCCGTGGAGAATGCCCAACGCTCCCCCGGTTTCGATGATCTGGAAGTGGCTACCATGAAAAAGGAAAAACTGCGTCTGAAGGAAGAGATCACGCGTCTTTCGACCTAGCGCCTTTTCATGCTCGTATAGGCGGCAACTCCGGCGCCGCCCGTGATCAGCAGAGCCGCCCACAGCAACGTGAAACTGGGGGCGGCCACCCCGGCAAGGACCAGTACCACCGTTGACAGCAGCGGTGCCGCGTAAGAGCTCGTTCCAAGAAGCTGGATATCGCCCTGTTTTACACCGATGTCCCAGACGAAGAACGCAAGCCCCACAGGGCCAATTCCCAAACCGAGAATCGCGGCCCACCCCAAAGCCGTTTGGGGCAAGACCGTTTCTTCCAGCATCAGGTGCAGCGGCAAGGACAGGGCCGCGGATGCCAGGCAGAACACCGTGACAGACGCGGTCGGTGCGAACCCCACCAATCGCGACAGCACGGAATAGCTGGACCATGTGAACGCGCAGAGCAGGGCCAGCATGTAACCCGGCAGATGGTCGGCCGAGAATCCCATCCCGCCGCCCGTGATGATCAGCGCGGCGCCGGCGAATCCCAGTGCCGCGCCCAGCATGTGACCGGCCCTTAGCCGTTCGCCCGGCAGCAGTCCTGAAAAGATCACGATCAGCAACGGCCAGAGGTAGGCAATCAGCCCCGCCTCGGCAGCCGGGGCAAGCCGAAGTGCCGAGAAATAGAGGGCGTGATATCCGAACAGTCCGAATGTGCCAAAGGCGTATACCCGGAACGGCACGTGCTGCAGCGCGGGTAGTGTGCCGGTTGCCCAGGCCCAGATCAGCCCCAGCGTTCCGCCGGTCGCAAAGCACAGGGTGTTGAGCAGAAGTGGCGGCGTGGGCGCCGAACCGACGGTGAAAAGCGCCAGCAACGCCCAGAGCAGCACGGCGATGAAGCCGACGGCAGTCGCGGTTGTCCGGGTCATGTTATGTCGGCCCCTTGCAGCATGGTCACCGCGTCGGGGATATGCGCCGTCTTGTCAATCTCGGTTTTCCGCGCCCGGCGGTCACGGGAAGCGGAAGGCGACGCACCCCGCCGCCTGCCGCGCCATTCATGCGGCTCACGTCGCCCGGGAGGCTGCCGTCTCCGCCTTGAAGGAGGGCTGTTTCACCGCAGCCCCCGCCGATCTGCAGGCCATTCGGCCTGAGGCCGGCGCCCTCGCGCCGGCCACTTTGTCATGATCGTCCGGGCGTCAGACGAAGAACTGTGCCCCGTTGGCCGAAATGGTCGATCCGTTGATGAAACCCGCGTCATCCGCCACCAGGAACTTGACTGCCCGGGCGATTTCCTCGGGCTCGCCCAGACGGCCTGCAGGGATTTGCGCGATGATGGATTCGCGGACCTTCTCCGGCACGGCCATCACCATGTCCGTACCGATATAGCCGGGGCAGATCGCGTTGGCGGTGATGTTGGCGCGCGCGCCTTCCTGCGCCAGAGACTTCACGATGCCAAGGTCGCCCGCCTTGGTCGCGGCATAGTTCACCTGCGCGAATTGCCCTTTCTGGCCATTGATCGACGAAATGACCACGATCCGGCCGAACTTGCGCTCCCGCATGCCGGGCCAGACCGGGTGGATGGTATTGAAGACACCCGTGAGGTTCGTGTCGATCACCTGGTGCCACTGTTCCGGGGTCATCTTGTGAAACGGCGCGTCGCGCGTGATGCCCGCGTTCGCGACGATCACCTCGATCGGGCCGAGGTCGGCTTCGACCTGTGCGATCCCGTTCTTGGAAGACTCGTAGTCGGCGACGTTCCACTTGTAAGTCTTGATGCCGGTCTCCTTGGTGAACTCGGCGGCGGCCTCGTCATTGCCGGCATAGGTCGCGGCGACGGAATAGCCCGCCTCCTTCAATTCCTTCGAGATGGCGGCGCCGATCCCACGGCTTCCGCCGGTTACAAGTGCGACACGGGACATTAAGTTTCCTCCGGTAATGATATTTCGATATGCATCTATTTGACGCAACTTTGTTTCGACCACATCCCGTTTAGGCGGCTTGCGCCTCCTTGGCAACACCCAAGGGGCCGCCGGAACTCAATTTGTACCGGCTTGACGCGCGGACAGGTATTCGCGCCCGTCCGTCTCGCCCGTGGCCCATGTCCGCCGCAGCTTTGACGGGTCGGTAAAGTCGATCTTGTCGGCTTCGACCTCCTCCTTCGGGCTGATGTAGGTGCGGTGCTCGACCTCGGGGATACGGTCGTAGGCGCGGGTCAGCAGGATCAGGGTTGCGCCCCGGTCAGGCCGGGGCAGGGGGGCCTGATCGGCCATGCCGCCATCGATCACGGGCTTGCCGTCCCAGAGCGGGGGTCGAACAGCGGCGGGATCACGGCAGCCGCGCAGATCAGGTCCGCCAGCTTGCCGTCGGCCGCGGCCTGGCGTGCGTCGACCATGGTGCTGGTCACGCCGATCTTTTCGGCCCAGTTGAAGTGCGGACTGCCGACAAGGTGCAATTCGGCCTCGTAGGCGAGCGTCGCGGCGGTGCCGGTCAGACGCGCCAGCGCACCGGCGGGCGGATGCCCGATCAGGATCTGAAACGACGGTCCATCGGCGACCTCGGCCATGGCCGTCCTGTCGAAGACGTCGCTGACCACTTCGCGGTAAAGCTTCTGGTGCGGGCTCCAGCCGTCATCCCCGACAGCGTGGGGATCCATGTTGCTGTCGAGGGAGTCGAAGGCGCCGCACAGGTTGTCGAGAAACATCTTGCCGCGCCGCGTGATGAAACCCGCCGCGGTCCCGGCGCCGCCGCTGACACCCGTGATCCGGTCGGGGTCAAGGGCGATTTCGTCGCGCACGATATCCAGCCATCCCCCCTGCCAGCAGCAACGCGTGCCGCCGCCCGAGCAGACCAATTGTTCAAACGGGGAGGAAGAGGGCGAGGACATGAGCAGACACAGGCGCGACCCGGTTGGCAGGTCGCGCCAAGACCCCGATCAGGGGCGCTCGAGACACATGGCGACACCCATGCCGCCGCCAATGCAGAGCGTGGCCAGACCCTTCTTCGCGCCGCGGCGCTTCATCTCGAAGAGCAGCGTGTTCAGGATGCGCGCGCCCGAGGCACCGATGGGGTGGCCGATGGCAATGGCACCGCCGTTCACGTTCACGATCGCCGGATCCCAGCCCATGTCCTTGTTGACGGCACAGGCCTGCGCGGCAAAGGCTTCGTTTGCTTCCACCAGGTCCAGATCCTCCGGCTTCCAGCCCGCCTTTTCCAGCGCCTTGCGGCTGGCATAGATCGGGCCCACGCCCATGATCGACGGGTCCAGCCCGGCGGTGGCGTAGGAAGCGATCCGCGCCAGCGGTTCGATGCCGCGCTTCTCGGCTTCGGCAGCGCTCATCAGCAGCGCGCCCGCGGCACCGTCGTTCAGACCCGAGGCGTTGGCGGCCGTGACGGACCCGTCCTTGGTGAATGCGGGGCGCAGTTTCTGCATCGCCTCCATCGTCGCGCCATGGCGGATGTATTCATCGCTGTCCACGACCGTGTCACCCTTGCGGCCCTTGACCGTGTAGGCGACGATCTCGTCCTTGAACTTCCCCGCCTTCTGCGCGGCCTCTGCCTTGTTCTGCGAGGCGACGGCGAATTCATCCTGCGCGTCGCGGCTTATCTGCCATTTCTCGGCCACGTTCTCGGCGGTCTGGCCCATGTGATAGCCGTTGAACGCATCCCACAGGCCATCCTTGATCATCGTGTCGATGAATTGCAGGTCGCCCATTTTCTGACCCGCGCGCAGGTTCTGGGCGTGGGGGACATCGTCATGTTTTCCTGCCCGCCGGCGGCCACGATCTCGGCATCGCCAAGCTGGATGTGCTGGGCCCCCAGTGCGACGGCGCGCAGGCCGGAACCGCAGACCTGGTTGATGGACCATGCGGCGGACTCGATCGGCAGTCCTGCGTTGATATGGGCCTGGCGCGCCGGGTTCTGGCCCTGCGCGGCGGTCAATACCTGACCGAGGATCGTCTCGGATACGTCGGCAGCATCGACACCCGCGCGGGCGATGAGTTCGCGCAGCACGGCGGCGCCAAGGTCATGGGCGGGGGTGTTGGCGAATGAACCTCCAAAGCTGCCCACGGGGGTGCGTGCGGCGGATGCGATGACGACATTGGTCATGAGATAGCGTTCCTCTTCGTTTTGCGCAGATGCGTGCCGCCGCGACGAGGGGTGAATGCCGCGACTCCTCTGCCCTCTGGGTCCGTCATATCCCATGCACATCGAGGCGGCAACTGAACGAAAGTTGCGGTGCTATCCCACCGCGCCCCGCCGGGCAGATGCCAGCCATGCGGGCTTCAGCGTCGGCGCGCCGAAATGGTATCCCTGCATGCAGTCCACGCCAAGGGCGGCGACCGCGGCGGCATCCTGCGCCGTTTCCACGTTCTCGGCGATGGTCAGCATGTCGAAATGCCCCGCGATGGAGACGAGCGCGGCCGTCAGCACACGGTTGTCGGCGTTCTGCGCGATCCCGCGGATGAACTGTCCGTCGATCTTGATCACGTCGAACAGGAAATCCTTGAAGTAGCGGATCGCCGTCTGGCCGGCGCCGAAGTCGTCCAGGGCAAAGCAGACACCGCGGGGTTGCATTTCGTCCATCAGGTCCACCACCAGTTCCGGGAGGGTCATGGCCGAGGTTTCCGTGATTTCCAGTATCAGGCGTTCGCCCAGGGTAGGATTCCGGTCCAGGCTTCGTTGCAGCAGCTCGGACCAGCCCTTGTAGCCGATGGAACGGGCGGACATGTTGATCGACAGGCGCAGGGCGGGATGGCGCTGCAACGCCGTCAGCCCCATGCGCAAGGCGATGACATCGAGCTGCCGCCCGAGTTCCGTGTCCTCGACCACCGGCATGAAGTCGCGCGCCGGAATCACCCTCCCCGTGGCGTCCAGCACCCGGATCAGCCCCTCGTAAAAGGCGACGGTGCCGGGCAACCGGGCAGAGACGACCGGCTGGTAGGCCAGCAGGGTTTCACCGTGCGCGATCGCGTCACGCACCATGTCGAGGGTCCGGGCGTCGCGCGCGCTGACGGCACGGGCCAGCGGGCTGATGGCATCGGCGGGCGGGAGCGTCCCTTCTTGTGTCTTTGCGGCGGTCACGGCATGTACTTTCCTCAAGGTCCGCGCCACCATGGCAGCCAAAGTGATAACGGCGCTTTAAGGGAAGAATTCGCGTGGAATTTGCCGCGCCGGGGAGGACTGATGCAGCGTTGCGCATGGGCCGGAACGGATCCGGAGTATATCGCCTACCACGATACCGAATGGGGCGTGCCCGAGTACGACAGCCGCGCCTTGTGGGAAAAACTGGTTCTCGACGGGTTTCAGGCCGGTCTGAGCTGGATCACGATTCTGAGGAAGCGCGACAATTTCCGCGCAGCCTTCGAAGGTTTCGACCCGCATCGTATCGCGGAGTGGGGCGAACCCGAGGTCGCGCGGCTGCTTCAGGATCCGGGGATCGTCCGCCACCGGGGCAAGATCGAGGCGGCCATTTCCAACGCCCGCGCCTGGCAGCGGATCGAGGCGCGCGAGGGGTTCGCGGATTTCATGTGGTCCTACGTGGATGGATTTCCCGTGCAGAACAGGTTCGCGACGCAGGCCGATGTGCCCCCGCAGACTCCGTTGTCGATCCGGGTGTCGAAGGATCTCAAGAAGGCGGGGTTCAAGTTCTGCGGCCCGACGATCGTCTATGCCTGGATGGAGGCCTGCGGGCTGGTGAACGACCATATCGTCACCTGCCACCGCCATGCCCCGGTGGCTAGCATGGCTCGGCCTCGAGGCTGAGGATCGCCTGCCGTATGTCCTCCGGCGAGGACGGCTTGGCCACGATGGGGACTTCGAACCGCGTCACCATTTCGCCCCGCCGGTCGAGATCGCCGGTATGCAGCAGGAACGGCACGCCGATGTCCTTGAGCCGCGCCGCGACCGGCTCGCAGGTCTTGCCACGTCCAAGATTGACGTCCAGCACGGCGGCATCCGGCGGATTGTCGTCGATGATCGCAAGCGCCCGTTCCGCCGAACTGGCGGTGACCGGCGTGAACCCCGCTTCCGACAGGGAGAACTCGAGATCCATCAGGATCAGTGCCTCGTCATCGAGCACGAGAATCCGTTTGAGGCGATCCGCCCCATTGGCCATCGTTTCCTGCATCTGGTCTCCTAGTCTATCAGGGGTAGCGAAATGTGGACGTGCAGCCCTTCCGGGCGCCAGTCGTAGTCGATCACGCCATCGGCCGATCGTAGCAGCGTTTCCATGATGTTGTGACCCGTGCCGCCCGATTTCTCGCGCAATTCCTTTGGGACGGTCCCGGTTTCGGTCCATTCCAGGGACACCCGCCGCGATTCGGCGATGGACGTGTCCTTGTCCAGCCGCCACGCCACCTTCACCTTGCCATGATCGGTCGCCAGGGCACCGTATTTCATTGCGTTGGTGGCAAGTTCATGCAGGGCGAGGCCGAGGATCGACACCACATTGGCTTCGGCACGCAGGCCGTTGCCATCGAGCTCTATCCGGTCTTCCTCCGGATCGTAGGGCGCCAGCACCGACCGGATCGCCTGCCCGACCTCGATCGAGCCGAGGCGCGCGTCGTCCAGGGTGGGCTCATAGGCCCGGCCCAGGGCGCGGATACGCTGGTTGATCGCTTCCGCGATGCTTGTGTTCCCCTCCATGCGCCCGGTGACCGACACGATGGAGGCGATGACCGAGAACATGTTCTTCATCCGGTGAGACAGTTCGCGCGACATCGCCTTGGCGTTGGCTTCCTCCGCCCGGGCCGCGTGGACATCGGACACGTCCCACTGACTGCCGAAATAATAGAGAAGCTCGTTGTTCTCGTTGTAGATCGGACCAAGGTGGAGCGCGTTCCAGAATTTCTCGCCATCCTTGCGGTAGTTCACCAGCTCGACGACGATCACCGCTTCTTTTTCGAGCGCGGTGCGGATACGCCTGACGGCCGCCGGGTCCGTTTCGGGGCCCTGCAGAAATCGGCAGTTCCGGCCGACGATTTCGGCCTCGTCATAGCCCGTCAGTTCCATGAACGCGCGGTTGGCGAACACGATGGGGCTGTCCTCTGCATTGGGGTCGGACAAACAGATCGCCATGCGTGTCTGCGCCATGGCCTGTTCGAACAGCACGCCGGACGCTCCGGAGAACTGATCGTCGGCGTGTTTCTCTCTGAATCGCTGCGGGCTGTCGTCAAACGCCCGGTGGACCTGTCTCTTCTTTTCTTCGCTCATCGGGGTTTCGGCTCGTCGTAGATCGTTACTCATATGAATCACGCCGATGAAAACGATGGAGCGTGACAGCCCATGGGCAACTAGAGGTACGCGCGCCGATGTCAAGTTGACTTGTCCGCCTGACGCTCCGTCGTGATGTTCCGTTGAAAAGACACGTTGACTCCGGGCTGCACGGCCGTATAAGCGCGGCTTCATTGGTGTTGGTGGCCCCCGCAAGGGGATGCCTGTCGGGGTATCGCACCCAGAGGACAACGCCCTTTACCGCCCCAAGGGGCCATATAAAGGAGAACAGCCGTGACCAAACGCACCGCTGCCAAGCACAAGATCGACCGCCGCATGGGCGAAAACATCTGGGGCCGCCCGAAGTCCCCGGTCAACCGCCGCGAATACGGCCCCGGCCAGCACGGCCAGCGCCGCAAGGGCAAGCTTTCCGATTTCGGCATCCAGCTGCGCGCCAAGCAGAAGCTGAAAGGCTACTACGGCGACCTGACCGAGAAGCAATTCCGCCGCATCTACGGCGAAGCCGAGCGGGTCAAGGGCGACACCGGTGAGAACCTGATCGGTCTGCTGGAGCGCCGCCTTGACGCAGTGGTCTACCGCGCCAAGTTCGTCGCGACCGTGTTCGCCGCGCGCCAGTTCGTGAACCACGGCCACGTCCGCGTGAACGGCCGCAAGGTGAACATCCCCTCCTACCGTGTGAAAGAGGGTGACGTGATCGAGGTCCGCGACCGGTCCAAGCAGATGGTCGCGCTGCTCGAAGCCACCCAGTTGCCCGAACGTGACGTGCCGGACTACATCGAGGCGGATCACTCCAAGATGACGGCGACTTTCGTGCGCACCCCGGCGCTGGGCGACGTGCCCTATCCGGTGGTGATGGAACCCAACCTCGTCGTCGAATTCTACGCCAAGAACTAAGCTTCTTCGCACATGTTTTCAGCAAAGGCCGCGCCACCGGGCGCGGCCTTTCTCGTTGCGCGGCAACCATGTCATTTCCGGAAGCGGCCATTTGAGGATGGGAAGGCGGCGCGGCTTTGTGTAGAAACACCTACCAACGCAGGAGGGCAGACCCATGGACATCCCGTTCAAGACGACACGCATGTTGAACTTCGGCGACTGCGATATTTCCGGCACCGCCTATTTCCCGTCCTATCTCAACATTCTCAACGGCGTGAACGAGGAATTCTGGCTCCATCTCGGCTGGCCATGGCACAAGATCATCTGGGAAGAGCGCTGGGGCACGCCCACGGTGCACCTGTCGTCCGACTTTTCCAGCCCCTCGTTTTTCGGAGAGGAGCTGACCTTTGAAGTGCACGTGCGGAAAGTGGGCCGATCATCGGTGACGATGTACCACGAGATCAGCTGCGAGGGCGAGAAACGCTGGTCCAGCACGCAGGTTCTCGCGGCCTCCGACCTCGACAAGCATACCTCGATCCCCTGGCCGGCCGACGTGAAGGCGGCGCTTGAGGCCTGCCTGCCCGGCGATGGCTCCCCACAGGATTGACCCTTCGGCGCGTGTCATGCATCACCGGGCGAACCGGACACAGCAGGAGACGCCGCCATGACCACCTATCCCACCTATGGGCGCATCGACGGTCCCATCGTGATGATTGGCTTCGGCTCGATCGGACGGGGCACGCTGCCGCTGATCGAACGGCATTTCGACTACGACGCGGACAAGCTGGTGGTCATCGAACCCGATGACGGCGTGCACACCTTTCTCAGCCAGCGAAAGATCCGCCACATCGCGGAGAAGGTGACGCGCGAGAACTACCGCGACCTGCTGGGGGATCTGTTCAAGGACGGCAAGGGGTTCTGCGTGAACCTCAGCGTCGATACCTCCAGTCTCGACATCATGAAGTACTGTCGCGAACTGGGTGTCCTTTACATCGACACGGTCGTGGAGCCGTGGGAAGGGTTCTACTTCGAGACCCAGAACAACGCGGAGCGGACGAACTACGCCCTGCGCCAGCGGGTGCGTGACGAGGCTGCGGCGAACCCCGGCGGCCCGACAGCGGTCTCCTGCTGCGGCGCCAACCCGGGCATGGTGAGCTGGTTCGTGAAGGAGGCGTTGCTGACCCTCGCGCAGGATACCGGCAAGGACGTCACCACGCCGGAAACCCGCGCGGGCTGGGCGACACTGATGCAGTCCCTCGGGGTCAAGGGCGTTCACATCGCCGAGCGGGACACGCAGGCCCGCCGCACGCCGCGGCCACGTGGCACATTCGTCAACACCTGGTCGGTGGAAGGGTTCATCGCCGAAGGATTCCAGCCCGCGGAACTGGGCTGGGGCACGCACGAGACATGGATGCCCGAGAATGCGCACAGTTACGACAGCGGGTGTCAGGCGGCCATCTGGTTCGAGCGCCCCGGCGCGATCACGCGGGTGCATACCTGGTGCCCGACACCCGGTCCGCAGTTCGGGTTCCTCGTGACCCACAACGAGGCGGTGTCGATCTCGGACTACTATACCGTGGGGGACGCCGCGAACCCGGACTATCGGCCCACGTGCCACTATGCCTATCACCCCTCTGACGACGCTGTCCTGTCGCTGCACGAGATGTTCGGCTCGGGCGTTACCCAGACCCGGCATCACATCATGGAGCCCGACGAAATTTCCGAAGGCATCGACGAGCTTGGCGTGCTGCTGTACGGCCACGAGAAGAACGCGCTCTGGTACGGCTCACGTCTGAGCAACGCCGAGGCGGTCGAGCTTGCACCCTACCAGAACGCCACCGGCCTTCAGGTCAGTTCCGCCGTGCTGGCCGGGATGGTCTGGGCGCTCGAGAACCCGGAGGCCGGGATCGTCGAGACGGACGAGATGGACCACGCCCGCTGCCTCGAGGTCCAGCGCCCCTACCTCGGCCCCGTCGAGGCGCATTACACCGATTGGACCCCGCTTCAGAACCGGTGGGAATTGTTCCCCGAGGATATCGACGAAAGCGATCCGTGGCTGTTCAGGAACGTGCTGGCAAGCTGACGAAACCGGTGGTGCAGCCCGGACCGGGCCGCTAGAAGGTGGGCCATCACTATGGAGTGCGCCACATGACACAGATCACACCGCAGCCCGGCATCATGGATATCGAGCTCTACCAAGGTGGGGCGAGCCATGTGGCCGGCATTCAGAACGTGGTCAAGCTCAGCTCGAACGAAAACCCGCTGGGACCGTCCGAAGCGGCGATGGAAGCGTTCCGCCGTGCGGCCTTTACCCTGCACCGCTACCCGTCGACCGATCACGCGAGCCTGCGTCAGGCCATCGGCGAGGTGCTCGGGCTGGAGGCCGACAACATCATATGCGGCGCGGGCTCGGACGAGATCATCGCGCTCCTGTGCCAGGCCTACGCCGGCCCGGGGGGCGAGGTGATCCACACCGAACACGGCTTTGGCATGTACAAGATCAACGCGCTGGCGGCGGGGGCGACCCCGGTCGAGGTGCGCGAGCGCGAACGGGTCACCGACGTGGACGCCATCCTTGCCGCATGCGGTTCAAAGACGGCGCTGGTCTTCATCGCGAACCCCAACAACCCGACAGCGACCATGATCGCCCCGGGCGAAGTCGCACGACTGGCCGACGGCCTGCCACCCCAGGCGCTGTTGGTGCTCGACGGGGCCTATGCGGAATATGTCGACGGGTACGATGGCGGCGCCTCGCTGGTGGAATCGCGCGAGAACGTCATCATGACCCGCACCTTCTCCAAGATATATGGCCTTGGCGGCCTGCGCGTCGGCTGGGGCTACGGGCCGCGCCACGTGATCGATGTGCTGAACCGCATCAGGGGGCCCTTCAACCTGTCGCAGGCGGCGCTGAGCGCGGCCGAGGCGGCGATCCGCGATGTCGCCTACGTCGACCACTGTCGCGCCGAGAACGCGCGGATGCGCGGCTGGATGGCCGACGCCCTTGCCGAGATCGGTGTGCCGTCGGACGTGTCGCTGACCAACTTCGTTCTGGCCCGTTTCGCCAGCCCGGAAGAGGCCGCCGCCTGCCATGCGCATCTGACGGCCGAGGGGCTCCTTGTGAGACCTTCGGCCAACTACAACCTGCCGAACTGCCTGCGGATCACGGTGGGGGACGAACCCTCCTGCCGCCGCGTCGTCCACGCGGTCCGCCAGTTCAAGAACGGTGAGGCGGATGGCTGAAATCTACGACCGCGTGGCGCTGATCGGGCTCGGCCTGATCGCATCGTCGATGTTCTGGGCCATTCGCCGCGCCGGACTGGCGGGCGAGGTCAGGGGATACGCACGCTCCGCCGAAACCCGCGAGACCGCGCGCGAGATCGGGCTTTGCGATCGTGTCTGCGATACCCTGTCCGAGACCGTCGAGGGTGCGGACCTCGTCGTGCTTTGCGTGCCGGTCGGCGTCATGGGGGACATCGCGGTCGAGATCGCGCCGCTTCTGAAGCCGGGCGCCACCGTGACGGACGTGGGATCGGTCAAGTCGGACGTGATCGCTCAGGTCAGGCCCCACATCCCGGACGGGGTGCATTTCGTGCCGGGCCATCCGCTTGCCGGGACCGAACATTCCGGCCCGAGGTCGGGCTTTGCCGAGCTTTTCGACAACCGCTGGTGCCTGCTGGTCCCGGTCGAGGGCACCGATCCCGCCGCCGTGGACCGGCTCCGCCGGTTCTGGGAGGGCTGCGGTGCCAACGTGGACGAGATGGACGCCGACCATCATGACCTCGTCCTTGCCGTGACCAGCCATGCGCCCCACCTTATCGCCTACACGATGGTCGGCGTGGCGGACGACCTGCGCCGGGTCACCGACAGCGAGGTGATCAAGTATTCCGCCGGCGGTTTCCGGGATTTCACCCGCATCGCGGCATCGGACCCGACCATGTGGCGCGACGTTTTTCTGTCGAACAAGGATGCCACGCTGGAGATCCTCGGCCGCTTCACGGAAGAGTTGTTTGCCCTGCAAAGGGCGATCCGCCAAGGTGACGGGGCGCATCTGCACGACTACTTCACCCGCACCCGCGCGATCCGCAAGGGGATCATCGAGGCGGGACAGGACACCGATGCGCCGGATTTCGGCCGGGGAGGGGGCAAGAAATGAAACGGTTCGGCGCGGTTTGCGCTCTGGTGGCGGTGGCCACCGTGGCGCATGCGAACGCGCCGACCGGTTCACTCCGCCCCGTTCCCCGCGCGGACGGCACCCCTGTCGTCACTGCGCCTGCCATGGCTGCCGAGGCCGCACCCGAAGTGCCCGCCGCCCCGTCCGATGACCGGATCGCGGCGCAGGAACCGCAGATCGAACGCCGCGGTCTGTTCAAATCGCTGCGTCCCCTGTTCCGGTCCCGCAAGGTGGAAAAGGCCGCCCGCGCGCAGCGCGAGACGCTCAGAAAGGGGGCTGTCTGCGGTGATCTGGCCATTCAGGGCGAGGCCGTCGGACGCATCCGGGGGGAGACCAGCGGCTGCGGCGTGGACAACGCGGTCAGGGTGAGGACCGTCTCCGGCGTGAAACTGAGCACCGCTGCGCTCATGGATTGCGCCACCGCCAACGCGTTGAAAACATGGATGGACCGTGCCGCGAAACCGGCCCTTGCGGGCAAGGGGGGCGGCCTGCAGAGCGTCCGGGTGGCCGCGCACTATGCCTGCCGGGGGCGCAACAACCAGAAGGGCGCGAAGATTTCCGAGCACGGCAAGGGACGCGCGATCGACATATCCGGCTTCGTCCTGAGCAACGGCACCGAGATCAGCGTCCTTCAGGGATGGAACGCGCGGAGCCACGCCAGCGCGTTGCGCCAGATGCATCAGGCGGCATGCGGGCCTTTCGGCACCGTTCTGGGCCCCGAAGCCAACAAGTTTCACCGCGATCACTTCCATTTCGACACGGCCCGCTACCGGTCGGGAAGCTACTGCCGCTGACGGCTAGTCGAGCAGGATCCGCGGGGCCGGGCCAAGCTGGATCGGGCCAAGCGCCATCTGACCGTCGGCAAAGGCAAGCGTCACTTCCAAGTCGCCATCCTGCCCGCCGATGTTGGCGAGTCCGCCCATCAGCAATTGCGCCTGATTGCGCGGCGCCGGGCCGAGCATCCCGGTATCCGAGGCAAGGTCGAGCAGGCGCTGCCACCGGGCGAGCCGCAGGGTGACCGTACCGGTCGGGATGCCATCCGCATCGATTGTCACGCGCCCTTCGCCCCCGACCTGGATCTCGCCCCAGCGCACATCCAGCGAGTCCACCGCGATGAGGCGGGGCTGGGGCGGCACGCCGTCCAGTGCCGCGCGATCCACCGGGCGGTCGAAACCGACGCTGCCGCGCAGCGCCAGCGCATCGAAGGCGCGGGGCCAGTCCGCCGGCAGGTTCAGCATCGCGCGAATGACGTCGCCCGGTGTCACAGCATCCGTTTCCAGCCGCAGGTCGTAGACAGGGTCGGTCGCCTGCTGCACCGCGACCAGCGAAGCACGGTCGCCGCTCAGCAAGGCGCCCTGAGCCGTTGACAGCAGGAATTGCCGGCCTTCCACGGTCGCGCTCTCCAGTTCGAGTGCCGTGCCGGGATGCAGTCTGAGGTTCATGCGGGCATCCTGCGCGCGCAGGCGAAAGGGCTGCCCGGACAGGGTCACGGTCATCGGTGTTTCGGGCAGGTCCAGCGTGACGAACCCCGGCCACCACGCCGGCGCCGACAGCGCGACGTGATCCGCCGTCAGACCACTGCCACCGGTCGGATCCACCAGCGCCACCTCTTCGAGCCGGCCGTCGAGGCGCAGCGGAAATCCCGATTGGACCAGCCGTGCCTCCGCCTGCCATCCGGCGGCGCGGCGATCCTGCAGCAGCGACGTTACCCCCTGTCGCAGGCCATAGCTGGCTGCAGCCCACCACAGGCACCACAGAAGGGCGAGCGACACCAGCAATACCAAGAGCCTGCGCATCCAAGACACCCCTTTCAATCATCCTGCCGATGCGGTTTACCGGGGACAAAGCGAAAGGACCAGCCAGATGGAAATGTGGGTGTTCGGGTACGGGTCGCTGTTGTGGAACCCGGGGTTCGAAGTGGCGGAAAGCGTGGTCGGCACCTTGCCGGGCTACGCCAGATCTTTCTGCATGCGGTCTATCCACCATCGTGGCAGCGTCGAGCTTCCGGGCCTCGTCCTCGCGCTTGACGAACAGCCGGACCATGCCTGCACCGGTATTGCCCTGCGCGTGGCACCGGGACACGAGGCCGCCACGCTGGCATACCTGCGCGAGCGGGAACTGATTTCATCCGCCTACATCGAAAAGAACCTCGACGTGGATCTGGCGGACGGCAGACGGGTCCGTGCGGTGGTCTACGTCATCGACGAGACCCACGAACAGTACTGCGGGGGCCTTCCGCTGGAGGAACAGGCCCGGATCATCGCGACGGCGGTTGGTGGGCGCGGCCCGAATACGGAGTACCTCTACAACACCGCGCGCCACCTCTCCGAGATCGGCCTGCAGGACCCTGAACTCGACTGGCTGCACGAAAGGGTGAGGCACCTGACCTCATAATTACATGGCGCAACGTGGCAAATCCGGTATAAACACCGGCGAGAGCAGGAAAAAGGGTCGGGAGCAAGCCCTGATGGCGCAGCCAGACCGCGCAAGAACACCACAGTTTTCCCAGCCGGTTCGTCAGATCACACTGATGCTGATCGTGCTGGCACTGACCGCCGTGGGCGGGTTCCTTGCCCTGCCGTCGGTCTTTCCGATCTTCGTGGCCAATCCCTACCTGAACGGGGTCATCGTGCTGGTGTTCTTCATCGGCGTGCTGGCCTGTTTCTATCAGGTTTACCAGCTGATCGGTTCGGTGCGGTGGATCGAGAACTTCGCCTCGGACAAACCGGATCCCGACACGGTCGCGCCGCAACTGCTGGCGCCACTGGCGCAGCTTCTGCGGACCCGCAACGCGCGGATGCAGGTCAGCGCGACGTCCACCCGGTCGATCTTGGATTCCGTCGCGACCCGCATCGACGAGGCGCGTGAAATCACGCGTTACATCGTCAACATGCTGATATTCCTCGGCCTTCTCGGCACCTTCTACGGTCTGGCCACGACCGTTCCGGCGGTGGTCGACACCATTCGCAGCCTCGCCCCGTCCGAGGGCGAAGGGGGTGTGAACGTGTTCAACCGGCTGATGACCGGGCTTGAGGCACAGCTGGGGGGCATGGGCGTTGCCTTCGGCTCGTCGCTGCTGGGGCTTGCAGGGTCGCTGGTGGTGGGCCTTCTGGAACTGTTCGCCGGCCACGGTCAGAACCGTTTCTACCAGGAGCTCGAAGACTGGCTGAGCTCGATCACGCGGGTCGGGTTCACGGCAGGCGACGACGCCAGTGGTGACCAGCAGATGGTGGCGGGCGTTCTCGATCACATGGTCGAGCAGATGGACAGCCTGCAACAGATGTACACCCAGTCCGACATCAGCCGGTCGATGGTGGACGAGAAGCTGGGCAAGCTGGCCGATGCGGTGGATCGCATGACCACGCGGATGGAACAGGGCGACGCCCCTGTCGCCGCGTTGGAGCGCATCGCGGAAGGTCAGGAGCGGCTGATCGGGGCGCTGGAAAAGTCCGGCGGCGATGGCATGGATGCCGAAAGCCGGATGCGGCTGAGGTCCATCGACGTTCAGATGCTGCGCATTCTCGAGGAAATATCGGCAGGCCGACAGGAAACCATGGCCGAGCTGCGTCACGATATCTCCCTGCTCGCCAAGGCCGTGTCGGGTGGTCGCCCGGCGTCGCTGCCGCGCCGCATGCGCAGTCCCGACACCCCGGATGAGAGCTGAGCATGGCGTTGTCCCGGCGGACAGGCGCGCGCTTTCAGGGGTCCATCTGGCCCGGTTTCGTGGATGCAATGACGGGTCTTCTGCTCGTCCTCATGTTCGTGCTGACGATTTTCATGGTCGTGCAATACGTCCTGACCGAAAGGATCACCGGACAGGAAAGCGAGCTGGATCAGCTATCGGGCGAGATCGCCGCGCTGGCGCAGGCGCTGGGCGTGGAAGAACGATCGAACGCGCAGCTTGAGGCCCGGCTGGGCGCGCTGAACGCCACCTTGAACGACGCGCAGGAACAGATCAGCCAGCAGACTGCGCTGATTTCCTCGCTCACCAGCGAGCGTGACACGCAGGCCGCCGCGCTGGACGAAGCCCGCACCCGCATCAGCAGCTTCGAGGCGCAGGTCGCGGCGCTGATTTCGGCGCGCGACGACGCGCTGGGGCAGGTGGCGACGCTGGAAGAGTCCGAGGCCGCGCTGCAGGAGCGGCAGGCAGAGCTCTTGAGCGAGCAGGAAGCGTTGAACCTTGCGCTGGCTTCCGCGCGTGACGAGATGGACGCCCAGGCCGAGGCGGCGCGGCTTGCCGCCTCCCGCCGCGAGGCGCTGGATGCGCTGGTGGCGGACCTGCGGGCCCGCAATGCCGAGGCGGGGGGCGAGGTCGAGGCGCTGCAGACCCGGGTGGCCGAGGCCGAGGCCGCCCTGAGCGAAGAGGAAGCGGCAAGACTGGCCGAGGCGGCGGCGGCGGAGATGCTGCGCGACCGCCTCGAAAACGCGAATACCGAGCTGACGGCGATGACGCTCGCGCTGGAGGAACAGCGCCGTGAAGCCGAGGACACCCTGACGCTGCTCGCGGCCGCGCGAGCGGCGGAGAAGGATCTCGACACCCGGCTGTCGCGCACTTTGCTCGAACTGGAAGACGCGCAGGCGGCAGCGGCCGAAGGGTCGCAGGCGCGTCAGACCGCGGCTGACCTGCGCGCCGAGATCGACGCGCTACAGGACAGGCTCGACCAGACCACGCAGACGATGTCGCAGGAACGCGACGATCTGCGCGACCAGTTGGCCCGCGCCGTCGCGGCGAAATTGGCCGCGGAAACCTTGGCGGAAGATACCACCACCGAGGCAGAGAAACGCGCGGCGCTTCTGGCCACCGCGCAATCCGCCCTCGCCGAGGAAAAGGCGACCAGCGCGGAAGCCCAGCGGGAGACCGAATTGCTGAACCAGCAGGTCGCAGCGCTGCGCCAGCAACTTGGCGACCTGCAGGCGCTGCTGGACGACGCGGTCGCGCGAGACGCCGCGCAATCGGTGGAATTGCAATCGCTTGGGTCCGAGTTGAACACGGCATTGGCCCGCGTGGCCGCCGAACAGCGCCGCCGGGCCGAACTGGAAGCTGCGGAACGGGCACGGCTCGAGGCGCAGACCAAGGACCTCGAGCAATACCGGTCCGAATTCTTTGGCCGCCTTCGGGATCTTCTCGGCGCGCAGGAGGGGATCCGGATCGAAGGCGATCGCTTTGTCTTTTCGTCAGAGGTTCTGTTCCCGCCGGGCGGGGCGGTGCTGTCGCCGGACGGCGAGCGCGAGATCGCCAAGGTGGCAGGTATCCTGCGGTCCATCGCCGACGATATCCCGCCCGAGATCGACTGGGTGATCCGCGTGGACGGACATACCGACAACGTGCCGCTCTCGGGACTGGGCGAATTCGCCGACAACTGGGAGCTGTCACAGGCGCGGGCCCTTTCGGTGGTGAAGTACATGATCAATTCGGAAGGTATTCCGCCGAGCCGGCTGGCCGCGAACGGTTTCGGCCAGTACCAGCCGGTCGCGACGGGTGACAGCGAGGAAGCCCGCGCGCAGAACCGGCGGATCGAGCTCAAGTTCACCGAAAAATAGCGCTTGGCGGGTCAGCGCAGGGTGATCTGCGTGGTTCTTTCGTCCAGCATCGCCCCCTCTCTGACCAGTGCCGCGGTGGCGGTGTAGTCTCCGGCAGGCCAGCTTGCGCCGCTGCGGCGCTTGCCGATGGCGCGAAACGCCTGAGCCTGATCGCGGGTGAGGGTGATATTGTCCGCTATGACTTCGCCTTGCGGTCCGGTGATTGCGAGCCTGAGGATGTCGCCCTCCCGTGGCCCGAAGAAGTAGGCGAAGACGACCAGCGCAGGTGCGTCCGCGGGCAGGGCAGTCGCGGCCGCTTCCCCGTTCTTGATGCGGTCGTAGTCGGGGATCGCATTGGCGAATCCCAACGCCAACAGCCCGCCGGGCTGATAGGTCGGCGGCTCCGCCCAAAGGGTGCTGTCGCCGGGGTCTTCGCAGTCGAGTACGCCGTCGGGATCGAAGGGGTCGACCGGTGTGCCCTTGTCGTCCCGGACGGAGAGGTGCACGTGGGGAAAGGCGGCGTTACCGGACTGGCCGATCTGGCCCAGCACTGTGCCTGCCTCGACCTTCTGGCCGCTGCCGACAGTGACGGAATCCTGTTTCAGATGGCAGTACTGGGTTTCCCATCCGTTGTCGTGCCGTATGACGATGCCGTTCCCGCACTCGCGCCCGGCCAGTTCGGCACGGCGGTCAGGGGTGTAGCCGCGGTCGTCCATGCCGTCGCGCACGCCGGTCACGATGCCCGGGGCGGCGGCCATCACGTTGACCCCGGCCATCATGTCGGCCCGCGTCGGCAGCGCGAAGTCCGTCCCCTTGTGCCCGCCGTAGCTCAGCCCGGCGCAGGTGAAATCGACGGCCCCCTGACCGGGGTCACGATCCATGTACTGCTGGATGAAGCAGTCCTGCCCCAGGATGCAGTCCACGGGAGACTGCAAAAGAAAACCCTCCGCCAGTGCGGGACCGGCGAAGGGCATGGCGAGGGCGAGGATGCCCCGAAGGATCATTCCGCAGTCAGAAGCGGCGGCTTGTTACCCGACAGCCGCGCGTTCTCCGGGCTGAGGATCTGAAGGTCGAGTTCGCCCTTCTTCACGCCGACCTTGACCACGCCGCCCTTGGCGAGTTTGCCGAACAACAGTTCCTCGGCGAGAGGCTTCTTGATGTTCTCCTGGATGACGCGACCCAGCGGGCGTGCGCCCATCTTGTCGTCGTAGCCCTTGTCGGCCAGCCATTCGGCTGCCTTTTTGCTCAGTTCGATGGTCACGTTGCGGTCCATCAGCTGTGCTTCCAGTTGCAGGACGAACTTCTCGACCACGCGCAGGATGACCTCCTTGGGCAGGGCGCCAAAGCTGATAACCGCATCCAGACGGTTGCGGAACTCGGGCGAGAAGGTCCGCTCGATCGCGGCGGTATCCTCGCCGGTGCGGCGGTCACGGCCAAAGCCGATCGCCTCCTTGGCCTGTTCCGCAGCGCCAGCGTTCGACGTCATGATGAGCACGACATTGCGGAAATCCACCGTCCGGCCGTTGTGGTCGGTCAGCTTGCCGTGGTCCATCACCTGCAGCAGGATGTTGTAGACGTCCGGATGAGCCTTCTCCATCTCGTCAAGCAGCAGGACACAGTGCGGGTGCTGGTCCACGCCATCCGTGAGCATGCCGCCCTGGTCGAAACCGACGTAGCCCGGAGGCGCGCCGATCAGGCGGCTGACCGCGTGTTTCTCCATGTACTCGGACATGTCGAAACGCAGCAGTTCCACGCCCAGCGTGTCGGCAAGCTGCTTGGCGACCTCGGTCTTGCCGACACCGGTTGGCCCGGCAAACAGGTAGTTGCCGATGGGCTTTTCGGGTTCGCGCAGACCCGCGCGGGCCAGCTTGATCGCCGAAGACAGCGCCTCGATCGCCTTGTCCTGACCGAACACCACGCGCTTGAGCGACGACTCCAGGTCCTTCAACACCACCACGTCGTCCTTGGACACGTTCTTGGGCGGGATCCGGGCGATCTTGGCCACCACGGCCTCGACCTCCTTTGTGCCGATGGTCTTGCGCCGCTTGGAGGCCGCGACCAGATGCTGGGCGGCACCGGCTTCGTCGATCACGTCGATGGCCGAATCCGGCAGCTTGCGATCGTTGATGTAGCGGTGTGCCAGCTCGACCGAGGTCTTGATCGCGTCGGAGGTGTACTTGACGCTATGGTGCTCCTCGAAATAGGGCTTCAGGCCCTTGAGGATCTTGGTCGCGTCTTCCACCGACGGCTCGTTCACGTCGATCTTCTGGAACCGGCGGCTCAGCGCGCGGTCCTTCTCGAAATGCTGACGGAACTCCTTGTAGGTGGTGGAGCCCATGGTGCGCAGCTTGCCGCCCGCCAGGGCAGGCTTGAGCAGGTTTGAGGCATCCATCGCGCCGCCAGACGTCGCGCCGGCGCCGATCACCGTGTGGATCTCGTCGATGAACAGAACCGCGTCCTTGTGGTCTTCCAGTTCCGCGACAACGGCCTTCAGCCGTTCCTCGAAATCGCCGCGATAGCGTGTCCCCGCGAGGAGGGCACCCATGTCGAGCGAGTAGATGGTGGTCTTGGAAAGCACTTCGGGGGTTTCGCCTGCCACGATCTTGCGCGCCAGCCCTTCGGCGATGGCGGTCTTTCCCACGCCGGGGTCACCCACCAGCAGCGGGTTGTTCTTGCGGCGGCGGCACAGCACCTGAATGCAACGCTCGACCTCGGACTCGCGACCGATGAGCGGATCGATATCGCCTTCGCGCGACTTGGCATTGAGGTCCACGCAGTACTTGGCCAGCGCGGATTCCTTCTTGTCGCCGTCCGTGACGCCCTGCGCCTCTTCCTCGTGCTCGGGGGCGCCTGCCACCGGGCGCTGTTCGCCGTACGCCGGATCCTTGGCGACGCCATGCGCGATGTAGTTCACCGCGTCGTAGCGGGTCATGTCCTGTTCCTGCAGGAAATAGGCGGCGTTCGACTCGCGTTCGGCAAAGATGGCGACCAGCACGTTGGCACCGGTCACTTCGGTTCGGCCGGACGACTGGACGTGGATCGCCGCGCGCTGGATCACGCGCTGGAACGCGGCAGTCGGCACTGCCTCGGACCCGTCGACATCGGTGACGAGGTTGCTCAGATCCTCGTCCACGAATTCGACCAGCGTGTCACGCAGTTCGGAAACATCGACCGAGCACGCCTTCATCACCTGTACGGCGTCGGGTTCATCGATCAGGGCCAGAAGGAGATGTTCCAATGTCGCAAATTCGTGCCGACGGGCGTTGGCCAGGGCCAGCGCGGCATGGATTGCTTGCTCAAGCGTATTCGAGAATGAAGGCACAAGGTGCTCCTTTTCGATCGGGGTCGGCTGGGTGCTGTGGAATGACAGGGCCCCGGTCCGACCATGGCCTCATACTGTTAGAGTTTGGTTGATCGCGGCCCGGCTTCAAGCATTTTCTTGAAAATTCTATTCACAATGGGCGTGATCGCGGTGTTTTGGCGTCAGAAGCGGCAGGATGCCTGACGCACCTCCGGGGCGGCCCGTCGGCGCGACACAACGGGTGGATTCCGCGGTGTCAGAAGTCATCCTTGCGCTTGCGGATCTCCGCAAACACGTCGCTGTCCGAGGCGTCTGGCATCCCCAGGGTGGCCCGGATGCCGGGGTCGGCGGGGCGCAGGAAGGGATTGGTTTCAAGTTCGGTTGAAAGTTTCGACGGCACCGTCGGTTCGCCCTTTTCGCGGGCATCCTCCACGGCCTTGGCCCTAGATATAAGCGCGGCGTTCTCGGGATCAACGGTCAGCGCGAATTTCGCGTTCGACGCGGTATACTCGTGGCCGGAGCAGATCGTCGTCTCGGGGGGCAGTTCCATCAGCTTTTGCATGGAGCCCCACATCTGCTCGGGCGTCCCTTCGAACAGGCGCCCGCACCCGAGCGCCATCAGGCTGTCCGCGGTAAAGGCGGCGCCGGCGTCCGCCACGTAGAAGGCGATATGGCCCACGGTATGCCCCGACACGTCGATCACGCGGGCGGAAAGGTCGCCCAGCTTCACGGTGTCGCCTTCCTTGACCCGGACATTGAGCTCGGGCATCCGGTGGGCGTCCGCCGCAGCCCCCACCACGGAGGCGTGGTGATCCGCCAGCAGGTCGGCCAGACCATCCACGTGATCCCAGTGGTGATGGGTCAGCCAGACCTGGGACAGGGTCCAGCCATGATCCTCCAGCGCCGCCTTGATCGGTCCGGCTTCCGGCACGTCGATGCAGGCAGTCTCCCCGGTGTTGCGGTCGTGCAGGAGATAGGCGTAGTTGTCCGACAGGCAGGGAACGGTAATCAGATCAAAGGGCATGGCGTATTCCTCTTTCCTGTTGATAAGGTCTGTTCAACAGTGACACTCACCACGATGGGCTGCAATGCATCTTGACGTCCAGGACCTGCGCAACTTCTACTACCGCAGCACGCTGGGCCGTGCCGCCCAGAAATCCCTGCGCAACCGGATGCTGGGCCTCTGGCCCGAGGCAAAGGGCCAGACCGTGGTCGGCTTCGGGTTCGCCGCCCCGCTTCTGCGCCCCTATCTGGCCGATGCGCGCAGGGTGATGACCCTGATGCCCGCCCCGCAGGGGGTGATGCCCTGGCCCGCGGGGATGCCCAACACCTCTGTCCTGACAGAAGAGACCATCTGGCCGCTGGAAACCGGCCACGTGGACAAGCTGGTTCTGTTGCATGGGCTCGAGACCTCCGAACGTCCTTCGGACCTGCTGGAGGAATGCTGGCGGGTGCTCGGACCCGGAGGCAAGGCCCTGTTCATCGTACCGAACCGGGCGGGTCTCTGGGCACGCCGCGACCGGACCCCGTTCGGCTACGGTCGGCCCTATTCGCCGGGACAGCTGGATGCGCAGTTGCGCAAGCACCAGTTCATTCCGGAACGCCAGGTAGGCGCCCTCTACCAGGTGCCCTCGCAACAACGGATCTGGATGAAATCCGCAGGCCTTTTCGAGCGTTTCGGCCGCCACACGCCGACGATCCTTGCCGGCGGCGCCTTCATGGTGGAGGCGACAAAGCAGGTCTATCCACCCAAGGGCCGGACTCAGAGGCAGCGCAAGCGGGTCAGTGTCCTTGACGGGCTGACCGAACCCGCGGTGGGCAGCGCCCGCAAACTGGGAACCTGAAGCCGGTCAGGCGACCGCGCGGGCGTTCTCGTGGATCACGATCTGATCGGCGTCCAGCGCGGTGACACCCGTCAGCCGCACGGTAAAGGACTGCGCCGGCGCCGTGGCGGAGGCTGCGACATCGACAGTCACGTCGAGGTAGCTGCCATCTTCGGAAGGCGTTGTCGAAATCCCGTTGACCTGGCTGCCCGAACCGCGCAGGTCCAGCACCAGATTATCCTCCTGCGGGTCGAAATCGCTGATATGGGTCACCACGCCCAGATCGTCGTCCTGCGGGTCCGCGGGCCGGGCAGGGTCGTAGAGCTCTATGGTGAAGCTGTCGGCACCTTCGCCTCCGGCCAGTGTGCTGGCCGCATCCGCCGCCCCGGCGTCGAGCACGACGCGCACCGCCAGATCGTCGTTGCCATCGTCGCCAAAGGCTTCGGCCCCGGCGGATTCGATGTAGATCACGTCGTCGCCGGCGTCGCCGTGGATGACGCCGCCTTCGCCGCCGACGATGAAGTCGTCGTCGCCCTCGCCGCCGTTCAGGCGCACGTCGCCGCCTTCGATGAAGGCTTCGAACACGTCGTTGCCGGTGCCGCCATTCCCTTCGAGATCCTGATCGGTCTGCAAGCCGAAGAAGTCGTCCCCGCCGTCGCCGTTCAACACCGCGTCGACGGCATCATCGTTGTAGAGGCTGTCGTCGCCCTCTCCGCCGTTCAGCGTGGGGGCGGTGCCCCCCGCCCTCAGGTCGTCGCGCCCGTCGTCGCCATTCAGCACGGCCCCGTCCGAGGTATCCGTCGCGAACAGCCGGTCGTCGCCTTCGCCTCCGTTCAGGGTGGAATTGCCGCCCTCGGCCTGCAGGTCGTCGTTGTCCGCCTCGCCGTTCAGCACGGCACCGACGGAGCCGGCATTCGTGGTCAGGGAGTCGTTTCCGGCCCCCCCGTTCACGGTTTCGGATCCGGTGGCCGCGAGGATGTCGTCTCCCTCCGTACCGTTCACCACCTCGTCCGGCGTTTCGGGGTCCGGAGTCTCCACAGTGTCGTCATCGTCGTTGTTGAAGGCAACGAGGAACAAGCCGACGCAAAGGAACGGCAACAGCGTGAGACCAAGCATGGGAATCCCCTAGAAAAAGACAGGCGAGAGCATGCCAGCCGATAACCGACCCTTTGTCAAATGTCGGGCCGAAAACGGGGCAAGTCGTTGCCGCGCATGAAACAATCGCGGCCAATCAAGACAGACTATCGCGAACCCGGCGCATTACGGGTCCGCGCAGGGCTGCACCCCTATGCCGCGCCTGCGCGGTTGATGTCGAAGTCGAAGACTTCGTTCGCATAGATCGTCTCGTTCGACCCAATGGGCGCTGTAGTCAATTGCAGCACCTGTGTGTCACCCACGAAGATCGCAAAGTCTTGCGTTGGTTCTACCAGGGGGCTGTCGTACCTGTTTGTTACGACGTCAATGTCCCCTTCGATCCCTGGATCGATGTTCAACTGAATACTGGCCCCACCTGGTGGTCTGAGAATTGTTGCGAAACCGTTTGTCACTTCATCCTCGGAGATGTTCACGACGAAGGTACCTTCGCTGGAGTTAGGGACATCAACGGCTGTCTGGCCAGCACGAATGGTAAAACTGTCCGTCCCGGTGCCGCCCCAGAACACCACATCCGGTCCAGACCCTTCCTGCGCGATGAACACATCATCCCCAGAGCCACCGTTGACAAAAATGTCGTCGCCACCAATCGAAACGGTGTCGTCACCGGTTCCACCCGACACCTCCGCGGCATCGTGATCGACGCTGAGCACATCATCGCCTGCGCTACCCAGATAGTGCGCATTGCCTCCAGCCGGACCGGCTTCGATGGTGTCATTGCCATCCCCGCCGGTGACGGTGCTGCCGTCGGCCCCGTTGACCTGATAGAGGTCGTCGCCATCGCCGAGTTGCGTATACGCCCCGCCGCCATCCCCGGTCACGGTGTCATTGCCGCCGCCCAGCGTGTTGTAGGTGCCACCCGCAACAGCCACGCCGCCATCGTCGGTGCCGGTTGCATCGTCAAACCCCGGGTTCAGCACGTCTCCGTCCGGACCGACAAATGTCAAGTTATCCATCGTCAGACCTGAGACACCTTCCAGTCTTATGGAAACGTCGCTGACTTCATCGGATCGTTCATCGGTGAGGGATAGGTTCAGGTCGGTATAGCTGCCGTCATCGGCCTCGGCGAAGGTGACGTCGTTCAGCTGCAGATAGGACGAATCCGCCAGCAGATCCAGTTCCAGCACGTCCTGTGCCGGGTCGAAATCCTCGATCCGGGCAATCAGCCCGATATCTGAATCAGCCGAATTGTAGCTCAACGCAAAGGTATCATTGCCCGCACCGCCGCTGAAACTGCGCAGGGCGCCTTCCTCCGGATCGGTATACTCCGTCACTTCGATCCCGATGGTGTCGTCACCGTCGCCGCCGTTCACCGTGACCGGCCCGCTACCGGAAAGCCCGGTGGCTGCCCGGATGAAATCGTCGCCTTCGCCCCCATCCGCACGGGCTGCCGAGCGATAGACCAGTTCGTCGTCGCCGGCACCGCCATTAAGGGTGCCACTGCCAGACAGCCTGTCGTCTCCGATGCCACCGTTGGCCGTGGATGAACCGAAACTTGCGATGGTGTCATTCCCGGCGTCGCCATTCAGGACGTTCCCATCGAACCGGCTGTCCGCGATGAGTTCATCGTCGCCCGCACCGCCGTTTACGGTCGCATTGTCAACGTGGACCTCAATCCGGTCATCGCCGGCCGTCCCGTCGAAGACACTGCCTTCCGTGGGTTCATCTGGTGTTTCAGGCGGTTCCAGCGGATCGGGCTCGTCCGGTACCTCCGCATCTTCAGGGTCGCTATCCGAACCAAAGGGGATAAACAGCAAGCCAAAAACCAACAGCGGCAAAACGTACAGCCCCAACATCGCACCATCCTTTTCTGAACACCCGTCATGCAACCGTTGGCGGTGTGACGAGTCAAGTTTCGGGCCGTTTCGCCGGGAAATTGGCGCAGATGCTTGAAATATGGGGGCATTGTTGAGCCAGTCGAAACACCGATCATGGGCCGGCGCGTGAGAATCGCGTCATCAAGGGGGGTGTGCCGCGATTGGAGGGAAGGCCGCACAATGTTCGCCCACTTGAAAATAAAGGGATACGCAGGGCATAAAGCCGCACTATACTGTGTTGCGGGCTGGGAACCTTCCTGCTACATCGCCCCTGATTTTGACGTCTTGAGACTATTCAAGCCGCGCCAACGAACCGGTGACGCGACTTCTTTCGCATATCCGGACAGACTTTTGAGAGGATGGACGTGTCCGAAACAGCTTCGATTTCCACCGGTATCGCACAGCGTTACGCGTCAGCGGTCTATGATCTGGCCAAGGATGGCGACAAGGTCAAAGATATCGAATCCGATCTCGACGCGCTGAACGAGGCGCTGAACGGCAGCGAGGATTTCCGCGACCTGATCAATTCGCCGGTCTACACCCGCGACGAGCAGGGCAAGGCCATCACCGCGCTCGCCAAGAAGATGAATCTTTCCTCGATCATGTCCAGCACCCTGGCGCTGATGGCAAGCAAGCGGCGGCTGTTCGTCCTGCCGCAGCTGGTCCGGACGCTGCGCGAGCAGATCGCCGAGGACAAGGGCGAGGTCACCGCGGACGTGGTATCGGCCAAGGCGCTGACCAAGGCGCAGTCTGACAAACTTGCCAAGACGCTGACCGCGAACACCGGCAAGACCGTAACGCTTCAAACGACCGTTGATGAAAGCCTCATCGGCGGTCTTATCGTCAAAGTGGGCTCCAAGATGATCGATACGTCGATCCGCTCGAAGCTCAATTCCCTCCAGAACGTAATGAAAGAGGTCGGATAAATGGGTATCCAAGCGGCAGAGATTTCTGCAATCCTGAAGGACCAGATCAAGAATTTCGGTCAAGAGGCCGAAGTCGCCGAAGTCGGCCGGGTGCTGTCCGTCGGTGACGGTATCGCGCGGGTCTACGGTCTGGACAACGTGCAGGCCGGCGAAATGGTCGAATTCCCCGGCGGTATCCAGGGCATGGCCCTGAACCTCGAAGCCGACAACGTCGGTGTCGTGATCTTCGGTTCCGACCGCGACATCAAGGAAGGCGACGTCGTCAAGCGCACCAACTCCATCGTGGACGTGCCGATCGGTGACGAACTGCTTGGCCGCGTCGTGGACGGCCTGGGCAACCCGATCGACGGCAAGGGCCCGATCAATGCCTCCAAGCGCGGCATCGCCGACGTCAAGGCGCCCGGCATCATCCCCCGCAAATCCGTGCACGAGCCCATGGCGACCGGTCTCAAGGCCGTCGACTCGATGATCCCCATCGGCCGTGGCCAGCGCGAGCTGATCATCGGCGACCGTCAGACCGGCAAGACCGCCGTCGCGCTCGACGCGATGCTGAACCAGCAGCAGGTGAACGAGGCCGCCGACGGCGACGAGAGCAAGAAGATGTACTGCGTCTACGTCGCGATCGGCCAGAAGCGGTCGACCGTGGCGCAGCTGGTGAAGAAGCTCGAAGACACCGGTGCCATCAACTATTCCATCGTCGTGGCCGCCACCGCCTCCGAGCCGGCGCCGATGCAGTTCCTCGCGCCTTATGCCGCGACCGCGATGGCGGAGTATTTCCGCGATAACGGCCGCCACGCCCTGATCGTTTACGATGACCTGTCCAAGCAGGCCGTGTCCTATCGCCAGATGTCCCTGCTGCTGCGCCGCCCGCCGGGCCGCGAAGCCTATCCGGGCGACGTTTTCTACCTGCACTCCCGTCTGCTGGAGCGGTCGGCAAAGCTGGGTGACGAGGCCGGGAACGGCTCGCTTACCGCGCTGCCGATCATCGAAACGCAGGGCGGCGACGTGTCGGCCTTCATTCCGACCAACGTGATCTCGATCACCGACGGCCAGATCTTCCTTGAAACCGAACTGTTCTACCAGGGTATCCGCCCCGCCGTGAACACCGGTCTTTCGGTGTCGCGCGTTGGTTCCTCGGCCCAGACCAAGGCGATGTCCTCGGTCGCCGGCCCGGTGAAACTGTCGCTCGCCCAGTACCGCGAGATGGCGGCCTTCGCCCAGTTCGGTTCCGACCTGGACGCGGCCACCCAGCGCCTGCTGAACCGCGGTGCGCGTCTGACCGAGCTGATGAAGCAGCCGCAGTATTCGCCGCTGTCGAACGCCGAGATCGTCTGCGTCATCTATGCGGGCACGCACGGCTACCTCGACAAGCTGGACGTGTCCGAGGTCGGTCGCTGGGAGCAGGGCCTGCTGTCGCACCTGCGTTCCAAGAACGCCGATCTGCTCAAGGACATCACCAACAATGACCGCAAGGTGAAAGACGAGCTCGAAGAAAAGATCAAAGCCGCGCTCGACGCTTACGCCGCAGACTTCGCTTAAGGAGAGATAAGCCAATGGCAAATCTCAAGGACCTTAAAAACAGGATCTCGTCGGTCAAATCGACCCGCAAGATCACCAAGGCCATGCAAATGGTTGCCGCGGCGAAACTTCGCCGCGCGCAGGAAGCTGCCGAGATGTCGCGTCCCTATGCCGAACGGTTCAATGCCGTCATGGCACGCCTGTCGGCGTCCGTCGGGGGAAGTGACAGCGCGCCCAAGCTGTTGACGGGCACCGGGTCTGACAAGGTCAACCTGCTGATCGTCATGACCTCCGAGCGGGGCCTCTGCGGCGGCTTCAACTCGAACATCGTCAAGAAGGCGAAGACGCACGCGCAGAAACTGATTGGCGAGGGCAAGGAGATCAAGATCCTGACCGTCGGCAAGAAGGGGCGCGATCAGCTTCGCCGCGACTACGGCGACAAGCTGGTGGGTCACGTCGATCTGTCGGACGTCAAGCGGCTGAGCTACGCGGACGCGCAGGGCATCGCCAAGGACGTGCTGGCACGTTTCGATGAAGGTGAATTCGACGTCGCGACGCTGTTCTATTCCGAGTTCGAGAATGTGGTCAGCCAGATCCCGCAGGCCAAGCAGATCATCCCCGCCACGTTCGAAGAGGACGAGGCCGATGGCGCCGACAGCCTGTTCGACTACGAGCCCAGTGAAGAGGCCATCCTGGCCGATCTTCTGCCACGCGGCGTGGCCACGGCGATCTTTTCCGGCCTGCTGGAAAACGCAGCGTCCGAACAGGGCGCGCGCATGTCCGCGATGGACAACGCCACACGCAACGCGGGCGAGATGATCGAGGATCTGACGATCGAATACAACCGTTCCCGTCAGGCCGTCATCACGAACGAGCTGATCGAAATCATTTCCGGCGCGGAAGCGCTGTAAGCAAACCGGAGAAACGACATGGCAAAAGCAGTCGGCAAAATCACTCAGGTCATCGGCGCCGTCGTTGACGTGCAGTTCGATGACAACCTGCCCGAGATCCTGAACGCCCTTCACACCGAGAACCAGGGCAAGACGCTGGTTCTGGAAGTGGCGCAGCACCTCGGCGAAAACACCGTGCGTACCATCGCGATGGACGCCACCGAAGGCCTCGTGCGCGGCGCGCCCGTCACTGATACCGACGCCCCGATCCAGGTGCCCGTCGGCAAGGCAACACTGGGCCGCATCCTGAACGTGACCGGCGAGCCGGTGGACGAGAAGGGCCCGGTCGAAACCGACGAGAGCCGCGCGATCCACGGTGAGGCGCCGTCCTTCGACGCCCAGTCCACCGAGACCGAGATCCTGACCACCGGCATCAAGGTCATCGACCTGCTGGCCCCCTACACCAAGGGCGGCAAGATCGGCCTGTTCGGCGGTGCCGGCGTGGGCAAGACGGTTCTGATCATGGAACTGATCAACAACATCGCCAAGGTGCACTCGGGCCTGTCCGTGTTCGCCGGCGTGGGTGAACGGACCCGCGAGGGTAACGACCTGTACCACGAGATGATCGAATCCGGCGTTATCGTGCCTGACAACCTGCAGGAATCGAAAATCGCCCTGGTCTACGGCCAGATGAACGAGCCTCCCGGTGCGCGTATGCGCGTCGCCCTGTCCGGCCTGACCCTGGCCGAGCAGTTCCGTGACGAATCCGGTTCCGACGTTCTGTTCTTCGTGGACAACATCTTCCGCTTCACGCAGGCGGGCTCCGAGGTGTCGGCGCTTCTGGGTCGTATTCCTTCGGCGGTGGGCTATCAGCCGACCCTCGCGACCGACATGGGTGCGATGCAGGAACGGATTTCGTCGACCAAGAAAGGCTCGATTACCTCCGTGCAAGCGGTCTACGTGCCTGCGGACGACCTGACCGACCCCGCGCCCGCGACCTCCTTTGCGCACCTCGACGCGACGACGGTTCTCGATCGTTCGATCTCGGAAAAGGGCATCTATCCGGCCGTGGATCCGCTGGGCTCGTCCTCGCGCCTTCTGGACCCGCAGATCATCGGGCAGGAGCACTACAAGGTCGCAACCGACGTGCAGCAGATCCTTCAGCGCTACAAGTCGCTTCAGGACATCATCGCGATCCTCGGGATGGACGAACTGTCCGAAGAGGACAAGATGACCGTTGCGCGCGCCCGGAAGATCGAGCGTTTCCTGAGCCAGCCCTTCGACGTGGCCAAGGTCTTTACCGGCTCCGACGGCGTGCAGGTGCCGCTGGAGGACACCATCGCGTCCTTCAAGGCGGTTGTGGCCGGTGAATACGACCACCTGCCCGAAGGGGCGTTCTACATGGTCGGCGGTATCGACGAAGTGAAAGCGAAAGCCGAGAAACTGGCTGCAGACGCAGCCTGAGGGAGCCTGACTGATGGCAGACACAATGCAATTCGATCTCGTGTCGCCGGAGCGGCGGCTGGCCTCCTTGCAGGTCACCTCCGTGCAGATTCCCGGTGCCGACGGCGACATGACGGCGATGGAGGGGCATGCGCCCACCATCACCACATTGCGCCCCGGCGTCCTGTCGGTCGAAGGGCCGGACGGCACGGCGGAGTATGTCGTGACCGGCGGCTTCGCCGAGATCAGCAGCCAGGGCGTTTCGGTCCTGGCCGAGCGTGCGGTACCGAAAGGCGACATGACGCAAGAGCATCTCGACGAGATGGTCGAAGAGGCGCAGCAGACCTACACCAAGGCCAAGGAAGTTTTCGAGAACGAGCCCGGCCCCGTGGATGATGCGGCCAAGCTGCTGGCCGACATGGTCGCGGTCGGTGACGAGATCGGCCTTTCCTCGAAGCAGCCGAGCCTCTGAGCGGCGTTTCAATCTCTTGGAAAAGCCCCGCTTCGGCGGGGCTTTTTCTTTTCCGCATCGCGCAAAAGATGTCGAAAGCCCAACACATTATCCATCTTTGATCGACGGGCGTTTCAGGTCATAACTACCCCATGAAGAGACTAAGAAGTCATACCACCGGCGTGGACAGCGGCGACCTGATCCTGTTTTCCGATTACGAGGACGGCGGCGCTATGTGGACGGGCAGGGGGCAGCGGGAGCGGCGTCGCCATATCCGGTTCTCCGAGCCCTATCTCGAGCCGCCGACGGTTCAATTGTCCCCGTCACTCTGGGATCTCGATGCCTCCACCGTCATGCGGGCGGATATCGCAGCAGAATCCGTGACCGTATCGGGGTTCGACATGGTGTTCCGGACGTGGGGGGACACGCGGGTCGCGAGGATGCGCATCTCGTGGATCGCCATCGGACAGCTTGGCGACGAGAATGACTGGGACGTCGACTGACACGCCGGCAGCCGGCCGACATTTCAGCTTACGTCGCACCAAACGGTCGGCGCGGTTCATCGCCCCGTAGGGCCGGCGAGGGTCTACTCCGCCGCGTACATCCCGTCATAAATCGGTCCGAGCGTATCCGCCTCGAACAGCGACGACACCGATGTGCCGTTCCAGATGTTCAGGATCGCCTGAGCAAAAATCGGAGCGGTCGGCACGATACGGATGTTCGCGGCCTTCTTCACTTCGTTCGTCGGTTGGATGCTGTCGGTGATCACCAGCGATTTCATCACCGAGTTCGTGACTCGCTCCACGGCGGGGCCGGACATCACACCGTGGCTGATGTAGGAGTGCACTTCCTTGGCGCCGTTTTCCAGCAGCACCTCCGCGGCCTTGCAGAGCGTACCCGCGGTGTCGCAGATGTCGTCGACGATCAGACAGGTCTTGTCGGTGACGTTGCCGATCACGGTCATCTCTGCCACCTCGCCCGCTTTTTCGCGGCGCTTGTCCACGATGGCCAGCGGGGCGTTCAGCCGTTTCGCCAGCTCACGGGCGCGGGCCACACCGCCGACGTCGGGGCTGACGATCATCAGTTCGTCCATGCGATCCTTGAACGTGTTCTTGATGTCCAGCGCAAAGACCGGCGAGGCATAGAGGTTGTCCACCGGAATGTCGAAGAACCCCTGAATCTGCGCCGCGTGCAGATCCATGGTCAGGACCCGCTCGATCCCGGTGCCGACCAGCATATTGGCCACCATCTTTGCGGTGATGGGCGTGCGGGCCTTGGTGCGGCGGTCCTGCCGGGCGTAGCCGAAGTAGGGCAGCACGGCCGTCACCCGCGCGGCGGAAGACCGGCGCAGGGCGTCCGCCATGATCAGCAGTTCCATCAGGTTGTCGTTGGCGGGATTAGACGTCGGCTGGATGATGAACATGTCCTCGCCGCGCACGTTCTCGAATACCTCGACAAAGATCTCGCCATCGTTGAACCGTTCCACACGGGCGTCGACCAGCCCGACGTTGACGCCCCTGTGCAGCGACATCCGCCTTGCGATCGCCTTGGCAAGCGGCATGTTCGCGTTCCCTGAAATCAGCTTGGGCTCGGACGTTCGGGGCATGGGGGAGGTCTCCGTGGCAGCGGCTATGTGACAGATTCGTGTCGTTGAACCTCGCTTAGCACGCAGCTACGGTGCCACCAAGCTGTGACCCTCCCAAGGAAGACCAAATGTCCCAGATCGACTATTATTTCGCGACACTGTCCCCCTATTGCTATCTTGCCGGATTGCGGCTCGAGGCTGTTGCGGAAAAACACGGTGCCACCATCAACTACAAGCCTTTCGATATCATCGCTGCCTTTTCCCGCACCGGTGGAAAGCCCCCGAAGGAGCGTCACGTCAGCCGTATCGAGTATCGGGCGCAGGAACTGCCACGTCAGGCGCGCAAACTGGGCATGCCGTTCCATCTGCAACCGGCGCACTGGCCGACCAACGGGGCGCCGGCGGCCTATGCCTTCATCGCGGCCCAGAATGCCGGCGGCGGGGATCTGGGGCTGCTGGCCCATGCGATCACCCGGTCGGTCTGGGCCGACGAACGGGACATTGCACAGGACGATGTGATCCGCGCATGCCTCACCGAAGCGGGTTTCGATCCCGGCCTCGCCGACAGCGGCCTGCTGGAAGGGGCGGAGACCTATGCCCGCAATCTCGAAGAAGCGGTCGAGCGCGGCGTCTTCGGCGCGCCTTTCTATATCGTGGGGGATCAGCGCTTCTGGGGGCAGGATCGCATCGCCGACCTCGATCTGCACCTGGCAGGCGAACTGTGAGTCCCCAGCCGGGGTTTCACACCCACGTTCACACCCTCGGCAACGGGCCGCGCCGCGCGCTGGCGCTGCATTGCACGCTGGCCTTCGGCGGTGCCTGGGCGGGGGTCGCCGAGGCGATGTCGGATCAGTTGACCCTGATCGCCCCGGACATGCCCAGTCACGGCAAGAGCGACGACTGGGACGAGACCAGCCATCTGAGCGATACCGCCGTCGCCTCGGCTGTCGGGGCGATGGACCCCGAACCGATGGACGTGATCGGGCATTCCTTCGGTGCCATGACGGCCCTGCGGATCGCCGTGTCCCACCCGGAAAGGGTCCGCAGCCTGACCGTGATCGAGCCGGTATTCTTCGCGGTCGCCCGCGCGGACGCGCCCGAGACGATCGAAGCCTACGAAAGCCACTCGGCGCCCTTTGCCCGGGCGATGCGCGATGGTGACCGCGAGGCGGGCGCGCGGGTGTTCAACAGCATGTGGAGCGATCAGGCGCCATCCTGGGACAGCCTGCCCGAACGGACCCGCGCCGCCATGATCCGCGGCGTTCATGTCGTTCCGGGCAGCAGAAGCGTGCTCTACGACGATGACAGGGGCCTGCTGCGCCCCGGTGGGCTTGACGCGACCCCAGTCCCGACCCTGATCTTGCGCGGCGCGGATGCCGATCCGGCCATCATCGCGACGAACGCCGGACTTGCGGCACGGATGCCCGACGCGCGTCAGGCGGTCGTCCCGGGCGCGGGACACATGGCCCCGATCTCCCACCCGCGGGAAACCGCCCGGATCTGGAAGAAATTCCTCGACACGGTCTAACGCACCTGCGTCAGAAGTGGCTCAGAAACGCGTCCACGTCCTCGGCCTGCACCGACCAGTCGCAGACCAGTCGCGCGCCGATGGGCTCCGCGTCCGGGCCGTCCAGCGTGCCACCGGAAAGGTAGTACCGCGCACCGGCCTCGTGCAGCTTGCGATGGACGGCACGGGGCCAGCTGGCAAAGATCATGTTGGCCTGCGGTTCGTGCAGGAATGTCGCCCCTGCCTTGCGCAGACCGTCTGCAAGCCGGGCGGCGTTGTCGTTCGCGCGCCGGGCCATCGTGAGCCACAGGTCGTTGGCAAGATAGCCCGCCATCTGCGAAGACAGGTAGCGGTGCTTGGAAAACAGGTGCGCGCCGCGCTTGCGCCGCAACTCGAACTCCCACGCCTTGGCCGGGTCGAAGAAGATCACCGCCTCCACGCCCATGCAGCCGTTCTTGGTGCCGCCAAAGCTGACCACGTCCACACCGGATTTCCACGTCATCTCTGCCGGCGTGCAGTCAAGCGCGACCAGCGCATTGGCGAAACGCGCGCCGTCCATATGCACGGGCAGGTCGTGCGCCTTGGCCACCGCTGTCAGCGCACGCAGCTCTTCGAGGCTGTAGACCGACCCGCGCTCCGTCACCTGCGTGATCGACACCGGGCCGGGCTGGGCGCCGTGGACGTTGCCGGGCTTCTGGCCCTTGATCGCCGCTTCGAGTTTGGACGGATCCATCTTGCTGTCGGTTTCGATCAGCGTCAGCTTCGCCGCACCGGTATAGAACTCAGGCGCGTTGCATTCGTCCATCTGGACATGCGCGACCTTGGAACAGAATATCGTCTGCCAGGGCTGCGTGTAGCAGGCCAGCGCCAGCACGTTCGCCGCCGTTCCCGTCGCCACCAGATAGACCGCCGCTTCCGGCGCCTCGAAGATCTCGCGCAGCCGGTCGCGGACCTCGGGCATGATCGTGTCATTGCCGTAGGGCATCTGGTGTCCGGCATTGTCCGCGACGATCCGCTCCATGATCTGCGGATGCACGGGCCCCGCGTTGTCAGAGCTGAAGAACATGGCGTTACTCCTCTATGATATGGTCTTCCCATTCCTCGAAAGGGACATCGAATTCCGACAGGGTCCGGCCCTGCACCGAGATGCCCGCCTCATGGACCGACTGCGGGGTGCCGGTGATCAGCGGGTGCCAGTCGGGCAGGGGGCGGCCCTGCCACAAAAGCCGATAGGCGCAGGTCCGGGGCATCCAGTAGGCATGCGTATCCAGATTGTCGGGGCGCAGCACGATGCAGTCGGGCACAAAGGCATGACGGTTCTCGTAATGGCTGCAACGGCAGGTGGCGTCGTCCAGCAGGCGGCAGGCGACACAGGTCAGCGCGACCTCTTCGGTGTCCTCGTCCTCGAGCTTGTTCAGGCAGCATTTGCCGCATCCGTCGCACAGCGCTTCCCACTCGCGGTCGGTCATCTTGGTCAGGGGGGTGGTTTCCCAGAAACGGGGCCGCAGGCCCTTGCGCGGGATCGGATCCTTCATAGCGCCCCGAGGATGCGCCGCGCCTCGGCGCTGTCGGCGTCCATCTGGGATATCAAGGCCTCGAGGCTGTCGAACTTTTCCTCGCCGCGCAGGTGCTCGACCAGCGCGACGGACAGCGGTGCGCCGTAAAGATCGCCCGTGAAGTCGAAAATGAAGGTTTCGAGGTTTGCCTTGTTTTCCCCGAACATCGGTCTGACACCAAGGCTCGCCACGCCCTCGTAGGCGCCCGCGTGCGGCCCGTCCAGGACGTCGACCAGAACGGCGTAGACACCGAAGGCGGGGGGATGCAAACCGTCGATCGACATGTTGGCCGTGGGATAGCCCAGTTCACGGCCCCGCTGCTCGCCGCCGATCACGGGGCCTTCGATGCGGTGCCAGTGCCCCAGCATCGCGGCGGCGGTGCGCGGCTCGCCGTCCGTCAATGCCTGCCGGATCGCCGTGGACGACACGGTCTGGCTGTCGCTTTCCATCAACTGTGCGATGGTCACGCCAAAGCCCATGTCGCGGCCGAAACGTACCAGGTCGGCCGCCGTGCCCGCCCGCGCTTTGCCGAAACAGAAATCGGCCCCGACAACCACGTGGCGCAGCCCCAGTCCGTCACGCAGCACCTGCGCGGCAAAGGCTTCGGGGCTGAGCGACGCGAGGCTCTTGTTGAAGGCCAGTTCGTAAAGCTTTTGAACGCCCAGCTTTTCCAGCCGGTGCGCCCGTGCGTCCCGGCCCATCAGGCGGAAAGGCGGCGCGTCGGGGGCGAAGAATTCGCGCGGATGCGGCTCGAAGGTGACCACACCCAGCGGCGCGTCCGGAACCGCCGCGCGTGCAAGGTCGATCACCGACTGGTGGCCGCGATGCACCCCGTCGAAATTTCCGATGGCGGCTGTCGCGCCACGGTCGGCGGCTTCTATGAACTGGTAATCGCGCAAGATCTGCATGGCACTTGCCTAGCCCCCCCTCAGGGGGAGGGCAAGACGTGCAGAATCCAATGTCTCGAAAATCGGCGTCCGGGGCTCGGGTCAGTCGAATTTGCGCGAGGGCGCAAGGACGGTCGCTTCTCCGACCAGCACCTTCTTGCCATCCACGGAACAGTGGCAATCCATCCGCACGATGCGCTTGGCGATGTCGATATCGGTGACCTTCACCTCGGCATAGACCATGTCGCCGGGGCGCACCGGCCGCAGGAACTTCAGGGTCTGGCCCAGATAGACGGTGCCATGACCGGGAAGCTGTTCCCCGATCACCGCCGAGATCAGTCCGGCGGTCAGCATCCCGTGGGCGATTCGTCCCTGGAAAATGGTATCCTGCGCGTAATCGTCATCAAGATGCACCGGGTTGCGGTCAGTGGAGACAGTCGCGAACATCTCGATATCTGCGTCGGTCACTTCCTTGCGGATATAGCGGAACATGCCGATTTCGATGTCTTCGATAACGATCGTGCCGCGCGGAAGATTGTCCAACATACCGTACCTCTGAGTAATAAAGTGCCGTGGAGCGACGCTTTCTGGCAACTTAATTACTTTGCGGGCGCAGAAACGCAAGTTCTTTTTCTACCGCAGAAAGCCGATCGCGTAGGTGGGCTGGACGTTTTCCTTTTCCAGATAGGCGCTTAACGCATTCTCGTCCGGCTGGGCGTCGGTCCTCGTCTCGGACGCTGCCAGCCCGCCCGTGATGAAGAGCGAATCGATGTCCTCTCCAGCCGCGCCCCTGATGTCCGTCAGCACGCCGTCGCCGATGGCGAGGATCCGGTCGTCCGGCACCTCGGCCCCCAGCGCGGACAGACGGCGGCGGGCGAGGTCGTAAATCGGGGGATGCGGTTTGCCGAAGTAGAGGCTCTCGCCGCCCATCTCGGTGTAGAGCTGTGCCAAGGCGCCCGCGCACCATTCCCGCTCCTCGCCCCGGTCGACTACGATATCCGGATTCGCGCAGAGAAATTTCAGTCCCCGCTGGATCGCGATTTCGAAATCCGGGCGCATCACCTCGGGATCGGCAAGGGGCTCGCGCGGTCCGGTACACACCACGCCCTCCGCTTCATCCAGCGGCACTTGTCGCACCGGAACGGGGTTCTTCTGGATACTCAGGGGTTCAAAGAACTTTTCCTCACCGGGCTGGCCGATGAACCAGACCTTTTCGCCCACGGTGCCGCGAAACATCGCGGCGCGGGCGGAATCACCCGAGGTGGCGATCGAATCCCACGCGTCCTCCGGTACACCGAAGTAAACCAGTTGCTTCTGCACGCCCGCCCGCGGGCGGGGAGAGTTGGTGACCAAGATCACCTTGCCACCCGTCGCCCGATAGGCCTGAAGCGCCGCCACCGCGTCGGGAAAGGCGGTGACGCCGTTGTGCACGCATCCCCACAGATCGACGAACAGCGCGTCGTATTGCGCGGAAACCTGGGACAGGTCTGTGATGATGCGGGTCATGCGGTTCTCCTCGATGATCGCGCCAGCGATAGTCGAATTCGGGCCGGTAGGAAACGGTGCGAAAGAAAAGGGCCGGTCGCTGTGCGCCGGCCCCGATGGTCGATCAGACCTTGAGGTTCGGGATGATCTGCTTCTTCCGGCTCATGATGCCGGGCAGAACCACCGTGTCGCCCGAAACGCTGGCGCCGAAACTCTTTTCCGCCACGGTCTTGGTCAGGTCGTTCGGGATCAGCATGGTCGCTTCCTCGTTCAGGATGTCCACGACGAACAGCAGGACCTGGTCCGCGCCGTCTTCGGTGGCGACACCGGGCATTGCCGCCATCAGCGCATCCTTTCGGTCCAGCACGGCGGCAGGCGACGTGGTTTCCAGCACAGAAACGCGGAACTGCTTGCCGCCGACTTCGTATTCCTTGCTGTCCATGCGCAGCAATTCGGCCTCGGAGAACGACGAGACATCGGACTTGGCCGCGAACATCTGTGCCGCGTAGTCGGAAATGTCGATGTCGAGATCCTTGGCCAGTGCCCAGGCGATGGCCTTGTCTTCCTGCGTGGTGGTGGGGCTGCGGAATTCGAGCGTGTCGGAGAGGATGCAGGTCAGCATCGCGCCTTTGATTTCGGTCGGCATCTGCGCCATGTCATCGCCGATGGCCTTGTACATGATCGTCGCCGTGCAGGCGAGCGGCTGGATGTTGATGTGGATCGGGCCCTTGGTTTCCAGCCCGCCGACCAGCTTGTGATGGTCGATGATCGCCTTGATGTCGGCATTGTTGATGTTGTCGGGCAGTTCGGCGGGGTTGTTGGTGTCCACGATCACGACCGGCTGGTCGTCCTCGACGCCGTCGATGATGCGGGGCTTGTCCAGCTTCCAGTGATCCAGCATGAACAGCGCTTCGGTGTTGGGTTCGCCAAGCAGGGCGGGCGCGGCATCGACGCCGTGGATCTGGTTGAGATACCAGGCCCAGATGATGGGCGAGCCGGTGCTGTCGGTGTCGGGGGATTTGTGACCGAAAACGAGCGTTGTCATGAAAATGAGTCCTGAGTTGAAGCGGTGGATTTGCGCGCCTTATAGGGGCGGCGCCGTGACTTGTCACCCCTTGATGCTGCGGCGCAGCATCACAGGCCGAGAGCGGCGCGTTTCCTGCCGCTCAGGCCGGACAGTACCATGCCGTAGGATGCCTCGATATGCTCTCGCAGACTGTCGTCGGACAGGCCCGGCGCAGCGTAGTGCTGTATCCATTTCAGCCCGCGAGACGCCATGTAGGGGGCGGGGCGCAGGCCGGGGGCAACCGACAGGATTTCGAAGGCGAGGTCGGAAGCCTTGAACGTGACCGAGGCGCCGGTCTCGGCCATGCCGATGATGGCAAAGACCTTTCCGCCGACCTTGTAGACATCGGCGCCGCCCCACTGGATCACATGGGTCGCCTGGGGCAGGGAGGCGCAGAATCTGTTCAGGTCGTCGCGGGTCATGGTCCGAGCATAGCCGCTTGGATCGGGCGCCGAAATAGGTCAGTCTGCCGCCATGAGTCCGCCCCGCGAAACCGATCTCTACCCGCCGATCAAGGCGCATCTGGAGGATCAGGGCTATGTCGTGAAATCCGAGGTGGGCGCCGCCGATGTGATGGCGGTGCGCGGGGCAGAGCCGCCGGTGCTGATCGAGCTCAAGCTGGGGTTCTCGCTGGCGCTGTTCCACCAGGGGCTCGACAGGCTGAAGGTGGCGGACGACGTCTATCTCGCCGTGGCGCGGCAGCCCGGCAAACGCTTTGCCAAGGCGCTCAGGTCCAATACGGCAATGGCGCGGCGGCTGGGTCTGGGGCTGATCACCGTGCGGCTGTCGGACGGCCTGGTAGAGGTGCACTGCGATCCGGGCCCCTACGCGCCCCGCAAATCGGCCAAGCGGCAGGCCGCGCTGCTGCGTGAATTCGCCCGCCGACAGGGCGACCCGAACGATGGCGGCCAGACCCGTGCGGGGCTGGTCACTGCCTACCGGCAGGATGCGCTGAAACTGGCAGTATACCTCTTCGAAGCCGGCGCGAGCAAAGGTGCCGACGTGGCGAGGGAGACAGGCGTGACCCGCGCCACGACCATGATGCGCGACAACCACTATGGCTGGTTCGAGAAGGTCGAGAAGGGCATCTACGGCCTGACCCCCACCGGGGCCGAGGCGGTCGGGGTCAGCGGAAGGGTTCTCGGGGCCTGACGGCACCGGCGCCTTCGATAATTGCGGCCTTGTTTTCCCGACTGCGTCGGCGTTCCGCGGACACGGCTTGAACCTGCTGACAGAACGCTTAGGTCGGCCCGTGGAACCGACCTCACCCGCGCGCCGCCGAGGCGAAAATTTTACGCAAACGGGTGCTTGACTCGGCTTTCGGCTATCCCTAGCTATGCGTCGTTATCACTCGACCCTGCTGAGTGCTAATCGCCCGGAGAAGCGGGCGACTGGAAGAAACTTTGAGCGTTAAGGAGCTACAAAGATGGCATTGAAACCGCTTCACGACCGCGTGCTGGTAAAGCGCACCGAAAGCGAAGAGAAAACTGCTGGCGGGCTGATCATCCCCGATAGCGCGAAAGAGAAACCTTCCGAAGGCGAAGTCGTTGCCGTGGGCGAAGGCGCTCGCAAGGACAACGGCGAGCTGATCGCGATGGCGGTCAAGGCCGGCGACAAGATCCTGTTCGGCAAGTGGTCCGGCACCGAAGTGACTGTCGACGGTCAGGAAATGCTGATGATGAAGGAAAGCGACATCATGGGGATCATCGAGTAAGCCCCGCGCTTCTCTGACCCCGATCGCTGATCTGAACTGAACATTCTCAAGAGGAGAAAAGAAAATGGCTGCTAAGGACGTCAAATTCGACACCGATGCCCGCAACAAGATGCTCAAGGGTGTCAACATCTTGGCCGACGCGGTGAAAGTGACACTGGGCCCCAAGGGCCGGAACGTGGTTCTGGACAAATCCTTCGGCGCACCGCGCATCACCAAGGACGGCGTGTCCGTCGCGAAAGAGATCGAACTGGAAGACAAGTTCGAGAACATGGGCGCCCAGATGGTGAAGGAAGTCGCTTCCCGCACCAATGACGAAGCAGGCGACGGCACCACCACCGCGACCGTGCTGGCCCAGGCCATCGTCAAGGAAGGCATGAAATCCGTCGCAGCGGGCATGAACCCGATGGACCTCAAGCGTGGCATCGACATGGCAACCGCCAAGGTCGTCGAAGCGATCAAGGCCGCGGCCCGTGACGTGTCCGACAGCGACGAAGTCGCGCAGGTCGGCACCATCTCCGCCAACGGCGAAAAGGAAATCGGCCGTCAGATCGCGGACGCGATGCAGAAGGTCGGCAACGAGGGTGTCATCACCGTCGAGGAAAACAAGGGTCTGGAAACGGAAACCGATGTCGTCGAAGGCATGCAGTTCGACCGCGGCTACCTGAGCCCCTACTTCGTCACCAACTCCGACAAGATGACCGTCGAGCTGGAAGACGCCGTGATCCTGCTGCACGAGAAGAAACTCTCCTCCCTGCAGCCGATGGTTCCGCTGCTCGAGCAGGTGATCCAGTCGCAGAAGCCGCTGCTGATCATCTCCGAGGACGTGGAAGGCGAAGCGCTGGCGACCCTCGTGGTCAACAAGCTGCGCGGCGGCCTGAAGATCGCAGCCGTGAAGGCACCGGGCTTCGGTGACCGTCGCAAGGCGATGCTGCAGGACCTCGCGATCCTGACCGGCGGCCAAGTGATCTCCGAAGATCTGGGCATGAAGCTCGAGTCCGTGACCATGGACATGCTGGGTTCGGCCAAGAAAGTGACCATCACCAAGGACGAAACCACCGTCGTCGACGGTGCGGGCGAGAAGGCCGAGATCGAGGCACGCGTTGCCCAGATCCGCAACCAGATCGAAGAAACCACCTCCGACTACGACCGTGAGAAGCTGCAGGAACGTGTTGCCAAGCTGGCAGGCGGCGTTGCCGTCATCCGCGTCGGCGGCATGACCGAAGTCGAAGTGAAAGAGCGCAAGGACCGCGTCGATGACGCGCTGAACGCGACCCGCGCGGCCGTTCAGGAAGGTATCGTCGTCGGTGGCGGCGTGGCTCTGGTTCAGGCGGCCAAGAAGCTTGACGGCCTGTCCGGTGACAACAACGACCAGAACGTCGGCATCTCCATCGTGCGCAAGGCGCTGGAAGCGCCGCTGCGTCAGATCGCTGAAAACGCCGGTGTCGATGGTTCCGTCGTCGCGGGCAAGATCCGCGAGAGCGACGACCTGAAGTTCGGCTTCAACGCCCAGACCGAGGAATATGGCGACATGTTCAAGTTCGGCGTGATCGACCCGGCCAAGGTGGTGCGGACTGCCCTGCAGGACGCGGCCTCCATCGCGGGTCTGCTGATCACCACCGAAGCCATGGTTGCCGACCGTCCCCAGAAGGACAACGGCGGTGGCGGCGGCGGCATGCCCGACATGGGCGGCATGGGCGGCATGATGTAAGAGCCCGCCAGCCGTGCGCGTGACGCGCATAGCCTGAGCGTAATACCAGAAGGGCCCGGCGGATCGTCGGGCCCTTCTTCTTTTGCCCACTATGGGTTAAGTTCCTGCGAGACTGCAGATCCTGCGCGAAAAGGGGATGGGTAAGATGATCGAAGGCAGGACTTTTCTTGGTACTTGGCCGAGGCGGCTCAGCGGCCTTTTCGACGTCGGCGTTTCCTTCGCCGACCAGCGCATTCTGGATGTCGGGTGCAACATGGGCATCGTCGGCTATGAAGTCTGCAAGCAGGGGCCGGCATATTACCACGGGGTGGAGTTGCTCGAGACCCATTGCCAGATCGCCCGCAGCATCTTTACCGCTGTGCCGGTGGAAAGCGTGTTCCACGATTTCGACGTCACCGACGCGTCGGTGCGGAACGAGGTGCTTTCCGAGGATTACGACGTCGTCCTCTACCTCGCCGTCCATCATCACCTCGTCAAGAAGCGCGGCAAGGCCCCCGCCGAGGAGACCGCCCGCGATCTTTTCCGGCGGTGCCGGCGCAGCCTGATCTTCCGTGGCGACGATTTCGACGCCTTTGCCGAACTGGCCGACGCCGCAGGTTTCGAACAGGGTCCGGTTATCAAGGACCCCCTTCTGCACCCCTTCTGCGCCTACACGCGACGGCCCTGACGGACATTGCCCGGATCAATCGGTCGGCAGGCGGAGACTGGCAAGGCGCACGCGTTAAGCCGACCTTGCTGAGCGTGTGCTCGAACCCCTTCGCTTTTGGTTGGCTGCCCGCGATCGAGCAGGTAAAGCCATCGCCATGCGCCTCGCCCTTCTGACAGCCCTCACCATGATCGCCTTTGCGGCCAATTCCGTTCTGACGCGGGCGGCCATCGACGGGGGCCATATCGACCCGTCGGGCTTCGCGCTGGTGCGGGTGCTGTCGGGGGCGGTGGTCCTGGGCATGCTGATGACCCTGCGTGGTGGCAGCCTGCCGCTGTTGCGGCGCAGCCGCCTGCCGGGCGCTTTCAGCCTTGCCGCCTACATGGTCGGGTTTTCGCTGGCCTACCTCACACTCGATGCGGGCTTGGGCGCGCTGATCCTGTTCGGCGTCGTGCAGATCGCGATGTTCACCCATGGCGCCCTGCGCGGCGCGGCCCCGGGCACGCGGCAGATCACCGGTGCAACGGTTGCTTTTGCCGGTCTCGTGATCGCCCTCTGGCCCGGCTCCGGCGACAACAGCGACCCTGTCGGAGCGGCGCTGATGGTGATCGCGGGGCTGGGCTGGGCTGCCTACACGATCCTCGGACGCGGCGCGACGGATCCGCTGGCCGCGACCACCGCCAACTTCCTGCTCTGCCTGCCGATCCTTCTGGTTCTGCTGATGTCCTCGGGCCTGTATTTCAGCGCGACGGGTCTGGCGTTGGGGATGGTCTGCGGTGGCGTGACCTCGGGCCTTGGGTACGCGCTCTGGTACAGCGTTCTGCCCCGGCTTGAACAGGCGACCGCCGCCATTGTCCAACTCAGCGTGCCGGTGATCGCCATTGCATCGGGGGCGCTCTTGCTGGGCGAGGCAATCGATGGAATGCTGATCCTCGCCGCGGTGCTGGTGCTCGGCGGCATCGCCTGGGCGATCGGCGCCGCACCGGCCCGGGCCGGCAGGGGATGATCGGCCGGCAATGCCTGCGATCTTTCACAACGTCACCGGACCGTGCATTTCACATCCGCGCAAATCGGTTTATCTCAGCCCCATGAAGCGCATCGTCATCGTTCTTTCCGTCCTGCTCGGCCTCAGCGCCTGCGGCCAGGCCACTGCACAGGGGCGCTGCGTCGTGCTTCTGCACGGACTGGCCCGGACGGAAGCCTCATTCGCGCTCATGGAGGCTGCGCTCGAAGGGGAAGGCTATCGCGTGGTACGCCCCGGCTATCCCTCCACCGAGGCGCCCGTCGAAGAGCTGGTGAAACAGACACTCCCCGATGCAGTGGCTGCTTGCGGCACGCCCAAGGTCGATTTCGTGACCCATTCCATGGGGGGCATCCTCGTGCGCCAGTGGGTCGTCGACTCCGGTGCGGACCGTGTGGGAAGGGTCGTGATGCTCGCGCCTCCCAATCAGGGCAGCGAGGTGGTTGACGAACTGGACGACATCACCGCCTTTGACTGGATCAACGGCCCCGCAGGCGCGCAGATGGGCACCGGGCCCGGCTCTCTCCCGCGCAGACTGCCGCCCGTGACCTTCGACCTCGGTGTCATCGCCGGCTCGCAATCCCTGAATCCCTACTTCTCCTCTCTTCTGCCGGGGGCGGACGACGGCAAGGTCTCGGTGTCCTCGACGCGGGTGGAGGGCATGCGCGATCATATCGTGCTGCCGGTCACCCATACCTTCATGATGAACAACCCCCGCGTGATCGCGCAGACCATTAGTTTTCTGAACACCGGTGCCTTCGACAGGTCGATGACCTGGATCGGCGGGGTGCTGGATTCCTTCGGTTGTCCGGGGGGCAGCTGCATCACTGGCGGACCAGATGCCCGACCTTGACCTGACCGGTGCACGCGTCCTGCGCCCCGAGGGGTGGAGCGACGCGCCGTTGTCGTTCCACGCGGGACGGATCGTCGGCGATCCTGTGGGCAGATCCGTCGATCTGAGTGGATTCAAGGTGTTGCCGGGCATCGTTGACCCTCATGGCGACGGGTTCGAGCGCCACCTCGCCCAGCGGCGCGGCGCGATGAAGCAGATGGACGAGGGGCTGATCGCGTGCGAGGCGGAGCTGGCAGCGAACGGGATCACCACCGCCGTTCTGGCGCAATTCGTGAGCTGGGAAGGCGGAATGCGCGGATTGTCCTTTGCTGACAAGGTGTTCCACGCCATTCTTGCGACAAGAAACACTGTCGTCACCGACCTGCGCGGACAGCTCAGGTTCGAAACGCATCTCCTTGATGAATATGATGAACTTCCCCGCAGGATCGCTGACTGGGGGATCGAGTACATCGTGTTCAACGACCATCTTCCGCACGACCGCCTGGAGGCGGGCAAGCAGCCGCGTCGGCTGATGGGACAAGCCCTGAAGGCAGGACGCAGCCCGGAAAGACACCTGAGCCTGATCCGGGATCTGCACGACCGCACGGGCGACGTGCCTGCCGCGCTGGACCGGCTGTGCCATACGCTTGGCGCCGCGGGGCTGTGCATGGGCAGCCATGACGACACGACTGCCGAGGCAAGGGCTGCATGGCGCGGCAGGGGGGTGCGGATCGCCGAGTTTCCCGAAACGCTGGCGGCGGCAGAGGCGGCGCACGGCGGCGGCGATACCGTCATCATGGGCGCGCCCAACGTGGTGCGGGGCGGTTCCCACAACGGCAACCTTTCGGCACTGGACCTCATCGTGATGGGCTACTGCGACGCCATCGCGTCGGACTATCACTATCCGTCGCCGCGCCGGGCGGCGTTGATGCTGGAACAGGCGGGCGTCGCCCCGATGGCCGAAATCTGGCACCTGATTTCCGGCGGGCCTGCGGCGATGCTGGGGCTGGACGACCGGGGCACGCTGGAAACCGGGAAACGGGCCGACCTCGTCGTGCTCGACGCGGCCACAAGCCGGGTGGCCGCAACCATCGTCGCCGGAAAGGTATCCTACATGTGCGGTGAATTCGCGGAGCGGCTTACCGCATAACCCGGTTGAAATGGCCCATCTTGCGTCCCGGCTTGACGTCCGCCTTGCCGTAGAGATGCAGGCTCACGTCCTTTTGCCGTGCCAGTTCCGGCACCCGGTCCATGTCGTGCCCGATCAGGTTCTCCATCACCACGTCGGTGTGGCGCGACCCATCGCCAAGCGGCCAGCCCGCGATGGCGCGGATATGCTGTTCGAACTGGTCCACGCTGCAGCCCTGTTGTGTCCAGTGGCCCGAGTTGTGGACCCGCGGGGCGATCTCGTTCACGATCAGGCCGCCTGTGGTCACGAACAGCTCGACCCCCAGCACGCCGACATAGTCGAGGGCGTTGAGGATTTTCCCCGCCATCAGCACGGCATCGGTCCGCTGTGCTGCGGACAGCCGGGCAGGGACCGTGGTGGTGTGCAGGATGCCATCGCGGTGAACGTTTTCGCCGGGATCGAAGCAGGCGACCTCACCCGACGTGCCCCGCGCGGCGATGACCGAAACTTCGTGACTGAAATCGACAAAGCCTTCAAGGACACAGGGGGCGCCGTTCATGCCCTCGATCGCCTCCGCCGCATCCTCCGGCCCGCGCAGCCGCGCCTGGCCCTTGCCGTCATAGCCGAAACGCCGGGTCTTGAGGATGGAAGGGGTCCCGATCTCCGCCAGCGCCGCATCCAGCGCGGCCCGGTCGGGAATGTCGGCATAGGGCGCCACGTTCAGCCCCAGATCGCGCAGGAAATCCTTTTCCGTCAACCGATCCTGGCTGATGCGCAAGGCCTCCCGGCCGGGTCGGATCGGCACATGCGCCTCGATCAGGTCGAGCGCGCTGGTCGGCACGTTTTCGAATTCGAAGGTGACGATGTCGCAGGCGCTGGCGAAAGCTTTGAGCGCCGCGTTGTCCTCGTAGTCCGCCGTGGTGACAGCATCGGCCACATGGCCCGCGGGCGGCGCGGCCCCGGGTTCGAAGATATGGGTCCGGAAGCCGAGGCGCGATGCCGCGACCGACAGCATCCGGCCAAGCTGACCGCCGCCCAGAATGCCGATGGTACTGCCGAGGGCGAGGGGTTCAGTCATCGCTCGGCACCTCCGGGATCGACGCGCTCAGCGCTGCGCGCCAGTCGTCCAGGCGCTGGGCTACGCCCTTGTCCTGCAACGCGAGAATTCCCGCCGCCATGAGCGCCGCATTTGCCGCGCCCGCGGCGCCGATCGCCATGGTCGCCACCGGGAAACCGCGCGGCATCTGGAGGATGGAATAGAGCGAATCCACCCCCGAGAGCGCCCGCGTCTGCACCGGCACGCCGATCACCGGCACGCGCGTCTTGGACGCCATCATGCCGGGCAGGTGTGCCGCGCCGCCCGCGCCCGCGATGATGACCTGCAGGCCACGGTCCACCGCCGTCTTGCCGTACTCCCACAACCTGTCCGGCGTGCGATGCGCCGACACGATGCGCGCGTCATAGGGGATGGCCAGTTCGTCGAGCAAAAGCGCGGCCTCGCGCATGGTGGCCCAGTCCGATTGCGAACCCATGATGATGCCGACGGGAGGAGGGGTCATGCAAAGCAGCCTTTCGCGAAGTATTCAGAGCGCGCACTATAGCCGCGCAGGCCCACAGGGCAATGCGTGCCGACCAAGTTTCAGGCGATGATGTCAGGGGTCAGTCGGTCCTCGATCTGGGCGATCAGGTCCTTCAGGCGCAGCTTGCGTTTCTTCAGCCGCTGAACGGTCAACTGGTCGGCAACCGTGCGTTCCGTCAATGCGCGGATCGCCTCGTCCAGATCCCGATGCTCGCGCCGGAACACTTCCAGTTCCACCCGCAAGACTTCGTCGTTCTTCATGGACAGATCGGAGGGCGCATTCATCGGTCGGGTGATTCCATCAGGTCGTCTGAGCCCCAATATAGGCGCTGGTCGCCGATGCGCATAGCCCTTGCGCCGTGGTAAAGGTGACCCCATATTCAGGATACGGGTCGCCGCAACAGGGGCCCGTATCTGACTGTCGCTTTGAAACAGGACGTGTCGCATGACGAAACTGACGCTTGCTTCCTACCCCCATATGCTGGGGTTCGAACAGCTGGAGCGGGTGCTGGAACGCACCGCAAAATCCGGCAACGAGGGCTATCCGCCCTTCAACATTGAACAGACTTCCGATCACAGCTACCGCATCACGCTGGCCGTCGCGGGCTTTGCCGAGGAAGACCTCGCCATCACGGTCGAGGACCGGCAGCTGGTGATCCGTGGACGCCAGCATGACGACGGCGAGGACCGTGTTTTCCTGCACCGCGGGATTGCCGCGCGACAGTTCCAGCGCAGCTTCGTGTTGGCCGATGGCGTGGAGGTGGGCGAGGCCCGGATGGAGAACGGTCTGCTGCACGTGGACTTGACCCGGGCGAAACCCGAAACAGTTGTACAGACCATAAAGATCAAGAAAGGGTAAGAAATGCATGACATGACCACCCACAGCGGCGACCGGACGGTATACGTCAAGACCATCGCAGTCAGCGATCTGCCCCGCGAAGTTCGCGATCAGGCTGAAGGTCTGGAACAGTTGTACGCGGTTCACGATGCGCAGGGACAGCAACTTGCGCTGGTCGGCGACCGCAAGCTCGCATTCCACCTCGCCCGTGAACACGATTACGCACCGGTGATGGTTCACTAAAGACGGCCGGGGGCCTTTACCCCGTCCCGCAGATCATGGATTTGTATGAGGCCGCAGTGCGCTGCGGCCTTTTTGCTGTCCGGGGAGCCGCGCCATGCGTTTCGATTTCGACTGGGTCGATGCCTTTACCGACCGTCCGTTCGGCGGCAACGGCTGTGCCGTGGTGCATGGTGGTGCCGCCCTGTCCGCCGAGACCTGCATGGCCTATGTGCGCGAGACGTCGCTGGTGGAATGCACCTTTACCGGCCCCTCCGACGTGGCCGACCTGCGGGTGAGGTACTTTCTTGCCAGCCGCGAGATCCCCTTTGCCGGGCACCCGACCATCGCCACCGTTGCTGCGCTGCGCCATCGTGGCCTGATCGGAGACGGACCGCTGCAGCTGGAAACCGGGGCTGGCATCGTTCCCGTCGACGTTGCCGGCGACACGATCACCATGACACAGGTGGCCCCCACATTCGGTGCCGAGATCCCCGCCGATCTGGTCGCCGCGGTCGGCAGCATCGATCCGGGCGATATCGTCAGCCCCCCGCAGGTCGTTTCCACCGGGCTGCCGTTCTGCGTCACGGTCTTGCGCGACCGGGCCGCCATCGACCATCTGAGGCTCGATCCCTACGCGCACGCGACCTACGCCGAGGCACTTGGCCATCGAAGCCTCGACATGATGGAGCCCTACTGGATCACCATGGGCGGTGCGACCGAGACGGGGGATACCTATGCCCGCCTGCTGATCGCCCGTCCGGGGCCGCCCGAAGACCCTTTCACCGGGTCCGCGACCGGCGCGGCCGCCTGCTATCTCTGGGCGCGCGGGCTGCTCGACCGGCCCGACTTCGTGGCCGAGCAGGGGCATGGCATGGGCCGTCCCGGACAGGCGCAGGTAAGCGTGACGGGCCCCCGCAACGCGATAACCGGCGTCACCGTGGCGGGGCAGGGCTGCGTGGTCATGTCAGGCGATGTCTTTCTGCCCGCCGAAGGCGAAGAACGGTGACCGATTTGGCCATCGCGGTCCTGCCCTACGGACGGAAGCTGGGCGCCGCGCTTGCGCAAACGCCGCTGGACGAGCTTGTCTGGCCACTGGGGCGGCCGGAGCGGCTGGCCCGTGGCACCGCCGCCGATCTGCGCCCCACCGACCACCTGATCGTCTATCCCAAGACGGCGATGCACTTCCAGCGGCACTGGGGAACCCGCGCGAGGGTCTCGGTGATGGTGGTCGAACCGGCGGTCATTCACAGGCGGCACCTGCGGCTGCTGCGGCTGACCTGGCGGCGATTCCACCGGGTGCTTTGCCACGACGACGCGCTGCTGGCGGCGATCCCGAACGGGGTGATGCTGCCCTTCGGGACAAGCTGGATCCCGGATCCCCAAGCGGTGCGGACCGAAAAAGAAAGGCACATGTCGCTGATCGCTTCTGCAAAGCGCGACACCGAAGGTCACCTGCTGCGCCACGCCATGGTCGACATGGTAAGGCACGAGGGGCTGTCGGTCGAGATCCTGGGCCGAGGCTATGCCCCTTTCGCCGAGAAATCCGACGGCCTCGCACCCTACCGGTTTTCCGTGGTGATCGAGAATATCCGCGAACGTAACTATTTCACGGAAAAGATCGTGGACGCTGTCCTGTGCGAAACGGTGCCGATCTACTGGGGCTGCCCCAACATCGGCGATTTCATGGATACCGGCGGCATGGTGATCTGCGAGGACGCCTCGCAGATGAAAGCCGCGATCCGGGCCGCTGACGACGCGCTCTATCAACGGCTCGCCCCCGCCCTGCGGGGGGCCAAGTCGCAGGCGGCGCACTGGGCGGATCTTGAAGGACGTGCCGCCCGCGCCATAAAGGACAGCCTGTGAAATGCAAAACGCAGCCCCGTGGGGCTGCGTTCAGGTGTCGTCAGGGGCGGCGGCGATCAGCCGCTGATCAGGCCCATGCTTTCCAGTTTCAGCAGCACCTGGTGTGCGCAGTTGTCGACGTCCACGCTTTCGGTGTCGAGCGACAGTTCAGGGTTCTGCGGCACGTCGTACGGGTCTGAGATGCCGGTGAATTCCTTGATCTTGCCTTCCCGCGCCAGCTTGTAGAGGCCCTTGCGGTCGCGGCGTTCGCATTCCTCGATCGACGTGGCGACATGCACCTCGACAAAGGCGCCAAAGGCCTCGATCTCTTCGCGGACCGCGCGACGGGTCGCCGCATAGGGCGCGATGGGCGCACAGATCGCGATGCCACCGTTCTTGGTGATCTCCGACGCGACATAGCCGATGCGGCGGATGTTCAGATCGCGATGCTCCTTGGAGAAGCCGAGTTCGGAGGAAAGGTTCTTGCGGACGATGTCCCCGTCGAGCAGGGTTACCGGGCGACCGCCCATTTCCATCAGCTTGACCATCAGCGCATTCGCGATCGTCGATTTGCCGGAGCCGGAGAAGCCGGTGAAGAACACGGTGAAACCCTGCTTTGCACGCGGCGGCGAGGTGCGGCGCAGTTCCTGCACGACCTCCGGGAAGGAGAACCATTCGGGAATCTCCAGCCCTTCGCGCAGGCGACGGCGCAGCTCGGTGCCCGAGATGTTGAGGATCGTGACATTGTCCTTGTCCTCGATCTCGTCCGCGGGTTCGTACTGGGCGCGTTCCTGCACGTAGACCATGTGTTTGAAATCGACCATCTCGATTCCCATTTCCTCCTGATGCTCGCGGAACAGGTCCTGCGCATCGTAGGGGCCATAGAAATCCTCGCCCTGGCTGTTCTTGCCGGGGCCGGCGTGGTCGCGACCGACGATGAAATGCGTGCAGCCGTGGTTCTTGCGGATCAGCCCGTGCCAGACGGCCTCGCGCGGGCCGGCCATGCGCATGGCAAGGTTCAGCAGCGACATGGACGTGGTGGCGGCCGGATACTTGTCCAGCACCGCCTCGTAGCACCGGACACGGGTGAAGTGATCGACGTCGCCCGGCTTGGTCAGGCCCACGACCGGGTGGATCAGCAGGTTGGCCTGCGCCTCGCGCGCGGCGCGGAAGGTCAGCTCCTGGTGCGCGCGGTGGAGCGGGTTGCGGGTCTGGAAGGCAACGACCTTGCGCCAGCCCATCTTGCGGAAGTAGGCGCGCAATTCGTTCGGCGTGTCGCGGCGGGCGCGGAAGTCGTAGTGGACCGGCTGCTGGATGCCCGTCACCGGGCCGCCCAGATAGACCTTGCCCGCCTTGTTGTGCAGGTAATTGACCGCCGGGTGCGCGTCGTCATCCGCGCCGAAGACCTTCTCGGCCTCGCGCGCCTTGTCCGGCGTCCAGCGATCGGTGACGGTCATCGTCGCCAGGATCACGCCTTCTTGGTCACGCAGCGCGATGTCCTGGCCAAGTTCCAGTTTCTCGGCGAAGTCCTCGGTCACGTCCAGGGTGATCGGCATCGGCCAGAGGGTTCCGTCCGCGAGCCGCATGCTGTCGACGACGCTGTCGTAGTCGGCTTCGCTCAGGAAGCCCTTGAGCGGGTTGAAGCCGCCGTTCATCAGCAGCTCGAGGTCGCAGATCTGGCGGGGTGTCAGGTCGTGGCTGACCAGCTCTCCCGCTTCGTGCTTCATCTTCTGGGCGGAGTCGTAGGAAACATACAGTTCGGAGATCGGAGATAAATTCTGCACCATCGTCATGTCAAACTCACTTTTGCCTTATGTCGTCGTGACCTTATGGCAGGCCCTATGCCCCCGATGGCCGGACAAAGTCTAGCGGTGCAGCGTGCAAATCCGAAAAAATCGTGCCGGGGTTGCGGAAAACAGCCGGTTTCGTGGCGGTCACGCCGTTTTGGCGCGCGTCAGCGTGTCGATTTGCAGGCTCAGCTCGGACGCGGTGGCGACCGGCCAGGCCGCCAGCGGCGCATCCAGCCCGCGCAGTTGCAGTTCAACCAGGTGGGACGGATCGGGATCGATGCCTGCCGCAAGCAGCAGCGGGGCGGATATCATGGCCTGTACACGGTGGTCCTTTGTCACTCCTTCGAGCCGCGAGGCGGTATTGACCGTATCCCCGATCAACGTGCGCGGGGCCTGTCCGACCGCGCCGATTTCGCCCAGAACGACTTCGCCCAGGTGCGCGCCGATGCCGATCCCGATCGGGCTCTGGCCTTCCTCGGCGATCCGCGCGTTGAAGGCGTCCAGCGCGCGGGCCATGCCCTCTATCGCGCGCAGGGCGGCCCGGGCCGATGCCTGCGGTGTCGCGCTTTCGAAAATGGCAAGGAACCCGTCGCCGAGGTACTTGTCGATGGTGCCGCCCTCACGGGTCACGGCAGGCACCACCGCGTCGAAGAAACGGTTCAGCAGGAACACGACATCGTAGGGCAGCTGTCCCATGGTGCGGGCGGTAAAACCGCGCATGTCGAGAAACAGCAGGGCCAGCCGCTTTTCCTCGCCCTGGCTGGCATGGTTGCGGTTCTGGCGGCGGCCATCGGGCTGGAAGACCCGAAAGACGGTCGTGGGGGCAACCGGCACGATCTGGCAGGCGAGGCGGGTTCCGACGGGCGCCCTCACTGCCATCAGGCTCTGCATTTCCGTGGGTGACGGCGGCGGCAACCGGTCGGCACCATCTTTCACCAGTACCCGGCAGGTGGTGCAGCGTCCCCGCCCACCGCAAAGCGCGGCATGGGGCACCCCGCGCAGGCGCGACACCTCCAGAAGGGTCAGACCCTTCGGCGCCCACACCTCGGGCCCGTCGATGTAGGATACGCGGACCGATTGCCGCCGGGCCAGAACCGCCTTGCCCACGTAGATGCCTGCCACCACCAGCAGCAGCCCGAAAAGCCCCCAGGCTAGGGCACGGGTCCAGCCGATCAGCATGGCGAACGTGTCGGCATCCGGAAAGTTGTAGTCGACATAGATCGTGTCGCGCTCGCCGGACAGGGCGAAGCGGGCCGATATTTGCCGCGCCTCCGTCAGGAAGCCGGCAAGCGCGAACCCCGGGACGAGTGCTGCGCATCCCGCCAACCACGGCAGACGCCGGCGCCACCACGCTTTTTGACGAAGCCAGAAATGCAGCCCGATACAGCCATGGGCCCAGACCAGCAGCAGCAACGCGGCCTGCTTCCAGCCGTCCAGCGTGTCGTAGAGCAGCAGCGAGATGTAGCCCATCTCGTCGCGCACGCCGAACAGTTCGTGCGCGGCGCGGGTGTGAACCAGATGCGCGATCAGCAGGACCGGGATCATCAGGCCAAAGGCTGTCTGTGCCGCTTCCCACGGGGGCATCCGCAAAGTGCCCCGCAGGGCGAGCCGGGCCAGCGACATGGTCACGTGCACGGCGAAGGCCCCATAGATCACGATGGTGCCGGGAATGCTGCGGGTCACGACCTGCCGCAGATCCTGCGCCACATGCATGGCTTCGGTCGAAACCAGCCCTAGCCCGATGTTCAGAAAGTGCAGCAGGGCGTAAACGAACAGCACGAGTCCGCTGGCGATGCGCAGCCGTGTGGCGATGGTGCCGCGCCAGAGGTCGTTCATGCTCTGCTCCTTGCGTCCGCCCGACAGTGCGGGGGCGCAAGGATCAGGTCAAGTCTGCCCGTGGGCGGCCTTATTCGGCGACCTGCGCGCCGTAGCCCAGCGGCAGGGACGTGTCATGGCCGTGATCCACGTCAGCATCGTCGCCATGTTCGGCCAGAAACCGCTCTGCTTCCAGCGCGGCCATGCAGCCCATTCCCGCGCTGGTCACCGCCTGCCGGTACTTGTGGTCCGTCAGATCGCCCGCTGCGAAAACGCCCGGAATGGATGTTTCGGTGCTGTCGGGCTTGGTCACCACGTAGCCGCCCATGTGGGTTTCCAGCGTGTCCTTCACCAGCTCGTTCGACGGGGCGTGACCGATGGCGACGAAAACGCCCTTGGCCGGAATGTCGGTGATCTCGCCGGTCTTGACGTGCTTGACCTTCACGCCCTCCACGCCCAGCGGGCTGTCGGTGCCATAGACCTCTTCCAGCGTGTGGAACCAGAGCGGTTCGATCTTGGGGTTCTTCATCAGCCGGTCGATCAGGATCTTTTCCGCCCGCAGTTCGTCACGACGGTGGATCAGTGTCACCTTCGACGCGAAATTGGTGAGGAAAAGTGCTTCTTCCACGGCGGTGTTGCCGCCGCCGATCACCACGATCTCCTGCCCGCGGTAGAAGAACCCGTCGCAGGTCGCGCAGGCAGAGACACCGAAGCCCTTGAATTTCTCCTCACTCGGCAGACCGAGCCACTTGGCCCGCGCGCCGGTCGCGAGGATCACGGCGTCGGCGACGTAGGTCGTGCCGCTGTCGCCCTTGGCGTGGAAGGGGCGCGACGACAGGTCGAGGTCGGTGATGATGTCGCCGATGATCTCGGTTCCCATGGCCTTGGCATGCGCCTCCATCCGGACCATCAGGTCGGGGCCCTGCACCTCGGTGTCGCCGGGCCAGTTCTCGACCTCGGTGGTGGTGGTGAGCTGGCCGCCCGGTTCGATCCCCTGCACCAGGATCGGCTCCAGCATGGCGCGGCTGGCATAGACACCGGCGGTGTAGCCCGCCGGGCCGGAGCCGATGATCAGAACCTTGGTCTTGCGTGTCTCGGCCATAAGGCACCCCCGAAAAACTGTTGCAGCCCCCGTGATATAGCCTCGCGGCGCCGGCGCTTAAACCCCCGATGGCTCACGGGGGCTTCCCATCGCGGCGGACCACGGCTAAGTGTCACTTCTGGAAGATTCTTGCGTGTCAGCGAAACAATATTGCGCAGACTCGTGGCGCTGGTATAAGAACTGCAAAATTCAGAGGGGATATCATGGCAGGCACACGGCTTGACCCGATTGATCGGAAGATCCTGGCCGAGTTGCAGGCCGATGGTCGGATGACCAACGTCGAACTTGCCAAGCGGGTCGGAATTTCAGCGCCGCCCTGCCTGCGCCGGGTGCGCACGCTCGAAGAACAGGGCTACATCCGGGGCTATCACGCGGACGTCGATCCGCGCGAGCTCGGGTTCGAGGTGCAGGTGTTCGCCATGGTGGGGCTCGCCAGCCAGGCGGAAGCGGACCTGAGCGCGTTCGAGCAAAAATGCCGCGACTGGCCGCTGGTCCGCGAATGCCACATGCTCAACGGCGAAGTGGACTTCATCATCAAGTGCGTGGCCCCGGACCTTTCCAGCTTCCAGAGTTTCCTGACCGGTAAGCTCCTGACCACCCCGAACGTGGCGAGCGTCAAGACCAGCCTCGTGATCCGAGGCGCCAAGGATGAGCCGGGCGTGCCCTTCGACGTTCTCGAAGAACGGCTGAAGACGGCGCCCTGACACCGACCTCGGCGTCTGGCCGCGCCGGTCAGGCGACCTGACCGGCTTCCGCCTCGGGCGCACGGGGATGGGCAAGCGGCCCGAAGTCCGTGATGTGGCCGATCCGCGGGAACATCCCCAGAAACCGGTCGCGCAGCGAGTGGCTGACCGTGCGGGTCGCGTTCGCGCCGGGGTGAAAGGTCTCCATCTCCAGGCCGCCTGCGTTGATCGCGGCGTGCCGGTCGAGGCAGATGTGAAACAGCCGCACCGGCGTCGGCGGCACGATCTCGATCACGTTCACGCCGTCCACGAACTCCCGAACGGCGGTCAGCATCCGGGTGCCGCCCGCCTCGGACCGCAGGTGATGCGGGGTGTGCAGAATGCGTGCGGCCGGCCCGACCGTGATGAAGGACTGGGGTCGTCCCTGGCCAAAGCTTTCGGCCATGATGCGCACCAGGGGCATCCGGCGCCCGGCGTCTGCGGGCACGAAGCTGGAAGATCCGATCCATATCAGCTTAGCGGGCTCGCCGCTGGACGTGTTGATCATGTCGCCGGGTTGCAGATCCTCGACGGCCACCTCGCCGTTGACGGTCTGGATCAGCGTGCCGCGGGCGAACGCCGAGAAGGCGGATTCGAACAGCGGGATCGCCGGCGCGGTGTCCTGTCCGATGTAGAGCGATCCGTCGGTGCGCAGCGCGGCGATTTCGAAGTTGCGCATCGGCATCGGCGCGGCGGCGCGGATGCCGCCATTGGCGGGGCCGGGAGCGTGGATGTCGTATCCACCGGGTTTCTTGAATCTGGTTGCCAGGCGTGAACCCGGGGCAGCGGTAATGTTCATGCGATCACCCTTTCGAGGTTGGTCACATCCGTGTCGGCCCCCACCGACAACAACGGAAATAACGATTGTCATTTCAAGTACTCAACGAGACTTAAATCGCCATGAACGCTTCCGATTGTCAAAGATTGCCGAACATTTACGCCCTATTTTTGTCCAATTCGGCCAAAATCCGCCTTTCTGTTTCCTCGTTTCCCGGTGCCGTTGCCACAATTCGCAATGAAAAAGACCCCTCCCGCGAATCAACGCGGGAGAGGTCCTGCCCGGGTGCCGACCGGGGCCAATAGGTGGGGAGGGGCCGCCGCTGGCGGTCAGTACCTTTTCAGGCAGTCTTGCGGGCCGGGGTCGTTTCGGCGCTGCGCTTCGCGATGAAGGCCTTGCGCCGCGCGCCGCGCGCCCACGGCATGACCGTGTCATCCTTCGCGGCGGTTTCGATCACGTTCTTGATAAAGCGGGTGTTGGTTTTCATCGGTTCATCCTCGGTTTGCCTGGTATCGGGCCGGAGCCCCTGCTTGAGGATCAAGATGCACGACCAATCTGGCGGGTTTGGGGCGTTTGTTGAAAAACTTCGGAGAATTCTCGACCCTGGCGGCGATCATTGTGGCCGGACTGCCGCAATTGGCCAAAGCCCTTGTTTCATGGGAGATTCCACATGATCGATCAACAATCATGCCATTCGGAGGCGATTGTTTCCGGATTGATCAGGTGGTTTCTGGCAGGAAAGGGGCCGGTGCTGCCCCAATCATGCCAGCTTCACAACGTGATGGCCGAGATCAGCCGCCCGTAGTCGGCTTCCTTGCCATGGGTGCTGCGCCGGTAGGAGTAGAATCGCGCCGGATCGCTGTATGTGCAGTGATGCGTCCATTCCGCGTGGCCCACGCCGGCGGCGCGCAGCCGGTTCAGGCCGAAACCCGGCAGGTCGAACAGCATCCGGTCGCCTTCGCCATTCGCGAAGTAGCGGGCAAAGGCCTGATCCTCGGCGATGAAATCCTCGAAGAACTCCGGCCCGACCTCGTATGCGCGCTGGCTGATGCAGGGGCCGATCACGGCGGTGATGCCCTCCGGCGTCGCGCCAAGGTCCACCATCGCGTCCACCGTCGACTGCAGCACGCCGTCCAGCGCCCCGCGCCAGCCCGCATGGGCGGCGCCGATCACCCCGGCTTTCGGGTCGGCAAAGAGAACCGGCTGGCAGTCGGCTGCAAGGACCGACAACGCCAATCCGGGGGTCGCGGTCACCAGCGCATCCGCGCGGGGCCGTTCGGGCAGGGGCGCGTCCACCTTGATCGCCGTTGCGGAGTGTATCTGGTGCACGCCCAGAAGGTGATCCGGCGGCACGCCCATCGCCTCGGCAACCCGGCGGCGGTTGATGCTGACGATCTCGCGCTGGTCCGAACTGCCGTGCCCGCAGTTCAGCCCCGCGAACACGCCCGAGGACGCGCCGCCCGCGCGGGTGAAGAACCCGTGACGCAGGGGCGCCAGACTGTCGGATGTGAGAATTTCCAGCGTCATGTTTCCAATCCCGGTGGCGGTGTCTCGCCTTCGCGGTGCAGGGCGATCACCTTGAAGAGGTTTCCCATTTCCTGCGGATGCGTCAACCGCCGATGTGCGGCGATGTGGCTGTCGAGCGCGGGTCCGGCCAAACCGCCGGCCAGCTGTTGTGCCCGTCGGGTGATGCCCAGCCGCTCCAGAAACACGCCCTGCGGCGTCACCCGGCTGTGGGCACAGGGCGCGGCGGCGCGGGCGATCGCCTCGAAGTCGACATGCGCGGTCAGGTCCGCCTGACCCGGTTCGGCCAGGGGGTCGGCCGGCCGATGCCCTTGCACAGCCTGCCAGGTATCGCCCAGCGTGCGCCAGTCGCCGTAGTCCACGATTAGCGCCGCGCCGCCGTGGCGGGCAATGCGGGCGGTGACGGGCGACAGTACTGACGACAGCGGCTCGCACACCTCCACCAGATCGCCGTCCTGCGTATCTTCCAGCCGGTCCTTCAGCGCCGGCTGGGGCTGTGCGGGGCCCAGTCCCAACACCAGCGCATCGTTCTCGACCCCCACCTGCCGTTCGCGCCAAACTGCGCCGTCACGGACGAACTGGCGGATCGGCAATGCATCGAAGAACTCGTTCGCCACGAGGTAAATGGGCCGTTCGGGCAGCGCATCCGTGCTGTCGGCCCAGGTGACCGTCCACGCCGCCAACGTCTGCGCCTGCACCGCGCGCAGCGTCTCGGATGCCTCGACCAGCGTGATGTGCGCCGCATCGACGAACCCCGGCACGCTTTTCCCCGCGCGCAGCATGTCGGCCATCAGCGTGCCGCGTCCGGGGCCAAGCTCGGCCAGGGTGAAGGGGGACGGTGCCCCATCGTCCAGCCACTTCTGCGCCAGCGCAAGGCCGACGAGTTCGCCGAACATCTGGCTGATCTCCGGGGAGGTGGTGAAGTCCCCCCCGGCACCCAGCGGATCCCGGGTGGCGTAGTACCCCCAGCGCGGGTGCAGCAGGCAGCTGTGCATGTAGTCGTCCAGCCGCATCGGTCCCTCGGCCCGGATCCGTGCGATGATATGGTCTCGAAGGCTCATGCCGGGCGGCGGCGTGCCCGCAGGATCAGCAGAAGCCCCACAAGGATCATCGGCACGCACAGGATCTGGCCCATCGTCAGGCCATAGCCGTTGATGTGCCATGCCAGCCCAAGCGGATTGCCTTCGCTGACGAACTGGGCGTCGGGCTGGCGCACGAATTCCACCGCGAACCGTGCGAGACCGTACCCGGCGAGAAACGTGCCGCCGATCAGCCCTTCGTGCTTCAGCGCCCCGCGCCGCCATGCCATCCAGATCAGCAGGCTGCCCAGGATCAAGCCTTCGAGCAGCGCCTCGTAGAGCTGGGAGGGATGCCGGGCGCAGATGCCCGCCACGTCAGGACAGTATTGGGCCGCATCGGTCGGAAAGGCCACGCCCCAGGGCAGGTCCGTCGGGCGGCCCCACAGTTCGGCGTTGATGAAGTTGGCCAGCCGTCCGAGGAACAGCCCCGGCGCAAGGCCGAGACACACCATGTCCCCGGTCGAAATGGTGGCGACCCTGTGTCGCAGCGTATAGAGCCACCCGGCAAGGATCACGCCCAACGCGCCGCCGTGAAAGGACATGCCGCCCTCCCACAGTTGAAGGATGCGCATCGGATTCGCGAGGTAGAAGCCGGGCTGGTAGAACAGGACATAGCCAAGCCGACCGCCCAGGATCACACCGAGGATCACCCAGAACAGCAGGTCCTCGACCTGCGCCGGGGTCATGACCGGGGTGTCGTTCTTCCAAAGGCGCGGGGTGCGGGTTGCGCGCACCACGATGCGCCATCCAAGCAGGATCCCGACGATATAGGCCAGCGCATACCAGCGCAGGGCGAAAGTCGTGCCGAAGAGCGAGATCGAGAAGATCTCGGGCGAGATGTCGGGGAAGGGAAGCATCGCGATCATGCGCCGATTGAGCGCGCCACGGCGGGGAAGTCAACCTTGCGCCTGCGGCATTCGGGCCCCATATAAAGCCAAAGTGAACGCTGGAGGCCAGACATGCAGACCCGCAACAAGTTTTTCGACGACGTCAGCCAGATGATGACCAATGCGATGGGTGTGGCGCAGGGGGCCCGGAACGAGGCCGAGACCGCGCTGAAGGGCATGGTCGACCGCTGGCTCGCCGACCGCGACTTCGTCACGCGCGAGGAATTCGACGCCGTGCGCGCCATGGCGCAGAAGGCACGCGAAGAAAACGAGGCGCTGAAATCCCGGCTCGACGCCATGGAAGCCAAGAAAGGCTGAACCGGAAGGCGGCGCTGCCGCGCCGTTCCGATCCGTCTTCAATGTCGCGCGATGGCCCGGCCGCCGGATGGCGTGGAAGCGGGTCCCGCGATTCACATACGCCTCTGCCCAAAACGACCCGCCGTCGAAATTTTGGGCCGTTTCGCGTCTTCTCCACAAGATGATGGACATATCCCCTATAATTTGGGGATTATCCCCAACAAAAAGGTTGCCAGCGCGGCCGCTTGCCCCCACCATATCTAGTATAGGGGCGGCAACGTTCCGCGCCTATTTGTGCAGGCATCCATGGTTGGTGGCGCAGGCGTTGCCCCGGCTCTGGAACAATCAGAGGTGGCGAAATGGCCCTGTCCGAGCATTACCTTGAAGAAGACATTCACCCCATCGACATCGTCGAGAACCTGGCCGCCCATCACGAGTGGGATTTCGACCGGATATCCGACGAACAGATCGCCATGGCTGTCGAAGGCCAGTGGCGCACCTATTCGATCACCCTCGCCTGGTCCGCGTTCGACGAAACGCTGCGCCTGATCTGTACCTTTGACATGGACCCACCGGAACATGCGCTGCCGGGGGTCTACGAGCTTCTCAATGCCGTCAATGACCAGTGCTGGGCGGGCGCATTCACCTACTGGGCCGAGCAGAAGCTGATGGTCTATCGCTACGGGCTCGTGATGGCGGGGGGGCAGGACGCCTCTGCAGAACAGATCGACACGATGATCACCGCCGCGGTGATGTCGGCCGAGCGTTACTACCCGGCCCTGCAACTGCTGATCTGGGGAGACCGGACACCGAAGGACGCCCTTCAGGTCGCCATTGCAGAGGCCTACGGCCACGCGTAACAAGCTTCCGCAACAACCACGCGGGAGACAGACGATGAAAGACAGCCGAATTGCGGCCGACGGGCTGGTACTGCTGGGGTGCGGCAAGATGGGCTCGGCCATGCTTGCGGGCTGGCTGAAACGGGGCTTGCCGCCCACCTCGGTATGGGTGACCGATCCTGCCCCCTCCGACTGGTTGCAGGGGCAGGGCGTCCATCTCAACGCGGAACTGCCAGATGCGCCCGCGCTGGTGCTGGTGGCGGTCAAGCCGCAGATGATGGCCGAGGCGCTGCCGACCCTTCGAGAGATGGGCAACGCGGACACCGTGTTCGTCAGCGTCGCGGCGGGCACGCCGATCTCCTACTTCGAAACCGTGTTGGGGGCGGATACGCCGGTGGTGCGTGCCATGCCGAACACGCCTGCCGCAATCTCGCGCGGGATTACGGCCATCGTCGGAAATGCGGCTGCCGGTGCGCGCGCGCTCGACGAGGCGGAGACGCTGCTGCGCGCGGCAGGCGAGGTGGTGCGACTCGAGGACGAGGCGCAGATCGACGCTGTCACCGGGGTCAGCGGTTCTGGCCCGGCCTATGTCTTTCACCTGATGGAAACCATGGCCGACGCGGGCGAGGCGCAGGGATTGCCCCGCGACCTCGCGCTGCAGCTGGCCAAGGCGACGGTGGCCGGGGCCGGGGCCTTGGCGATGGAAGCCGAGGAAGACCCCGCGCAGTTGCGGCGGAACGTGACCAGTCCCAACGGCACGACCCAGGCGGCGCTGGAAGTGCTGATGGATGCCCGGAACGGGTTTCCGCCGTTGCTGAAGCGCGCGGTCGCCGCGGCGACGGAGAGATCGCGGGAGCTGTCGCGTGGCTGAGATTTCGTTCGAAGACTTCATGAAAGTCGACATCCGCGTCGGCACCGTGGTCAAGGCGGAGCCCTTTCCCGAGGCGCGCAAGCCTGCGATCAAGCTTTGGGTGGATTTCGGATCGGAGATCGGCGTGCGCAAGACTTCTGCGCAGATCACGGTGCACTATACGCCCGACGGCCTTGTGGGGCGGCAGGTCATGGCGGTGGTCAACTTCCCGCCGCGCCAGATCGGCCCCTTCATGTCCGAGGTGCTGGTGCTGGGAACGCCCGACGAGGACGGGGCCATCGTGCTGCTGTCCCCGGACCGGGATGTGCCCAACGGCGGACGCATGCACTGAAGAAATTCAATGGGTTGCGTGGCGTTGTTCAGGCGTTGAGTGAAGATTTCAGGTGCGGGTCATCTCCCGCGCCCTGTCGTCTTGCTGAACGACACCGGCCGCGATTTCCGGGCCTGAACTCAACCAGAATGAACGGTTTTGCGGCACTTTTCGAGTTTAGCCGCGGTCTTGGCGCGCCCGAGAGGGCTCGGCAGGTGGGTTGTCGCCACTGTGCATGAAAAAGACCGCAATGTTCGATTTTGGAAACTTCTTACAATCTCGCGGGGGGTAAGTTGCCTTTAGGGTCGCCTTTGTTGCAGTTGTGATGCTCAGTTATCCCCAACAGCTTCCCGCCAGTGGCGCCGGCAAAGTGACACGTAGGTCTCGTTGCCACCGATCTGGACCTGCGCGCCGTCGCGTTGCGGTTTGCCCGACGCATCCAGACGCACCACCATCGTCGCTTTCTTACCGCAGTGGCATATCGTGCGCACCTCGCGCATCTCGTCGCTGAGGGCGAGCAGGGTGGCTGAACCGGGGAAAAGCGCGCCGCGAAAATCCACCCGCAGGCCAAAGCACATGACGGGAACGTTCAGGTCGTCCACCACCCGCGCCAACTGCCAGACCTGGTCGGGCTGCAGGAACTGGGCCTCGTCCACGAAGACGCAGGCGCAGGGGCCTTCGGACAGCTGCACTTCGACCTTGGCGTAAAGGTCTTCGCCTTCAGCAAATGTGTCGGCCTTCTGTCCGATCCCGATGCGCGAGGCGATCCGCGCCTCGCCGGCACGATTGTCCAGCCGGGCGGTCAGCAGGTAGGGGTGCATTCCGCGTTCCACGTAGTTGTGCGCCGCCTGCAGCAGCACGGTGGACTTGCCCGCGTTCATTGTCGAATAGTGGAAATAGAGTTTGGCCATGCCGCACCCCATACGTCAGGAGCCGCGCGGCGATCAAGCGAAAGACAGCGCCGGGTGCCCGGCGTGTTCAGCCGTGTTTCTGCACGATGACCGACCCCACCGAATAGCCCGCCCCGAAAGAGCAGATCAGCCCCAGGTCGCCATCCACGAGATCGTCGGAGTATTTGCTGAAAGCGATGATCGACCCCGCGGAGGACGTATTGGCGTAGTCCTGCAGAATGTTGGGCTGCTCGCCCGGTGCGGGTTCGCGGCCCAGTACCTTGCGGCCGATGAAATCGTTCATGGATTTGTTGGCCTGATGCAGCCATATCCGTTTGAGCGCCTCGCTCGTGATGCCGTCTTCCGCCATGTGGTGCGCGATGTGATCCGAAACCAGCGGCAGGACTTCCTTGAACACCTTGCGGCCGTTCTGCATGAACTGCATGTCGCGCCGGTCAGCCAGCCCGTCGCGGCGCGAACGGCGCAGGAAACCGTTGTTGTTCCGAATGTTGTTCGAAAATTGCGTGGCGCAGCGGGTCGACCTGATCTCGAAATGGGGGCCTTGTGCAGCGTCTTCCCGTTCGATCAGCGTCGCGGTCGCCACGTCGCCAAAGATGAAATGACAGTCCCTGTCGCGCCATTCGAGGTGGGCCGAGCAGATCTCGGGGTTGACCACGAGCGCCGAGCGGATCGAGCCGGAGCGCACCATGTCTGAGGCGGCCTGAATCCCGAAGGTTGCCGAGGAACAGGCGACGTTCATGTCGAAGGCGAAGCCGCCGATGCCCAGCAGGTCCTGGATCTCGATCGCAACCGCGGGATAGGCGCGTTCGAGGTTCGACGCGGCACAGATCACGGCGTCCACGTCCGCTGCCGTCTTTCCCGCCTTGTCCAGCGCCTTGCGCGCCGCGTCGATGGCCATTTCCGCCATCAACGACGGTTCGTCGTCGCTGCGCTGGCGCAGCAGCGGATGCATCACCCTCGGGTCCAGAATGCCGGATTTGTCGATCACGTAACGCTGTTCGATCCCCGAAGCCTTCACGATGAACTCTTCCGAGGAATAGGTCTTGGGTTCCAGCTGTCCCGCCTCGATCGCCGCCGCGTTCTCGGCGTTGTAAAGATCGACGTAGGCGTTGAAGGAAGCCACCAGTTCCGCGTTGGTGATGGTCTGTTCCGGTGTGAACAGGCCGGTGCCGGTGATGACGGGTGTGTACATTGGGATCCCTCGTGACTTTCGTCATGCTAGCCGCTGGCTCGCCGGGTGGGCAAGGGGCAGGGCAGGCAGACGATCAGCGTTCCTTTAGACACTAGGCTGTAGCAGGTCGCTGGCAAGGAGGGGAGAGGCATGATCCCTATGTCTGTCGGCGCCCGGAGCAGCGGGCTGACCTAACCCGCGGAGACTGGCATGCAGCCGCCGGTCGCTACCGCCGCGGGACCGAATAGAGGACGAAGCCATCGCGCCGCGCGACTTCCTCGGCGCCCGTGTCCAGGACGAACACGCCGAGGTTCTCCAGGTCCGCCGGGCAGCCGACCAGATCGGCAGAGTCGTCGAGGAACGGATTGGTAAAGGCGTCCTCGCCGACGCGGCGGCAGGCGTCGCCATCGAACCGGTAGCCGTTGCCGAAGAAGGGCAGATCCGTGCCTGCGGGGCCGACAGCCGTCTCGCAGGCTGAAATCAGCAGAACGGCGGGAAGGATGGCGCGGATCATGGGGCGGCTCCTTTAGGGGTAATGCGACGATACCACGCCGCGACAGACGCCGGTAGACCCATGTGGGTGCCGCGCCCGCCTGAGGGCGCGGCAGTACCTCAACCCTGAAGCGCCTTGACGCCGATCTCGTCCTCGGCCTGCGCCTTGATCGCCAAGGCGGCCGCATAGGCGCCGGCTGCGGTGGTGAAATAGGGTATCTTGTCGAACAGCGCGATGGACCGGATGCTCTTGCTGTCCTCCACCGCCTGCGCGCCTTCGGTCGTGTTCAGTACGAGGTGTATCGCGCCGTCCTTCATCATGTCGGTGATGTTCGGCCGGCCTTCGTAGACCTTGTTGACCACATCGCAGGCATGTCCGTTTTCCCGCAGCCAGTCGGCGGTGCCACGGGTCGCGACGATGGTGAAGCCCTGTTCCAGCAGGATACGCGCCGCCGACAGCATGTCCGCCGACTTGTCTGCATCCTTGATCGAGATGAAGGCGCATCCCTCGCGCGGCATCACGTTGCCGGCGCCCATCTGGGCCTTGAGAAAGGCCCGCGGGAAATCGCGATCCCAGCCCATGACCTCGCCGGTGGAGCGCATTTCCGGCCCCAGCAGGGTATCGACACCGGGGAAGCGGGCAAAGGGCAACACCGCTTCCTTGACCGAGAACCACGGCATGTCCGGGTCCGCCAGTGTCAGCGGATCGCCCAGCGGGAGCACGTCTGCATAGGCGGCCTGCTCGGGGTAGGGTGCTCGCTTGGGGAACGCCGAAAGGGGCTCGCCCGCCATGATGCGCGCGGCGATGGAGGCGATGGCCGAATCTGTCGCCTTGGCCACGAAGGGCACGGTGCGCGAGGCGCGGGGGTTCACCTCGATCAGGTAGACCTCACCGTCCTTGACCGCGAACTGGATGTTCATCAGACCGACCACGTTCAGGGCCAGGGCGAGCGCATGTGTCTGGCGGGTCACTTCCTCGATGATCGCCCGGTCGAGCGAGTAGGGCGGCAGCGAACAGGCGCTGTCGCCGGAGTGCACACCCGCTTCCTCGATGTGCTGCATGATCCCCGCCACGTGCACGTCGGTGCCATCGCACAGCGCATCGACGTCGAGTTCGACCGCGCCGGCGAGATAGCTGTCCAGCAGAACCGGGCTTTTGCCCGAAACCACGACGGCGTCGCGGATGTAACGCTCCAGCCCGGCACGGTCGCGGACGATCTCCATCGCGCGGCCACCCAGGACATATGAAGGCCGGATCACAAGCGGAAAGCCGATGTCCTCCGCGATTTCCATCGCCTCGGCGTCGGAATGGGCGATGCCGTTGCGGGGTTGCCTGAGGCCCAGCGTCTGCACCAGCTTCTGGAAGCGCTCGCGATCCTCCGCGAGGTCGATCATGTCGGGGGTCGTGCCCAGGATCGGTATCCCGGCATCGTGAAGGGCATTGGCCAGTTTCAGCGGGGTCTGGCCCCCGAACTGCACGATGACGCCATGCAGGGTGCCGTTGTCCTGCTCGACCCTCAGGATTTCCATGACGTGCTCGAAGGTCAACGGCTCGAAATACAACCGGTCGGAGGTGTCGTAATCGGTCGAAACGGTTTCCGGGTTGCAGTTGACCATGATGGTCTCATACCCCGCGTCGGTCAGCGCGTAGCAGGCATGGCAGCAGCAATAGTCGAATTCGATCCCCTGTCCGATGCGGTTCGGCCCGCCGCCAAGGATCACGACCTTCTTGCGGTCCGTCGGCCGGGCCTCGCATTCCACGTCGCCCATCATCGGCGCCTCGTAGGTGGAATACATGTAGGGGGTCTGCGCTTCGAACTCGGCGGCGCATGTGTCGATGCGCTTGAAGACGGCCCGAACGCCCGCGTCGAGACGCGCCGCGCGCACCTCCTCTTCCGACCGCCCGCACAAAGTGGCCAGCCGGGCGTCCGTGAAACCCATCATCTTGAGCCGCCGCAGCCCGTATTCGTCCAGCGGCAGACCTTCTTGGCGCACCTGCTCCTCCGCGTCCACGATCTCGCGGATGCGGTCCAGGAACCAGGGATCGAACATGGTGATCCCGTGGATGTCATCATTGGACATGCCGTGCCGCATGGCCTGGGCAATCGTGCGCAGGCGGTCCGGGGTCTGTTTGCTGATCGCCTTGATGATCGCGGCGCGCGCTTCCGGCGACAACGCCCCCTCACCCAACCCTCTCCCCCGCGGGGAGAGGGCTCGCGCGTCATCCGGCGCGGAACGCGGGTCGTCTGACGCCGCGCCCGGTTCGGGGCGCAGCTCCCTCTCCCCCTCGGGGGAGAGGGTTGGGGTGAGGGGGGGCAGGCCGGGAATATCGATCTCGTCGAAGCCGGTCAGGCCCGACTCCATGGAGGCCAGCGCCTTTTGCAGGCTCTCGTGGATGGTCCGGCCGATCGACATTGCCTCCCCCACGGACTTCATCGCGGTGGTCAGGTTGGGTTCCGAGCCGGGGAATTTCTCGAAGGCGAATTTCGGGATTTTCGTCACGACGTAGTCGATCGTCGGCTCGAAGCTTGCCGGGGTCACGCCGGTGATGTCATTGTCGAGTTCGTCGAGGGTGAAGCCGACGGCCAGTTTCGCGGCGATCTTGGCGATGGGGAAACCCGTCGCCTTCGAGGCAAGTGCCGAGGACCGGCTGACGCGGGGGTTCATCTCGATCACCACCATGCGGCCGTCTTCGGGGTTCACCGCCCACTGGACGTTGGAGCCGCCCGTTTCCACGCCGATCTCGCGCAGGACCGCGATCGAGTGGTTGCGCATGACCTGGTATTCCTTGTCGGTCAGCGTCAGCGCCGGGGCGACGGTGATCGAATCGCCCGTGTGCACGCCCATCGGGTCCACATTCTCGATCGAGCAGACGATGATCGCGTTGTCGGCGGTGTCGCGGACCACCTCCATTTCGTATTCCTTCCAGCCGAGCAGGGATTCGTCGATCAGGATCTGGCCCATGGGCGACGCATCCATGCCGGACCGGCAATAGAACTCGTAGTCCTCGCGGTTGTAGGCCACACCGCCTCCGGTGCCGCCCATGGTGAAGGCGGGGCGAATGATCGCGGGCAGGCCGATGTCCTCGAGCGCCTCGAGGGCGAGCCGGACGCCGGCGGCGAGGTCCTTCTTGCCCCTCGCATCCTTCGGCGCGGTGCAGATGGTGGCGCGGGGGTTCTCGATCCCCAGACGGTCCATCGCTTCGCGGAACAGCTTGCGGTCCTCCGCCATTTCGATGGCTTCGCGCTTGGCGCCGATCATCTCGACGCCGAATTTCTCCAGCACGCCCATTTCCTCGAGCGCGAGGGAGGTGTTCAGGCCGGTCTGTCCGCCCATCGTCGGCAGCAGCGCGTCGGGGCGTTCCTTTTCGATGATCTTGGCGACGATCTCGGGCGTGATCGGTTCGATGTAGGTCGCATCCGCCAGACCGGGGTCGGTCATGATCGTCGCCGGGTTGGAGTTGACCAGGATGACCCGGTAGCCTTCCTCCTTCAATGCCTTACACGCCTGGGCGCCCGAGTAGTCGAATTCGCAGGCTTGCCCGATGATGATGGGGCCTGCACCAATGATCATGATCGATTTGATGTCGGTGCGCTTTGGCATGGTCAGCCCCCTGATGTGCAAATTGTCTGCGTTATAGGCATGGCGCGGTCGGGTGCAAGACCGGATTGGCGGCAACCCGAAACAGGCCGGCGCGAAAGGGCGTGCCGGGCAGGGCCAGCCGGGGACTGCCGGGAGGTCAGCCCGCGTGCGGAGTCCGGTAGAGGTAGTCGCGCGTCAGCGGCACCGCGTCCCGCCGGTGCGCCAGCTGGATCTGGTAGACCCCCTGCATCTGGTGTTCGAAGGCCGCGATGCAGATGGCGAAGTAGTAGCGGAACATGGTGACGAACCGGTCGTCGTACATTCTGCGGACGGTGTCGATATTGTCCTCGAATCGCTGGCGCCAGTGGCGCAGGGTATAGGCATAGTGCAGCCGCAGAAATTCGATGTCGGTCTGCCAGAGCCCGCTCTGTTCCATCGGGACGGCAAGTTCGGAAAGAGAGGGCACGTAGCCGCCGGGAAAGATGTACTTGTTGAGCCATGAGCTATGCGGCATCGGCGGCGCGCTGCGGCCGATGCTGTGGATCAGCGCGATGCCGTCCGGTTTCAGCAGGTCGGCGACCTTGGCAAAGTAAGTGCCGTAGTTGGGGACGCCGACGTGTTCCAGCATGCCGACACTGACGATCCGGTCGAAGGAATCGGTCACCTTGCGGTAATCCTGCAGGCAGAATGTTACCCGGTCCTCCAGCCCTGCCTCCCTCGCACGGGCCTGCGCGGTCGCCAGCTGGTTCCGCGACAGCGTCACCCCGGTGACGTGGACATCGAAGTCCTGTGCGAGGGTGAGCGCCATGCCCCCCCAGCCGCAGCCGATGTCCAGCACCCGCTGGCCGGGTGAAAGGCAGAGCTTTCGGGCGATGTGGGTCTTCTTGGCCATCTGAGCGTCCTCGAGGGACATGTCCGGATCGGTGAAATAGGCGCAGGAATACTGCATGTCGTCATCAAGGAAGAGACGGTAAAGATCGTCCGAGATGTCGTAGTGATGCGCGACGTTCGCGCGGGCGCGTTCCGGTGTGTTGCGCTGAATGAACCGCCGGGCGTGAAAGCGGAAATTGTTGGCGGTCCGGATCCAGCCGGGCTGGTCTCCGGCGGCGCGGTTCTGGAGGATGATACGGAGAAACGCGTCGAGGTCCGTGTCGATGAGGGCGATGGTGCCGTTCATCAGGCCCTCCCCGAGGGCGAGATCGGGATTCAGGCACAGCCGACGCAGGGTTTCGTTCTCGCGGATGGCGACCTGGGCCAGGTCGCCCCGATCGGGACCATATGTTTCTGTCGTGCCGTCGGGAAATTCGGTTCTCAGTCTGTCGCGCACCATCATGGCGCGCATCATGCGATCAAATAGGGTCTTCCACATGACCTTTCCTCATGCTCCTCCGCCTAGAATGTTAACCGTTTTCCCCGAAAGGCAAGGGGGTCGGCGGTTGCCGGCGGTCTCAGGCGTCGAGAAAGGCACGCAAGGCGGCTTCGAAATGGCGGGGTTGTTCCGCGTGCAGCCAGTGCCCCGCGCCGGGCAGTTTCGCAAAGCGCGCGGCGGGGAAGAGCGCCGTGATCCCGTCGCGGTCCTCGCGCCTGACGTAATCGGACGCACCGCCCGAGAGGAAAAGGGTGGGCCCCTCGAACACACCTTCAAGGTCGTCCGGCCAGCCGACGATCTTGGGCATCTCGGCCTCGAGCACGTCGAGGTTCAGCCGCCAGGCCCGGTTGGGTACGTCCAGCGACTGGGTAAAGAAACTTTGCAGCGCGGGCTCGACCCCCGCCTCGGCCAGCTGTGCTTCGGCCTCGGACCGGCGGGTCAGGCCGGACAGATCGACCTGCCGCATCGCGTCGATGAGATGGGACTGGGTATGGTCATAGGCCACCGGCGCGATATCGGCGACGATCAGCGTGTTGACCAGCTCCGGCCGGGTCAGGGCCATCGCCATCGCCGCCTTGCCGCCCATGGAATGTCCGCAAAGGTCGATTGGCGCGCCAAGGGCCTCTGCCAGCTCCGCAAGGTCGGCGGCCATGTCGCGGTAGCTTTGCGTCGGCGCGCGGGGGCTGCTGCCGTGGTTGCGCATGTCCGGCGTCACGACATGGCGCGTGTCCGCCAGCCGCTTGGCGATCACGCCCCAGTTCCGGCCCGACCCGAACAGCCCGTGCGCGATCACCAGCGACGGCCGGCCTTCTTCGGGGGTCCCGTATTCGAGATAGTTCAGCATGCGCAAGGGTTAACGCCATTGCGCGGCGGGCACCAGTCGCTTTAGATGGGGTTCATGCTGACCGAAAAGGAAATAACCGCCAGAAACCGAAGCCTGCAACAGCTTCTGCATGAGAAGCTGGGCGTCAGGGGGCGTGATCTGGACCACGCGCTGCGGCGGGCGGGCCGATTGCTGCCGCGCCGGGTGCGCGGGCAGGGGGCACGGCTGGTCGCGGCGCAGAAGATAGCGGGCAACCCTCGGCTGGTGCGGCAGGTGGACGGTGGCACTTTCGGCCGCGACCACGCCGAGATGAGCGCGCATCTCGCCGCGATCGACGTGGCCGATCGCCGCAAGGGGCGTCTGCTCGGGATCGCGGCTGCGGTGGCGGCAAACCTGCTGATCGTGACCACCGCCTTCGTGGTCTGGCTGTGGTGGCGCGGCTATGTCTGACCGGCGGACCCCCGCATGACCGTCACCCGGATCGTGTGCAATTTCGCCAGTGCGGATGTGCCCGGGCTGGCGGCTTTCTACAGCGACCTGCTGAACCTCAACATCCTGATGGACCAGGGCTGGATCATCACCCTGGGTTCGGGAGAGCTGGGCCCGGTGCAATTGAGCGTCGCCGCACAGGGTGGGGCCGGATCGCCCGTCCCCGATATTTCGGTCGAGGTCGAGAACGTCGACGAGGTCCATGACCGCGCCCGCGCCATGGGGGCCACGATCACCTATCCCCTGACCGAGGAAAGCTGGGGCGTGAGGCGATTCTTCGTGGCCGATCCGATGGGGCGCGAGATCAACATCCTGTCGCACGTCTAGCCGGCGTATTGCGCGTCCGTCACCGGTTCCATCCAGTCGGCGGTGGTGCCGTCCTGCTCTTCCTGCAGGGCGATATGCGTCATGGCGCAATCGGGGGCCGCCCCGTGCCAGTGTTTCTCGCCGGGGGCGAACCAGATCACGTCACCGGGGCGAATTTCGACGATGTCCTCGCCGTCCTTCTGGGCACGGCCCGCGCCCGCGGTGACGATCAGGGTCTGTCCCAGCGGATGCGTGTGCCAGTTTGTCCGGGCACCGGGCTCGAAGGTCACCGCGATGCCCCGCAGCCGAGCGGGCGCGGGGGCCTGGATCAGCGGGTCCATCCGGACCGTGCCGGTAAAATACGCGGGGTCGGGTGTGGTCGAGGGGCGCGAGCCTGCGCGGTGGATGATCATGGGGGCCTCCGTCGGAAAGGGATCGATGCCACACCCTAGATCGCATCGGACGGCAGGTCACCCGGGCATTCACCCGGGCGTCGCCGGTCTCCGTCTTCGCAGGCCCCCAGCTTCTTTATGCCAAAAATACTCGTCGAACCGCCAGACATCCGGGAGGGTCGGTGGGAAAGGGGCGGCACGGATCACGCGCCGCCCCCGACCGTGATCACAGCTGCGGATAGAGCGGGAACTTCGCGCAGAGCGCCTCCACCTCGGCTTTCACCTTGGCTTCGACCTCGGCGTTGCCGTCCTCGCCGTTTGCGGCAAGACCATCGACCACCTCGATGATCCAGTCGGCGATCTGGCGGAATTCGGCCTCGCCGAAGCCGCGGGTCGTTCCCGCGGGGGAGCCGAGGCGGATGCCGCTGGTGATGGTCGGCTTCTCGGGATCGAAGGGCACGCCGTTCTTGTTGCAGGTGATGTGCGCGCGTCCCAGCGCCTTTTCGGTCGCGTTGCCCTTGACCCCTTTGGGCCGCAGGTCCACGAGCACGACGTGCGTGTCGGTGCCGTGGGTCACGGTGTCGAGACCGCCCTTGATGAGCTGGTCGGACAGCGCCTGTGCGTTGGCGATCACGGCCTTGATGTAGTCCTTGAACTCGGGGCGCAACGCTTCGCCGAAGGCGACGGCCTTGGCCGCGATCACGTGCATCAGCGGGCCGCCCTGGATGCCGGGGAAGATGGCGGAATTGAATTTCTTCGCCAGCGCCTCGTCGTTGGTCAGGATCATGCCGCCGCGGGGGCCGCGCAGGGTCTTGTGGGTGGTCGTCGTGGCCACATGGGCGTGCGGGAAGGGCGAGGGATGCTCTCCGGCGGCGACGAGGCCGGCGAAATGCGCCATGTCCACGTGCAGGTAGGCGCCGACTGAATCGGCAATCTCGCGCATCCGGGCAAAGTCGATCTGGCGGGGAATGGCGGAGCCGCCGGCGATGATGAGCTTGGGCTGATGCTCGGTCGCCAGTTCCTGCACCTGGTCGTAATCCAGCAGGTTGTCCTGCTTGCGCACGCCGTATTGCACCGCGTTGAACCACTTGCCCGACTGGTTGGGGGCTGCGCCGTGGGTCAGGTGCCCGCCCGCGTCGAGGCTCATGCCGAGAATCGTGTCGCCCGGCTGCAGGAGGGCCGTGAAGACGCCTTGGTTGGCCTGGGAGCCCGAGTTCGGCTGCACGTTCGCGAAGCCGCAGTCGAACAGCTTGCAGGCCCGTTCGATCGCGAGGTTCTCCGCGACGTCGACCCATTCGCAGCCGCCGTAGTAGCGACGGCCCGGATAGCCTTCGGCGTACTTGTTGGTCATCACCGATCCCTGCGCCTCGAGCACCGCTGCGGATACGATGTTCTCGGACGCGATCAGTTCGATCTCGTTGCGCTGGCGACCCAGTTCCCCGGTGATGGAGACCAGCAGTTCGGGATCGGACTGTGCCAGCGAGGCGGTGAAGAAGTCTTTCATGCGGGGCTCCTGTGCGGCGGAAATTTCCGTCGTGTGGTACCGGAAAGGACGCGGGCCGGAAAGAGCGTAAAGCGACCCTTGGACCGATATGCGCGGCAGCACTGGCAGGCATCGGCAATCTGTGCTTGGTTCGGGGCAGAACGTGCAGCATCGGAAACTTTCGCCATGATCTCCTTTCAACCCTGGCCGACCCCGTGAAGATCGCTTTCGTGGCCAGCCGGGCCGACGTGGCGCAGACGGCCCGTGCCGTTCTGACACAACGATACGGCAACGTGCCGCCTGCCGAGGCCGAGGTGATCGTCGCGCTGGGGGGCGACGGTTTCATGCTGGCGACCCTGCACCGCACCCAGGCGCTGGATGTGCCGGTCTACGGTATGAACCGGGGCACGATCGGCTTCCTGATGAACGAGTACAGCGAAACCGACCTGATCGACCGCCTGCGCGCGGCCGAGACAGCGGTGATAAACCCGCTGGTGATGCAGGCCACGCAGATCAACGGCGACATGGCCACGGCGCTGGCCATCAACGAGGTGTCGTTGCTGCGCGCGGGGCCGCAGGCCGCCAAGTTGCAGATTTCGGTCGACGGGCGGCTCAGGATGCACGAGCTGGTCTGCGACGGGGCGCTGGTGGCCACACCCGCCGGATCGACAGCCTACAATTATTCCGCACACGGACCGATCCTGCCCATCGGGTCCGACGTGCTGGCGCTGACGGCCATGTCGGCGTTCCGGCCCAGACGTTGGCGCGGTGCGCTGCTGCCCAAGCAGGCGAAAGTCCGCTTCGACGTGCTGGAACCCGAAAAGCGCCCCGTGATGGCGGATGCCGACGGCACCTCCTACCGGGACGTGATCACGGTGGAAATCGCATCCGAGCCGACGGTGTCGCACACGATCCTGTTCGATCCGGGTCACGGGCTGGAAGAACGCCTGATATCCGAACAGTTCACCTGACCTGCGGCGGTTCAGTCCTGCGCAGAGAGGTACTTCAGCGCGATGTCGGCGGCCTGCCGGCCCTCCAGCACGGGCGGCAGCAGGGTCAGGACGTCCCCCTCGGCATCCATGAGATAGATCAGCGACCCGTGGGAGTAGACCGGCCCGTACTCGGGGTCTTCGTAGGCCAGCGCATGATCGACCGAGAATGCCTCGTAGGCCGCCGCCAGTGCCTCCGGCGTGCCCGTCAGGCCCAGCAGGGCAGGGTGTATCTCGGAGAGCGGCGCGGCCATGGTATCGACCGTGTCGCGGGCGGGATCGACGGTGATCATCACCGGTTGCACGGTGATGCCCCGCGCGCCAAGAATGTCCGTCACCTCGCCCATCATGGGCAATGCGGCGGAACAGATGCCGGGGCAGTTCGCATAGCCAAAGAACAAGAGCTGCGCGTTGCCCGCCGGGTCGGCCTGGGTATGGGGCCGCCCGAAGTGATCGACCAGCGCATAGGGGCCACCCACGTCGAAGGGCAGGGGCGTTTCGGCCACGGCGCCACCCGCGGCCACGGTCGCGCAGGCAACTGCGATCGCGCGCCAGATCATTTGAACAGGTACGACTTGAACGCCTCGTCCGTCTCCAGACCAAGGCCAAGGTATCCGTTCTTCTCGATCTCGGCGGCAATGCGCGGATCGCGGCGGAACCACGGGCCATCGCCGGCCACGTCAGGGTTCTGTTCGGCCCAGTGACCAGTGAAACGGTCCGTCTTGGCCCAGTCGCCGCCCGCCGTCTTGACGCGCTGGACGAGGTAGATGTTCGAGGCTCCAAGGTCCGGGTCCTCGATCAGCAGCCCGTCCACGGTGACGTCCTGTCCGCAATAGGGCAGCAGGTCGACCACGGCACCGCTGAAGGCGGACTGGTTGTTCTTGGTCGCGAGCACCAGCGCGTCGTCCGCGCTCCGCAGGAGGCCGAGCTGTCGCGCGCCATCGCCGCAGTTCGCGGGGCAATCCCCGGTCAGTTCGCACATCACGTCCACGACGCGCGCGTCGAAAAGAGCGGGCACCTCGGCGTAAAGGTTCCACGACCGCGCTTCGGAGTCTGCGGAAAAATCCTGCGCCGCCAGCGGAGCGGCGAGCAGCAGAACGGCGGCGGCGGTTGCGAGCGCCCTCATTCCTTCGGCTCCGGGATCGCGAAGGATGGAACCACGTCGTACTCCTCGTGGGTGGGGTTGGTGATGCCCATATCCTCAACGACCTTCTCGACCACGATGTACTTCACGCCGTCGCGTTCATAAAACATGCCGTCGGCGGTGATCGTGTGCGACGCGAGCGTCAGGGCGGTGTCGCCCCCTGTCGCATTCGCCTGTGGCCCCAGCTTGAGCACGGTATAGACGGTGCCATCCTCGGCCAGCAGACCGATGGGAATACCGCCCGCGGAACACCACATGGCGCAGGTGTGGTGGGCGGAACCCACGACCGCGTCCGGCCCGCCCATGACACCGGAATAGTAGCACCACGTATCGATAATCTCGCCGGTGACGGTAATTCGCTCCGCCGCGGCCATCGTAGCAGGTGCCAGCACCAGCGCCAGCATTCCCCCGAATCTCTCTAACATGTCTGTCCCCCTTCTGAATGAAGTAAGGTTATGCGCTGTCCGGAGTTTCGGCCAAATCACATTTTCGAACGGCGCGCGAATGGCCGGTGCGGGAACCGAATCGACGTATGGGACGTTTGATATTCGAACCTGCCGCAGCGTTTTACGGATGTCGGCAGACCAGCAATATCAAGGAGACAGAAAATGAATTGGGACGAAATCAAAGGCAACTGGAAACAGATGACCGGCTCAATCAAGTCGGAGTGGGGCAAGCTCACCGACGACGAGGTCACCGAAGCGGAAGGCAACCGTGACAAGCTGGTCGGCAAGATCCAGGAGCGGTATGGCGTGGCCAAGGACGAGGCCGAGCGTCAGGTCGACGATTTCGCCGCGCGCCAGTAAGCCGCGAACAGACAACATAAGGGCGGTCCATCGGGACCGCCCTTTTTCGTGCTTTTTCGTGAGGTTGCCCCGAGAACCGCGGTGATCAGTCGAGCGTGAAGAGTTCCTGCCGCTGGGCGACCCCCCGCAGGCGATACTGGCCTAGCGACACGAGTTCCGGCGTGGATTCCAAAAGAGGTTGAGCCACGGCGGAGGAGATGATGATGCCCTGATCCAGTGGGCGCGTCATGCCCAAGATGCGGGCGGCGGTGTTGACGGTTGGGCCGATCACCGTGAAATCCAGCCGGGTCTTCCCCCCGATGTTTCCATAAAGAACGTCACCGGCGTGAAGGGCCAGCGTGAAATCGGCCGTGGCCAGCCCCTCGGCCTCGCGGGCGGAGTTGAGTTCGCCGAAGGCCGCCCGCAAGTCCAGTGCGGTTTGGACGGCGATGCGCCGGGCGTCGGGCAGCGCGTCCAGATCGAAGATCGCGAGCATCCCGTCGCCCATGAATTTCAGCACGTTGCCGCCGTTGCGCTCCACGATCTCGACTGCCGTGCCGAAACTCGCGTTCAGCAGGTCGATGACCGCATCACCCGGCAGGGACTCGGAGATCTTGGTGAACCCCCGAAGGTCGAAATAGAGGATCACCGCCGAGATCGTCTCGGATGAGCCGCGCATGATCGCGCCCGAAAGCACCCGACGGCTGGCATCGCGGCCCATGTAGGCCGCGGTGATGTCCTCGGCCATCAGGCGGTTCGCGCCGCATTTCAACGTGAGGCACAATGCCGGAAGCTGGCTGCGTATCGCGTCGCGCTGGGCTTCGGTGAAGCCGCCCGGCGCGTCGGTCGTCAGCGACAGGGTCATCCCTTCCGCGCCGCCGGGACCGAGATCGGTCGGGCTTGCGTGGTTCGGGTCGATGAAAAATCGCTTGAGCGCGAAATACTCGGTGCAGCCACGGGCGCGCAGGTCTTCGAAGATCGGGAAGTCGAGTTCCGGTTCCGGGTCCGTGAGATCCTGCCGCATTTCCGAGATGCCGGTGTTCAGCAGGTAGAAGAGCGGACTTTGCCGGTACTCCTCGGACCCTGAGTTCGACCGCTGGTACCCGAACCTTTCCTTGACGCCGTTGCGGAACCAGCGGAACGCGACTGCGCCAATCTCGGGATGGTGCGCGCGCAGGGAAAGGTTGACCCGGTGCAGGGGCACGCCCGCCGCGACCATCCGTTCGCACCATTCGACGGTCCAACGTTCGACGGGCGCGTTCTCGAGCCCCTGACGGATCAGCCAGTCGGTCAGATCCTTGAGCGCCGCCGTCATTTCCATCGCGTCTCGGACAGGGGCAGTCATGGCGGTTCTCCCGGCTGTGTTAGGTCAGTTCATCGACCACCATAACCGATGGTTTGCAGCGCGGCCCTGATTTCTTCGAGGATGGCCGGATCGTCGATGGTGGCGGGCAGGCGGAATTCCTCGTTGTCCGCGATCTTGACCATGGTCGCGCGCAGGATCTTGCCCGACCGGGTCTTGGGCAGACGGTCCACCACCAGCGCCTGCTTGAAGGCGGCGACGGGGCCGATCTGGTCACGGACGCGTTTGACGCATTCGGCGGCAATCTCCTCGTGCGGGCGGTTCACGCCCTTGGAGAGACAGACGAAGCCGACCGGGGCCTGCCCTTTCAACGGGTCGCTCACGCCCACGACGGCACATTCCGCAACGTCCGGGTGGCCGGCCAGCACTTCTTCCATCGCGCCGGTGGACAGGCGGTGCCCCGCCACGTTGATGACGTCATCGGTGCGCGCCATGATGTAGAGATACCCGTCCTCGTCCATCATCCCGGCATCGCCGGTCTCGTAGTAGCCCGGAAATGTCGTCAGGTAGCTCTTGCGAAAGCGGTCCTCGGCGTTCCAGAGCGTCGGCAGGGTGCCGGGGGGCAGGGGCAGCTTGATGGCGATGGCGCCAAGGGTGCCGCGCGGCAGTTCCTTGCCGCTTTCGTCGAGGATGCGGATATCGTAGCCGGGCATCGCCACGCTGGGCGAGCCGATCTTGACCGGCAGGTCGTCCAGACCGGCGGGGTTCGCGACCATCGGATAGCCGCTTTCCGTCTGCCACCAGTGGTCGAAAACGGGCTTGGCCAGTTTCTCCTGCGCCCAGATCACCGTGTCCGGGTCCGCGCGTTCCCCCGCGAGGTAGAGCGCGCGCAGGCAGGACAGGTCATATTTCTTGATGAACTCGCCTTTGGGGTCCTCGCGCTTGACCGCGCGGATCGCCGTGGGCGCGGTAAAGAAAGAGCGGACGTTGTGTTCCTCGATGATGCGCCAGAAGGTGCCCGCGTCCGGCGTGCCGACGGGCTTGCCCTCGAACACCACGGTGGTGTTGCCGTGGACGAGTGGCCCATAGCAGATGTAGCTGTGACCGACGACCCAACCGACGTCGGACGCCGCCCAGAACACGTCGCCGGGATCCACGTTGTAGACGTTCTTCATTGTCCAGTTCAGCGCGACGAGGTGGCCGGCGGTGTGGCGCACGACGCCCTTGGGCGCGCCGGTGGTGCCGGACGTATAGAGAATGTAGGCCGGGTGGTTGCCCTCCACCGGCACGCAATCTGCCGGTTCGGCGGCCTCTTGCGCCGTGGTCCAGTCGATGTCCCGCCCCGGGGTCAGGTCGCAGCGGTGCTGCTCGCGTTGCAGGATCAGGCAGACCTCGGGCTTGTGTTTCGCCATGTCAATCGCCCCGTCCAGCAAGGGCTTGTATTCGACCACCCGGCCCGGTTCCAGCCCGCAGGAGGCGGCCAGGATCGCCTTGGGCGCGCAGTCGTCGATACGGACGGCAAGTTCGTTGGCGGCAAAGCCTCCGAAGACCACGGAATGCACCGCGCCGATGCGCGCGCAGGCAAGCATCGCGTCGATGGCTTCGGGCACCATGGGCATGTAGATGATGACCCGGTCGCCCTTGGTCACCCCCTGCGCCTGCAGCGCCCCGGCGAGTTTCGACACGCGGTCCTGCAATTCGGCAAAGGTGATTTTCTGCTGGGTGCCGGTGATCGGGCTGTCGTGGATGATGGCAAGCTGGTCCGCACGTCCGTTTTCGACGTGACGGTCCACCGCATTGTAACAGCCGTTGACCCGCGCGTCGGCATACCATTCGTAAAGATCCGCCCCCCGGTCGAACAGGGCCTTCCGCGGCGGTTCGATCCAGTCGATGCCGCCTGCTGCATTCAGCCAGAATGCCTCGGGGTCGTTCTTCCAGGCTTCAAAGGTCGCGCGGTAGCTCATGTCGTCGTTCCTCCCGTTTACGATTGGTTACGCGAGGCGGGGGCGGCGGAACAAGAGGCTTCGCCCGGAGGCGGCCATAAATGCAAAGAAATTTTCTATGGCATTTGGACGACAGCGGACGAGTTTACATCGCCGGCACGGGTTTGCGGCTGTTCTTTCCGGGCCTGCGTGCTAAGTGCGTTGCAGTACCTGTTGTCTCTATCTGCTCGGAGAAGATTACCATGCGCGCCACCTCGCTTGCTTTCGCCCTCGCGGCCTCCTGCCTTGTCGCCCTGCCGGCTGCGGCGCAGGAACGGTCGTTCAACTTTGCCCTGCGCGGTGGAATCGGGGCGGCGCCGGCCTATCCGGGGTCCGACGATTTCACGGCGGCACCCGATCTCGGCTTTACCTTCGGGGCACTCAAGTGGGGCCGGGTCGATGTGGGCAACGGGGTCCGCGCCATCCCCGACAACGGCTTCGCCTTCCGCGGGGCATTCAAGTACGTGGGCTCGCGCGATGTTGCGGACAATCCCGAACTGGCCGGGCTGGGCGACATCGACGCGGCGGTCGAACTGGGCTTCGGGCTGGTCTACCGCGAGACGAACTGGCAGGTCTTCGGCGAAGTGCGTCACGGTTTCGGCGGGCACCACGGGGTGACCGGCACGCTGGGCGGCGATCTGATCTTTCGCCCCAGCGACAGGCTGACGATCCTCGCGGGGCCGCGGATCAACATGGGCAACACCGAATACGCCCAGACCTACTTCGGCGTGACCCCCGCGCAATCCGTGGGGTCGGCCTTTGCGCCCTTCGCGGCGGACGGCGGTGTGCTCGGGGCGGGCGTGACGGTCGAGGTGATCTACGAGCTCGACGACCGCTGGGCGCTGGAAAGCGCGGTGACCTACGAACGGCTGCAGAACTCTGCCGCGGACAGCCCGATCACCGCTGCCGGGTCCGAGGATCAGTGGACCGTGCGCTTCGGGGTCAGCCGGGTCTTCGACTGGCGGTTCTGAGCCGACGGCGGGCCTGTCCGCGCAGCGGATGTCGCAAACGGGCCGGGGTGTCGAATTTCCGACAGCCCGGCTTTTCTTTTGGGCGCAGGCTGATCCGCAGGGACGGCATCCCGCCGGTCCCGTGTCATGACAGGGTTCACGACAATGGGTGACAAGCTCGCCAACAAGAAGAAGAAAGCCCAGAAGGCCGCCAAGCCGGCGCCGAAGGGGCCGACCACCGTATCCGAGATCAAACCGTCCGCCCCGCGCAAGTGAGACGGAAAAGGACCGCCCCGGCGCTGGCCGGAGCGGTCCGCAGCACCTAGCCGTAGTGGGTCACCGGCGTGCCCGCGATGGCCCCGACGTTGAGCAGCCCGCGCGGGGTGATCGAGGGTGACACGATGTGCGCGCGGTTGCCCATCCCCATCAGGATCGGCCCGACTTCCAGCCCGCCGCCCTTCATCTTGAGGATGTTGCGCACGCCGGATGCGGCGTCGGCATGCGCGAATATCAGAACGTTGGCCGCCCCCTCCATCCGGTTGCCGGGCAAAAGGCGTGCGCGCAGGTCGGCATCGAGAGCCGTGTCGATGTTCATCTCGCCTTCGTAACAGAAATCGTCCCCCGCCGCGTCGAGAATCCCGATGGCGGCGCGCAGCCGGCCGCCGGTGCCTTCGCCCTGGTTGCCGAACTGCGACTGCGAGCAGAAGGCGATCTTGGGCTCGATCCCGAAACGGCGCACGTGGCGGGCCGCGCCCCGCGCGACTTCCACGATCTGCTCGGGGGTCGGGTGCAGGTGCACATGGGTGTCCGCGATGAACAGCGGGCCGTCTTCCAGAATCATCAGGCTGAGCGCGCCGTGGGGCCGCAGACCGTTCCGGCCGAGAACCTGTTCGACGTAGTTCAGGTGCCAGCGGAATTCCCCGAAGGTGCCGCAGATCAGGCTGTCGGCCTCCCCCCGGTGGACCATGACCGCACCGATGGCCGTGGTGTTGGTGCGCATGATCGCGCGGGCGATATCGGGCGACACGCCGCGCCGCGCCATCAGGTGATGATAGGTCTCCCAGTAGTCGCGGTAGCGGGGATCGTTCTCGGGGTTGACCAGTTCGACATTGTCGCCCAGCCGCAGCGCCAGTCCGGCCTGTTCGATCCGTTTCTCGATGACCTCGGGGCGGCCGATCAGGATCGGCGTCTCGACGGTTTCCTCGATGATGGCCTGCGCCGCGCGCAGCACGCGTTCGTCCTCGCCCTCGGCAAAGACCAGACGGCGTGGCGAGTCGCGGGCGGATTCGAACACCGGCCGCATCAGCAGCGCGGACTTGAACACCGACCCGTCGAGTTTCTGCTTGTAGGCCTCGAGGTCCGCGATCGGGCGCGCGGCGACGCCGGTTTCCATGGCGGCACGGGCCACGGCGGAGGAGACGACGCCGATCAAGCGGGGATCGAAGGGTTTCGGAATCAGGTACTCCGGCCCGAAGGTCATCTGCTCGCCCTGATAGGCGGCGGCGGCCTCGGCGCTGGTGGTGGCGCGGGCGAGGGCGGCGATCCCGTCGATACAGGCAAGCTGCATCGCGTCGTTGATGGTGCTGGCACCCACGTCCAGCGCGCCCCGGAAGATGAAGGGAAAGCAGAGGACGTTGTTCACCTGGTTGGGGAAATCCGACCGCCCCGTGGCGATGATGGCATCCGGCGCCACCGCGCGGGCGACGTCGGGCAGGATTTCCGGCGTGGGATTGGCGAGGGCGAAGATGATCGGACGGCTGGCCATTCTTGAGACCATTTCCGGGGTCAGCACGCCGGGGCCCGACAGGCCGAGGAAAAGATCCGCGCCCTCGATCACCTCGTCCAGGGTGCGCCTGTCTGTGTCTTGCGCGTACTCGGACTTGATCGGGTTCATGTCGACCTCGCGGCCGGTGTGGACCAGCCCATGAATGTCGCACAGCCAGACGTTTTCGCGCTTCACACCCAGCTTGAGCAGCATGTTCAGGCAGGCGATCCCCGCGGCACCGCCGCCGGTCGACACGACCTTGATGTCCTCGAAACGCTTGCCGGCGACGTGCAGCGCGTTCTTGGCGGCGGCCCCGACCACGATGGCGGTGCCGTGCTGGTCGTCGTGGAAGACCGGAATGTTCATGCGCTCGCGGCAGATCCGTTCGACGGTAAAGCAATCCGGGGCCTTGATGTCCTCGAGGTTGATCGCGCCGAAGGACGGTTCCAGCGCGCAGACGATGTCGGCCAGCCTTTCCGGGTCGCTCTGGTCCACCTCGATGTCGAAGCAGTCGATGTTCGCGAACTTCTTGAACAGGACGGCCTTGCCCTCCATCACCGGTTTGGAGGCCAGCGCGCCGATGTTGCCCAGGCCGAGGACTGCCGTGCCGTTCGTGACGACGGCCACGAGGTTCGCCCGTGCGGTGTAGAGCGCCGCCGCCGCCGGATCGGCCTTGATCTCGAGACAGGCTTCGGCCACGCCGGGCGAATAGGCCCGTGCCAGATCCCGCCCGTTGGCCAGCGGCTTGGTCGCCCGGATTTCGAGTTTGCCGGGCTTCGGCAGCGCGTGATAATCGAGCGCTGCCTGCCGCAGGTTGGAAGTGTCGGACATGCGCGGGGGCTCCTGCTGAAATTTTGTTTAGCGTTAAACTATCTTGCTCGCTTACGCCAGAATGTCATATCCCGAGGTCTTGGCAAAGCAGATTGCGCCCGCTCCGTGGCGGTGGATACTGCAGGAGACCGGCAAGAATGAAGGGTTTTGTCCGTGCAGACTTTCTGCAAGGATTCCCCTCCACAGGTGGGAGATGACGAACATGGGTCAGGATTTGAGACAGGCGGCAATGGCCGTGCGCGAGAACGCGCATGCACCCTATTCGGGGTTCAAGGTAGGGGCGGCGTTTCGTGCCGCGTCCGGCACGGTCTACGTGGGCTGCAACGTTGAAAACGTGGCCTATCCCGAAGGGACCTGCGCGGAGGCCGGGGCGATTGCCGCCATGGTCGCTGCGGGCGAGACGGTGCTGAGGGAGGTCTACGTCATCGCGGACAGTCCCATGCCCGTCACCCCCTGCGGCGGCTGCCGCCAGAAGCTGGCCGAATTCGGCGCCGGCGACGTGCCGGTCATCATGGCGACGACGGCGGGCGACGAACAGCACACGACCATTGCCGACCTGCTGCCGGGGACGTTCACCGCCGCCCACATGGAGGGGCAGGGATGAATGCCCGCGCCATCTTGGCGAAATTGCGTACGCGGCGCACTCCGTCCCGTGACGAATTGGCGTGGTTCGCTCAGGCTCTGGCGGATGGCGGGGTGAGCGACGCCCAGGCCGGCGCCTTTGCCATGGCGGTCTGCCTCAACGGGCTGTCGGACGTGGGCCGGGTGGCGCTGACGCTCGCGATGCGCGACTCGGGGCGCGTGCTGTCGTGGGATCTGGACGGGCCGGTGCTGGACAAGCACTCGACCGGTGGGGTGGGCGACTGCGTGTCCTTGATCCTCGCACCGGCGCTTGCGGCCTGCGGGGCCTTCGTTCCCATGATCTCCGGGCGGGGTCTGGGGCATACCGGCGGCACGCTCGACAAGCTGGAGGCGATCCCCGGTGTCGCGACGCAGCAGGACGAGGCGCGCTTTCGGCAGATCGTGGCGCAGGCGGGCTGCGCCATCGTCGGCGCCACGGCTGACATCGCCCCGGCCGACCGGCGGCTTTACGCGGTGCGCGACGTGTCCGCCACGGTCGAATCGCTCGACCTGATCACCGCCTCGATCCTCTCCAAGAAGCTGGCCGCGGGGCTGGACGGGCTGGTGCTGGATGTGAAGGTCGGCAGCGGCGCCTTCATGAAGGATCTTCCGGCCGCGCAGGCGCTGGCGGAGGCGCTGACCAAGACGGCCAATGCCGCCCGATGCCGGACCACCGCCGTCATCAGCGACATGAGCCAGCCTCTGGTCCCGAGCCTTGGCAATGCGCTGGAGGTTGCAGAGGTCATGCGCGTGCTGACCGGTCCGGGGCGCGGGCCCATCGTGGACGTGGCCGCGGCTCTGGGCGGTGTATTGCTGGCCAACGGCGGGCTGGTGACGGACGTTCAGGACGGGGCGGACGCCATCGCCCGGGTGATCCGGAACGGGACAGCCGCGGAGCGCTTCGGCAGGATGATCGCCGCAATGGGCGGTCCCGTGGGATTTGTCGAAAACTGGCAGCGGTTCCTGCCGGAGGCCAGCGTGATCCGGGAGGTCAAGGCCACGTCGTCAGGATACGTGCGCGCCATCGATGGCGAGGCGCTGGGCCTGACGGTGGTGGATCTCGGCGGTGGCCGCAAGGTGGAAACCGACAGCGTCAACCCGGCGGTCGGCCTGTCCGAAGTCGTGCGCCTGGGTACCAAGGTGGACCGGGGGCAGACCCTCGCGGTCGTACATGCGACCCGGTCGGACCATGCCGACGCCGCCGCTGCCGCCGTGGCGGGGGCCATCAGCCTCGGATCTGCGCGGGCCAAGGTGCCGGACCTGATCGTCGAAAGGATCGGATGATGTCGCGCGCGTTTCTGGTGGTGATGGATTCGGTCGGGATCGGCGGCGCGCCGGATGCGGACCGCTATTTCAACGGCGATGTGCCGGACACGGGTGCCAATACGCTGGGGCATATCGCGCAGGCCTGTTCCGAGGGGCTGACCGGGTTCGGGCAGGGGCCGCTGAAGCTTCCGACACTGGATGCGCTGGGCCTGGGTGCGGCATTGAAACTGGCAAGCGGCTTCGAGACGGTGGATGGCAGCCTCTCGCCCCGGTCCACCGCCACCTTCGGTGCCGCGACAGAAGTGTCGCGGGGCAAGGATACCCCCTCGGGCCATTGGGAACTGGCGGGCCTGCCGGTGCCGTGGGACTGGCATTATTTCCCCGACACGCGGCCCGCTTTCCCCGGTGACCTGTCGGCTTTCGTGGCGGAGGCCGCAGGAACCGAAGGGATCCTTGGAAACTGCCATGCCTCCGGCACGGCAATCATCGCAGAGCTTGGTGCGGAGCATTGCGAGACCGGCTGGCCGATCTGCTACACCTCTGCCGATTCGGTGTTTCAGGTCGCCGCGCACGAGGAGACCTTCGGGCTGGATCGCCTGATGGCGCTTTGCGAGGCCATCGCGCCGCGCCTGCACGCGATGAAGGTCGGCAGGGTGATCGCCCGGCCCTTCACCGGCAGCGCGGACGACGGTTTCACCCGCACCGCGAACCGCCGCGATTTCGCCATCACACCCCCGGCGCCCGTTCTGACCAACTGGGCGCAGGACGCCGGGCGCAGGGTCTACGCGGTGGGCAAGATCGGCGACATCTTTTCGATGCAGGGGATCGACGAGGTCCGCAAGGGGACGGACAGTCAACTGATGGGACACCTTGCCGACCTTGTGGACGAGGCCGAGGACGGCAGCCTGACCTTCGCGAATTTCGTCGAGTTCGACAGCGTTTACGGCCATCGCCGTGACGTGGCGGGTTATGCGCGGCAGCTGGAATGGTTCGACGCCGAGATCGGCAAGCTGCTGGGGCGGCTGCGGCCCGGTGACATCATGGTGCTGACCGCCGATCACGGCAACGATCCCACGTGGGTCGGCACGGATCACACCCGCGAGCGGGTGCCGGTACTGGTGGCGGGCAGCGATTCCGGGCCGCTGGGTCTGATCGGTTTCCGTGACGTCGCGGCGCTTGTCGCGGGGCACCTCGGTGTCGGCGTGGACGAGTGAGGCGCTAGGGTCACCGCGCCCCTCGGCAATGCCAATCCCCGGCGCGTTTTTCCACCCAAAAACGTGGGGCTCATGCTTGCGGCCCGAACTTTTTCACGCGACAACGGGATCAAAAGGAAACCGCTGCCATGCCCCCGATGACCGAAGACCACCTCACCGTGGTGGACCACCCGCTGGTCCAGCACAAGCTGACCATCATGCGCGACCGTGAGACCCCGACAGCCGTGTTCAGGCAGCTGCTGCGCGAGATCAGCCAGCTGCTGGCCTACGAGGTCACGCGCGGGTTGCCGATGACGACCAAGAAGATCAACACGCCGATGCAAGAGATGGACGCGCCCACCCTCGACGGCAAGAAGCTGGCGCTGATCTCGATCCTGCGCGCGGGCAACGGTCTTCTCGACGGCGTGCTGGAACTGGTGCCATCGGCCCGCGTGGGTTTCGTCGGGCTGTACCGCGACGAGGAAACGCTGCAGCCGGTCCAGTATTACTTCAAGGTGCCCGAAGGGCTGGACGACCGGCTCGTGATCGCGGTTGATCCGATGCTGGCCACCGGCAATTCCTCTGCCGCGGCGATCGACCTGCTGAAGCAGGCGGGCGCCACCAACATCCGCTTCCTGTGCCTGCTGGCCGCCCCGGAGGGGGTGGCGCGGATGAAGGAGGCGCATCCGGACGTGCCGATCGTCACGGCGGCGGTGGACACTGCGCTGAACGAGGTGGGCTACATCGTGCCGGGCCTCGGCGACGCCGGTGACCGGATGTTCGGGACCAAGTAGCGCGCGCAAGGCATTGAATGTGCGTGAAAGGGTGGCTCGGCGCTGGACACCGCGAGGCGGCTGGGGCATCCTCGGTCGAAGTGTAGAATTCAGATTGTGTGGGGGCACGAGATGAAGCTCAAGAGTTTGATTGCCATCGCCGTCATCGCCGCATCAGGCGGTACCTTCGCGGACCGAGCGGTCGCGCAGGAACAGGTTCCGGCGGAATTCCCGCCCGCGTCCTACAAGGGCAAGCAGTATATCGACAGCCAGGGCTGTGTCTTCATCCGCGCAGGGATCGACGGCAACGTGACATGGATCCCGCGGGTGACGCGGTCGCGCAAGGTGGTTTGCGGGTTCAAGCCGACGCTGGCCGGGCAGGTCGCCTCGGCCGCGCCGGCCCCCTCCGACGCTCCCGCGCCGGTCCAGATCACCCTGAACGATGCGCCGGTCGCCACGCCTGTGCCCGCTCCGGCGCCGCGCAGGGCTGCCCCGCCCAAGCCCGCTCCCGTGGTGGTGCGCCAGACTGCCCCCGCGCCGAAGCCTCGGCCCCGCGTCACGCCCGAGCCCGTCGTCATCGCGCCCGCGCCGGTCGCGCCGGTCCAGACCGCCACACGTGTCGCCGGTGCCTGTCCCGGTGCCTCCGCGCTGTCGAGCCAGTACCTGCGCGGCGCGCCCGGCGTGGTGGTCCGCTGTGGCCCGCAGGCCGAGCGGATCGTCGCCTCTGGCGGCGCCTCCCGTCGGGGGGCTGTCGCCGTTGCGGCCGATGACATCGAGATCACGGCCCATACCCGGATCGTGCCGAAGCACGTGGCGCAGAACCGGATCAACACCATCGACGGCGTCCGCGTGCCCAAGGGATACAAGGAAGTCTGGGATGACGGTCGGCTCAATCCGCACCGGGCCGAGCAGACGCTGGCGGGGCGCAGTGACATGCTGCTGATCTGGACGCAGACGGTGCCACGCCGCCTGATCGACCGGCGCACCGGGCGGGACATGACCGCGTCGGTTCCGCTGGTCTATCCGTATCTCGACATCGTTACGCAGCGCCGCCAGTTGGGCGAGGTCACGATCGTCCAGCGCGATGGCAAGTTGGCCAAGCGGATCATCCGCAATGCCGGGACCGCGAAGCGCAAGCCGGTCTATTCCAGCCGCTCCGCGCCGCAGGCGGCCCAGCCGCAGGCTTCGGCGAAGGCGCCGGCGCTGGCGGGCAAGCGTTTCGTGCAGATCGGCACCTACGGCAATCCGGCAAACGCCCGCCGGGCCGCCCAGACCGTCGCCCGCATCGGAATGGCCGCGCGCATCGGCAAGCACAATCGCGGTGGCACCACCTACATGACAGTGCAGGCCGGGCCGTTCCAGTCGGCGTCGGCGCTGCGAAACGCCGTGCAGCAGCTGCGGGGCGCAGGCTACCGGGACGCCTTCGCGCGCTGATCCGCAGCGGCGGTCCCGCAGGATACCTTCGGCCAGTCGGACAGGATCCGGCCCCGCAACTCCCTTGCCCAGAGCGTATAGAGACGCGCGGACGGATGGAAACCGTCCGCGGCCATGAGGCCGGGTTCGGCAGGGGTGTCGTAAGGGACATGAACGATGCCCGCGCGTCCGGTCAGATCACGCGCAAGGGCGGTCTCCAACCTGCGGCCGTGACGGGCCAGCGTCCAGCGCAGCGGGTCGGGCAGCAGCGGAAAGTGCTCTAGCGGCGGGATCCCACTGACATAGATCAGGCGCGGCGCATGAAGGACCGCCACGCGGTCCAGCAGGGCGCGCTGGCGCCGCAGCCAAAGCCGGGCCGGCAGTTGCCGGGTCACGTCGTTCACGCCGAGCGCTGTCACGACGACGTCGGCGGGCTCCGGATCACGGGTTGCCAATCGGCGCAGCGTGCTGCGGGTGGTGGCCCCGGTGACCGCGTCGAGTGTCCAGCGTATCCTGAAGTCGTCGGCAAGCATCGCCGCGAGCTGACCCGCGAGCGCATCGTCCTGCGATGCCACGCCAACCCCCGCGGCGGAGCTGTCGCCGATGATGCGCAGGCGCAGAGGTTGTCCGGACCCGAGCGTGCCATGGCGCGGGCCGTCCGCCTCGGGCAGGCGCAGGGCGCGGCGCCGCACCGCTACCGCTTGCGCCACGAGCACCGGAGACAGGGCAAGGCGCGCGGCGAGGTCCAGCATCAACCGCCGCAGATATTCTGCAACCGCAGCCAGTTTGCGTCCGACATCAGCGGCGCGGTCAGCTTGCCTGCCATGGGGTCGGCTTCGATCAGGGGCAGGGTGGTTTCACCGCTGATGTCGCGGGCGTAGGCATAGGGCGTGCTGCGGACCTCGGCCTTGGCGAACCGTTCCAGTTGCGCGGGCAGGGCGACCGGCGCGGGATCGGTGGCCATGAGGTGCTCGGCATACCGGTCCAGTGCCTTCGGGGCGACATCGCCCGTGGTCAGCAGGCGGAAGTTCTCGCGCGGGCCGACGGCGTCCAGCAGGTCGCGCAGCGGGTCGCTGTCGGCCCGGCGGGTCATCTCGGTCAGGACGTAGCCGGCTGCGACGTCGGGTTCCTCGAAATCCTCGATCACGGACCGGTCGAGCACGATGAGCCCGCCGGGCAGGTGCAGGCTTTCCCGCGTCATGTCCGGCAAAACCGCCAGCTTGCCGGCGGACAAGCGTTTGGAAAGGAGCGCGAGCGCCGCGCGACCGGCGGTGTCGGCGCAGGCCGGGCCAGAAACCCGTTCGATCCGGTCGAGCAGGGCGAGGCCGATTTCCACGCGTTTGACGCCGGGCACGACCCGAAGCGTGTGGTCCCGCATCGCGCCGGGCAGCCAGAACAGGATCAGCGCCGCCACGACCACCAGCGATACGGCGAGGCCGACAACCCGCAGACGCCCGGGCCGGGGGCGGGCACGGGTGATCGCACGGCGCAGCGTTTCGATCGCCTCGATCATCTCGGTTTCCGCTTCGGCGATCTCGAGGGTTTCGCCGGGGTCGCCATCGGGGTGGTAGACCGCCGGGGTGTCGCCGGGATTGGCCCGTTCGACCGCGGCCAACGACCAGTGGGTCAGGGGGCGGTCGTTGAGATTTGCGATCACCAGCGTCGCGTCGCCGATCGACACGATGACCTCCTGCCGCTGGGCATCCGGCGTCGCGCGCCAGAGCGCGGTCGCCTCGATCCTGGCGTATCTGGTGAGGGCGGTCATGAAGGTGGTGGCCTGTCTCTTGTTTTACCCCACTTTATCATCGCAGGTGGCGGCGGCAATGGGCCTGCACTGCCGCGACCCCGTCCCGCGATGAAGGTCCGGCGCCATGTCTCCGCCGGCCCCGACGCCCCTCGCGAGGAGCGGTCTCGGAGCGCCGGTGTCAGACGTCCGCAGCAGACGTCACCATGTTGCGCCGCCGACCGTTCAGAGTGAAGCCGCGCGTTTGCGCAGCTCGAATTTCTGGATCTTGCCGGTGGACGTCTTGGGCAACTCCTGGAAAACAACCCGCTTCGGCGTCTTGAACCCGGCGAGAGACTCGCGCGCAAAGGCGATCAGGGCCGCCTCGTCCTCGGCCGCGCCGGGCTTGAGCTCGACGAAGGCGCAGGGCACTTCGCCCCATTTCTCGTGGGGCTGGGCGACCACCGCGGCGAGGTTCACGTCGGGATGACCCATCAGCACGCCTTCGACCTCGACGCTCGAGATGTTCTCGCCGCCCGAGATGATGATGTCCTTGGCCCTGTCCGCGATCTGGATGTAGCCGTCGGGATGCTGCACGCCGATGTCGCCGGAATGGAAATAGCCGCCCTCGAACGCCTCGGCTGTCGCCTCGGGGTTCTTGAAATAGCCCTTCATCACCCCGTTGCCGCGGAACATGATTTCGCCCTGGGTCGTGCCGTCGGTCGGCACCGGTGCCAGCGTGTCGTCCGTGACGACGATCTCCTCGAAGATCGGCATGGCGACACCCTGCCGCGCCTTTCGGGTCGCCCGTTCCGCACCGCGCAGCGGTTCCCATTCGTCGCGCCAGAGGCATTCGGTCCCGGGGCCGTAAGTCTCCGTCAGCCCGTAGACCTGCGTCACGTTGAACCCCATCGGTTCGATCTTGGCCAGCGTGGCGGGCGCGGGGGGCGCACCGGCGGTAAACACCTCGACAACGTGGTCGAAGGTGCGCCGGTCTTCCTCGGGCGCGTTGACGAGAGCGTTCAGCACGATGGGGGCGCCGCCGAAGTGCGTCACGCCTTCGTCCGCGATGGCGTTGAAGATGTTCTTCGCGGTTATGTCGCGGCAGCACACGAGCGTGCCGCCGACCATCGGCATCATCCAGGTGTGGCACCAGCCGTTGCAGTGGAAGAGCGGCACGATCGTCAGGTAGACCGGGTGCAGGACCATGCGCCAGCTGAGGATCTGGCCCATCGCGTTCAGGTAGGCGCCGCGGTGATGGTAGACGACCCCCTTGGGCCGTCCGGTCGTGCCGGACGTGTAGTTGAGCGCGATGGATTCCCATTCGTCGCGGGGCATGATCCAGCCGAACGCCGGGTCGCCCTCTGCCAGGAAATCCTCGTAGGTCGTGTGCCGTCCGGTCGCCGGGTGTCCGGCGGCCGGGTCCGGTACCTCGATGATCTGCGGCCCGTCGCCTTGCATCTCCTCCAGCGCCGCCTCCGCCAGGGGGACGAACTCGGTGTCCACCAGCACCAGCTTTGCCCCGCCGTGACCGAAGATATAGGCGACCGTCCCGACCTCCAGCCGGGTGTTGATGGTGTTGAGCACGGCCCCGCAGGCCGGTACGCCGAAATGCGCTTCCGCCTGCGCCGGCAGGTTCGGCAGCAGTGTCGCCACCACGTCGCCCGGGCGGACGCCGCGGCCGGCGAGCGCCGACGCAAGGCGGCTGCACCGGGCGTGGTAGTCCGCATAATTCACCCGGTGGTCACCGTAGACGACCGCGGTGCGACCGTCGAAAACCCGTGCTGCGCGTTTCAGTTGCGAAAGGGGGGTCAGCGGCACGTAGTTCGCCGCGCATTTGTCCAGCCCGGTTTCGTCCTGCATCCAGCCCATCGGTATCCTCCCTGTTCCGTGCCCGGCGTATCGACTATTGCGATCCGACCATGTCTTTGGAAAGGTGAAAAGAAAAGAGGTATCGGGTGAGCGTCCCTACAATCAGACCAGGGCTGGCGGCGGTCTTCGTGCTGGGCGGCATGGCCACACTGGGCCTGACGGACAATTTCGTGCCGCATATTTCCGAGCGCGGATCGCTCTGGCAGTTTCATTTCGTCCGCTCGCTGATGGCCATGGCGGTCATGCTCGCCGTGGCGGCCGTGGGTCTTGGCAGCCTGCGGCCCCGCAGACCCTGGGCGGTCGCGGGTCGGAGCCTTTTCCAGGCGGGGTCGATGCTGATCTACTTCGGCTGCCTGTCGGTGCTGCCCATCGGCGTCGTGGTGGCGGGGCTGTTCACGTCGCCGCTCTTCGTCGTCCTGATCTCGATCCTGTTCCAGGGCAAGCGCGTCGGCCCCTGGCGCTGGTGCGCCGTGGGCATCGGCTTTGCCGGGGCGTTGCTGGTCATCCGCCCCGATCCGTCGGCGCTGAACTGGGTGTCCTTCGCGCCGATCCTCGCCGGGATGCTGTATGCGGTCGGGGCGGTCGCGACCCGTGCATGGTGCGAGGGAGAAACCACTCTGACGCTGAGCGCGGGCTTCTTCGCGGCGCTTGGCGTTTTCGGGCTCGTCGGCATGGCGCTGCTGCCGGGAACGGGCGCGCCTGAGGGGCACGCGGGCTTCGTATGGCGCACGACCGGCCCGCTGGATGCGACCATGCTGTTCTGGTTCGCGGTACAGGCCGTGGGGTCGCTCATCGGGATCGCGCTCATCTTTCGGGGCTACCTGCTGGGCGAGGCGAGCCACGTCGCGGTGTTCGAGTACTCGCTGCTGGTCTTCGCCAGCTTCTGGGCCTGGGTTCTGTGGGGCCAGGAGGTACCGCCTCTGGCGCTGGCGGGCATGGCGCTGATCGCCAGCGCGGGCAGCATCATCGCCCTGCGGTCGGATGATCCGGTGCCGCCGGGGCGGACACCCGCAGGGGACGGCCCATGATCATCAGCCGGGGGCGGTCCTATATCTTCGTGCACGTCCCCAAGACCGGCGGCACGTCTCTTGCCCTCGCGCTGGAGGACCGGGCGATGAAGGACGACATGATGCTGGGTGACACGCCAAAGGCGGCCCGGCGGCGGCGTCGGCTGAAGGCGGCACCGGCAGCGGGCCGTTTGTGGAAACACAGCACGCTGTCGGACATCGACGGGCTGCTGACCCCGGCCGAGATCGCGGGCATGTTCACCTTCACCATGGTCCGCAACCCGTGGGACCGTGTCCTGAGCTACTACCGCTGGCTGCGCGGGCAGAGGTTCGATCATCCTGCCGTGAAGCTGGCGCAGGCAACGGATTTCGCCGGCTTCCTGACGGACGCGGGCACGCAGGACAGCCTGCGGCACTGGCCCGCCGCCCGGTACATGCGCGATGCCACGGGAACCGAGCGTTGCAGCGCCTACATCCGGCTGGAGCGGTTCGACACCGATGCCATGCCGCTGTGGGACCACCTCGGTTTCCGGCTGGAGCTGCCGCACGTCAACGCCTCGGCTGCGGGCGACTCCGACCGGGATGCCTATACCCCCGCGCTGCGCAGGATCGTCGCGCGGTGCTGCGCCGAGGACATCGCGCGATTCGGCTATTCGTTCGACTGACGCGGTCCGACGGTCGCGACCGCAGCGGCGCGGGGTGATTGTGCCGCCGACGCGCATCATTCCGCGGTGTTCGACGGGAACTGTTGCTGATACCCGGCACAATGCCCAAATTGCGCCGCTTTCCTGTCCCGTACCGGACACGGGAATCACTCCAATTGGTCTCATCAACTGCATCGGCGCCCTGCCACGGCGCTTCACCATGGGGATGGATGAAATGTTTGGATGGAAGACGAAGCAGCCGAACCGTCGCGCGACCGAGATGACCGGCGCCTATGACGGGGGTCTTGCGATGATGACACAGGGCCTGATCGCGGGGACACGGGTCGCGTCCAACCTGGGCTGGCGCGCAGTCGAGGCACTGGCGGTGGGCGACAGCGTGCTCACCTTCGACAACGGCATGCAACGCATCACCGAATTGCGGCGCTTGGCCCTGTTCCCCGACGCGCCGGACACAGCGGCGGCCTGCTGGCCGGTCGTTGTCCCGGAAGGTGCCCTGGACAACCGCGCGGAACTGACGCTCCTTCCGGACCAGGGCGTGCTGGTGGAAAGCGATGCGGCTTCGGACATGTACGGCGATCCGTTCGCCGTGGTGCCGGCCCAGGCGCTGGTCGGCCTGCGCGGGATCCACCGCGCCGCCCCGCAACACAAGGTCGAGCTGGTGATCATCGCCTTTGCCGAAGAGCAGGTGATCTACGCCGAGGGCGGCACGCTGATCCATTGCCCCCTTGTCCGGCCCGCGCTCGACAACCTGATGGACAAGACCAGCGCGGTCTACGATGTCCTTGGGATGCGAGATGCGGCATATGTGGCCGGCTGCCTGAGCGCCGAAGACCGTATCCTCGCGACCGCGGGGCGCATGGCCGGCCCGGCAGCCTATTGCTGAGACCGCAGCCGAACCAGCGGACCCGCGGGTAACAGCCTTGGGCCTTTCCTGCCGCTTTCAGAGCGCGACCAGATGGTTGTCCCACATCAGCGCGGCACTGGCCCGCGCACCGGCGGTGTCGCGCAGGCAGCGCAGCGTGCCGGTTCCGGTCGTCACGGTGAATCCCTGCGCCGCCGGGGCGATCCCGCAAACATCCTCCAGCGCTTCCGACCGCGTGAGAGCCATGGTCGCCGTGTCGTAGAACTGGACCATTCCGCCGCGCGGCGAGGTGACGGCGATCGTCGCGCCATCGGCCGAACAGGCAACGCTCCCGATATAGCCCTGCATCCGGTCGACCGCTTCAGCGGGCGCGTCGAAAAGCGTGATCTCCGATCCCCTCCGGTGCAGGCCCACCAGCGCATCCACCGGCTCTTCTCCCTGCCACTGCATCCCGAGCGCCACTTCGCCTTGGGGTCCTACCGCAAGGTGACGGATCGAATTCTTGTGCAGTGCCTTCGGCAGGGCGGCCTGTTCGACGATCCGCTCGGCCTCGATATAGGTCAGGTTCGGGGCCATGGTCGGAATGTTGAGCTTGGCCCGACCGCTGTCGGGATGGGTGTCTATCCCCCCGTTGGCCACGACCAGCGTGTCGGAGCCGGGCAGACGCCGGATGTCATGCGGACCGATGCCGCCACTGGCGATCTCGCCCACGCGGACATAGCCCGCCGTGACGTCCCAGACGCCGATACGTCCGGTGCCGGTGGTGAAGTCGTTCTCCGTGGTATAGAGCAGATCGCCTGCCTGCGAATAGGCGCCATGCCCGTAGAAGTGCCGCCCCTCCGGGCTGGCGAGGGTGCTGAGGATCCGGCCGCTGGCGCAGTCGATCACCAGCGCGAAGGTGCCGGGCCGGCGGGCGAAAGCCACCGCCTGCGGGCGGCTGGGATGGGCCGCCGCGGCGTGGCCACGCGCGGGCAGCGGAAGTTCGAAGCGCACCGACAGGTCCGCGCCAATCCCGCACAGCAGGTAGCTGCCGTCGGGACGGCCCCCCGCGGCAAGATAGGCGGGCGAGCCGGCGTCGGCCCAGGTGGGGCGCGGGATCACGCCCGCGGCGATCAGCCCGCCGAGAAATCGCCGACGGCCCGTGTCAGTGCGACGTGTCATCTCAGTCTCCGTCAAGCGAATTGAACCCCGCGGCGACGCCCAGTGTCGGACCGAGGTCCGACCGGGCCAGGCTGCGGATGGCCTCGATGTCCTGCTGGATCACCTCGATTTTCAGCCGGCTTTGCGGTTCGGCGACCCCCGCGAAGACCGGGTCATCCAGCGCGTCGAGCCGCGCGAGCGCTTTGTCGAAGGCGTCGTCGAGGCTTTGCGTCACTTCGGGGTGGCCCGCGGCCAGCCGGTCGGCCAGATCGCGCAGCGACACGAGGCTGAGGCGCACGTGTCGGGCGGACCGGCCCGAGCGCCAGGCTTCGGCGCGGGCGGGATAGGAACGCTCGAACGTGCCGAGCGGACGTCCCAGCCGGGTCTCGGCGGTAAATTCCAACCCCGAAGTCAGGGCGGTGAAGAGCTGTTGCAACACCTCTTGGTCGGAGCGGTAGGCGGCGTCGGGACCGGGATCCGTCATTTCCGCGGCATAGCTGTCGTGCCAGTCAGCGCGGATGCTGCCGGCCGTCGTGGCGATGTCGCCGGTCACGGCGCGCACGAGGCCGCAGACATAGGCGCCATCCGCGCGGTCGGTCATGTCGGTGTCGTAGATCAGGTAGTCGAGTGCGTAGAACCCCCGCGCAGCGATCGACACCTGGGCAAAGCCTTCGGGCGTGTCGATCACCGGGTCACGGTCGGCGATCAGACCTGCCAACGCCCGGGGCGTGGCACCCCGGCTGTCGGGCCAGAACGCGAGCGCGAAGCCGCGGTCGCCCACTTCGGTCGGGCCGAAACGCAGGTGGCTGGCGCTGACCCAGGCGTCGAAGCTGTCCTGATAGGCCGCGCGCAGCGTGGGAGAGGCGATCTCGCAATCCTCCTGCGCCACGTCGGCAAGGGTATGTGCCTGCTCTGCAAGGGCATCCACACGCGGGAGGATGTGGTTTTCGACGACGTCGGCGACCATGCCCGGGGCGTCCTGCTGGGCGAAGGCGCCAAACGGCAACAACAGCGCGGTTGCAAGGATTGTAAGGCGATTCATAAGCTCTCCAGAAATGCGATCAGCGCATCGCGCTCGTCGGCGGGCAGGTCGATGACCGTATCGCGCTGATCCTGCGCTTCTCCGCCGTGCCAGAGTATCGCCTCCAGCAGCGACCGCGCGCGGCCGTCGTGCAGGAAATAGGTGTGGCCGCTGACCTCCTGCGTCATACCGATACCCCAAAGCGGCGGCGTGCGCCACTCCGTTCCGCTTGCCCGCGCCTCCGGGCGGTTGTCGGCCAGACCCGGGCCCATGTCGTGCAGAAGCATGTCGGTGAAGGGCCATATGAGCTGGAAACTCTGTTCGGGCTGGTCCTTCAGCCGGTGGGTGACGAAGCTGGGCTGGTGGCAGGCCGTGCATCCGGTTTCGTAAAATACCCGCTTGCCCCGGAGCACCTGCGGATCGTCCACGTCACGCCGTTCCGGCACACCGAGGTTCCGGCTGTAGTAGGTGACAAGGTCTAGCCCCTCGGCGTCGATCTCGGTGCCGCGCAGGTCGCCGTCGCCATGGATCGCGGCCTGGCAGTCGGCTTGCAGGTCGGTGCATTCTCCCGCGCCGGCGGTGAACAGCGGATTTGAAATGCCGATATCCCCGATGAAAGCCGACGCCGATTGTTCCAGGATCGACGGGTTGCCCGCCTTGTGACCGAAGCGGCCCAGCATGGGTTTGTCGAGGGCCATGGACCAGACGATGTTGGGCCGCCCGGAAATACCGTTGCCGTCCGCGTCGTCCGGGTCCGCCAGGGCAAGGATGTCGGCGGCGGGGATCGCTTCGAGCAGGCCCATGCCGATCATCTGCGGGGCGACCCGCGGGCTGAGCATCGCGTCGGGATGCAGCGGACCGTAGCCGAGATCCGCGGCACGGTAGGTCGGGTGCCTGAGCGACACGACGCTGCCGTCGGCCAGCGTTACCGGCTCCTCGGTATAGGTGATGTCGAGCCTGTATTCGGCCGGCAGGCCCTGAACGGCGAAGTCCTGAAGCTGAGTGCCGTAGGTCGGTTCGGGACGGCTGGCGATGTAGCCCTCGATCTCGTCGATGGCGTCTTCTTCGCCACCGGGAATGGAGACCCTCAGGAACATCGAGATCGCAGTGTCGTCCCCCGCCTCTGGCGGGTGGCCGCGCCCGTCCTTGATATGGCACCGCTGGCAGGACCGCGCGTTGTAAAGGGGGCCGAGGCCATCCGAGGCAAGAGTGGAGGAGGGGGCGGACACCCAGAGCTTCCGGAACAGCCCGTTGCCGACCTTGAAGGTCAGCTCGTCCTCGAAGCCGATGTTGCCGGAAGGTTGTGAAAAGGCGTCCGCCGTCCTGCGCGCCCGTACCGTTGCCGCACCGGCGGACAGGTGTTCGTATTTCGATGGCCGGGTGAAATCGGTGGGCGGCGCGGTGACATCGGCGATCCGGGCGGTCTCCTCTGCCGTGCGGGGCACAACGTCGAGGTGGGAGTCGTCCAAAGGGGGCAGGTTCTGAGCCAGCGCCGCCGACCCGATCGACAGGGCCAGCGGCAAAAGGGGCCGGCACAGCCGGTGCGTGCGGCGTGACGGGCGGCTGGCCTGATCGGGCCTCTTGGCGCGAAAGGATTGGCTGACCGTCATTTAGGCACCCCTTGAGTTAGAAAGATACGACCGCCGCCAGGCCGACCGCCGTGGATTTTACCCCGCCCACGTCGAAACGGGCGACGCCGAAGTTGATTTCCGTGCGGTCATTCAGGGCGCGGTCTACACCAAGCGCCAGCATGGTGTCACGGCCCGCCCCGGAGGTGTCGACCACGGTACCGGTGCCCGAGAATGTCCACTGGTCCAGCGCATAGGCCGCGCCGAGGGTGGTGTAGGTGGCATCGGCCCCCGTGCCGCCCGCGCCGTTGAAATGCGCGACTTCGCCGATCATGTCCCAGCCGTTGCCGAAGTCATGGGCGACGCCGGCGACCAGTCCGTTTTCATCCGACACGTCGCCGATGCCTGCTGACAGGTGCCGTGCGCCGACCCAGGCCGAGGTCGCGCCGAAGCTGTGGGTGTATTGCACCGCCGCATTGTTCAGCTTGCCGGTGTTGCCCACACCGCCCGCGGCCGCGGAGTTGCGCCCGCGCCGGTCGCCGATGCTGTCGCTGAGAAACGTGTCGTCAGGGTAGAACAGCGCCACCGAAAGAGTACCGTCGCTGCCGATCGGGGTATCGACGACGGCGCCGATCATTTCGGAGAGTTCATAGTCCTCGGCCAGCGAGGTGCCGTAGTAGCCCGGCGTCGCGTCCCATGCGACGCCGAAGACCGGGCTGAGCTTGCCCAGCGACAGCGTGGTCTCGCCAAAGGCGAAGCTGAGACCCAGCGTATCGACGTAAAGCCCCAGATCTTCGAAGGCGCGGTCGTCGGTCGCGTCGGTGATGGATTCCAGCGTCAGCCCGCCGAACGCGGTGACGCGGTCGGTGATCGCGGCCTCGAAGGCGGCCTCGATGCTGATGTAGGTATCGCTGAATTCCGCCGTCGGATCATCGGAACTGACGGTGCTGTCCACGCCGACCTCGACGCTGCCTTCCCAAGTGAAGGCGCTGTCCTGTGCCGATGCCGATTGCGCACCGAGTATCGCGAGGCTGCAAAGCCCCGCCAAGTTCAACTGTTTTTTCATTCTTGTTGTCCTGAGGAGGGGAGGGGGGCGCTGGCAATTTGCTGCCAGCGCACCGGATTATTGGAAAACGGCGTTCGGATTGTCGAGACTGTCCGACCCTTCGAAGGCGAGTTGATCGAGGCCAAGCTCATTTACGAGGCGCTCGATGGTGCGGGTCTGATCGATCAGGCCGTTCACGCCCCCCAAGATGAGCGTTTCGCCACCCGCGTTGCCCCGTTCGAGCATCTGGTCATAGGCGAAGCCCGCCTCGGCGGCGGTCTTGATCTTGCCCAGGGCCATCATGGTCGTCGCGAGCTTCTCCTGCATTTCGCGGTCAAGCTCGGGGTTGGTTTCGGCCACCAGATCCGACAGGGAAGGGCCCGAGACGGTGGTGCCGTCCACGCGGACATATTCGCCGAGGTAGGTGTTCTGCACGCCCAGCCCGTCGTAGTAGTGGCTGTTGTGCGTGTTGTCGGAGAAGCAGTCGTGCTCTTCTTCGGGGTCGTTCAGCATCAGGCCGAGGCGCATCCGCTCGCCTGCCTGCTCGCCGTAGGACAGTGACCCCATCCCGGTCAGCATTGCCACGAGGCCCGCATCCACGTTCTCCAGCAGGTTCGCGCGTGCCTCGCCGCCATCGGCCCACTGGCCGGCCATCCATTCGAGGTCCGACACCAGCAGGTCCGTGGCGGCAACGAGGTAGTCGGCGCGCCGGTCGCAGTTGCCGTTGGTGCAGTCGGCGCCGGTGGCATAGTCCGTCCAGGAACGGTTGCCCGCGCCGGGGGCGTGGCCGTTCAGATCCTGGCCCCAGAGCAGGAATTCGATGGCGTGGTAACCGGTGGCGACATTCGCCTCGATGCCGTCGGCCTCGTGCAGCGTATCCGACAGGAGGGCAGGGGTGATCTGGGTCGCGTCCACTTCGCTGCCGGACAGGGTGAAGGTCGGGTTCGCCACCACGTTCAGTGCCGCCAGCCCGTTCTCGTCGGACGGCCCGCCATAGCTGTTGTCGACATAATCGATCAGCCCCTCGTCCAGCGGCCATGCGTTCACCTTGCCCTCCCAGTCGTCGACAATCGCATTGCCGAAGCGGTAGACCTCGGATTGCTGGTACGGCACCCGGGCCGCGATCCAGGCTTGCCGCGCCTGTGTCAGACCCTCTGCCGAGGGCGCCGCGACGAATTCAGCGACCGCGTCCTGCAGGCGCTTGGCGGTGGTCAGGCTGTCCTCGTATTTCGCCGATGCGATGTCGGCGTAGTTTTCGATCACCGCGGTCTTTTCCACGGCCAGCGCCGGGGTGGCGACGGCCAGAAAGGCGGCGGTGGAAAGCAGGGTGGAGCGGGTCATGGGGTGTCCTTTCGTCTTGGGGCCGCCGTGCCGCGGGCGGGGGTGAGGCCGCAATCGGCCTCTGGCGCGTGGGTGGCGCGCCCGCGGTCGAGTCGGGGCTGGCTGGTCCCGTTATATCTGACCGAATTGATAAGGAAACTGTTTCTGACGAAAAAAGTCGGAATATTTCTCCGGTATCCCGGGGCGCGATGCATCTTGCGGACCTCGCGCGGAAGTAGCTGGAGCTTGCCGCTTACCTGCCGCGACGCAGGGACGGGTGGCGGGTTCCCGCCCGGCCGCACCGGGGCAATCTACCGCCAAGAGATGTCGCCTTTGTCGGTCGGGCAGACCGGCACGGGAAAAAATTCAACTTTTCGCGACAGCGCTGACGCAAATTTCCTCTCCGCCAAACCCCTGAGAACAGCCAATTTCTGATCTTGGCCATCTGGGCGCGAAAATTGTTCCAAGCTGTTTGAAAAAGATCGGGCGGAACATCGCCGACTCCGACTTGTTGCGCCACCAGAGGAACTGCCGGCTCTCGGCGTTGGCGCGTCACCGGTCGTTTAACACTTTGAAACTTTGAGGAGATCTACATGACCATCCGCACATTTTCTGCCAGCAAGCTGTTGCTCGGCGTCTCGGCGCTGACCCTTGCTGCCGCGTTGCCCGCATCCGCCCAGCAATCAAATTCGACCCCGGTACAGGGTGGCGAAGTGGTCGTTGAGCAAAAGGATGCCGAAGTCGATGTGACCGTTCCGGAACCCGACGTGAACGTCACACAGGGTCAACCCGTCGTGACCGTGGAACAGCCGCAGCCGGAAATCACCGTCGAAGTGCCCGAACCCACCGTGCGCGTCGAGCAGCAGGCACCGGTCATCACGGTCGAGCAGGCGCAGCCGCAGATTACCGTGGCCATTCCCGAGCCGGTCGTCACCATCGCGGTGCCGAATCCCGAGGTCGACGTGAACACGGGCGAGCCGAAGGTGGACCTCGACCAGCCGGAACCGGTCGTTCGCTTCGTCCGTCCCGAGCCCAAAATCACCGTTCAGGAGAGCGAGCCGAACATCCAGGTCGAAGGCGCAGACGCACAGGTCGACGTGGCCGAGGCGGAAGAAGCCAAGGTCGACGTGAGCCAGGCCGACGCGCAGGTCAACGTCGAGCAGACGGGCGACGCCAATGTCGTCATGGACGAAGCCGAAGAGCCGCAAGTCAACGTCGAGCGCGCCGAGGGTGCCGACATCAACGTGACGCAGGAAGAAGCGCAGATCGTGATGAAGGACTACAACGCGGACGAACAGGGCAACATGTCCGAAGACGACAAGGCGCGCTATGCGGACGAAACGCAGAACCTGCCGATCTTTGACATGACCGTCGGCGAACTGGTGGGTCGCAGCGTGGCGACCGAAAACGGCGAAGACGTCGGCGAAGTCGACTACATCGGCGTGCGTGGCGATACCGTCGTGGCGATCGTGGGTGTCGGCGGTTTCCTTGGCATGGGCGAGAACGAGGTCGCCGTGCCGGTGAACCAGATGCTGGTCCGCGAGACCGAGCTGATCGTGCCCGGCACCACCGAAGATCGTCTCGAGAGCATGCCGGAATTCGACGAATCCGAAGTGCGCCTGCTTGATGCGGATATCCGTCTGGCAGAGGAAGTCGGTCTCGACTGATACCGCCTTTGGTCAAGAGTGAAGGGGAGGCTTTCGGGCCTCCCCTTTTTCGTGCGCAGAGACAGCAACGGGCGCGGTGAAGGTCAGTTGTGCGGACATTGCTGTCATGTTCAACATCCGAAACAGGTCGCGCCCGAACCGAGGGGTGGGCGAGAAGCGCCCGCCCCGTGGGGGCGGTTCGGGCGCTGCCAAAGCTCTGCTTTGGCAATGGATATTCACTCTGAGAGCACAGGTATGGGCTCGAAACGGTCATTGTGCTCCGGACGGCTGAGGGATCACCCCGCGCGTCATGCAATGAAAAAGGGGGCCCATCGGCCCCCTTTGTACACCTGCGGTGCGGCGGTCGGCCTCAGGCCGCTGCCTGTGCCTCGGGGCCGAAACGGCCGTAGAAGGTCTGGTTCTTCTCGGCCATCTCGCGCAGCAGGTCGGGGCACTTGAAGCGGGGGCCGAACTTGGCCTCCAGCTGGTCGCACCGTTCCGCCGCATAGGGGGTGCCGATCATGTCCAGCCAGGAGAACGGGCCGCCGGACCACGGGGCAAAGCCCCAGCCGAGGATCGCGCCCACGTCGCCTTCGCGGATGTCCATCAGCACGCCTTCCTCCAGCGCGCGCACGGCTTCCAGCACCTGCACGAACATCAGCCGGTCCTGGATTTCCTGAAGGTCCGGTTGTTCGTCGGCCACCGGGTACTTGTCATGGATGCCTTTCCAGTAGCCTAGGCGCTTGCCCTTCTCGTCGTAGTCGAAATACCCGGCCTTGGCCTTGCGGCCCAGACGCCCGAGGTCTTCCATCCAGACGATCAGGTCGTCCGCTTCGGACGCGGGGTATTCGTTGCCCATCGCCGCCTTCGTCGCGCGCATGATCTTGGTTGCCAGATCGATCGACGTCTCGTCGCCAAGCTGCACCGGCCCCACGGGGAAGCCCAGCAGCTGCGCCGCGTTGTCGATCAGCACGGGCGCGACCCCTTCGGTGATCATGCGGTTCGCTTCATTGCCGTAGGGGATGATGCAGCGGTTGGCATAGAAGAACCGCGCGTCGTTGACCACGATGGGTGTCTTGCGGATTTGCCGGACGTAATCGAGCGCCTTGGCCACCGCGCGGTCGCCGGTCTTCTCGCCCTTGATGATCTCGACCAGCGCCATGCGCTCCACGGGGCTGAAGAAGTGGATGCCGATGAACTGGTCTGCGCGGCTCGATGCCTCGGCGAGGCTCGTGATCGGCAGGGTCGAGGTGTTGGAGGCAAAGATGCAATCCTCCGGGATCACCGCCTCGACCTTCTGGGTCATCTCGGCCTTCACCTTGGGGTCTTCGAAGACCGCTTCGATAATCAGGTCGCAACCCTTGAGCGCGTCCAGATCAGGGGTGGCCGTGATCAGCCCGAGGGCGGCTTCTTTCTTTTCCGGGGTGGATTTCTTCTTGGCAATGCCCTTGTCGAAATAAGCTTCGGCATAGCCCTTGCCCTTGTCGGCAGCGGCCTGGTCACGGTCGATCAGCACCACTTCGATCCCGGCCTGTGCCGACACCAGCGCGATGCCCGCGCCCATCATGCCCGCGCCCAGCACGCCCAGCTTCTTCACCCGCTGGTCCGCGACGCCTTCGGGGCGCACGGCACCCTTCTCCAGCGCCTCCTTGTTCAGGAACAGCGACCGGATCATGGCCGAAGAAGACGGGTTCATCAGGACGTGGGTGAACCAGCGCGCCTCGATCTTGAGCGCGGTGTCGAAGTCGACCAGCGCCCCTTCATAGACCGCCGACAGCAGCGCCTTGGCGGCGGGGTAGACACCCTTGGTGTTGGAATTGACCATGGCGGAGGCGCCCACGAAGGTCATGAAACCCGCCGGGTGGTAAGGTGCGCCGCCGGGCATCTTGTAGCCCTTGGCATCCCAGGGTTTGACCAGGTCCGCGTCCTTGGCATTCAGCACCCAGTCCTTTGCGGCGGCGACCGGGTCATCCGCGACCTCGTCGATCAGGCCCGCCTTCACGGCAGCCTCGGGCGCGACCATCTTGCCTTCCAGCAGGAAGGGGGAGGCGGCCATCGCGCCCAGCTTGCGCGAGACACGGGTGGTGCCGCCCGCGCCGGGGAAGATGCCGACCATGATTTCCGGCAGGCCGATCCGCGCCTTGGGATTGTTGGCGGCAAAGATGCGGTGCGTGGCCAGCGGCAGCTCAAGCCCGATGCCCGCGGCCGTGCCGGGCAGGGCGGCGGCGATGGGTTTGCCGCCGGTCAGCTTCTTGGGGTCCATGCCCGCACGCTCGATCTTGCGCAGCAGGGCGTGCATCTTCATCGTGCCCTCGAACAGGCCCTTCGCAGGGTCGTCTCCCGCGTCCTGCTTCATCTTGGCCAGCAGGTTCAGGTCCATGCCACCGGCAAAGGAACCGTCCTTGCCCGACGTGATGACGATGCCCTTGACGGTCTCGTCGGCGAGGGCGTCGTCGATCAGGGCATCCAGCTCGGCCAGTCCGTCGATGGACATCACGTTCATGGATTTGCCGGGCACGTCCCAGGTGATGATGGCAACGCCGTCGGCATCGGTCTTCATGGTGAAATCGGTCATTCGATATGTCCTCTAGTCTGTTTTCTGCATGCCTGTGATGGCGTCCATCCGGTCCATCCAGTCGGCATGTCCAATGGTGTGTGCGGTGCTGACCGCGCGCCAGACCCGCCCAGATCGCCGCAGCGTGATGCAGGAGCGGTAGGGCGCGATGAAAAGCTGGTCGTTCCGGTACAGCTGGGTCTCGTAGATGCCGGTAGCCAGATCGGCCCCCAGCATCGTGGTGGCGGTGACCCGGTGGCTGAGATCGTGGAAGCCGAGTTGGTGCAGGCCGATGCGGAACAGGTGGAAATGTTCGCGCATGTCCTGCCGGCGCACGAAGGTGCGGGTCTCCCGCGCGGTGATGACCTGGTAGGGCAGTTCGATCATGGACAGGTAGCCGTCGGCGTCATCCTCGCGGATGATGCCGATGACCTTGTCCATGAACGCCTGCAGGTTCAGCATCACACGCGCTCGATGATGGTACCCGCGCCCATGCCCGACGCGATGCAGAGCGTCGCCAGACCGACTTCCTTGTCGGAACGCTCCAGCTCGTCCAGCAGGGTGCCGATGATCATCGCGCCGGTCGCGCCCAGAGGGTGACCCATGGCGATCGCGCCGCCGTTCACGTTGACCCGGTCGTGGTCCACGTCGAAGGCCTGCATGAAGCGCAGGACGACCGAAGCGAAGGCCTCGTTCACCTCGAAGAGGTCGATGTCCTTGATGGACATGCCGTTGTCCCTGAGGATCTTCTCCGTCACCGGCACGGGCCCGGTCAGCATGATGGTGGGATCGGTGCCGATCTTGGCGGTGGCGCGGATGCGGGCACGCGGCTTGAGGCCGTGCTTCTCTCCGAACTCCTTGGTGCCGATCAGAACGGCCGCTGCGCCGTCCACGATCCCGCTGGAATTGCCCGCGTGGTGGATATGGTTGATCTTTTCCAGGTGCGGGTACTTCATCATCGCGATCTTGTCGAAACCCGGCATGACCTCGCCCATGGCCTGGAACGCGGGGTTCAGGCTGCCGAGGCTCTGCATGTCGGTTTCGGGGCGCATGTATTCGTCACGGTCCAGGATGGTGAGGCCGTTCTGGTCGCGGACGGTGATGACGGACTTATCGAAACGACCGTCCTTCCAGGCCGCCGCCGCGCGCTGCTGGCTTGCCATGGCAAGCTGGTCGGCATCGTCACGGGTAAAACCGTATTCGGTGGCGATGATGTCCGCCGAGATGCCCTGCGGAACGAAGTACTTTTCCATCGCGATGGACGGATCGACGGCGATGGCCGCGCCGTCGCTGCCCATGGCCACGCGGCCCATCATCTCGACCCCGCCGGCGATGTAGGCTTCGCCCGCGCCGCCGCGCACCTGATTGGCGGCGAGGTTCACCGCCTCCATGCCGCTCGCGCAGAAGCGGTTGATGGCAAGGCCGGGGATCCGTTCGTCAAGGTCGGAGGCCAGCACGGCGGAGCGCGCAAGGCAGCCACCCTGTTCCATCACCTGGGTCACGTTGCCCCAGATCACGTCCTCGACGGCATGACCTTCGAGGTTGTTGCGTTCCTTGACCGCGTTCAGGGTCTGCGCGGAAAGCCGCAGCGCTGTCACCTCGTGCAGGGCGCCGTCCTTGCGGCCCTTGCCGCGGGGCGTGCGCAGGGCGTCGTAGATATATGCGTCTGTCATTGTGGTCACTTCCTTTCTTCAGGCCCGGTCAGCCGGGCTGCCGGGCATCAGGTCATAGGGTGCTTTCCACCCCGATTGTTCGGAAAGACGCGAGAGCCACGCGTCGATGTTCTTCCATTCGCTGCGGTCAAAGCCGAAGGGTTCGGGATAGTAGAGATAGCCGCAGCAGGTCAGGTCGGCGTTGGTCAGCCCGTCACCGACGATCCAGTCGCGGCCCTCGAGGTGGCTGTCGAGCACCGCGTAGGTTGACTTGAGCCGCCCGAGGTTGAAGTCGATGACCTCCTGCGGGCGCTTGTCCTCGGGCAGGAAGTTCATCAGGAACCGCGTCATCCCGGCCATCGAGCTGAGCTTGTGGTTGTCCCACAGGATCCAGCGCAGGATCTCGCGCCGCTCGGCCGCGTCGCGACCGCCGAACTTGCCGGATTTCTCCGACACGTAGTCCTGGATCACGCCCGACTGGGTGAGGCGGACATCTCCGTCGATCATCACCGGCGCCTCGCCCATGATGTTGAGCTCGTTGCGGAACTCCGGCGTGCGGCCCTGTCCGCCAAAGAAGTCTATCTTGACCGGCTCCCAGTCCAGGCCGGACAGTTCCAGCGCCAGCGCCGCCTTGTAGCTGTGGCCGGATTCGCCGAAGCAGTGGAGTTTGATGGTCATCTGCGTTCTCTCCTGTGTCTGGGGGCGGACCGGGGGTTTCACACCCCCGGACCCCCGTGGTATATTTACGGAACAATGAATGATTGCCCGGCGTCAGAAGCCGCGCGCGATCAGTTCCTTCATGATCTCGTTGGTGCCGCCGTAGATCCGCTGAACACGGGCGTCCGTCCACATCTCGGCGATGGCGTATTCCTGCATGAAGCCGTAGCCGCCGTGCAGTTGCAGGCAGTCGTCCAGCACTTCGCCCTGTGTGTCGGTCAGCCAGTATTTGGCCATCGCGGCCCGCTCGACCGTCAGGTCGCCGCGCAGATGTTCCGCGATGCAGGTGTCGAGAAAGGCGCGCGCCACCGCTGTCTTGGTCTTGCATTCGGCCAGCTTGAACCGTGTGTTCTGGAATTGCAGCAGGTTGCCGCCGAACGCCTGCCGCTCCTTGCAATAGTCGACGGTCAGCGCCACCGCGCCCTCCATCGAACCGACCGCTTCGCACCCGATGATCAGCCGTTCCTGGGGAAGCTGCTGCATCATCTGGTAGAACCCCTTGCCTTCCTCCTGGCCGAGAATGTTCTCCGGCGGGATCTCGACGTTGTCGAAGAACAGCTCGGACGTGTCGGACGCGTGTTTCCCGATCTTCTCGAGGTTGCGGCCACGGGTGAAGCCCTCGGCACCGTCGGTTTCGAGCACGACGAGCGACACCCCTTTGGAGCCTTCCGTGGGGTCGGTCTTGGCCGCCACGATGATGAGGTCGGCGTGCTGGCCATTGGTGATGAAGGTCTTCTGCCCGGACAGCCGGTAGGCGTTGCCGTCGCGGATGGCCTTGGTCCTGATCCGCTGCACGTCGGACCCGGCGGAGGGTTCGGTCATCGCCAGCGCGCCGACCATCTCGCCCGAGACCATCCGGGGCAGCCAGCGTTTCTTCTGCTCCTCGGTGCCGTAGGCGAGGATGTAGTGGGCCACGATCCCGGAATGGATGCCGTTGCCCCAGCTTGCCAGGTTGGCGCGTGCGCCTTCGATCAGGATCGCCGCCTCGTGGCCGAAGTCGCCGCCGGCGCCGCCGTATTCCTCGGGGATGGAGGGGCACAGAAGCCCCAGTTCACCGGCCTGCTGCCAGGTTTCCCGGTCCATTTCGCCCTGTTTGCGCCATTTCTCGAACTTCGGAGACCACTCCGTCCGGATGAAGGACGCGGCCATTTCTGCGATCATCCGGTGTTCGTCGGTCATCCAGCCCGATGGTGCCGTGCTCATGTCGTTCATGTTCCCTCCCCGGGGTCTTGTCCGTTCAGCGCTTGCGGTCGTCCAGATCCGCGTTGAAGAGGCGCAGCCGCGCGATCAGGTTCTCTTCGTTCATGACCGAGTTGAAGTTCTCGAACAGGAAGGAGAGCGCCTCGCCCTCGTCCAACCCGGCATCTGCACTGAACTTCTTGAGGCGGCGGTAGCCGTCCTCGGTCATGGCGACGGGAAAGCGGCGGGTGAGGCGAAAGCGTTTTGGCATTGTCTCTCCGGACTGTGGATCGGGCGGGGACCGGCCCCGCCCGACGATCTTAGAAGTTGGCTGCGTCCAGCGCCATAACCGTATCCGCCCCGGACTGGATGCGGGTCAGGTGCAGCGCGGTCGCTGGCAACTGACGTGCCATATAGTAGCGGCCGGTGGCCAGCTTTGTTTCGTAGAACGCCGCGTCGCCGGTGCCGTCCTTCAGCGCCTGCGTCGCCGCGAGGCCCATCCGGGCCCACATCAGCCCGAGGCAGACATGGCCGAACATGTGCATGAAGTCGTTCGAGCCGGCCAGCGCATGGTTGGGGTTCTTCATGCCATTCTGCATGAAGTACATCCCCGCCTGCTGCAGATCCTTGCTGGCCGCCTTCAGCGGGTCGAGGAACTGCTTGTCGAAATCGGCGTCCTGTCCCGCGTTCTGCTTGATGAAGTCCTTGACCATGTCGAAGAACGCCATGACGTGCTTGCCGCCGTCCTGCGCCAGCTTGCGGCCGACGAGGTCGAGTGCCTGAACGCCGTTCGCGCCTTCGTAGATCATGGCGATGCGGGCGTCGCGGGTGAACTGGGACATGCCCCATTCCTCGATGTAGCCGTGCCCGCCATAGACCTGCTGGGCCTTCACGGTCATGTCGTAGCCCTGGTCGGTCAGGAAGCCCTTGATGACCGGGGTCAGCAGCGACACGAGGCCGTCCGCCGCCTTGTCTTCCGAACGGTGCGCCGCGTCGATCATCGAGGCACCCCAGAGGATGAAGGCGCGCGCCCCTTCGACAAAGCTTTTCTGATCCATCAGGCTGCGGCGGATATCGGGGTGGACGATCAGCGGATCGGCGGGTTTGTCGGGGTATTCCGCCCCGGTCACCGCGCGTCCCTGCAGCCGGTCCTTGGCGTATTCCAGCGCGTTCTGATAGGCCACTTCGGCTTGCGCGAGGCCCTGCATCCCCACGCCGAGGCGGGCTTCGTTCATCATGGTGAACATGGCGCGCATGCCCTTGTGCTCCTCGCCCAGCAGGTAGCCGGTCGCACCGTCGTAGTTCATCACGCAGGTGGAGTTGCCGTGGATCCCCATCTTTTCCTCGATGGAGCCGACGGCCACGCCGTTGCGTTCGCCCAGCGACCCGTCCTCCTTGACGAGGAACTTCGGCACGATGAACAGGGACACGCCCTTGATCCCCTCGGGGCCGCCCTCGATCTTGGCCAGCACAAGGTGGATGATGTTGTCGGCCATGTCGTGTTCACCCGAGGAGATGAAGATCTTCTGCCCGGTGATCTTGTAGCTGCCATCATCCTGCGGCGCGGCCTTGGTGCGCATGAGGCCGAGGTCGGTCCCGCAATGCGGTTCGGTGAGGTTCATGGTGCCGGTCCACTCGCAGGAGACCATTTTCGGCAGGAACGTATCCTTCTGCTGGTCGGTGCCATGCGCCAGGATCGCCGACGCTGCACCATGGGTCAGGCCCTGGTACATGGTGAAGGCCTGGTTCGCGGCCGAGAACATCTCGCCCACCGCGGTGCCCATCACGTAGGGCATGTTCTGCCCGCCGTATTGTTCCGGCATGTCCAGACCCGGCCAGCCGCCTTCCTTGACCTGCTCAAACGCTTCCTTGAACCCCTTGGGCGTGTAGACGACGCCATTCTCCAGCCGGCAGCCTTCCTTGTCGCCTACCGCGTTCAGCGGCGCCAGAACGCCGGAGGTCAGCTTGCCGGCCTCTTCGAGGATGGCCGAGGTGAATTCGGCCTCCAGCTCATCGTAGCCGGGCGTGGCGCTGTCGGTGACCTTCAGCACGTCATGCAAGACGAATTGAAGGTCCTTCACTGGGGGGGTGTAGCTGGGCATGGGAATCTCCCTTTGACGTGTCTTGATGGGGTGGGGCGCTTATTCGGCGGCCTTGCGGGACTGGTTCATGGAGCCGATCATCTTCTCGCCCCACTTCAGCTGATCCTTGAGGTCGTCGATCGCCTCGTTGAGTTCGTCGCGTTGCGCTTCCATGTCGGCGAGGCGCGCGCGCGCGATGTCATAGGTGCGCGCGATCTGCGTCTGCTGCTGGTCGCCCATGTGGTAGAGGTCCAGCAGCTGCCGGATTTCCTCCAGCGAAAAGCCGAAGCGCTTGCCGCGCAGGATCAGTTTCAGCCGCGCGCGGTCACGCTTGGTGAACAGGCGCTTCTGCCCCTGCCGGATCGGGAACAGCAGTTCCTTTGCCTCGTAGAAACGCAGGGTGCGGGGTGTCACCTCGAAGGCGTCGCACATCTGGCGAATGGTCATCGTATCGGTTGTCATCACATCTGCTCTCATCAGAATTGCGTCTGGTTCGACGTCGATCTGGGAATACGAGACGGCTCTTACAACATCCGTTGACGTTTACGTAACATAGACGTCACGTCACTTTGGATGGACTTCCGCCCAAACCTCTGCGGTGGTTCCGAAATTCGTCCGCGCCGCGCCGCGCCGGGATCGGACCTTTCACTCAGTTTGCATTCCACATATTGCTCGTTTTCCTGTAGTATTGGGCAGCGGACCTGGTGGTTTATGTCTCCTGAAACGATAAAAGGTCTTGTAGGGCAGTGTGCGGACGCACCCGATCCGGAGCGTCTGTGGCAGGCCGTGCTCGCCTTTTTTCACAGCCGTGACATAGAGATGGTCAGTTACCACCTCGGCGACACGGCCGATCTGCCGGGCGGGCGCATGGGGTTCGTCGAGGACGGTTTCCCCGAGGCGTGGGTGTGTGAATACATCGAGTCGAACCTCAGGGTGATCGACCCAATTCCCGAATTGTCGAAAAGACTGTCGCGTCCCTTCCTGTGGTCCGAGATCGAGGCGCTCGGCGACCTGACCGAGCAGGAAGCGGCCTTCATGGAGCGCCGCAAGAAGTCGGACATCGGCGAGGGATTGGCGTTGCCCGTGTTCGGGCCAAAGGGTCGGAACGCGTACTTCGGGGTCGGTTTCGCCAAGTCGGCCCCGGCCCCGAATTCAAAACAGATCTTCGAGCTTCAATGCGCCGCGCAGGTCGCGCATCTGCGGTTTTGCGAGCTGATCGAGCCGCCGCGGCTTCGGGTCGACCTGTCGCCGCGCGAGCTCGAGATCCTGCGTTGGATGGCCCGGGGCAAGAGCAACGGCGTCATCGCCGAGATTCTCGGGATCTCGCGCCATACGGTTGACACCATGGGACGCAGGCTATTTGACAAATTGGATGTCAATGATCGTACGACTGCGGCAATCAAGGGACTGGGGTCGGGTCTGATACAGATCAGCAATCTGGATGTCGTGTAACGCATCTGCGCGACATGACCGCTCACGGAAACAGGGCTAAGCGGCCTGTCTACTCCCCGGATGCTGCAGGTGCAGCAAAATTCGAAAGGTTGCCATATGGATGACTCAGCGAATTCACTTTTGCACGGCGATCCTCGTCAGAATTTGCTTGAGGCCGCCAAACTCGTGGAAGACGCCGCTTACGAAATGGCTACCTCGCAGTCCAGCAGGCTGGTGTCCGAGCTGATCGTGATTGCCGCCGATCTGGACAGGATCGCCAGCAGCATGGCCCACCACCACGGCAAGCGAGATGGCGCGGCACGGGGCTGAGGCCGGATCGACCTTACGTCATCGCCGCGCGGGCACAGGCCCTCTGACTCAGGCGCCCCGCTTTTCGAGTTCCTCGACCGTTTCGTCATGCAGCCGCTGGAGTTCCGCCATCGCCTCGTCCAGCTGAGCGCGCTGCTCGGCCAGTTCCCCAAGCTGGCGTTCGGAGGCGGTAACCCACGCCCGCATCTGCGCCTCCGTGCCTTCCTTTTCATAGATCAGAAGCCACTGACGGATGCCTTCCAGCGAGAAGCCGAACTTGCGGCCGCGCAGGATCAGCTTCATCCGGGCGCATTCCCGCGGGCTGTAGAACCGGGACCGGCCTTCGCGTTCGGGATGCAGCAGTTCGATGTATTCGTAGTACCGCAGGGTCCGCGGGGTGACGTCGAAACGCTCGCACATCTGTTTGAAGGTCAGTCTGTCTTCGGTCATCTTCGGTCTCCCCGCGCGCAAGCTATGGTGCCGAATGTCCAAGCGCAACAGCCGGTCTTGTTCTTTGGCCGCGAGGCGCTGATAACGGTGCCCGAAAGGGAGCCAGATGACCGACACGACTTCACGCGCGAACCAGTTCATCCGTGCGTTGCCGCACGCGCGGGCACTGGGGATGGAATTGAAGGCCCTGCGCGACGGCACGGCCGTCATTTCCATGCCTTACGCAGACAAGCTGATCGGTGACCCGAACACCGGTGTGGTCCATGGCGGCGCGGTGTCCGCGCTGATGGACACGGCCTGCGGGGCGGCCGTCATGAGCCACCCCAGCAACCCGGCGGGGACGGCCACCATCGACCTGCGGATCGAATATCTGCGCGCCGCCACGCCGGGTCAGACCATCACCACCGAGGCGACCTGCTATCACGTGACCCGCTCCGTCGCCTTCGTGCGGGCGACCGCGACGGACGACAACACCGAAACGCCGGTGGCGACCGTGACAGGCACCTTCACCGTGGAGGGCGGCAAATGAGCAAACGTCGAGGACCGGAACCCGTGCAGGTCGTCAAGCAGCGCCGCGATTCGGTGCTGCGCGCGCTGGTCGATGGTGTCCCCTATATCCAGTTCATGGGCATCGGTTTCGAGCGGCGCGGGGATGAACTGACCGGCATCCTGCCTTTCAAGGAAGACCTGATCGGCAATCCGCTTCTGCCCGCGTTGCATGGCGGTGCCACGTCGGCCTTTCTCGAGGTGACGGCGATCATCACGCTGAGCTGGAGCTACATCTGGGAGGACATGGAAAACGGCGTGCTGGATGTCAGCGACGTCGGCAACGTCGATCTGCCCCGGTTGCCCAAGACCATCGACTTTACCGTCGACTACCTGCGTTCCGGATTGCCGCGCGACGCCTATGCCCGCGCCCGGATCAATCGGTCGGGCAGGCGCTATGCCAGTGTTCACGTGGAGGGTTGGCAGGACAACCGCGAGCGCATGTTCGCGCAGGCCACGGGCCATTTCCTGATGCCGCAGCGCAAGGCGTGACATGACCGAGCCGCTCCGCGAAAGCGAGGTGCGCGCGATCAGTACCGGCGCGCTGGCGCCGCGCGACGTCATCACCCACCGCCGCGTGCTCAACATCGCGCTGCCCATCGTCATTTCCAACGCCACCGTGCCGATACTGGGCGCGGTGGACACCGGGGTTGTCGGGCAGATCGGCCTTGCCGCGCCCGTGGGCGCCGTCGGGCTGGGCGCCATCATCCTCTCGGCGATATACTGGATTTTCGGCTTCCTGCGCATGGGCACTACCGGGCTGACCGCGCAAGCCTCGGGGCAGGGGGACGAGGCCGAGGTCGCCGCGCTGCTGACCCGCGGGCTGGTGATCGGTTTCGGGGCCGGCGTGCTTATCATCCTGTTGCAACTGCCCCTGTTCCTTGCCGCCTTCCGGGTGTCGCCGGGCAGCGCCGAGGTGGAAGGTCTCGCACAATCCTACATGGCGATCCGCGTCTGGTCGGCGCCGGCGGCCATCGCGCTCTATGCCATCACCGGCTGGCTGATCGCGCAAGAGCGCACCCGTGCCGTGCTGGCGATCCAGGTCGCGATGAACGGCATCAACATCGTGCTCGACCTGTGGTTCGTGCTGGGCCTCGACTGGGGCGTGCAGGGGGTCGCCGTGGCGACCTTCATCGCCGAATGGACCGGCGCGGCCCTCGGCCTCTGGTTCTGCCGCGCCGCCTTTTTTGGGACCGCATGGCGGAACTGGTCCCGTGTCTTCGACCGGGTGCGGTGGATCCGGATGGCGCGGCTCAATTCGGATATCCTGATCCGGTCCCTGCTGCTCGAGGCGATGTTCGTTTCCTTCATGTTCTTCGGGGCGGGCATGGGCGACGTCACGCTCGCGGCCAATCAGGTGCTGCTGCATTTCCTGATGATCACCTCCTACGGGCTCGATGGCTTCGCCTTTTCCGCCGAAGCGCTGGTGGGTCGCGCGATGGGGGCGGGGCGGCGCGACGTGCTGCGCCGGGGGGCGCTGGTCAGCACCGGCTGGGCCTACGCCACCTCCGTGCTGGCCTCGGCCGTGATCGCGCTCGCCGGGCCGCAGATCGTCGACCTGATGGTCAAGGCTCCCGAGGTGCAGCAGGCGGCCCGTCTCTACATGCCATACCTGGTGGTCCTGCCGGTGATCGCCTGCGCCGCCTTCATGCTGGACGGAATCTTCATCGGCGCCACCCGCTCGCGCGACATGCGCAACATGATGGCGGTCAGCTTTGCGTTCTACGTGGTGGCTGTGGCGCTGATGCTGCCGACGCTGGGCAATCACGGCCTGTGGCTGGCGCTTCTGATCGCCTTCATCGCCCGCGCCGTGACGCTCGGTCTGCGCTACCCGGCGCTGGAGCGGGCGGCGGGCTAGCCCGTCCCGCCTCTCGGGCGCGCCGGTTCAGAGGATCGCGCGGACTTTCTCGGGGGGGCGGCCGATCACGGCGCGCGCCCCGGCAAAGACGATCGGACGTTCGATCAGGATCGGATGGGCCGCCATCGCCGCCAGCAGCGCCGTTTCCGAGGCGTCGGAATCCAGCCCCAGCTCGCGCAGGATCTTCTCTCCGCTCCGCAGCATCCCGTGCAGGCTCCCGAGCCCGAGCGCATCGCGCGCCGCCTCGATCTCGACGGGGGCGGGCGGATCCTCGAGGTAGCGGCGCACCGCGACCTCCGCGCCGGTTTCCTGCAGCAACGACAGGGCCTGCCGCGATTTCGAACAGCGCGGGTTGTGCCAGATGGTGATCACAGCCATTCCTTTCGCCGGCTCGCGACCGCATCCGAAACCTGGTCGAACCCGTCGCGTTCCAGCAGGACATCAAGGCCGCGGGCGATCTCCGCCGCAAGGCCGAGCCCGTGAAACACCAGCGCCGTGTAGAGCTGGACGGCGGAGGCCCCCGCACAGATCTTGGCATAGGCCTGTTCCGCCGATCCGACACCGCCGACCCCGATCAGGGGAATGTCGGTCAGCGTGGACAGACGGGCCAGCACGCGGGTCGACTTGTCAAAGAGCGGCTGGCCCGACAGACCGCCCGCCTGGTGCGCGTGCGACGAGCGCAACCCCTCGCGGTCCAGCGTGGTGTTGGTGGCGATGATCGCGTCGACACCGGCGGTTTCGGCGACCTCCGCCACGTCCGAGATCTCGGCGTCCGACAGGTCGGGCGCGATCTTCAGGAAGACCGGGGTGGTGCCGCGGACGCTCATCACCCCCGCCAAGAGCCCAGCCAGCGCCGCCTTGCCCTGCAGGTCGCGCAGCTTTTCGGTATTGGGCGAGGACACGTTGACCGTCGCGAAATCGACGTGGTCCCGTGCCGCGACCATGACGCCGGTGAAATCGGCCGAGCGGTCGATGCTGGCCTTGTTCGCGCCAAGGTTCAGCCCGACGGGAACGCTGCTGCGGCGCCGCGCCAGCCGATCGCAAATGAGCCGCGCGCCGTCGTTGTTGAACCCGAAACGGTTGATCGCGGCCCCGTCTTCTGTCAGGCGGAACAGGCGGGGGCGGGGGTTTCCCGGCTGGGCGAGAGGCGTCGCCGCCCCCACTTCGAGAAAACCGAAACCGGCCCTCGACAGGGGGCCGACCGCGCGCGCGTTCTTGTCGAAGCCTGCTGCCAGCCCGACGGGGTTGGGCAGGTCGATGCCCGCAACGCGGGTCCGCAGCCGGTCCGAGGTCACCGGGCCGGGTTGCGCCGCAAGCCCGCTGCGCAGCGCCCTGAGCGCCATGCGATGTGCTCTTTCCGGATCAAGTCGGTGCAGGGCCGCGAGGCCCAGCCGCTCCACCGCCGGTCTCATCCGAAGCCGCCTTGGGTCACCGCGCGCGGCGTCGTGCGGATCAGCCGCGAGGTGCGCACCGCCGCCTGCCGGTGGATCACCGCACGCTGGTACTCGGGGTCCGACACCATGGCGAGAAAGGCATGCGCGCTGGGGTAGGCGGCAATGAAGACCGCGTCCCAGGTCTCGTCCTGCGGGCCGATCAGGGTCACGTCGAAACGCCCGCTCCACAGGATGCTGCCGCCGACGCGGGCCAGAACGGGGGCCGAATGCTTGCCATAGAGCGCATAGGCCTCCGCCCCGCTGAGCCCGTCGCGCGCGAGGTCGTGGTCGCCCGGATAGTCGGCCTTGTCCCTGAAGGCGACCAGGTTCAGCATGTTGAGAGGCGCGTCGCGGTCCAGCGCCTTGAACGCGTCGAACTGCGCGCGGTCGGGGTCGATGTATCCTGTCATCGGCTGGCCTCCTCCAGGCCCGCGGGAAACTGGTGCGCGCCGCCGGCGATCGGCAGCGGCTGGGCCCAGACCACGTCGTCCATGGTCAGCCGGCGGTAGAGATGCGGAAACAGCGCGCCGCCGCGGGACGGTTCCCATTTCAGGTCGGCGCCCGCCGCATCGGCGTCGACGGCCACCAGCATCAGCCCCTCGATCCCGGCAAAGTATTTCTCCGCCGTTTCCGGGGCCTGCCCGGCGGTAGAGAAGTGCACGTAACCGTCCGCGACGTCGATCGGTGCGCCCTCTGTGCTGCCGTCGCGGCGCAGGGCCGCCCATTCGTCGGCGAGAAAAATCTTGTATATCAACATGGCGCAGTGATGCCCCGGGAGACGCCAGCGGTCAAGCACCTGCGCCGCCCCGGGCGCAGGGTCATGATCGGGGGCAGGCGCCCCGCTTCTTTATGCCAGAAATACTCCATCACGCGGTTTCGGCCCGTGCACCGGCTGCATGACGCGGCACATCCGCAGACGGGACGGGCTGACCCGGCGGCAGGCGGGATACAAGCCTTTGACAGGGGGCAGGTCGCAGGCCACCATGCGGACATGCATTCCAACGGGGAAAGACCATGACACGATTCTTGACGGGCGCCGCGGCGCTGGCCCTCACGGCCGGCGCGGCCGCCGCCGATTACCAGCTGACCATCCTGCATACCAACGACTTCCACGCGCGGTTCGAGCCGATCAGCAAGTACGACGGACCCTGCGCGGCCGAGGACAACACCGCGGGCGAGTGTTTCGGTGGCTCCGCGCGCCTGATGACGGCGATCACCGAGGCGCGGGCGCGGTCGAACAATTCGATCCTCGTCGATGGCGGCGACCAGTTCCAGGGCACGCTGTTCTATTCGTACTACAAGGGCGCACTGGCCGCCGAGATGATGAACAAGATGGGCTATGACGCGATGACCGTGGGCAACCACGAATTCGACGATGGCCCCGAGGTGCTGAAAGGCTTCATCGACACCATCGACTTTCCGATCCTGATGTCCAATGCCGACGTGTCGGCGGAGCAGCTGCTGGCGGACAGCCTGCCGAAGTCGGTGGTGATCGAGCGCGGCGGCGAGAAACTGGGCCTGATCGGCCTGACCCCGCAGGATACCGACGAACTGGCCAGCCCCGGTGAGAACGTCACCTTTTCCGATCCCGTCGCCGCCGTTCAGGGCGAAGTGGACAAGCTGACCGCCGAAGGCGTGAACAAGATCATCGTGCTGTCGCATTCGGGCTACGCGGTGGACCAGCGCGTCGCGGCCGAGACCACGGGCGTCGACGTGATCGTCGGCGGCCACACGAACACGCTGCTCAGCAACACCAACGATCGTGCCGAAGGCCCCTATCCGACAATGGTGGGGGATGTCGCCATCGTGCAGGCCTATGCCTACGGCAAGTTCCTGGGCGAGCTCAACGTGACCTTCGACGACGAGGGCAAGGTGACCGAAGCGACCGGCGAGCCGCTGATCATGGACGCTGCCGTGACCGAGGACGAGGGCACCGTCGCTCGCATCTCCGAAGCGGCCGCGCCGCTGGAGGAGATCCGGAACAAGGTTGTGGCCGAGGCCACCGACGCCATCGAGGGCAACCGCGATGTGTGCCGCAAGCAGGAATGTTCGATGGGCAATCTCGTCTCGGACGCAATGCTGGCGCGGGTGCGTGACCAAGGCATCGACGTGGCGATATCGAACTCGGGCGGTCTGCGGGCCTCCATCGATGCCGGCGAAGTCACGATGGGCGAGGTTCTGACGGTGCTGCCGTTCCAGAATACCCTGTCCACCTTCCAGGTCACCGGCGAGACGTTGAAGGCGGCGCTCGAGAACGGCGTCAGCCAGATCGAGGAAGGCGCGGGCCGCTTCCCGCAGGTGGCGGGCATGACCTTCGCCTTCGACGCCAGCGCCGAGCCGGGCAGCCGGATCAGCGACGTGACCGTGGGCGGGGAACCGCTCGACCCGGCCAAGACCTATGGCGTGGTCTCAAACAACTACGTGCGCAACGGCGGCGATGGCTACGAGATGTTCAAGACGGCGATGAACCCCTACGACTTCGGACCCGACCTTGCGGACGTCACGGCGGAATATCTTGCCGAGAACGGGCCCTACACGCCCTACACCGACGGTCGCATCACCGCAAAGTAAGGTGGCACTGAGGCCAGTTCAGAGGCGCGGCCGGTCCCGGCCGCGCCTTTTACTTTTTGCACCGGACCTTTTGCCCCCGGATCCTCAGCTGGTGGTTTCCGGGGCCTGCTGCGAGACCTCGACCGTTTGCAGGGCGGATGTCCGGCCCGCGTTGATCGGCTGGAAGCTGGACTTGTCCGCATCGGCCACCGCCTCGCGCTTGGATATCCGCCACAGCGTATAAAGGATCACGACTCCGTGCGAGACTGCCGTGGTGAGGAACAGCGCCCGCACGCCGATCTCCGCCATGGCGAGGCCCGCGACCGTGGGCCCGATGATAGACCCGATCCCGAAGGTCAGCAGCAGCCCGCCCGAGATCTGGATCGCGGTGCCGGGTTCGGCGTGGTCGTTCGCATGGGCGACGATGACCGGGTACATCGCGTAGATCGATCCGCCCAGAAGCGCGGCGAGGGTCAGGTTCAGCGCGCGGCCATCGGGGGCCAGCAGGATGAACGCGAGATCCGCCACCAGTGCCAGCGCCGCGACGCCCACGAGTACCTTGCGGCGGTCCATCCGGTCCGACAGCAGGCCCACCGGCATCTGGATCACCGCTCCGGCGAGGATGGGGATGGAGATGAACAGCGACACCGCCGCCAGCACCAGCCCGACGTTCTGCGCATAGACGGCCGCCAGCGTTCCGAAGGCGGCGTTGGACACGCCGACCCAGAAAACCGCAAAGACGGCCACGGGGGAATTGCGCCACAGCGCCCTGAGGTTGAGCTTGACCGTGACCAGCGGGGCAGGGGTGGAGGAGGAACTGAGCGCGGTCGGCACCAGCGCCATGCAGTAGAAGATCGCGGCCAGCGCAAAGAACAGGAAGCCCGAGGGGTCTCCGATCGTCAGCATCAGCGATCCCGCGGTGCTCGCCGCGAGGTTGACCATGGTGTAGACACCGAAGATGCGCCCGCGCGTTTCGGGGGTGGATTGCTCGCTCAACCAGCTTTCCACGATCATGGCCGCGCCCGCGAAACAGAAGCCGCAGACCCCGCGCAGCACGATCCACGCCCAGGGGGTGATCTGTATGGCGCTGGCCAGCATCGATATGGCGGCGATGGCTGCAAGCGCGCCGAACGCGCGGACATGGCCGACCCTTGCCACCAGGGCCGGCGTCATCAGGCAGCCCGACACATAGCCAAGCGCCCAGCCGGTCCCCAGAAGCCCGAGAGAGATGGCCGAAAAGCCCTCGATATTGCCGCGCACGGGCAGGATCAGGCCATTGATTCCCCCGGCGAACAGCAGGAAGGCGGACCCGAGCAGCAGGGCGCTGACAGGCAGGAATTGTCTGAGCATGGCGGTCCTTTCTCTTGCCGGATGACCGAAGATTGCCAGAGACCGGTCCGGGATTACAGCCCGCACGGGGCGATTCCGGGTTGGGTGGATGTCTTTGCAGGCCCCGCCGTGACGCTGTAGCCTGCGGCGCAGACATGACGCTGGAGGATGGATGAATGTGTGGACGAATGGCCGTGACGCTTCCGCATGATGCGATGGCGCAGATCTTTGCCGCGGCGCCCGCGAACGCCTTGCCGGCCGTTCCGAACTACAATGTCTGCCCGACCAACGACGTGCACGTCGTGACGGCGGGCGACGACGCTGGCCAGCGCCGGCTGGGGGCCATGCGCTGGGGCTTCATTCCGCACTGGTACAAGAAGCCGGGCGACGGTCCGTTGCTGATCAACGCGCGGGCCGAGACCATCGCGGAAAAGCCCGCCTTCCGCGAGGCGGCGCGTGCGCGGCGCGGCATCATCGTGGCCTCGGGCTTTTACGAATGGACAAAGGACACCGACGGCGGGCGCGATCCGTGGTACATCACCCGTCGCGACAACGGACCGCTGGCGCTGGCGGCTGTCTGGCAGGACTGGCGACCGGATGCGGAGGAGGGGATGCGGACCTGCGCGGTGGTGACCTGCGGCGCGAACGGGCCGATGCAGCAAATCCACCACCGCATGCCCGTGGTGCTGGAGCCCGAGGACTGGCCGCTCTGGCTGGGCGAGGCGGGCAAGGGCGCGGCCGTGCTGATGAAGTCCGCCCCGGATGACGCGCTGACGTGGCATCGCGTCGATCGTGCCGTGAACTCGAACCGCGCATCGGGGTCCGCGCTGGTCGAACCGGTCTGACCGCACGCCGAAAGGCCCCGTGCGGCGCACGGAGCCTTCGGCGGTCTGTCTTGGTGGATCAGTCGTTCAGCGGGGCCGGATCGTAGGAAATCTCGCCTTCCACAAGCCCTTCGCCGTCCTGACCGTTGGAGAAGGTCAGCGGGGTCGAATGGGTCAGGTTCAGACGATAGGTCGCATCCACGCCGATCGGGCCGGATTCCCAGCTGTCTTCCGGGCCGGAAAGATACTGTACCTGGCCGCTCAGGTTGGTGAAGATCACGTTGTCGCCCGGCTTGGCATAGGTCGTGGACGGGAAGAACGACCCTTCCATGATCAGGACGGACTGGTTGTCGGCCTGGGCGGCGCCGACCCAGAATGCGGTTGCGGCAGCAACGGCGACAGCGCCCTTGCAGAATGTGTCAAGCATCGAAGTGCTCCTTGTAACGGCCCCACCCGGTTACGGATGAGTCGTGGTAAACGGCAAATGCGGCGAAATTTTGTTCGCTCGCCGCTTTGTGACCCTATTTTTCGCCGGCTTCGCCTGCCTGTGCGGCGAGCCAGGCAATGAAGGATCCCAGCGCCGCGCCGGTTTCGCGTTCGCGCGGCCAGACGAGGTAGTAGCTGCCGATGCTCTGGGTCGTCTGGTCGGACGCGAGCGCGAGCTGCCCGTCGCGCAGATAGGGATCGGCAAAGAAGGTCGGCAGCAGCGCCACCCCCAGACCGTGTATCGCCGCCTGCGCCATGGTCGAGAACTGATCGAAGACCATGCCCGCCGGCGGGTCGGCATCGACATCGAGCGCGGCAAGCCAGCGCGCCCATCCCCTCGGTCGTGTCTCGAGATGCAGGAGCGGATGTTTCAGGATCTCGGCGGCATCGCGTACCGGCGCATCCATCAGCGACGGGGCGCAGACCGGCACGACGGTTTCGGGCATCAGCGGCAGATAGCTGACGCCGGGCCAGTCCTCGTGCCCGAAATGGATCGCGGCGTCGAAGGTGCTGTCCTGGATCGCGAAGGGTTTCAGCCGGGTGGACAGGTTCACCGTCACTTCCGGGTGGCTGCGGGCAAAGTCGCGCAGGCGCGGCGCCAGCCAGTGCATGCCGAACGCGGGCAGGATCGCCAGATTCAGTGCGCCGCCCTGCGGGTTGGTGCGGGCCGATACGCTGGCCTGCGCCAGCCTGTTCAGCACGTCGCGCACATGACCGACATAGGCGCGGCCCGCTTCCGTCAGGTCCAGCTGCCTGCCGTTGCGTGCCAGCAGGTCGACGCCAAGCTGGTCTTCCAGCGTCTTGAGCTGGCGGCTGACCGCCGATTGCGTCAGCGACAGCTCTTCGGCCGCGCGCGTGGCCGACCCCAGCCGCGCCACGGCCTCGAAGGCGAGCAGGGCGGAAATCGAGGGCAGGAAACGACGCGGCGCGATCATCTATGACTTTTTCTCATGCATGCAGGACAAAGGAGCGATAGTCATCGGAGGCGGATTTTGCAATACTGGGCGCAACCGCAACCCCTATGGAGGAATTGCCATGAATGCCGAAGCCCCGATCCTGCGCGCCAAGGATGCACCCGACCTGGGTACTTTCGACTGGTCCGACCCCTTCCGGCTGGACAGCCAGTTGACCGAAGACGAACGCATGATCCGAGATTCCGCGCATGCCTATGCGCAGGAGAAACTGCAGCCGCGCGTCATCGACGCCTTTGCCAACGAGGAAACCGACCCGGAAATCTTCCGCGAGATGGGCGAGATGGGCCTGCTGGGCATCACCATCCCCGAGGAATACGGCGGGCTGGGCAGCGGCTATGTCTCTTACGGTCTGGTCGCCCGCGAGGTCGAGCGGGTCGATTCCGGCTATCGTTCGATGATGTCGGTGCAAGCCAGTCTGGTGATGTACCCGATCTACGCCTATGGCTCGGAAGCGCAGCGCAAGAAATACCTGCCCAAGCTCTGCACGGGCGAGTGGATCGGCTGTTTCGGCCTGACGGAACCGGATGCCGGTTCGGACCCCGCCGGGATGAAGACCCGTGCCGTGAAGACCGAAAACGGCTACAAGCTGACCGGCTCCAAGATGTGGATCTCGAACGCGCCGATCGCCGACGTCTGCGTCGTCTGGGCCAAATCCGAAGAGCACGGCGGCAAGATTCGCGGCTTCGTGCTGGAAAAGGGGATGAAGGGCCTGAGCGCCCCCAAGGTGGGCAACAAGCTCTCCCTGCGCGCCTCGATCACCGGCGAGATCGTCATGGATGGCGTCGAGGTGGGCGAGGATGCGCTGCTGCCCCATGTTCAGGGGCTGAAAGGCCCGTTCGGCTGCCTCAACCGGGCCCGCTACGGCATTTCCTGGGGGGCCATGGGCGCGGCGGAGTTCTGCTGGCACGCCGCGCGTCAGTACGGCCTCGACCGCAAGCAGTTCGGCAAGCCGCTGGCGCAGACGCAGCTTTTCCAGAAGAAGCTTGCCGACATGATGACCGAAATCTCCCTCGGCCTGCAGGGATCGCTGCAGGTGGGCCGCCTGATGGATCAGGCGAATGCCGCGCCCGAGATGGTCTCCATCGTCAAGCGCAACAACTGCGGCAAGGCGCTTGAAGTGGCGCGCAATGCCCGCGACATGCATGGCGGCAACGGGATTTCGGGCGAATTCCAGGTCATCCGGCACATGATGAACCTCGAGACGGTCAATACCTACGAAGGGACCCACGACGTGCATGCGCTGATCCTTGGCCGCGCGCAAACCGGTTTGCAGGCGTTCTTCTGAAACGCGGACCGGGCTGATTGCCCCGGATCCTCTGCCGGAGATTTCCGCCGAAGATGACATCGGCCCACGCCTGCCGGCGTGGCTCAGCGCCCGGGGAACACCGGGCGCTTTTTCGTGTCTTTGGGTGGGGGTGTCGGCACAATCCCCAGTGCGGTTGGGGCATTTTTGCACCATATTTGGGCAACAAACCAAATTGTGACCGTTTCATTGCGGTCGTGTTTTGCTTTTGAAAATATTCGTGGGTTAGCCTTAACGCGCAACGCGCAACAGGAGTTCCCATGTTTCGAAATTTTTTTGCGGCCTGCCTTCTTTCCATTTTCACCCAGCCGGTGCTTGCGGCGGATGTCCTGCCGGAGTGCAGCCGCGCCGGTCCCGGTCTGACCTTCTGCGCCGGCGCGGATTTCACGCGCATCGACAAGGGGCAGAACAAGGGCATCAGCTACTGGCTGCACCCCAAGGGCTTCATCTCCAAGGTTCTGGCAGAGAAGGGCGGGGCGCTCACCGTCACGCAGCAGGCCATCGAGGCGCGGATCATCGAGATGATCGATGCGCGCGCCGGGGCGGTCGGGCAGAACTTCGAATTCATCGATCTCGACAGCCGGTCGATCAACGGCGCGCCCTTCGGGACGCTGACCTACCGTCTGGCAGGGCCGAACAAGTCGACAACCGTGTTGCACAGCTATGCGGCGCTGAACGGTGTGCTGGTGCAGGTGCTCAGCCAGATGTCGCCGCGCAGCACGGCAGAGGATGCCGCCGCCCTGCGCCATGCGCATTTCGCCGCCGTCGGCGCGCTCAAGCCCATCGGGCCGGAAGCCGAGCTCTGACGTTCAGTCGCGGGGGGCGGGTGCGCCGCCCTCGAACGCGTTGCCATTGACGTAGTCGCAGGGATCTTCCTGCATCTGCAGATGCAACCCTGTCCCGGTGTAGGGGTGCGCGCGGGCCAGGTCCTCGTCCACCTCGATCCCGAGTCCGGGAGCCTCCGGCGCGGGGATGAAGCCTTCCTCGACCCGGATGCTGCTCTTGATCAGCCGGTCGTGGAACGGCGTCTCGATGGTCTCGGCCATCAGCAGGTTCGGGATCGACACGGCGAACTGGACGTTGGCGGCCCATTCCACCGGCCCCGCGTAGAGATGCGGCGCCATCTGCGCGTTGTAGACTTCCGCCATCGCCGCGATCTTCTTGGTCTCCCAGATGCCGCCCGAACGCCCCAGTGCGGGCTGCAGGATCGTGGCGGCGCCCGCGCGCAACAGCGGGGCGAACTCGGCCTTTGTCGTCAGCCGTTCGCCGGTGGCGATCGGGATGCCCACGGCCCCCGCGACCTGCGCCATCTGCGCCACGTTGTCGGGTGGCACCGGTTCCTCGTACCACAGCGGCGCATAGGGCGCGATCGCCTGGCCCAGGCGGATCGCGCCGGCGGTGGTGAACTGGCCGTGCGTGCCGAACAGCAGGTCGGCCCTGTCGCCCACGGCCTCTCGGATCGCCGCGCAAAAGGCGACGGACTGGGTGATATCGCTCATCGCGGGCATGTGGCCGCCGCGCATTGTATAGGGTCCGGCGGGGTCGAACTTCACCGCTGTGTAGCCTCGGGCGACACAGTCCGCGGCCGCCTCGGCGGCCATCTCGGGCGAGGTCCAGAAGTCGGCAAGCGGATGCCCGGGCAGGGGATAGAGATAAGTATAGGCGCGGACGCGGTCGTTCATGCGCCCGCCGATCAGCGCATGCACCGGGCGGTCGCGGTCCTTGCCCAGGATGTCCCAGCAGGCGATCTCCAGCCCCGAGAACGCCCCCATGACCGTCAGGTCGGGCCGCTGCGTGAACCCGCTGGAATAGACCCGCCGGAACATCAGCTCGATGTTCTCGGGGTTCTCCCCGGCCATGTGCCGCTCGAAGACGTCCGCGATGACCGCCCGCATCGCCTCAGGCCCGACGGAGGCGGCATAGCATTCGCCCCAGCCGGTGATGCCGGTATCCGTGGTCACCTTCACCAGGATCCAGTACCGCCCGCCCCAGCCGGGCGCCGGGGGCGCGGTGACGATGATATCAAGATCGGCCAGCTTCATGCCTTCAATCCTTCTTTATGCCCCAAATACCTCCGGGGGGTCCGGGGGGCTGGCCCCCCGGGGCGCTCACCGATCGAACAGGATCACGTTGCGCCGTGCCGCGCCGGTCTTGGTGTCGGCGATGGCCTCGTTGATCTGGTCAAGCGACCAGCGGCCCGAAATCAGTTCGTCCAGCTTCAGACGCCCTTGCAGGTACAGGTCCACCATCCAGGGAATATCCCGCTGGATCACCACGTCCCCCATCTTGGAGCCGACCATGCCCTGGCCCATGAAGGCCATCGTCACCGGCTCGTAAGACGACATGCCGCCGGAATGCGGCATGCCGACCATGATCACCTTGCCGCCCCAGGCGAGATAGCGGGGCGCCGCGTCATAGGCCGGGATCGCGCCCACGGTGACGATCACCGCGTCGGCGCCGCGGCCCATCGCCTTCTGCGCCGCGCGCCATGGTTTCGGATCGCTGGCGAGAACCCCGTCGGTGGCACCGAACTCCTTGGCCACGGCCAGCTTTTCCTCGCTCATGTCCACCGCGACGATACGGCGGGCGCCCGCGATCCGCGCGCCCTGTATGGCGTTCAGACCGACCCCGCCCGCGCCGATCACCACCACGTCCTGCCCGGCGCGCAGCCCGGCGGCATTCACCACCGCGCCGACGCCGGTGATCACGCCGCAGGCGATCAGGGCCGCGGCGTCCTTGGGAATATCCTCGCTGATCTTCACGACCTGCGCCTGTTCCACCACGACCTTCTGGGCAAAGGCGCCCGATGCCATGGCCTGGTGCAGCGTGCCGCCGTCCGCGGTCTTGAGCGGCCCCTTGTCCCCGTCATAGGGCGTCTCGCAAACGGTCGGGCTGCCGCTGGCGCAATTGGGGCAGGTCCCGCAGGCCCGGATGAGGGTCACCACCACGCTGTCGCCCGCCGCCAATCCCTGCACGCCCGGCCCGACGGCCGAAATGCGCCCCGCTGCCTCGTGGCCGTAGACCGCCGGCAGCGTGCCGCCCCAGGCGCCTTCGGCAAAGGAGATGTCCGAGTGACAGATCGCCACGGCATCCAGCGTGACCTCGACCTCGGTGCCCTCGGGCGCGCGAAGCTGGACCTCCTCGATCACGAGGGGGGCACCGAATTCATGGGCGACTGCGGCTTTGATCATTTGCACGGGAGAATCCTTTCCGGTGGGCCTTTGACAGGGCGTTCGCGCGTCAGCCTGAACCGGAACGGGCTTGTGAAGCAACCGGGGAATTGCCGGTGGCGGTGGCTTTACGCTGCGTCGGTTCGCACAGCGGGACGGACGAACAGGGCCAGTGCCGCGACGGTCAGGCACATCGCGACCAGGAAGGGGGCACCGGGCAGATAGAACGGCGTGTCGCGGTGGGTGAATGCCGCAAAGGTCCAGGTCATCGCAAGGGGAGACAGAATCATCGCCAGAGATGCGGCCGAGGTCAGCGCGCCCTGCAGTTCACCCTGCGCATCCGCGGCAACGCGCTGCGACATGATCCCCTGCAACGCGGGCGGGATCACGCCCGCCAGCGCGGCCAGCGGCGTCAGCAACAGGGCAACCGGACCGGAGGCGATGATCCCGAGCGCGCCGTAGGCCGCGACGGCAAAGACATGGCCGGCGACCACCGTGCCGCGCTCGCCCCACCAGCGCAGCGCCAGGCGGATCGCACCACCCTGCACCAGCGCCATGACCGCGCCGAACAGGCCCAGCGAGAGTCCGATCAGCGCGGGCGTCCAGCCGAACCGTTCCTGCCCGAAGTAGGACCAGACCGAGGGGTAGACGGCAAAGGCGACGTGGTAGAAGAAATAGACCAGCAGCAGCTGCCGGACCCCCGGCAGCCGGTCGAGGTTGCGCAGCACGCCCAGCGGGTTGGCCCGCCGCCATTCGAAGGCGCGGCGGTGTTCCGGTCGCACGGTCTCGTGCAGCACCACCCAGCCAAGCACGACATTGGCCGTGGCAAGGCCCGCAGCGGCCCAGAAAGGGGCGCGGGTGCCGTATTCCGCCAGCATCCCGCCGATCAGCGGTCCGAGCACGAAACCCGCGCCGAAACTGGCCCCGATCAGCCCGAAATTGCGCGTGCGGTCCCGGGGCGTGGAGATATCCGCCATGTAGGCCGCGGCGGTGCCCTGCGTCGCCGCGGTGATGCCCCCCACCAGCCGGCCCGCGAGGAGGAGCCAGATGCTGCCCGCCAGCGCCATGACGACGTAATCCATCGCCATGACCCCCAGCGAGACGAGCAGGACCGGCCGCCGTCCGAACCGGTCGGACAGGCTGCCGAGAGCCGGGCCGCAGAGGAACTGCATCGCCGCGAAACTGGTTGCGAGAACGCCGCCCCAGACCGCCGCCTCTGCCAGTGTGCCGTCCTGCACCTCGCGGATCAGGTCGGGCATCACCGGCACCATCAGGCCGATGCCCATGGCATCGATCAGCACTGTCAGCATGATGAACAGCGCGGCCGGTTTCATCCCGTCAGAGCGCCCGCGCACGGGCGGCAAAGCGCTCGGCCTCGCGCGGGGCATCGCCGGTCCCCGAGCCGGGCGCAAAGACCCCGGGGTCAAGCTGGGGGTAATCCGCCAGCGCAAGGGATTCTAGCGGCGTGCGCTTGTCGAGCGCATCGAGGCAAAGCGCCTTCGTCACCTTCTGCGCCTCGGGGCGCGGCATGAACTCGGCGAGGGCAAAGCTCAGTGCCTCGGCATGGATCAGCCCAAGGCCGCTGTCCAGATTGGCCTGCATCCGAAGGGGGCGCGGCACCAGCCCGGCGGTCACCGCCTTGGCATGGGACAGCGCCGCCGCCAGCGACAGGCACAGCTGCGGCAGAACCAGCCATTCGGTGAACCATGCGGCGCCGTCGCGCTGGTGCTGGTGCGCCGCGCCCGTCTGTAGCCCGGCACGCAACCCGGTGAACTGCTGCCCGAGCGCCACCAGCGCCGAGGGCGCAACCGGGTTTTGCTTTTGCGGCATGGTCGATGACGATCCCCCCGAGCCGAGCGCAACCTCCTGCGTGTCGCTGCCCGAAAGCGCGATCAGGCTTTGGCCCATGTGCGCCAGCGCCGCCATGACCTGACCCTGCCAGTCGGCGATGCGCAGGATCGGCGTGCGGTCGGTGTGCCAGCTGCGCCGCGGATCGCCAAGCCCCAGTGCCTCGGCCAGCGCCGCGCGGGTGGCTGCGGGATCCGGCCCCAGCGCCGACCCGGTGCCGGACGCCCCCGACAGGGAAACCCACAGCGCCGACGCGCGCAGTGCCTCCAGCCCCGCCAGCGCGTCCAGCAGGGGCGAGCCGAACTGTGCCAGAACCGCGCCCCATGTCGTCGGGGTGGCATGCTGGCCGTAGGTCCGCGCCGGCATCGGCAGGTCCGCATGTTCGGCGGCCTGGGCGCCCAGCGTCGACACGATCTCTTTCAGTTCGCTTTCCGCGAGTGCCAGGGCCTGCCGGAGACGCAGCATCAGACCGGTATCGACGATGTCCTGACTGGTGGCGCCCCAGTGGACGTATTGCGCATGTTCCGGCGCCTGCATTTCCGACCGGAAAGCGCGCACAAGGGCAGGCACGGGCACCCCGTTCTGCCCGGTTTCTGCCGCCAGTGCACCGGGATCCACGGCAATTTCCAGCGAGGCGCGGTGGATCGCGGCGGCCGAAAGCTCGGGGATGATGCCCTGCGCGCCCTGCACCTTGGCCAGAGCGCCCTCGACCAGCAGCATGGCGCGGACGGCGGCGCTGTCGGTGAACAGACGCCCGGCCTCGCCCGGATCGAAAAGCCGCCCGAAGAGCGCGGAATCGAAGACCGACGCGGCCATCAGTATGGTCCCTGTCCGCGGGATGCCGGGCGCGGGCTTGCCGGTTCAGACATGGCCGACCCCTTTCAGGAAATCCGTCAGCACGCGCGCGTACTCCTCGGGCTGTTCGACACAAGGAAGATGACCCGCCTTGCGGATCAGGTGGAACTTGGACGCCGGGATCAACTCGACGGTCTCGCGCACCAGATCGGGCGGGGTGGAGCCGTCGTCCGACCCGGCGATGCCCAGCACCGGCAGGCGCAGGGCGGCGGTCGGGGTATAGAAATCCGTGCCCGAGATCGCGGCAGAACACCCGGCATAGCCCGCGTCCTCGCCACGCACCAGCATGTTGCGCCACAGTTCGAGTTCCGGGCGCGCGCGGAAACCGGGAGAGAACCAGCGTTCCATCACCGCGTCGGCGAGGCTTTCGACGCCGCCGGCTTCCACTGCCGCGATGCGCTCGGACCACATGTCGGGATTGCCGATCTTGGCGGCGGTGTTGCTCAGGACCATGGCGCGGATCAGGTCCAGACGTTTGGTGGCCAGCCCCTGCGCGATCATGCCACCGATGGAAAGACCGACGAAGACACATTGGCGCACTTCCAGAAAGTCCAGCAGCCGTTCCACGTCGGTGATCAGCGCCCCCATGGAATAGGGCGCCGGCGGGCAGGACGACAGCCCATGCCCCCGCTTGTCGTATCGGATGATCCGAAGACCCTCGGGCAGAAGCGGCAGGATCGGATCCCAAAGCCGCATGTCGGTGCCGAGCGAGTTGGCAAAGACGACCGGTGCACCGTCGCGGGGGCCGTCCGCGCGGTAGTGCAGGCGCACGTCGCCGGTATCGTAGATTTTCATGTCGGGTCTCCGTTCTGGTGCATGGGTGCCGGGTGCCGCGCGACGGCCCGAGGCGGGGCGTCGCGGGTGGGGCAGGCGGGGGTGCAGCCGGTCACAGGGTCTCCAGCGCGCGCGCGAACATGGCCGGGTCCACGTTGCCCCCCGAAACCGTGACGATCACGTCGTCGCCCCGGATTTCGTCGCCACGGAAGAGCGCGGCGGCCAGCGCAACCGCCCCCCCGGGCTCGGCCACCAGCTTGAGCCGGTTGAAGGCCTGGCCCATGGCCGCCAGCGCCTCGTCCTCGGTGACGACAAGGCCGGGCCCGCAAAGCCGCTTCAGGATGGGAAAGGTGATGTTTCCCGGCTGCGGGGTGATGATGGCATCGCAGATGTTGCCCGAGGTGCGGGCGTTCCGCTCGATCTCGCCCGAATGCAGGGAGCGGGCCACGTCGTCGAACCCTTCGGGTTCCGCCGTGCGCACCCGCAGTCCCGGTGCGTCGGCCTCCAGCGCCAGCGCGATGCCGCTCGACAGCCCGCCGCCGCCGCAGCAGACGAGGACATCGGCGGTCTCGATCCCCTGTTCCGCCGCCTGCTGCGCGATCTCAAGACCGCAGGTGCCTTGCCCCGCGATGACCTCAGGTTCGTCGAACGGTTTGACCAGCGTCAGCCCGCGTTCCGCGCTCAGACGTTCGCCGATCTCGTCCCGATCCTCCGAGGCGCGGTCGTAGGTGATGACCTCGGCCCCCAGGGCCGCGGTGTTCGCCAGCTTCAGCGCGGGGCTGTCGGCGGGCATGATGATGACCGCAGGCACGCCGTGCATCCGCGCCGCCAGCGCCACGCCCTGCGCGTGATTGCCCGAGGAAAAGGCGATGACCCCGCGCCTGCGGACCTCGGCATCCATCGCCGCCAGGGCGTTGAAGGCGCCGCGAAACTTGAAGCTGCCTGTATGCTGCAGACATTCCGGTTTCACCCAGACCCGCCGTCCGGCCAGTTCGTCCAGAAAGGGCGAGGACAGCAGCGGCGTGCGCCGCGCGTGTCCGTCGAGCCGACCTGCCGCGGCGCGGATCATGTCGAGGTTCATGTCATTTTTCCTATCCATTTTTTCAGGGCGGCCACCGCCTCCGGCTCGTCCAGAAAGGGGACATGGCCGCGCCCGGGCACCACGGCAGTGATCATGTCCGGGCGGCGTCTTTGCATCTCTGCAAGGGTTTCGGCGCTCAACAGGTTTGACGCCGACCCCCGGATGCAGGCCAGCGGCAGACCCTCCAGCGCGTCGAAGAACGGCCAGAGATCCGGCGCGTCCTGCGCCATCGCCGCCTCCACCGATTTGCGCAGCGCGGGGTCGTAGGTGATCTTCAGCCCGTTGTCGGTCAGGACATAGTGTTTCTCGGCCTCCGCCAGCCAACGGCTTTCGGGCACGCCCTCGAACTCGGGGAAGGCGCGGGCCATGGCCGCCGCTGCTTCCGCGTGGGTCCTGGCCGCCGGATTGCGGCCGATATAGCCCATGATGAAGTCCAGCCCCTTGGGATCGACGAAGGGCCCCACGTCGTTCAGCGCCACGCCCAGAAGGCGGTCCTTTGCCCCTGCTGCGAGGCCCATCGCGTTCAGCCCCCCGCGCGAGGTGCCGAGGATCGCCACCTTGTCCAGCGACAGGTGCGCCAGCAATTCCAGCACGTCGCGGCATTCGACGGGCGGGGTGTAGTTGCGCCAGTCGGGATCGAAGTGGGATTGTCCGCGTCCCCGGTAATCCAGCCGGATGATCCGGTTGCCGGCAAGATGCGGCGCGACGTAATCGAAATCCGCGCCGGTGCGCGTCAGCCCCGCCAGGCACAGGATCGGCAGGCCGGAGCCTTCGTCGGTGTAATGCAGCGACAGCCCGTCAGAAGTGGTGAAGCGCGCCATCACAGACCCGCCAGTGCCGGAATGCCGGTCAGGTCATCCAGAACGTGCGCGGGTGTCCAGGGCAGGCGGTCCTGCGGTTCCCCGCTGCGGTTGACCCAGGCGGTGTCAAAGCCATAGCCCGTTGCCGCCGCCGCGTCCCAGCCGTTCGACGACACGAACAGCACCTCGTCCCGTCCGCAGGCGAAATGCTGACCCACGAGGTCGTACACGGATGCGTCGGGCTTGAAGATGCCCACGCTTTCCACCGACAGCGACACGTCCAGCATGTCGCCGATCCCGGCGCTGTCCACGGCCCCCTGCAGCATCGCGGGTGAGCCGTTGGAGAGAATTGCGGTGTTCATCCCGCCTTGTTTCAGAGCGGCAAGCATGGACGGGACCTCCGGATAGGCCTGAAGTTCCCAGTAGAGCGCCAGCAGCCGTTCGCGCAGGGCGGTATCGCCGCCGTGGCCGGTCTTTTCCATCGCCCAGTCGAGGCCGTTCTGGGTGACGACCCAGAAATCCTCGTGCGCGCCGGTGATCGCCCGCAGCCACGAATACTGCAGCTGCTTGCTGCGCCAGTGATCGGCAAGCGCGGGCCAATCGTCGCGAATGGCGGCGAAATCGGCCTCCGACGCCGCCTGGCGGGCGGCGGCGGCCACGTCGAACAGCGTGCCGTAGGCGTCGAAGACGCAGGTGGTGATGGGCATGGGCGCCTCCTTGTCGGGCGCAGATTGTCATGGCGCGCGCACCCTTGAAAGACCCCAAATCGCCTTTGAAGGCCGCTCGGGCAGGGGGGTTTACACTCGGGCCATGGTTTGAAAGGCTTGGGCGAATCCGAAGCACCCGCGCAGACACGCGGCCTTCATCCCCTTCCCGAAAAGATTGGAGAACGTCATGACCGAGGTCAAATCAGGCGACAAAGTTGCTATTCATTACACCGGCACCCTGCAGGACGGCACGAAATTCGACAGCTCCGAGGGTCGCGACCCGCTGGAGTTCGAAGTGGGTTCCGGCCAGATCATCCCCGGCCTCGACGGCGCGCTGCCCGGCATGTCCGTCGGCGAGAAGAAGGTCGTCAAGGTCCCCAGCACCGAAGCCTACGGCGAGGTGAACCCCGAGATGCGCCAGGCGGTCCCCCGTGAGGGCATCCCGGCAGATATCCCGCTGGACATCGGCACCCAGCTGCAGATGCAGACCCCGGATGGTCAGGCATTGCCCGTGACCGTCGTCGAAGTCGACGAATCCACCGTGACGCTGGATGCCAACCATCCGCTCGCGGGCAAGGATCTGCAGTTCGACATCGAAGTCGTCAGCATCGGCTGAGGCCGCAGCGCGGGCGGGTCGCCGTCCGCCGAAAGGTTTTTCTCAGGGGCGTGGTTTCATCTTGCGAAGCCGCGCCCCTGTTTCATCCGCCAGCGTCGCCGCGTCCACGGCGGGGCCGGCCGATGGGTCATGGGCCGGCGCGAAGCCCTCGGGCCGGTTGACCCGGACCCGCCGACGCCTGCCGTCCCGCCACGGCGAGGATCGCGTCCGTGCCCGCCGTCGCGAGGGCGCGCCGAAGTTCAGGCTCCGCCCGCAGGACGGCCGCGACGGTCAGCATCAGTACGAGCCCGAGGACGCGGGACCAGAACAGGGCGCGCCGCGCACGGTCCTGCCGCGACCGCAGGACCTCTTGCCGGTATGTCTCTGCGAATTCCATGTCAGTGGCGTAGTGCACGAATCCGGCGAAAACGGGGCGTCATCCCGGCCCGTCCGGGACGGAGACATGCCATTATTCCGGCCCGGCCGTTTCGAAAAGGCCGATGCCCCCTCGCGCCCGGCGTGGCATCGGCTTATGCAAGGGCATGAACAGCGACACCGACCTCGAGATATTCATCGTCTGCCCTCCGGGACTGGAAGCTGCCCTGCTGGCGGAGGTTACGGAAAAAGGCTTTTCCGACCCCGTGATCGGCCCGGGGGGTGTCACCACCCGCGGCGGCTGGCCCGAGGTCTGGCGGGCCAACCTCGAACTGCGCGGCGCCACGCGCGTGCTGGTGCGGATCGGGCAGTTCATGGCCTTCCATCTGGCCCAGCTCGACAAGCGGGCGCGCAAATTTCCCTGGGGCGATGTGCTGCGCCCCGACGTGCCGGTCCGGGTGCAGGTCACTTGCAAGGCGTCGAAGATCTATCACGCCGGGGCGGCTGCCCAACGGATCGAGACGGCGCTGCGCGAGAGCCACGGCATACCGGTGTCATCGGAGTCCGATCTGGTCATCAAGGTCCGCATCCATGACAACGCGGTGACCCTCAGCCTCGATTCCAGCGGCGAGGCGCTGCACAAGCGCGGCCACAAGGAAGCGGTGGGCAAGGCGCCCCTGCGCGAGACACTGGCCGCGCTCATGCTGCGTCAGTGCGGCTACGACGGTTCCGGGCCGGTCCTGGATCCCATGTGCGGTTCCGGCACCTTCGTGATCGAGGCGGCGGAGATCGCCGCGGGTCTGAAACCGGGCCGCAGCCGCAGCTTCGCCTTCGAGCGGCTGGCAAGCTTCGACCCGGCGCAGTGGGCCGACATGCGTGCCGCAGGCCCGGCGGCGCCGGTTGCGCAGGCCCGTTTCCACGGCTCCGACCGGGACGCCGGCGCGATCCGGATGAGCGGGGAGAACGCCGCGCGCGCCGGCGTGTCGGACTGGACCGCCTTTGCCTGCCATGGGGCCGCCGAGGTCGCGCCGCCCGGCGGCGCGCCGGGGCTGGTCATGGTCAACCCGCCCTACGGCGCGCGCATCGGCAACAAGAAGTTGCTCTACCCGCTCTACGGCACGCTCGGCCGCACGCTGCTCGAGCGGTTTGGCGGCTGGCGCGTGGGGATGGTCACCAGCGAACCATCGCTGGCCCGCGCGACCGGTTTGCCTTGGAAGGATCAGAGCGCTCCGGTCGCGCATGGCGGGATGAAAGTCTGGCTGTGGCAGACGGGGCCGCTGCGCTGAGGCAGCGGTGGCGTGCCGGGCGCATCAGGGCCGCCGTGCCGCGGGCTGCGCCGTCGGGTTGGAGTATTTTTGGCATAAAGAAGCGAGGCGCGCGCCCCGCTGCGCCCGAACCGCAAACCGTGAGGGCGGTCGCTCAGAGGTTTTCGGCCTGCGGCATGCCCAGCACGTGAAAGCCGCCGTCCACATGGATGATCTCGCCCGTGGTGCAGGCCCCCGCATCCGACGCCAGGTAGACGGCCGTGCCGCCGACCGCCGCCAGTGTCGCGTTGGCGCGCATAGGCGCGTTCATGTCGGTATGCTTGTAGGTCCGGCGCGCGCCGCCGATGGCGGCCCCGGCGAGCGTTTTCATCGGGCCGGGAGAGATCGCGTTCACCCGGATGCCCTCGGGGCCGAGATCGTTGGCGAGGTAGCGCGTGGCGGATTCCAGCGCCGCCTTGGCCACGCCCATGACGTTGTAGTTCGGCACGACCTTGTTCGACCCCTGGTAGGTCAGGGTCAGCAGGGTTCCGCCGTTCTCCACCATCAGCGGATGCGCCCGACGCGCGACGTCGATGAAACTGTAGGCGGAAATTTCCAGCGAATGCTTGAAGTTAGCACGGCTGGTGTTGAGGAACCGGCCGGTCAGTTCGGACTTGTCCGAATAGGCGATGGCGTGCACGAGGAAATCGATGGTGGGCCAGCGCGCGGCGAGCTGGTCGAAGGCCGCGTCGAGCGAGGCGTCATCGGTCACGTCGGCGTCCACCATGAAATCCGAGCCCACGCTTTCGGCCAAAGGTCTGAGCCGGGTGCCGAAGGCTTCGCCCTGGTAGGTGAAGGCAAGCTCCGCTCCGGCCTCGGCCATGGCCTTCGCGATGCCCCATGCAATGGAACGATCGTTCGCGACACCCATGATGAGGCCGCGTTTTCCCTTGAGTGTATTCGACATCTGCGGCCCCTCAGCCCTGGTATTTCGACAGGATCATCGATCCGTTGGTGCCGCCGAAGCCGAACGAGTTCGTCATCACCGAATCCAGCCCCGCGTTGTCCACCCGTTCCAGCGCGATCTCGGCCGGGTCCAGCGCGGGATCCAGGGTTTCGACGTTGATCGAAGGGGCGATGAAATCATGCTCCAGCATCAGCAGGCTGAAGATCGCTTCCATGGCACCGGCTGCACCCTGTCCGTGGCCGGTCATCGACTTCGTGGAGCTGACGGGCGGGGTACTGCGCTGGCCGAAGACCCGGCGCACCGCCTCGATCTCGCCGACGTCACCGACCGGCGTCGAGGTGCCGTGCGCGTTGATGTAGCTCACCTTGCGCCCCTCGGGGAGGGTCGCGAGCGCGAGTTCCATCGCGCGCTGCCCGCCCTCGCCGGAAGGCGCCACCATGTCGTGGCCGTCCGAGGTCGCGGCGAAGCCCGTCACCTCGGCGTAGATTTTGGCCCCGCGCGCCTTGGCGTGCTCGAGGTCTTCGAGCACGACGATGCCGCCGCCGCCGGTGATGACGAAACCGTCGCGGTTGGCGTCAAAGGCGCGCGACGCCTTTTCGGGCGTGTCGTTGTACTTGCTGCTCATGGCGCCCATCGCGTCGAACAGGCAAGACAGGGTCCAGTCCAGTTCCTCGCCGCCACCGGCGAACATCACGTCCTGCTTGCCCATCATGATCTGTTCCGCGGCCGACCCGATGCAGTGCAGCGACGTCGAACAGGCAGAGGTGATCGAATAGTTGATGCCCTTGATCTTGTAGGCGGTGCTCAGGTTGGCGCTGATCGTGGAGGACATGCACTTCGGCACGGCGAAGGGTCCGATCCGCTTGGTCGTGCCGGTGTCCTTGACCACGTTGTGCGCGGCGAACATGGCCGAGGTCGACGGCCCGCCGGACCCGGCAATCAGGCCGGTTCGCGGGCTGCTGACGATCTGGTCGCCCAGTCCAGCATCGGCGATCGCCTGACCCATCGCGATATGGGCATAGGCCGCGCCGGGGCCCATGAAGCGGAGCGTACGTTTGTCGACATGTTCGGACACGTCGATCTTGAGCGTACCGGCGATCCGGCTGCGAAAGCCGTGTTCGGCCATTTCCTCGCTTGCGGTGATCCCCGAGGTGCCGGCCTTGAGGGACGCGAGCACTTCTTCGGCGTTGTTCCCGATCGAGGATACGATCCCCAATCCCGTGACGACGACGCGGCGCATGGGCGCACTCCTTTGATGGTCTTTGCCCCTGTGTAGGACAGGACCGTCGGCACACGCAACCTGATTGGGGCACGAGAGGGATGCCCCCGGGTCAGGCAGGAACCATTGCCCGACGCCACCCGTTGCCCCTCAAACGAGGAGAGCACCATGAACCAGATCACCACCATCAATCCGGCGACCGACACCAAGATCGCCGAGTATCCCAAGATGTCCGAGGCCGAGGCCAAGGACCGCCTGAAGGCGTGTCACGCCGCATTTCTCGACTGGCGCAAGAAGTCAGTGGAGGAGCGCTCGCCCTTCCTCAAGGATATCGCCGCAAAGCTGCGCGATGCCAAGGAAGAGCTGGCCGAACTGATGACCCGCGAGACCGGCAAGCTGTACAAGGACGGCCTGACCGAGGTCGATCTTTGCGCGGCCCTCTTCGAATATGCCGCCGAGAATGGCCCCACGGAGCTTGCGGACGAGGAACGCACCCACGCCGGCGGCAAGAAGCGCGGCATCGTCACCTACCAGCCGATCGGCGTGATCTACTCGATCCAGCCGTGGAACTTTCCGCTTTACCAGCCCGTGCGCGTTCTAGCGGCCAACCTGATCGCGGGCAACGGCTGCATACTCAAGCATGCGTCGATCTGTACCGGCAGCGCGCTGCGGTTGCAGGAAATATGCGAGGAGGCGGGGCTGCCGAAAGACTTGTTCAGCGTGGTCCTGATCGGCCATGACGTCAGCGACAAGCTGATCGAACATGAGCTGGTGCGCGGTGTCACCATGACGGGCAGCGACACCGCCGGGCGTCACATAGGCGCCGTGGCCTCCAAGGCGCTGAAGAAGACGGTTCTGGAACTGGGGTCGAACGACGCCTTCATCGTTCTGGAAGATGCGGACATCGAAACCGCGGTGAAGTTTTGCGTGATGGGGCGGCTCTACAACAACGGCGAGACCTGCGTGTCCGCCAAGCGGTTCGTGGTCGCCGACAAGGTCTACGATGCCTTCACCGAAGCCTTCGTCGCGCAGATGAAACAGATCGAGATGGGCGACCCGATGCAGAAGGAAACCAAGCTTGGCCCGCTGTCCAGCCAGGAACAGTTCGAGACCGTCCGCGACCAGGTCGAGGAAAGCGTCAAGAAGGGGGCCAAGGTGCTTTGCGGCGGCGGCGTGCCGGACCGGGAAGGGGCCTACTATCCCGCTACCGTGCTCGGCGACGTGACGCCGGGGATGCCGGCCTACGACGACGAAATCTTCGGCCCCGTCGCCTCGGTCATCCGGGCGAAGGACGACGAGGACGCGATGCGCATCGCCAACGACAGCCGCTATGGCTTGGGTGGTGGCATCTTCTCCACTGATGAGGAGCGTGCGATCCGGCTGGCGCGCGATCACTTCGACACCGGCATGGTCCGGATCAATTCGTTCGGTGCCGCCGATCCCAACATGCCCTTCGGCGGGGTGAAGGATTCCGGCTACGGGCGCGAGCACGGCGGCTTCGGCATGAAGGAGTTCGTGAACATCAAGTCGATCTTCCTGCCAAGCTGAAATCCACAGAGCGGCGGGGCCGCGGCCCCGCCACAAACCAATCGCATTCAAAGAGGTGACCGAAAATGAAACACAAGGTTCTCGTAGCTGGCGCAACCGGCAAGACCGGGCGTCTCCTTTTCCGCGACCTGATCGACCTGGGGGCGGATCCCATCGCCCTGGTACGTGACGGGTCCGACACGCAGGTTTTGCCCGAAGGGGCAAAGACACGGTCCGGCGATCTGACCGACCTAGCGGATGACGTCTGCGCGGAAATCGACACGGTGGTCTTTGCCGCCGGGTCGGGTGGCGATACCGGCGCTGACATGACCGACAAGGTCGACCGGCTGGGCGCCAAGCGTCTTGTCGACCTGGCCGAGAAGAACGGCGTGCAGCGGTTCATCATGCTCAGCTCCATCGGGGCCGATGCGCCGCCTGCCGAACATCCGCTGAAGCATTACCTCGAAGCCAAGCATGATGCGGACCAGCATTTGCAGGCGTCATCGCTGACGCATGCGATCCTGCGCCCGGTCGCGCTGACGGACGATCCACGTTCCGGCAATGTTGTCTTGGGCAACGAGGTTGATCCGGAAGCCAAGGCAAGCCGGGCCGACGTGGCCTTCACCCTCGCACGAGCGGCCGTGACGGGATCATACGATGGCCAGTCGCTGAACATGCAATCCGCGGCGGACGCGCCGTTTCAGGCGGCCTAGATCGCGACCGCGACCGCAGAATGAAAAACGCCCCGGATGATTTCCGGGGCGTTTCCTTTCCTGACGTGGCCTGGGCTCAGCTTTCGCTCAGGGCCACCTTCATGTCCTTGACTTCGTAGATGACCTCGCCGTCGGCCTCGACGATGCCGTCCGCCACGCCCATGGTCAGCCGGCGGGTCTGCACGGCCTTGGTGAAATCGATCTTGTAGGTCAGCATCTTGCGGTCGGGCCGCACCATTCCCTTGAGCTTGACCTCGCCGACACCCAGCGCATACCCGCGCCCCTGCCAGCCGCGCCAGCCGAGGTTGAAGCCGGTCAGCTGCCACAGGCCGTCCAGACCCAGGCAGCCCGGCATGATGGGGTTTCCGGGAAAGTGACATTCGAAAAACCACAGATCCGGGCTGATATCGAATTCGGCGGTGATGTGACCCTTGCCATGCGCGCCGCCATCGGCCGAGACATCGGTGATGCGGTCCATCATCAGCATGGGCGGCGCGGGAAGCTGCGCATTGCCGGGACCGAACAATTCTCCGGCAGCGCATTTCAGCAGTGCGTCCTTGTCGAAACTCGTGGGGTAGTCGGCCATGTGTTCGGCTCTCCTGCTCGGGCTTTGGGCTCCGAGAGGGTCTAGCATCGCCGCCGCGGCTGCCGCAAGGGGCAGGGCGGCCGGCGCGCCCGACAGTCAGGACAACCTGCAGGACGGCTGGGGAATATCGTTTGAAAATAGGGCGTGAAATGCTTAATACAGTCTCAGAAACAGACAATGGGGCCATAATGGCGCAAGTGCATCAGGATAAAGGTACGAAATGGCTGGAGCAGGCCGGCGTCCGCCCGACGCGGCAGCGCGCCATTCTCGCGCGCCTGCTGGTGGGCGACGGCAAGCATCGCCATGTCACCGCCGAAAGCCTGTTCGAAGCGGCCAAGCGGGAGGGCGACAGCGTTTCCCTCGCCACCGTCTACAACACCCTGCGCGCGTTCTGCGAAGCCGGTCTGCTGCAGGAAGTGACCGTCGACGGATCTAAGAGCTACTTCGATACCAACACGCATGATCACCCGCATTTCTACTGGGAAGACGACGGCAAGCTGACGGACGCCGCCTCTGACCAACTGATCATCTCGAATCTGCCGGATGCCCCCGACGGTGCGGAGATCGCCTCGGTGGATGTCGTGATCCGCCTGCGACGCAAGTCCTGATCCGGCAGGGGCGGGCACCGGTGACCCATCCGCTCATTTCCCGAGAACACATCGACGCCTACCAGCGCGACGGCGTGGTGCTGATCAGGGGCTTGTTCGCCGATCATGTCGAAACGCTGCGCGCCGGCATCGAACGCAACATGGCCGCGCCCGGTCCCTATGCATCCAACAACGACAAGCCGGGCGAGACCGGGCGGTTCTTCGACGACTACTGCAACTGGCAGGACATACCCGAATTCCGCGAGGTGATCCTCGGGTCTGACGCGGCGCAGGTCGCGGCGGAACTGATGCAGAGCGAAAGCGCGCAGCTTTTCCACGATCACGTTCTGGTCAAGGAGCCGGGCACCTCCATGGCGACACCCTGGCATCAGGACGGGCCCTACTACTTCGTCGAGGGGCGCCAGACCCTCAGCTTCTGGTCGCCGCTCGATCCGGTGCGCGAAGCGTCGCTGCGCTGTGTCGCGGGTTCGCACCTTTGGGACAAGCCGGTCCTGCCTACCCGATGGGTCAAGGGCGACCCCTTCTTCGATCCGGAACCCTACATGCCCGTGCCCGATCCGGAGGCCGAAGGCATGAAGATTCTTGAATGGGAAATGGCGCCCGGCGATGCGGTGGCCTTCAATTTCGGCGTGCTGCACGGTGCACGGGGCAACAGCACCGTGGCGCGGCGACGGGCCTTTTCGCTCAGGCTGGTAGGCGACGACGCCCGCTATGTCGAGCGGCCCGGCCCGACCTCGCCACCCTTTCCGGGGCATGACATGGTGCCGGGTCAGAAACTGAGAGAGGACTGGTTCCCGGTGCTCTGGCCCGCCTGACACGATCCGGACCGGTTCAGAACCACTGTCCGGGTTCCATCAGCCCCAAATCCAGCAACTGACGTGAATGCCATTCGAACGGCGCGGAGTTGTGCCATTTGAAGGTGTCGATCTCGTGCCGGCTGCCGGGATTGCTTTTCAAGGCCTTGGCGGTGCGAAAGGAACAGATCGCCGCCGTGATGTTGTGATGCCACGGGCAGGCGTAGGTATTGTATTCCTCGTCGTTGAACGTGTGGTCCCAGCGCAGCCGCAGTCCCTTCTTCGCGCGGAACAGCGCGATGCGGTCTATCTTGCGGCGCACCGCGGGGACGTGTTCCTCGAACCGCCAGCGCAGGCCGCCGAAGAAGTCGAGCTGCCTTTCCTTAGGGTGGCCGTGGTTCGTTTCGTCAGGCCGCGCAAGCGCGTAGTATCCCGACCGGTCCATGTGCGCCTGATCCAGCGATACCGCGTTGGGATACCGCGACAGGTCTTCGGCATAGAGGTCGACGACGTAGGTCAGCATCGCATCCCGGCGTTCCTCGCCATGAAAGGCGAGCAATTCGATGACGTTGCGTGTCTCGCAGAACGGGTGGAACAGGTATTCCGCGTTGAAGCAGTAATACAGCCATTGCCCCGGCACCGCCTCGATCATCCGGTTGACGGCGTCCTCCATCGCACCTTCGGCGCTCGTTTCATAATCCACTCGCAGGACCGTGTCCTGAAGGTCGCGAGGCAGGTCGAACAGGTCGGGCATCAGGGCGATCACGCTGGTGAAACCCGCCTGCTGATGGTGCCGCAGCGTGGTCGCCACCTCGACGTCGTCCTCGACCATGATGATCGCCACCGGCCCCTTGGCCAGCGCGGCGGCATTCTCCTTGATCATGGCGGTCAGGCTGGCGTACTGCATGCGCTCGCTCGTTGTGGTTTTGTGCCGCAGAATCGGTTAATTCCCGGTGCATTGCAAGCCTTGCCGCGCCCTGTTAGACGACACTCTCTCCCGCACCAGGACAGAACCGATGACCAAGAAGCTCTTTATCAAGACCTACGGCTGTCAGATGAACGTCTACGACAGCGAACGCATGGCCGAGGCGCTGGGCGGGCAGGGATACGTCGAAACGGCCACGCCCGAAGACGCGGACATGATCCTGCTCAACACCTGCCACATCCGCGAGAAGGCCGCGGAAAAGGTATACTCCGAGCTGGGCCGGCTGAAGCCGCTCAAGGAGCTGAACCCGGAACTCAAGATCGGCGTGGCAGGCTGTGTCGCCCAGGCGGAGGGAGAGGAGATCATGCGCCGCCAGCCCGCCGTTGACCTGGTCGTCGGCCCGCAGACCTACCACCGCCTGCCCGAGATGGAGGCGCGGGTGCGGTCGGGCCTGCCGGCGCTGGACACCGATTTCCCGGCGGAGGACAAGTTCGATCATCTGAAGGGCCGTCCGAAAGCCCGGCGCGCGCCCGCCGCGTTTCTCACGGTGCAGGAAGGCTGCGACAAGTTCTGCGCCTTCTGCGTCGTGCCCTATACCCGCGGCGCCGAAGTGTCGCGCCCCGCGGCCCGCGTGCTGGAGGAAGCCCGCGACCTCGTGGAACGGGGCGTGCGGGAGGTGACGCTGCTGGGCCAGAACGTCAACGCCTACCACGGCGGCATGACACTGGCCGGCCTGATCCGGGAGCTCGCTCGCATCGACGGGCTGGAGCGTATCCGCTACACCACCAGCCACCCCAATGACATGGGCGACGATCTGATCGCGGCGCATGCCGAGGTGGAAGAACTGATGCCCTACCTTCACCTGCCCGTGCAATCGGGCAGCGACCGCATTCTCAAGCGGATGAACCGCAGCCATACGGCGGAAAGCTACCTGCAGCTGATCGAACGCATCCGCGTCGCGCGGCCCGACATCGTGCTGTCAGGCGATTTCATCGTGGGTTTCCCGGAAGAGACGGATGCGGATTTCGAGGCGACGATGGAGCTGGTCCGGCAGGTGCGCTACGGCTACGCGTTCTCGTTCAAGTATTCGTCGCGCCCCGGCACACCGGCGGCGGAACGGCCCGGCGTCGACCCGGACGTGGCGGATGACCGGCTGCAACGGTTGCAGGCGTTGATCACCGAACACCAGCGCGAGATCCAGGACAGCATGGTCGGACGCGAGATGGACGTTCTCGTGGAAAAGCCGGGGCGCAACCCCGGCCAGATGATCGGCAAGTCGCCCTATCTGCACTCCGTCCATATCGAGGGCGGCACGGCCGCGGTGGGCGACATCGCGCGGGTCAGGATCCTGGACGCCAAGACCAATTCGCTGGGCGGCGTCCAGGTCTGAGCCCGTTTCAGTAGTTGTGGCGGCGGTGCGAGCCGGGATCGGCCCAGATCCGCTCCATCGTCTCTTTCATCGCGTCGGGACGGCCGACAAGGTTCTTGTCCCGGCAGATGCGCGTCGCGATGGCATCCGCGGTGGAAAAGTCGTAGCCGACGGAGACAAGGCTATCGACGAACACCGCGTTCGGGCGGTCCCAGATGACCTCGTTCCACGGGCCGCGCCAGCAGCTCACCACGATCCGGTTTCCCGACGGGCCGTAGTTGCCATAGTGATAGCTGTAGGTCTTGTGTCTCTTGTGGTCCGCGGCAGCCGGTACGGCCACGGCGGCCACGATGGCAGCCAGTACAATTTTCTTGATCATTTACCACACCCCGGTGTTGTGGCCGAACGGCTCGGCCTTGCAGATAGTCCACTTCAGCCCCATGAGATGCGGATGGCAGTCCGTGCGGCTGACGTTGAACGGCATGATACGACGATTAAGGCACGGCGGAGCTAATTCAAGACAATTTTTGGGCGTTTGCGCGCAGTTGGGAAACAATGCCTCCACCTTTCCGTGCATTGTCACGCCAGCGGTATCAATGACGCGAAAACCACCTGACCGGCGCCTGTTTCTGCCCGGCGACTGATACCGTTTTCACCCCGCCGGTCAATCGGCGCCAGCCCCGGCGGTCGGATCGTCCCGCGGCCTTTCAGGGCCCCGTATGACACCAGTTGGCCCCCATGGCGGCGCGGCGCGGCGGCGGCCTGGGAAACCGGCATTCCGTTCAAACCTGAAATTATCAGGCTATTTCATTGTTTGCGCGGCGAAAACCGCCCCAATTCGAGTCATACCCGCTTCACAGCCGATGAAAACTTTCCTAACCTCGCGGTATCTGCTGGGCCCTGTGGATCTGCTGTGCGGGGCTCTCTTGGGGGAATAATAAAGGAAAATAGCTGTGGTGAACTTCATCTCCAAAGCGATCCGCACCGTGGCGAGCCTGTCGCTGGTGGCGGCACTCGCCTTGCACGCGTCAGCTGCCGACGCGCAAACCCGGTCGCAGGAGGGCCGCGACAAGGGGGTCTACATCCCGACCATCTGGGTCGACCCGGACGGCTGCGAACACTGGGTCATGGACGACGGTGCGGAAGGCTACATGTCGCCTCATGTCACGCGCCAGGGGATCCCGGTGTGCCGGCGGGGCAATGTCTGCGGCGTGATGAACACGGACCAGTTCTTCGCCACCGACAGCTACCGCATCCACAAGGCGGGCCGCGCAAGGCTTCTGAACTTCTTCCAGACCACCGGTGCGGTCAGCTACATCATTACCGGCCACACCGACAGCCGCGCCTCCGATGCCTACAACATGCGGCTGAGCTACAACCGCGCCAACGCCGTCGCCTCGATTGCCAACCAGGCGGGCGCGCGCATCGCGGACGTGCGCGGCTACGGAGAGCGGATGCCGGCGGCATCCAACAACACCGCCGCAGGCATGGCCAAGAACCGCCGCGTCGAAATCATCTGCATTCGCTGAGGGGACAGTCACGTGATCAAAACGAAAATTCTTCTTGTGACCCTCTGCGGTTTCGGCCTGTCGGCCTGCGCCGACTACGAGGGCGCGCTGGGCCGGGGCTATCCGTCCGACAAATCCATCGACCGCGGCATCGACCGCAAGCACCTCAGCCAGCTTCAGGCGGGGATCTGGGTCGATCCGAACGGCTGCGACCACTGGATCATCGACGACGGGGTCGAAGGCTACCTGTCGCAGCGGCTGGACAAGTACGGCAAGCCGGTCTGCTCCGGCGTGGCACCGCCGAACCACACCGTCAGTGACTTCAAAGGCGGCTCCACCATCCCGGATCCGAACTGATTTGACCTTTCGTGGCGCGATATCGGGGCCGGCGTGTTGCACACGCCGGCCCTTTTCCTATGCTTGTCACAACCGAGTCTGCCACTTCGGCCTCGTACCTCAACCAAGGAGCCTCCCTTGTCCCCAAGCGACCTGACCACTGCGCCGGATGCCCCGGTGGACCGTGTGCTGGAATTTCCCGACAACCGCCTGCTGATCGACCTCTGCGGCCCTTTCGACGCGCATCTTGCCTCGATCGAGAACGCGCTGGAGGTGCAGATCGTGCGCCGCGGCAATCACCTGAGCGTGCTGGGCGAAGCCGACGCCGCCGATCGCGCCGCCGCGCTGCTCAACACGCTCTACGCCCGGCTCGAGGGCGGACGGTCGGTGGAACCGGCGGACATCGACAGCGCCCTGCGCATGGGCGGGTCCGAGGCCGGCACGGGGGTGCGGGCAGGCGACCAGATCGAGATGCAGATCGGCGAAACGGTCGAGATCCACACCCGGAAGAAGCGGGTGGAGCCGCGCACCGCCGCTCAGAAGGCCTACGTGCGGTCTCTGTTCGACAACGAGCTGGCCTTCGGCATCGGACCGGCCGGCACCGGCAAGACCTATCTCGCCGTGGCGGTCGGCGTGTCGATGTTCATCGGCGGGCACGTGGACCGCATCATCCTCAGCCGCCCCGCGGTGGAGGCGGGGGAGAAACTGGGCTACCTGCCCGGTGACATGAAGGACAAGGTCGATCCCTACATGCAGCCGCTCTACGACGCCTTGAACGACTTCCTGCCGGGCAAGCAACTTGCCAAGCTGCTGGAGGAAAAACGGATCGAGATTGCGCCATTGGCCTTCATGCGCGGCCGCACGCTGTCGAACGCGTTTGTCGTACTGGACGAGGCGCAGAACGCGACATCGATGCAGATGAAGATGTTTCTGACCCGTCTGGGCGAAGGGTCGCGCATGGTCATTACCGGCGACCGGACGCAGGTCGACCTGCCGCGCGGGGTGCCGTCAGGCCTTGCGGATGCGGAGCGGCTGCTGAAATCGATCCCCAAGATCAGCTTCAACTACTTCACGTCCAAGGACGTGGTACGGCACCCGCTGGTGGCGGCCATCATCGAAGCCTACGAGGCAGACCTGGGCACCGGGTGATGCACAGCACTGCCCTTGGCCTGCCTGCGCGGAACGAACGCGGTGGATGAACTTTCCGTGATAATCGAGGATGCGCGCTGGGAGGCGCTGGACCTCGACTCCCTCGCGGCAAAAGCGATCGGCGCGGCGCTGGCGGATCGTGGTCTGGACCCCGACGGCTGCGAGGTCACCGTGCTGGCCTGCGACGACGACCGCATCGCGGTCCTGAACGGCGACTTCCGCGACAAGCCGGTTCCGACCAACGTGCTGAGCTGGCCCGCCGAGGACCGCGCGCCCGGCACGCCCGGCGATATTCCGCGCCCGCCCCGGCCGGGCATTGACGGGCTGTGCGAACTCGGCGACATCGCGATCAGCTATGACACCTGCGACCGCGAGGCGCAGGCGGCGCGCAGGCCGATGTCGGAACATGTTGCGCATCTGCTCGTTCACGGTGTGCTGCATCTTTTGGGCTACGACCACGAAACCGATGCCGACGCGGCCCTTATGGAGGGGCTCGAGGTCAAAATACTTGGCAAAATGGGTCTGGATGACCCATATAGGGAATGAAGGGGCGATGCCCGATACTCTTAGACAGGACCCAATGGGCGACACAGACGGATCTTCTACCGCAGCGCATAGCGCGCTTGACGAAGAAAATTTCGAGGAACACGACGACAGCCACGCCAGACAGGGCAGCTTTTTCTCGCGTGTGATCGGGGCGCTCAGCCCCTCGGATTCAGATGAGGACGACGATGTGACGCCACCACCGGTGGATCGTGTCAGCACGCGCGGGATGATGAACCTGCGTCGCATGCGGGTCGACGACGTGTCGATCCCCAAGGCGGACATCATCGCCGTCCCCGTGACGGCATCGCTGGACGAGCTGGTCGAGGTGTTCAAGGACAGCGGCATGACCCGCCTGCCGGTCTACGACGGCACCCTCGACAGCCCCGTCGGCATGGCCCACCTCAAGGATCTCGCGCTGCAATACGGCTTCAACGGTCACGGTCACGATTTCGACATGGCCAGCATGCTGCGCCCCCTGCTGTTCGTACCGCCGAGCATGACCATCGGCGTGCTTCTGACCAAGATGCAGACCGAACGCCGCCACATGGCGCTCGTGATCGACGAATATGGCGGCGTGGACGGTCTCGTGACCATCGAGGATCTGATCGAACAGGTCATCGGGGAAATCGAGGACGAACACGACGTGGACGAGGGCAAGAACTGGACGGTGGAGAAACCCGGCGTCTACCTCGCCCTGGCAAAGACCCCGCTGGACGAGTTCGAGGCCGAGATCGGTCATTCCCTGACGGACCACGATACCGTGGACGAAGAGGAAATCGATACGCTGGGCGGGCTGGTCTTCATGCTTTCGGGCCGCGTGCCGGCGCGCGGAGAAGTCGTGCTGCACCCCGACGGGCCGGAGTTCGAGGTGATCGAGGCCGATCCGCGCCGGATCAAGAGACTGCGGGTACGGACCACCGGAGCTTCGGGATGACCCGACGCCTCGCGGCGTGGCAGGTACTCCTTCTGGCGGCGCTTTTCGGGGCAGGGGCCGCTTTTGGCCAGCAACCCTACGACCTGCCGCCACTCATGCTGCTGGGACTGATCGGTGCCGCCTGGCTGTTCGTTGGGCGCGTGACACCGGGACAGGCGGCATGGACCGGCTGGGCGTTCGGGCTGGGCTACTTCATGCACGCGCTGCAATGGATCGTCTCGCCCTTCATGGTGGACGTGGCGCGTCACGGCTGGATGGCGCCCTTCGCGCTGGTGTTCCTGGCGGCAGGGATGGCGCTGTTCTGGGGCGCGGCGTTCTGGGGCGGGCGCAAGCTGTCGCGCACGGGCCCCTGGGCGCTGATCCCCTGCTGGGTCGCGGCGGAACTGGTGCGCGCCTACATCTTCACCGGGTTTCCATGGGCAAGCCCCGCGCAATCGACGGTCGGTGTTCTTGCCGGGCAGACGCTGGCCTGGATCGGACCGCACGGTCTGAACGTGATCCTGATCGGCGCGGCGGTCTGGGGGGCGACGGCCCTGACATCGCGGCCAGCCCTGCACTGGCGCCTGCTGCGCGAGGCGAGCCTGCTGGTGCTGCTGGTGGCACTTCTGCTGCCCGTGCCCGATCGCGACGCACCGCTGTCGGGCCATACCATCCGACTGGTACAGCCGAATGCCGCGCAAAAGGACAAGTGGGATCCGGACAAGATCCCGGTGTTCTTCCAGCGCCAGCTGCAATACACGGCCGCCCCGCCCGAGGGAGCGGCGCCGGACCTCGTGCTGTGGTCCGAGACCGCGATCCCATGGAACCTCGAATGGGCCGGCACCGCGCTGGAGGAAATCGCCCGCGCCGGGGCTGACGCCCCCGTGGCGCTTGGCGTGCAGCGCAGCGACGACCTGCGCTATTTCAACGCGATGATCACCCTCGACCAGAGCGGCGCGGTCACCCAGACTTACGACAAGCACCATCTGGTACCCTTCGGCGAGTACATGCCGCTGGGCGACTTCCTGGCCCGGTTCGGCATCTACGGGCTGGCCGCCAACCAGGGCCACGGGTACACGGCCGGGCCCGGGGCGCGGCTGCTGGATTTCGGCCCGCTCGGCCGGGCGCTGCCGCTGATCTGCTACGAAGCGGTCTTTGCACATGACGTGAACGCGGCGCCGGAACGGCCCGATTTCCTGATCCAGATCACCAACGACGCCTGGTTCGGGCGCGGGGCGGGACCGCGACAGCATCTGGCGCAGGCGCGGATGCGGGCCATCGAACAGGGACTGCCGCTGGCGCGGGTGGCAAACACCGGGATCTCGGCCATGATCGACCCGCAGGGACGTGTGACCGCCAGCCTGCCGCTGAACACCGCCGGGTTCCTTGACGCGGCGCTTCCCGCGCCTGCCGCGGTGACGCCCTATCGCCGCACCGGGGACCTGCCGGTCGCGCTGTTCGTGCTGCTTGCACTGGCGGCCTGTGGCCTGCACGCCCGGCGGCGGGGGCAGGGCCGCCCTTAGCGATTGACCTTGGCGCAATGCCCCGATAAGCCAGCGAAATCGCGCCACAACGGCTTCCTGACGTGGCGTCTGCATTTTAACTGGAGCACGACATGTCCCGACAGAATTATACCTTCACCTCGGAATCCGTTTCCGAGGGGCACCCCGACAAGGTGTGCGACCGCATTTCAGACGCCATCCTCGATGCGTTCATTGCGGAGGAACCGGAAGCCCGCGTCGCGGCGGAGACTTTCGCCACCACCAACCGCGTGGTGATCGGAGGAGAGGTCGGGCTGTCCGACAAGTCCAAGCTGGACTCGTACCTCGAGAAGGTCGAGGACATCGCGCGGGCCTGCATCAAGGACATCGGCTACGAGCAGGACGAGTTTCACCACGCCACCTGCGAGATCACCAACCTGCTGCACCCGCAGTCGGCTCACATCGCGCAGGGCGTGAACGCGGCCGAGAACAAGGACGAAGGTGCGGGCGACCAGGGCATCATGTTCGGCTTCGCCACCGACGAGACGCCGGAACTGATGCCGGCGCCGATCCACTACGCGCATGCCATCCTGCGGCGCCTTGCCGAGGTGCGCAAGGACGGCTCCGAGCCGACCCTGCGCCCGGATGCCAAGAGCCAGCTTTCGGTCATCTACGAGAACGGCAAGCCGGTGGGCGTCAGCTCCATCGTGCTGTCGACCCAGCACGAAAGCGAAAGCCAGACCAGCGCCGATATCCGCGCCATCGTGGAACCCTACATCCGCGAGGTTCTGCCCGAGGGCTGGATCCGCGACGACACGGTCTGGCACGTGAACCCCACCGGCACCTTCGTGATCGGCGGGCCGGACGGCGACGCGGGCTTGACGGGACGCAAGATCATCGTGGACACCTACGGCGGGGCCGCCCCGCACGGCGGCGGTGCGTTCTCGGGCAAGGATCCGACCAAGGTGGACCGCTCCGCCGCCTATGCCGCGCGCTACCTCGCGAAGAACGTGGTGGCCTCGGGCATGGCCGCGAAGTGCACGATCCAGCTGTCCTATGCCATCGGCGTCAGTGAACCGCTGTCGATCTATTGCGACACCCACGGCACCGGCGAGGTCGAGGACGCGGCGGTGGAGAAGGCGATTCGTTCGGTGATGAGCCTGACACCCCGTGGCATCCGCGAGCAATTGCAGCTCAACAAGCCGATCTACGCCCGGACGGCCGCCTACGGCCACTTCGGTCGCGCCCCCGAAGCGGACGGCGGTTTCAGCTGGGAACGGACCGATCTGGCGGACAAGCTGAAGGCAGCGGTCTGACCACCGGGCGCGCGGCGCGACGCCCGCGCTGTCCTAACAGGACGCTGCCACATGGCACAGGACAGGGCGGCCCTTTCGGGGGCCGCTTTTTCGTTTGCGGGCCTCGGGCGGGGAAGCTAAAGCGCTTGGCATGAGCGAACCCGTCAGACCCCGCCGCAACTTCTATGGCCGCCTCAAGGGCAAGGCGCTGAAGAAGTCCCAGAAAACCTACCTCGACGAGGACCTCGAGGCCTTGTCGCCCGGCCCGGTGAGCTGGGAGGCAAACCCCGAACGCCATCCGCTCGACCTTGGCGCGCGTTTCGGCGACAGGCCGGTCTGGCTGGAGATCGGTTTCGGCGGCGGCGAACATCTGGTGCACCAGGCCACGCGGAATCCGCAGGTGGGGATCATCGGCTGCGAGCCCTACATCAACGGGGTCGCCATGTTGCTGGGCAAGATCCGGCGCGCCGGGGTCGACAACCTTGCCGTGCATCCGGGCGACGCCCGCGACCTCTTTGACGTCCTGCCCGAGGCGACGGTCCAGCGGGCCTTCCTGCTGTATCCCGATCCTTGGCCGAAAGCGCGGCATCATCGCCGCCGCTTCGTCACCCCCGAGCACCTGGAACCGTTGTCGCGGGTCATGGCGACCGGCGCGATCCTGAGGATCGCCACCGACATCGAGGACTACGTCCGGCAAACGCTGGAAGAGGTGCCTCGGCACGGGTTCGAGTGGCTGGCCGAAGGGCCGAGGGACTGGCGCACCCCCTGGGACGACTGGCTGTCGACGCGCTATGAACAGAAGGCGCTGCGGGAGGGGCGCAGGCCGCACTATCTGACCTTCCGCCGGACCTGACTGCGCGGGCCGGGGGCCCGCACGCGATTTCATTGATTTGGCGCTGCCAAATCGGTGCGAGACGCTGTCTCGCGCTCTGGAGTACTTGTCGGCATAAAGAAGCGGGAAGCCGGCATGGACCCCGCGCGGGGCGTAGGGTAGAAACCGCCGGAAACAGGTAAGGACGTTCAGATGTCAGCCCACGGTGACCCCATTCCGATGACCTCGCAGGCCTGCGGACCGCTGACCGGCACGGCCGATGTTCCCGGCGACAAGTCGATTTCGCACCGGTCGCTGATCCTCGGCGCCATGGCGGTGGGGGAAACCACGATCACCGGTCTGCTCGAGGGGCAGGACGTGCTGGACACCGCGCGGGCGATGCGCGCCTTCGGGGCGCAGGTGGTCGATCACGGTGGCGGCCGCTGGTCGGTGCACGGCGTCGGTGTGGGTGGCTTCGCCGAGCCGGACAACGTGATCGACTGCGGTAACTCGGGCACGGGGGTGCGGCTGATCATGGGCGCCATGGCAACCTCTCCGATCACCGCGACCTTTACCGGGGATGCCAGCCTGAATGGCCGGCCGATGGCGCGGGTGACGGACCCGTTGTCGCTGTTCGGGTGCGTGGCGGTGGGGCGCGCGGGCGGACGGCTGCCGATGACCCTCGTGGGGGCGGCGGAACCGGTGCCGGTGCGCTACGCCGTGCCGGTGCCGTCGGCGCAGGTGAAGTCGGCGGTGCTGCTGGCGGGGCTGAATGCCCCGGGACAGACCGTCGTGATCGAGGCGGAAGCGACGCGCGACCACACGGAGCGGATGCTGGCGGGCTTCGGTGCCGAGGTCACGGTGGAAGAAACGGCGGAGGGCCGGGTCATCACCCTCACGGGCCAGCCCGAGCTGTCGCCGCAGCATATCGAGGTGCCGCGCGATCCGTCTTCGGCGGCCTTCCCGGTCTGCGCGGCGTTGATCGTGCCCGGATCGGACGTGCTGGTGCCGGGGATCGGGCTGAACCCGACGCGGGCGGGATTGTTCACCACGCTGCGCGAGATGGGTGCCGACCTGACCTATGAGAACGAACGCGAGGAAGGCGGCGAGCCCGTGGCGGACCTGCGGGCGCGGTTCTCGCCGGATCTGCGCGGCATCTCGGTGCCGCCGGAGCGGGCGGCGAGCATGATCGACGAATATCCCGTGCTGTCGGTGGTCGCGGCCTTTGCCGAAGGCCGCACCGAGATGCGCGGGGTGAAGGAGCTGCGGGTCAAGGAGAGCGACCGGATCGACGCCATGGCGCGGGGGCTGCGCGCCAACGGGATCGAGGTCGAGGAAGGCCCAGACTGGTGGGCCGTCACCGGCCGCGGGCATGGCAAGGTTCCGGGGGGGGCGACCTGTGCCAGCCAGCTCGACCACCGGATCGCCATGTCGTTCCTGATACTCGGCATGGCCGCCAACGCGCCGGTAGACGTGGATGACGCGGGGCCGATCGCGACGTCCTTCCCGATCTTCGAGCCGCTGATGCAGCGGCTGGGCGCCAGGATCAGCCGGGGTGCCGCATGATGCTGAACGGTTTCACGGTCGCGATCGACGGTCCGGCGGCGTCGGGCAAGGGCACGATTTCCAAGGCGGTGGCGCGGCATTTCGGGTTCGCCCATCTCGACACGGGGCTGCTGTACCGGGCGGTCGGCGCGCGGGTTCTTGACGGCGAACTTCCCGAGGATGCCGCGCGGGCACTGGTGCCGGCGGACCTGGAGGACGACCGGCTGCGGTCGCCCGAGGTGGCGCAGGAGGCAAGCCGGGTCGCCGCGGTGCCCGAGGTCCGGGCGCTGCTGGTCGATTTCCAGCGCAGCTTCGCCGCCCGCGCCGGGGGGGCGGTTCTGGACGGGCGCGACATCGGCACGGTGATCTGTCCGGACGCGCAGGTGAAGATGTTCGTGACGGCCCGAGCGGATGTGCGGGCGCGTCGGCGGTTCGAGGAACTGCGGGGCAAGGGGGTCGACACCACGTTCGAGGCGGTGCTGGCCGATGTCGAGGCGCGGGACGCGCGCGACATGGGGCGCGCCGATGCCCCGCTGCGCCCCGCGCCGGACGCGGTGCAGGTCGACACCTCGAACCTGGCGATCGACGCGGCCGTGGAGGCCGCCGTCGCGCTGATTGCGGAAAAGCTGCCCGCCCGCGGCTGACGCCGACATGCCCTTGCGCAGCGTCACGGCATCTGGCCCGCGGGCGGAACCGCGCTATCTCAGGCGCGAGTGAAGCAAGGAGACCCTCGATGAAATCCGCAAAAGACTACCTGGATGAAGCCAATGCAACCGTGCCGAAGATGAGCGCCGAGGACGCGATCGCCAAGCACGCCGAAGGCAACGGCGTGTTCGTCGACGTCCGCGACAGCGGTGACATCGCCAAGAGCGGCACCATCGCCGGGGCGCACCGCATCCCGCGCGGGATGATGGAGTTCCGCGCCGATCCGGCGATGGAGCAGTTCTACAACCCCGCCCTCAAGAAGGATGCCGAAATCTACCTGATCTGCGGCGCCGGCGGACAGGCCGCCTTGGCGGGCAAGACGCTTCAGACCATGGGATACACCAATGTGACGAACATCGGCGGTTTCCCCGGCTGGAAAGAGGCGGGCGGCCCGACCGAAGAGGGATGATGCCCTGACCGGAGGCTTCGCCGTTCGCGCAAGTCAGGCGGCGAAGTCCCGCAGCACCCTGCCGGCATTGACCGTCGTGCGGGCGCCGTTGTGCATCGACAGCTGCCCGTTCACCAGCACGTGGGCGATCCCGCTGGCATAGCGCCGCAGGTCGCGCGCGGTGGCGTTGCTGGTGATCGTGGCCGGATCGAACACGCAGATATCCGCGTTGTAGCCCGGCAGCAGGCTGCCCCTGTCCGCCAGTCCCAGCCGCCGGGCGGGGACCGATGTTATCTTCTGCACGCCGGCTTCGAGGCCCAGCACGTTGCGGTCGCGGACGTAGTACTGCAGGAACCGCGCGGCCCAGCCGTAGCCCGAGAGGGATCCGACGTGATCCTTCAGGATGCCTTCGTTCGCGACGGCGACGGTGTCCGATATCACCGCGCATTCCGGTTGCGACAGGCACAGGTCCACGTCGTCGTCCTTGAAGGATTTGGATGACCAGATCGCGCCTGACAGGTTGTCGCCTTCCTCGAGCAGGATATCGAGAACCGCATCGTAGGGATCGACGCCGCGCATCCGGCCGATCTCTTCGAAGTCGGCCCCGATCAGGTCCTTGTTCTCGGTCGCGTTGAGCAGGACGACGTCCTGCCACTTGCGGGCCTTGACGATCAGCCACATCGGCTTGGGGTTGGCCTTGATCTTCTCGCGGGCTTCCGGGTCCTTGAGACGGGCGAGCAGGGCGGCGTGGCCGCCTTCCTGCGCCCATTTCGGCAGGATCGCGGCCATCAGCGTGTGGTTCCAGTCGTGCGGGATCACGTCGAAGGCGATGTTTACGTCGTGGCGGCGAGCGACCTCGATCATCTCGAGCGTGTGTTCCATGGCGTGCCGGGGGGCGCCGAACTTGGGCTGGATGTGCGAAATCTGCAACCGCGCGCCCGACTGGCGGGCGGTCGAAATGGCTTCGGCAAAGCCGAGGTCGTATTCGGTGTCGCGGTTGCGCACATGCGTGGCGTAGAGCCTGCCGCGCTTTGCCGCGACTTCGCACATCGGCACCAGGTGTTCGGGCGACGCGAGGATACCGGGCCAGTATTCCAGCCCGGTGGAGAAGCCGCCGGCGCCTTCGTCCATCGCCTGGTCCACCATCCTCGCCATCTCAGAGATCTCGTGCGGTTCGCCCGCGCGCAGCTGGTCGCCCAGCACGGCGCGGTGGATGGTGCCGTGCCCGACGAAGGCCATCACGTTCACGCCCAGTTCGGTGTGTTCGAGCGCATCCAGATAGTCGCCGAAGCTGCGCCAGTCGGCGCGATGGGGACCTTCGGTGTACCACGGAGAGACGGACTTGATCGCGCCGTGCGAGCAGACGGGCGCGCAGCTGATGCCGCACTGGCCGACCACCTCGGTGGTGACCCCCTGGTGCACCTGGCTTTCGGCGCGGCCATCCGCGATGAGTGTAAAATCCGAATGGGTGTGCATGTCGATGAAGCCGGGCGCCACCGTCAGGCCGGTGACGTCTATCACGTTGGCGGCCCCGGCCGCATCGAGGTCACCGACCTCGACGATCTTGCCACGGGTGATGCCGACATCGCCCGCGAAGGCGGCCCGTCCGGTGCCGTCGATCACGGTGCCGCCCCTGAGGATGGTATCGAACAACGCGGTCTCCTTTTCCTATCTCGACGGGCCGTAGATCAGGTCCGGCAGGAACGTGGTCAGGTCGGGCACGAGGATCAGGATCAGCATCCCGATGATGTAGGCGCCGATGAAGGGAAGCACCGCCACCGAGATCCGCTCGATGGAAATCCCCGAGATGCGTGCGGCCACGGTCAGGTTCGCGCCCAGCGGCGGTGTCAGGAAACCGATTTCGCAGGTGATGACGGTAAAGATCCCGAACATCACCGGGTCAATCCCCAGCGACGTGGCGAGGGGCAGGAAGACCGCCGTGAACAGCACGATCTGCGCCAGCGACTCCATGAAGGTGCCGATGAAGATGTAGAACACGCCGATCAGCAACAGCACGAGCACGCGGTTTTCCGTCAGCGCGGTGATGCCGTTCTGGACGGCCGTGGGAATGTCGTAGAACGCGGTCAGCTGCCCGAAGGCCAGTGTCGGCGAGATCAGGATCAGGATGCCGGTCAGAAGGGCCGTGAACTTGAGCGCGTCGACCAGCTTGGCCAGTGTCAGTTCGCGGTAGACCACGAGGCCCACGAAAAGGGCATAGAACACGGCCACGCCCGCTGCCTCGGTGGGGGTGAAGATACCGCCGTAGATGCCGCCCAGGATCAGCACGGGCGCACCGATGGACCACTTGCCGTCCCAGCAGGCGCGCAGGAATGGGCCCCAGGAGAATGGCGCGCCGTCGCCGCCGTAGCCGCGCTTGCGCGCGATGATGTAGGTGGTCAGCATCAGCAGCAGGGTGACGACGATGCCCGGCACGATGCCGGCGAGGAAAAGCCGCGGGATCGAGGTTTCGGAGACGAGTCCGTAGATGATCATCAGGTTCGATGGCGGGATCAGGCTGCCGAGCGCCCCCGCACTGGCGGTGATCGACGCGGCGAAGGGCACATCGTAGTCTTCCTTTTTCATCGCCGGCACCGTGACGGAGCCGATGGCCGCCGTGGTGGCCGGGCCCGAGCCGGAGAGGGCTGCGAACAGCATGCAGGCAAAGACGGTGACGAGCCCCATCGAGCCGCGATAGGCGCCGACGAGATTGGTGGCGATGCCGATCATCCGGGTGGCCATGCCGCCGACCTCCATCAGGCGGCCCGCCAGCACAAAAAGCGGAATGGTCAGCAGCGGAAAGGGCGTGAGGCTGGAATAGCCGGTCTGCGCCAAGAGCGTATAGGGGATGTCGATCAGGAAAAGCGCAAGGCCCGTGGTCAGCCCCACGGCCGCGAAAAGCGGTACACCGATGACGGTCAGGACGACAAAGGCGATGCAAAGGATCAGAAGCGGGCTCACAGGGTCTGTTCCTTGTCTTCGAGGGTATCTTCCCAGTCTTCGTTCAGCATGCCCGGCAGGCCGTTGCGGCCTTCGCGGTACCAGCCCACGTAAAGTTCGATCAGCCGCAGCAGCATCAGTGCATAGCCGATTACAAGGATCGACTGCGGCCAGAACTGGTCGATGCCGAGGCTGGGGCTGTAGGATTTGTACTTCCAGACGGTGGTCAGGTAGTCGGCGCCGACGCGGATCATGAAGATGCAGAAGAACGCCCAGAGCGCATCGGATACGAAAATGACCCAGCGCCCCAACCCTTCGGGCAGGGATTTCACCCCGACGAGGATGCGGATGTGGAACCGTTCACGTACGCAATAGGCCGCACCCATGTAGACCGCCCAGACCATCGCCATGGAGGCGACCTCTTCCGACCAGTGCAGCGCCGTGCCGAACATGTAGCGCGCCACCACCTGGGCGAACACGCAGACCGCGATGACCACGATGCAGGCGCAGGCGATCGCTTCCTCGAAATGGCGGACAATCCGTTTCAACACGGCCATGGCATTACCTCTGGCAGGGAGAGAGTGGGGGGAAGCGGGGCCGCGCGCGGCGGCCCCGCGGCGCGCCTTACTTGGCGGCGGCCTGGATCTTGCCGACAAGTTCCACGAACTCGGGGCCGCGGGCCTCGGCGAATTCGTTCTGGATCTTCTCGGCCGCGGCAATGAAGTCGGCCTTGTCCGGCGTGGTCATGGCCATGCCGCCCTCGGTCGCGAGCCATTCGCGGATTTCCTGGGTCTCGTTCTCCACCTGCTCGCGCAGTTCCTTGCCGGCGGCGTCGGCGGCGTCCAGCACCCACTGCCGCTGTTCATCGGTCAGGCGCTTCATGAAGGCGTCAGAGGCAAAGAGCGGCGACATGGAGACGAAGTGTTCGAGGATGACCAGATGGGGCTCGAACTCGTAGAATTTCATGTCGCGGATGAAGGAGGTCCCGTTGTCACCGCCGTCGACGGTGCCCGTCTGCAGCGCGGTGGGTGTCTCCGACCAGGCCAGCGGAACCGGCTCGGCGCCGAAGGCTTCGAAGGTGGCGATCATCACTTCGTTCTTGGGCACACGGATCTTGAGGCCTTCCATGTCGGCCATCGTGTTGATCGGGCGCACCGAATTGTAGAAGTCGCGATAGAGTGCGGGACCGTAGGCCAGAAGGTGCACGCTGGTTTCGGCCTGAAGCTGGTCCTTGATCTCCTGTCCGACTTCGCCGTCGAGCACTCGGAGCAGGTGGTCGCCGTCCTGGAAGATGTAGGGCAGCACGGTGACGTCCATCAGCGGCCAGTGCGGAGAAACGTTGTTGGCGGTGATGATGAAGCCGTCCACGGTCCCCAGCTGCATCGCCTTGAAGGCGTCGTCTTCGGTCGAGATCTGGTTGCAGCAGCGCAGCTTCACCTCGATTGCCCCGTCGGACATCTCTTCGAGGTTGTCCTTGAACAGCGTGCCGAAGCGGCCATAGATCGACGTCTCGGGCGCGCCGAAGCCGAGGTTCATGGTGACGTCCTGCGCCAGTGCGGGCAGGGCGGACAGGGCCACGCCCAGCGAAAGCGCCGTGGTAGAGGCAAATTTGAGGAAGTTTCGTTTCAGCATCGGATACTCCATGTCGGTGTCGCGTGCCGATTCGATGCGGCACATGTTGTTCGGGGCTGTCGTGTCGTGCGAAAACCGAGGTACGGGTCATTGGCCCGCACGCGCGCCCGGCGGCAGTCTGCCCCTGCGGAAAGGCTAGAGGACAGCCTTATCTACACAAAATGTTTTTTCTGTTCTGTATTATCACATTTAATGAAGTTAAGCGGTCGCGATCGACAGGTGATCGAAGCCCCCTTCTGCCGCCAGCTTGACGGCTGTGTCGATGACGGCCCGCACCACGGCCGAGTTCTCGAGCTGCGGCGCATAGGCGATGCCGAAGACGGGATACTCGGCCTGTCCCGAGATCGGCAGCGACAGGTAGCCCTGCGACGGGTCGCGGTCGGCGGGGCTGCATATGTTCAGGATGGCATGACCGAACTGCGCCGCGATCAGGCCCCGCAGGACCGCGCCCGACTTGGTGCTGTGTACCACGGTGGGGGTCAGTCCGGCGTTCTTGAACAATCTCTGGAAATAGCCCCGCGTGCGGGGCACATCCAGCGCCACCATCGGCACGTCGACAAGGTCTTCGAGCGCAAGCTCGCTCCGGTGGGCGAGATGCGAGCTTTCCGGCACGAGCGCATAGGGCGGTGCCTCGAAAAGAGGCACAAAGCTGTGCTCGGGCCGGACCTCCATCTCGTAGGTCAGCGCCGCATCGACCGCGCCGGTCTGCAGAACGTCGGACATCTTTTCCATGTCCCCCTCCATCAGGTCGATCCGGATCTCGGGATAGCCGTCCGATATGCGGCGCAGCAGGGGCGGCAGCACGTAGGGCGCGGTCGGCTCGAAGCATCCCAGCCGCAGCGTTCCGGTCGGGTTGCCCCCCAGCGACATCAGGTCGGACTGGAACAGCCGGGATTGTTCCAGAAAGGAGGTGATGCGCCGTCCCACTTCCTCGCCCATCCGGGTTGGCACCACGCCTTTTGCAGGAATCCGGCGAAACAGTTCGATGCCCACGCTCTGTTCGATCTGGTCCACCGCAGCGGTGATCGAGGATTGCGAGATGTTCATCTCCACCGCGGCGCGGGCGATGGACCGATTGCGCAGTGCGGCGTCGAAATAGAGGAGCTGCTTGAGGGTGAAGTTCATCGCGTCACTACATTGGCTGGGGTTTTCACGGACAGTAAATCTATTTTGGCTGGCAATAAAGCTGCGCTACCAAGATAGCCGAAAGGGAGGGCCGGCATGGGCGACGTTACACTATTCAAGGCGAAGAAGATCATCACGATGGACCCGTCGATGCCGGAAGCGACTCATGTCGCGGTGCGCGACGGGCGCATTCTGGCCGTGGGCGGCCCGGATTGCGCCGATCAGTGGGGCGCGGCCGAACGCGACGACAGGCTTGCGGACAGCGTGCTGATGCCGGGCCTCGTGGAGGGGCACGCCCATATGATGGCCGGAAGCATGTGGAATTTCGCCTACGCGGGATACCATGACCGGATCGATCCCGACGGCGCGGTGCATCCGGGCATGACCACCATCGATGCGGTGATCGACCGGCTGCGCGCGCACGTCAAGACGCTGGACGACGGCGCGCCGCTGATCGCCTGGGGGTTCGACCCGATCTTCCTGCGCAGCGAGCGTCTGAACAAGGCACATCTGGACGTCGTGGCATCGGACCGGCCGGTGGCGGTGCTGTTCTCGAACTTCCACCTGATGTGCGTCAATTCCGTCGCGCTGGAACAGGCGAATTACACGTCGGCAAGCAACGTCGAGGGCGTGGTGAAGGGGCCTGACGGCGCGCCCACGGGCGAGTTGCAGGAAATGGCCGCGATGTTCCCGGTCATGCGCCGGGTCGGCATCGACTTTCGCGGATTGTCTCAGGGTGAGGACGCGATGCGGACCTACGCGCAGGTCTGCCGCCATGCGGGCGTCACCACCGTGACCGACCTCTATTCGAGCATGGAGGACGAGGATATCGACGCGATGCTGCGGGTGACCGGGGCCGATGACTTCGGCGTGCGGCTGGTGCCGGCGCTCGGCGCCACGGGCGCCGCGCCCGACGCGCTGGCAGGTCGGGTGGGGGAGATGCACAAGCGATCCACCGACAAGCTGCGGCTGGGCGCCATCAAGATCATGACGGACGGGTCGATTCAGGGCTGGACCGCGCGGGTCAAGTGGCCCGGCTATGTCGGTGGGCAGCCGAACGGGATCTGGAACGCCCCGCCCGAGGAAATTTTCGCCGTCTGCAAAGGCATGCAGAAGCACGGCATCCAGATGCACATTCACGTGAATGGTGATGAGGCCGCCGAGGTGGCGCTGGATGCGCTGGAGGCCGCGGCACGCAAGCATCCCTGGCCCGGCGCTCGGCATGTGCTTCAGCACTGCCAGATGATGGACGGGGACTTGTACCGCCGCGCCGCCGAACTGGGCGTCTGCACCAACATCTTCGCCAACCATCTGTACTATTTCGGCGATCAGCACGCTGAATTGACCCTGGGCCTTGGCCGCGCACGCCGGATGAACGCGGTGCGCACGGCGCTGGATGCGGGTGTAAATGTCGCCATCCATTCGGATGCGCCGGTCACGCCGCTGGGGCCGCTCTTTACCGCGTGGTGCGCGGTGATGCGCCAGACCATGACCGGCCAGACGCTGGGAGAAAATCTGCGCATCGAGGTGTCGGAAGCGTTGCGTCTGATCACGCTGGGCGCGGCCTACACGCTGAAGATGGACGCGGACATCGGCAGTATCGAGCCGGGCAAGTTCGCGGATTTCGCGGTGCTGGGGCAGGATCCGACGGCGGTGGAGCCGGCGGCGCTAAAGGATGTGCCGGTGCTGGGTACGGTGCTGGGCGGGCGGGTGATGCTGCTATGATGCGCCTGCCGCTCACCGTGATCAGCGGCTATCTCGGCGCGGGCAAGACCACCCTGATCAACCGTTTGCTGGCCGAGGATCACGGCCTGAAGCTGATGGTGATGGTCAACGACTTCGGCGCCATAAACATCGACCAGGCGCTGATCAGCCGCCGGAGCAAGGACGTCATCGCGCTGACCAACGGGTGTGTCTGCTGCACGATGGGCGCCGACCTGTTCATGGCGCTGGGCGACGCGCTGGACCGCAGGCCGCGCCCCGATCACCTGATCATCGAGGCCAGTGGCATAGCCGATCCGATGGCCATCGCGAATGCCGCCATCGCCGAACCGGACCTGAGCTATGCCGGGATCGTCACCCTGATCGACGGGCAGGCGATCGGCGGGCTGCTGGACGATCCGCTGATCGCGCCGCAGGTCATGCGGCAGATCACGGCGGCCGATCTGACCGTGCTGACCAAGACGGATGCCCTGCCCGAGAGATCCGCGGCCCGGCTGGCGGCGGAAGGTCTGCAGGTGCCGGTGGGGCTGGAAGGCGTGCCCGTTTCGGAGTTGCTGTTGAACCTGCTGCCGCAGCCGCGGTCGCGCCCCGCACAGGCGCATCCGGCCTACGCGACCTGGCACCACGAGTCGCAAACGGTGATCCCCCATGCCACGCTGGAGCGCAAGCTGGCCGCCCGGCCGCCCGGCCTTTATCGGCTGAAAGGTTTCTGCCGGACAGATCGGGGCGGGGTGGAGGTGCAGGCCGTGGGGCGGCAGGCCGACATTCTGCCCGCGGCGGATGCGCAGGCCACGACGCTGGTCGGGCTGGGCCCCGCGGCACGGATCACCTCCGGGCAGATCGACGACTGGTGGCGGGCGGGCTGACGTAACGCTTGCCCCCTCGGCCCCGGCGGCTTAGCCATTGGTGTGGTGGCCGCAAGACAGGGGACGCCGTGAGCACGCGAATACTACCAGCCGCAGACGGCCCGGACAATTTGCCCATTCATGACAGTCGCCCGGTGATCCTGCTGGGGCGCGGCGGGGGCGGCACGCGCCTGTTGTCCGAATTCGTGCAGGGGCAGGGCGTGTTCCTGGGCTCCGAGATCAACAAGAGTTTCGATTCCGTGGAGTGGGTCGAGACCATCTATCCCATCGCGATCGAGATGCTGTCGGCCACTGTACCGCCTGACGCGGCCCGCCGCAGCGCGCATGTCGCCCGATTGCATGCGCGGGCAGAAGAGGTGCTGGCGCGGGCCGGTCTGGATTCCCGTGCCTACTGGGGGTGGAAGCTGCCGGAAACGACGCTGGTCTGCGACATCGCGAAGCAGGCGTTCCCGAAGGCGCAGTTCGTGCACCTGGTGCGTCACCCGGTGCGCGCGAGCCTGCGGCGCACCCACATGACATCGCGCATGAACAATCCGATCGGCCGGGCGGCGCTGCCGGCAGCCTACGCGCATCTCGGGCGCGACCCGGCCCTGATCGAGACCGACAGCCCGGTCATCAACAACGCGCATGGCTGGCGGCACCACGTCGACCTGATGGCGCGCTGTTTCGACGGTGACCCGGCACTGCACGTCGTCCGGTTCGAGGACACGCTCACGCGGCCATCCGAGACTGCCGACGCGCTTGCCGCCTTCCTGCACCGTGCGCCGCCCCCGGATGCGCCGCCCCTCGCGCCGGACCCCGAGCGGGCGGAGCCGATCACGTTGGACCGCGACGACGCGCACCGGGTCTGGGATATCTGCGGCGCCCGTGCCGAAGGTTTCGGTTATACCCTTGATGAAGTGCTGGACTGAACCGCCAGCGTGCGGCGCTAGCTCCCCCGCACTTCGGGCTCGGCATCGCCGGACAGCTTGCGCGCCACGCAGACCTGCCACGGGCCAAGGTGAAGCCGCCCGTCGCGGGTAGGGCTGGCGCTGCCGATCTTGCGACCGATGGTCTTCCATTCGCCGCCCGGCAGGCTGTGGATTGACGGGGTGTCGGACATGTTGAAGGCGCAGAAAACGGTCTCTTCGTCGGTGACCCTCTGGAAGTGCAGAACGTCGCCGAAAACATAGACGTTCTCCTGCCGCCCCACCTGCAGCGCAGGATGCTTGCGGCGGAACGCGATGGCGTTGCGATAGTGATGCAGGATCGCGCCCGGCTCGGCCTCCTGGGTGTGGACCGCGCGATGCCGGTTCTCGTTGCTGAGCGGCAGCCATGGCACGCCGGTCGTGAAACCCGCGTTCGCCTCCGCCTGGTCCCAGACCATGGGCGTGCGGCACCCATCGCGGCCCTTGTACTCGGGCCAGAATTCGCGGCCGTAGGGATCCTGCAGATCCTCGAAGGTGATCACGTCTTCCTCGAGGCCCAGTTCCTCGCCCTGGTAGAGGCAGACCGCACCGGGCAGGCACATCAGGAGCGTCGCATAAAGGCGCTGCGCCGCCGGGGTGAGATGCCAACGGCTCGCATGGCGCATCACGTCATGGTTGGAAAACGCCCACGCCGGCCAGCCGTCGCGGGCGACCTGATTGATCGTGTAAAGCACTTCGGCCACCCGCGACGCATTGAGCGGCTCGGCGGCGAGGAATTCGAACGCGTAGCACATGTGCAACCCGTCGGTGCCCCGCGTGTACTGGCCCAGAAGCTGCAGGCCCTTGGAGGCATCCCCGATCTCGCCCAGCGAGGTGACCGCACCGTATTCATCCAGCAGCGCCCGAACCCGCTTGATGAAGTCGAGGGTTTCGGGGCGGTTCTTGGAATTGACGTGATCCTGATAGTTGTAGGGATTGACCGACGGGGTCAGGATCTCGTTGCGCTGCGCCTTTTCCAGCGCGGGGTTGTCGCGCAGATCCTTGTCCGCGAACAGGAAGTTCACGGTGTCGAAACGAAAGCCGTCGACCCCCCTGTCCAGCCAGAATCGCATCACCTCGAGCAGCGCGGATTGCACGTGGATATTGTGCAGGTTCAGGTCCGGCTGGGACGTCAGGAAATTGTGCAGGTAGTATTGCTCGCGCCGCGGATCCCAGTGCCAAGCGGAACCGCCGAAGATCGACAGCCAATTGTTGGGCGCGGTGCCATCGGGCTTTGGGTCGGCCCAGACGTACCAGTCGGCCAGCGATGAATCGCGTGCCGCGCGACTGTTGGCGAACCAGGCGTGCTGATCGGAGGTATGCGACAGCACCAAGTCGATGATGACCTTGATGCCGGCACGGTGGGCGGCCGAAATCAGATCGTCGAAATCCGCCAATGTACCGAAGATCGGATCGACGTCGCAGTAGTCGCTGACGTCATAGCCGAAGTCCTTCATCGGCGAACGGTAGAAGGGCGAAACCCAGATGGCATCGACACCGAGGCTGGCCACGTAATCGATGCGCTGGACGATGCCCTGCAGATCACCGATGCCGTCCGCGTTGCTGTCCTGAAAGCTGCGCGGATAGATCTGGTAGATGACGCCGCCGCGCCACCAGTCGGGGTCAGAAGCGGGTGTTTCAGTCATGTCTTTCTTCAAGAGGCCGGGGGCGTGTCCGCTCAGGCGACGTTCATCTGCTGATTGGCACTGAGAAAGTCGCCGATGACGTGGTCGAAACGGGCGTCCTGCTGGGCAAGGAACAATTGCGCGCTCAGCATACCGTCCTTGGAGCCGCAGTCGAACCGTTTTCCGATGAAGCGGAAGCCGGCCACGGTCTTGTCACCGATGTCCGCCGCGATGGCGTCGGTCAGCTGGATCTCGCCGCCCGCGCCGGGTTTCTGCCCGCGCAGGGTGTCGAAGATGCCGCCGTCCAGAACATACCGGCCCACCACGGCCTGCGTGGAGGGGGCCGCGTCGATCTCGGGCTTTTCCACCAACCCGTCGCAGTACGCCAAGGCATTGTCATGACGGGAGATGGACAGCACGCCGTAGCTGGACACGGTTTCGCGCGGAACCTCCATCGTCGCCAGCATATGATCCACGGGCTCCGCCTCGTAGGCTTCGATCATCTGGCTCAGGCAGCCCTTCTTGCTGAGGATCAGGTCGTCGGGCAGCAGCACGGCGACGGCCCCCGGCAGCGCGTGATCGGCGGCACAGAGGATCGCGTGGCCCAGGCCCAGCGGCTCGTTCTGGTGGACGAAGACGATGTCGTGCGTGTTCCGGTCAAGCGCGGCGTCCTGCAGTTCGCGTGCCAGGGCATCCTTGCCCTTTTCGCAAAGAGAGGCGCAAAGCTCGGTGTCGTCGAGGACGTAACGTTCGATGGCGGACTTCGAAGGGTGGTTGACGAAGACCATGCGCTCGATCCCGGCGTCGCGCGCCTCGTCGATGACGTACTGGATCAGCGGGGTGTCGAGGACGGGAAGAAGCTCCTTGGGGACCGCCTTGGTCGCGGGAAGGAAGCGTGTTCCCATGCCGGCCACCGGGAAAATCGCTGTTCTCACTCTCTTCTTCATCTCTTGTCCACTCCTGTTTCCGCCACCTGAAAGAGGTAAGGCTGCAGTTGCAGAAAGTCAAAAATGCGGGGGATTGTTCCGGTGTCGGAGGAAGGCGTTCAAAGCCGCCGCAGCACCGCTGCCCCCGGACTCGCCATCTTTCGACCCGGAAAATGTGTTTGTTGTCATACTGTTACAAGTTTGGTGCAGAGCCTTGCCTCGCCTTCCGCGCTGAAACATGAGTTGCACAACCATTGGGCGTTTGATTAATACTTGTGCGAAGTTGGAACGGAGGCAGCCCGGTTGACCGCTTTGTCGGGCCTCATTCATTGAACTGGCAGGGCATCCCTTTAGGTCTTGTGCGGACGATGGAGGCCCCTTCACCGAGCGGGCCGTCAGCAAGCAGGGAGACCGAGACATGACTGCGGAGATCAAGGTTCTGCCGAAACAGGAACAGCCCTATGCCCGGATCGCGGTGATCGGGGGCGGTGCCTGGGGCACGGCACTGGCGAGCGTGGCGGCGAAGGCGGGGCGCGAGGTGACGCTCTATGCCCGCGACGCGGACACTGTCGACGGCATCAACTCTGCCCACATAAACACGAAGTACCTTCCCGACATCCCGCTGCCGCCCGCGCTGAAAGCGACTGATGACATCGGCGCGGCGCTGGACGGGGCCGATGCCGTGCTTCTGGTGGTGCCCTCGGGCGCCGTGCGCAGCATGGCCGCGCGGATTTCAGGGCTGGTCAAGGACGGAACGCCGGTCGCGATCTGCACCAAGGGGATCGAGCCGCGCACCGGCTACCTCATGTCTCAGGTCGTGGCCGAGGAGATGCCGCACGTGCCGGTCGGCACCATTTCGGGCCCGACCTTCGCGCGGGAGACGGCGCTGGGCCATCCGACAGCGGCAACCGTGGCGTTCGAGTTCTCGCATCGCGACCGGCTGGAGCCGTCGCACAGCCCGGCCGCGCGTCTTGCGCTGTCGATGAGCACCGGCTTTTTCAAGACCTATATCTCGGATGACCTCGTAGGGGTTGAGATCGGGGGCGCGGTGAAGAACGTGGTCGCGATCGGTTGCGGCATGATGACCGGTGCCGGCTTTGCCGAGAACACACGCGCCGCGCTCATCACCCGCGGCCTGGACGAGATGAAGGCGCTGGCAGAGGCGCTGGGCGGGCGTCGTGAAACGGTCACCGGACTGGCGGGAACGGGCGACCTGACCCTCACCTGTTCCAGCCGGACGTCGCGGAACATGTCGCTTGGCGTGCAACTGGGGCAGGGCATCCCGCGAGACGCATGTTTTGACGGCGCGCCGGTCGTGGTCGAAGGCGAGGCGAACGCGCGCTCCGTGGTCGATCTGGCGCAGCGGGTGAACGTGGCCATGCCGATCTGCCAGACCGTCCACGCGATCCTGCACGAGGGGCGCGCGTTGAACGAGGCCTTCGCCGACCTCTGGACGCAACCGATCTCGGCCGAGCCGCGCGCGATGGACCTGACGCTGAACAACCCTGCGCAGAAATCCCTGACCCGACTGGACGGAGGCGTCGCCTGATGGACAAACCCTTCGTGCTCGCGACGGATCTGGACGGCACGTTCCTTGGTGGGACGGAAGCCGACCGCCGCGCGCTTTATGACTGGATCGAACGCAACCGTGACACGGTCGGGCTGATCTTCGTCAGCGGGCGCGACCCGGATTTCATCTACGAAACCTGCGCCTCCAAGCAACTGCCCTGGCCCGAATTTGTCGTCTGCGACGTCGGGACGAGCATCGCACAGGTGCATCCCAACAAGGGCATTACGCCGATCGACGCGCTGGAGCGGGAAATATCGGCCCAGTGGAATGACAGCGGTGACGCGGTCCGCGAAGCGCTCAAGCCCTTTCCGGGCCTTGTCGAACAGGAAACGCCGTTCCGCTACCGTGTCAGCTTCGACTACGATCCGCAGGCCTACGACCCCCGCGCCGCCGAGGTGATCGATGGGATGGGCCACGATGTGCTGATCTCGGACGACCGTTTTCTCGACGTACTGCCGCGTGGTGTCAGCAAGGGGCCTTCCCTGTTGCGGCTGCTGGATCACCTGTCGATCGATCCGGCGCGGGTGCTCGCCGCCGGCGACACGCTGAACGACCTGTCGATGCTCGTGGCAGGGACGCCCGCCGTGGCGGTCGGCGGTTCGGAAGGGCGGCTCATCGCAGCGCTGCCCGATCTGCCGCGCATCCACCGCGCCCGCGCCATCGGCGCCGCCGGCATCGTCGAGGCGATGATCGCCTTCGACCTTCATCCTGATGCAAAGGAAATACTGACAGATGTCATCTGATCTGGTCATCGTGTACCACCGCCAGCCCTACGAGGAAGTCGAGAAGGATGGCAAGATCGTCCTGCGCGAGAACAAGAGCCCGAATGGCATCGTGCCGACGCTCAAGAGCTTTTTCGGGACGGCGGAACACGCCACCTGGATCGCGTGGAAGCTGGCGGAGGAGCCGGCGAACCCCGATTTCGAGAAGGTGGTGGAGATCAACGACAACCACGGCACCTACAACGTGTCACGCCTACCCCTGACGGAGGAGCAGGTCAGGAGCTTCTACCACGTGTCGTCGAAGGAGGCCTTCTGGCCGATCCTTCACAGCTTCAAAGAGAAGTTCAACTACGATCCCGTCGACTGGCCCACCTTCCGCGAGGTGAACTGGGCCTTTGCCGAGGCCGCCGCGCGCGAGGCGGGCAGGGGCGCCCGGGTCTGGGTGCACGACTACAACCTGTGGCTGGTGCCGGGCTACCTGCGGCAACTGCGGTCGGACGTCACGATCAGCTTTTTCCACCACACGCCCTTTCCGGCGGCGGACATGTTCAACGTCCTGCCCTGGCGGCGCGAGATCGTGGACAGCCTGCTGAAATGCGACATCATTGGCTTTCACATACCGCGCTACGCGTCCAACTTCGTGGCGGTGGCCAACTCGCTGTTCGACCTCGACGACATCACCATCGGGCCGGTCAACGATGACCTCGTGTCGGACGGCACGGCGCTGAGCGAACGGCGGGTGCCGACCGCGATTGTCCAGAACGGGCGAAAGATCGCGATCAGCTCGGCCTCCGTCGGGGTGCATGCGGAATACATATCGGGCCGCTCGAAAGAGGCGGAACTGATCGCCAAGGCGGAGGACATCCGCGCGGAGATGGGAGACGAGAAGCTGATCCTGTCGGTCGGGCGGACGGATTACACCAAGGGCGGGGTGGACCAACTGGAAAGTTTCGAGCGGGTGCTCGACGACAATCCGCACCTGCGCGGAAAGGTACGGCTGATGCATGTCTCCGTCAGCGCGGATCGCAACATGTCGGCCTATGCAAGAACCCAGACCGGGATCGAGGAAACGGCCGGCCGGATCAACGGCCGCTTCGGCACGCTCGAATGGCAGCCCATCGCCCTGATCTCGCGGGCGATCCCGTTCGAGCAGCTTCTGTCCTACTACATGGCGGCGGACGTGGCGTGGATCACGCCGCTGGTGGACGGCATGAACCTTGTCTGCAAGGAATTCGTGGCGGCGCGCAGCGACGGGGACGGGGTGCTGGTGCTGTCGGAATTCGCCGGCGCGGCGGTCGAGCTGCATTCCGCTGTCATCACCAACCCCTTTTCCCACCGGTCCATGGACAACGCGATTCTTGCCGCGCTCGACATGCCGGAGGAGGAGCGGCGCGCGCGGATGACGGAACTCCGCAAGGCGGTCTTCCGCTACACGCTGGAGGCCTGGGCCGAAGAGCACAAGCGCCAGTTCGATGCCATGACCGACTGACCCCTTTCGCGGTGCCGTCCAGCTGGTATGCTGGCAACATGAAGACGCCTTTCAACCTGCGATGGATACTGGCCGGGCTGGTCTGGTGGCCGGCACTGGCCCTCGGGCAGGGTCTGCCAGAGCCTGTCACCGACGCGGATTACCGGCCTGTCGATCTGGACGAGGCCAAGCTGGGGCAGCTGCTTTTCTATGACCCGATCCTGTCGGGCAACCGGACGGTGGCCTGCGCCACCTGCCATCATCCCGATTTCGCCACCGGCGACGGGGTTTCGCTGTCCTTCGGTGACGGGGGGGCGGGGCTGGGCCCGGATCGGGTGGCGGATGCCGACAACATGCCGGAGGAGCGTATCCCGCGCAACGCGCCGGCGCTGTTCAATCTCGGGGCGCATGAATTCACCGTGCTGTTCCACGATGGCAGGCTCGAGGTCGACCCCGACCGCCCGGGCGGCCTGCGCACGCCGATGGATGCGGACATGATCGTCGGTTTCGCCTCGGCCTTGTCGGCGCAGACGATGTTCCCGGTCCTCAGCCGCGACGAGATGGCCGGTTCGCACCGGGAAAACGACGTGGCGCGCGCGGTACGGCAGGGGGTGATCACGGGGACGGGCGGGGCCTGGGACCTGATCGCGCGCCGGGTGGCGGCGGTGCCGGAATACGCCACGCGTTTCTCGGCGATCTATCCGCATGTCGCGGGGCCGGAGGACATCGCCTTCACCGACATTTCCAACGCCATCGCGGCATTCATGGAGCACGAGTGGCGGTCCGACAGCGCGCCTTTCGATGCCGTGCTGCGCGGGGAGGCCGAGCTGGACGGGCCGCAGCAGGCGGGGCTGGATCTGTTCTACGGCGCAGCGCGCTGTTCGACCTGTCACCTCGGTCCCTTCCTGACCGATCACGGGTTTCACGCCATGGGCGCGCCCCAGATCGGGCCCGGCAAATCGGCCAGCTTCGAGGACCACGACCGGGACGAAGGACGGTTCAGGGTCACCGGGGATCCCGCCGATCTTTATGCCTTCCGCACGCCTTCCCTGCGCAATGTCGCGCTGACGGCCCCCTACGGACATGCGGGCGCCCACCGCGACCTGGCCGCGTTCGTCGCGGCTCATGCGGACCCCGTGGCGGGGATAAAGGCCTATACCACTGACCAGGCGGTCTTGCCGGTCTTCGAGGCCGAGGATTTTGTCGTGATGCGGGATCCTGAACAGGTCGCCGCGATCCTGGGGGCGGTCAGGGCCCCGGCGGTCAAGCTGTCGCCCGGCGAAGTGGCCGAGATCGTCGCCTTTCTTGAGACACTCACCGATCCGGTTGCGGTCAAGGGACGCCTTGGCGTTCCCGAAACGGTGCCCAGCGGGCTGCCGGTGCCGCGCTAGGGCTTCTCGACGAGGTGAACTGTACCCGCGGCAAGGCTGTGCCGTGACTGGCTGCCGTCGGGCCATGTCACCGTGACCGCGGCGCTCTCGGCGCGGCCCAGTCCGAAGTGGCGCGGCAGCAACTGGCCGCCCGCATGTCCGCCGCCGATGACATGTTGCACCGATTGCCGACCCGCGTCCGAGCCGTCCAGCGCGATCACCGCGCCGATGGCATCGCGGTTGCCGCCTTTCTGACGCAGGCGCAGGCCGATCCAGTTGCCGGTGCGCGGTGTCACGTTCCGGTAGATTTCCAGCGGGGCGCGTCGGTTCAGCACCACGAGATCCTGCCGCCCGTCACCATCGAAATCCGCCAGCGCAGCCCCGCGCGACCTTTCGGTGGTGGCCACACCCGCCTCAACGGCGCGCTCCACGAAAGTGCCGTCGGCCTGCTGCATCAGAAGGTTGTTCGGATCGCGGGTGGCGAGGCCCGGCATCTGGTCCACGTTGCCCTTGGCGATGAAGAGATCCGCCCTGCCGTCGTTGTCGATGTCCCCGAACTCGGCGTGCCACCCGGTCGAGGGCCGGCCGTCGTCTCCGATGTGGGGCCGCTGGGCATAGGTGCCGATGGCATAGGGCGCGGCGGCGTAGCTGCCGTCCTCCTGCGCGATCTGCAACAACTGGTCGCCCATCGAGGTCAGCATGACCTCGTCCGCACCGTCGCCCGTCAGGTCGCGCGAGGCGATACCCATGCCCCAGAGCGAGACGTTCTGCCAGCCATCATCCGGCCCGAGAAAACGGCGCTCGTCGATGTCCCACATCTGTTCGTGACCGCCTGTCACGTAGTAGTGCCGGTCATTGGACAATCGCAGGGTGAGGCGGTTGCGCGCGTCCCGCGCGGCCAGCATCGACAGGGGGCAGAAGCCCGGCACGAGGCGTTCGCCGCGGTAGCCTTCCGTCGTCGGCCGCAGGATCGCGTTCTCGTCGCAGGCCTCGAACGGCCCGTCGGGGTCGCTGCGGTCGACGTAGTTGCCGATGGCCAGGGTAGGGCGGGCGTCATTACCCTGCCACCAGGCGGTGAAGGCAGTGCTCCACCTGTCGCTCGCGGGAAGGCCCCACGCGGCGGTGGCATCGGTGAAGCTGCAGTCGGGCCCGCCGCGCAAGGCCATGTTGGCACCCGCGCGCAACACGAAGAGATCGGTGATGCCATCGGCATCCATGTCGATCGGGTAGGCCCCGGTCACCCCGGTGATCGGCGGCAGCGGTGCGGGGTCGAAGCGGAACGCGCCACGGTTGCGGATCAGCGCGGCGGGAGAGGTGCCCCCGGCGGCGAAGATATCGGGCAGGCTGTCGCCGTCACAGTCGAAGACGGCGACGCCCCCGCCGACGAAGTGTTCCCAACCGCCGGTGTAGGCATGATCGGGCAAGGCTGCGGAATGGTCTTCGAACAGCGGATCGGCCTGCGCCGCCGCGGCGAGCAGGCCGGTGGCAAGGACGGCAGCTTTCATGCGGCTTCCCCCTCGCCGCCGATGAGGCTGTCGGTCAGGGCCGACAGCGCCAGCGCCGTGGCACCGCGCGCCCAGACCAGATCGCCCCAGGCGTGGATCGCCACCTCGCAAGGGGCGCGGCCCTCCGACAGGGTGAGTTCCTGCATTTCGGTCATCACCTCCGAGGCGTACAGGTAGTCGTACTGCATCCGCTCGCCCGACAGGATGATGAGTTCCGGATCGAACAATTGCACCACGTTCGACAGCCCCACGGACAGGTAGCGGCCCGCGCGCTCGAAGATGGTGCGTGCGGCGCGATTGCCGGACTTGGCGCGCTGGAACAGGGTTTCCAGCAGCATCTGGCTGCTTTGCGGTGTGTCGGGAGACTGGCCGAGGGCGGTGGCGGCTTCCCGGGCGAGGGCATAATCCGCGAGGTAGGCTTCGAGGCAACCGCGCTGGCCGCAGCGGCAGAGCGCCCCGTCGAGCTGCACCTTGGTGTGGCCCAGTTCCAGACCCATGCCGCGCGCCCCGCGGTAGAGCCGGTTGTTCAGCACCAGCCCCATGCCGACGCCGTTCTCGATGGTGACGACGGCGAAATCGCTTTTCTGGCGGCCCTCACCGAACCACAGTTCGGCCAGGGTCAGCATGTTGGCGTCGTTGTCGATGTAGACCGGCATGTCGAACCGCGCCACGAAGGCGTGGCGCAGGTTCTGGTCGCGGTCGGCCAGCAGCGCCGACCAGGCGATCGTCCCGGTGTCGTATTCGATGATCCCGGGCATCCCGATGCCCACTGCGCGTATGTCGGCACCAGCCTTGCCGCTCTCCGTGAGCACCCGGTCGATGAGTGCGCCGATCTCGTCCAGCAGTTGCGGCATGGTGCGGGTGGTGTGCTGTGTCGGGAGGGCGGCATCGGCCAGCATGGTCCCGGCAAAGTCCGTCAGGACGGCGGTGTGCCGGTTGTAGGACAGCTTGATCCCGATGACATAGGCCGCTTCCGGCACGACCTGAAGCGCGACAGGGGGGCGTCCGCGCCCCGTTTCGCGGGCCGCGCCCGACACCTCGCGCAAGAGACCCGCCGCGATCAGGTCCGCCGTGAGAGTGGTGGTGGATCCTGCGCTGATATCCAGCGCGCGGGTGATGTCGGCCCTTGCGGCGGAGCCGCTTGCGCGTACATAATCGAAGACCTGAAGGCGCAGCGGCACATGCGTTGCCCGCCCCTTGGTCAACTGTGGGCCGCACCCGGTAAGCGGGGTGTTCGCGAGTTCGGCGCTATGACCATCCATAAGTTCAGTCTCTAAACATAAAGCATCCGAAAATCGGCTTCATCGGGCAATTCTGGCCGAGACTACGGCGTTTTGGAAGAGAAATCTGCAATTGACGGCGCAATCTGCTTATTATTATTTTGACAGCTAAAATAAATTGAGCGACGTTACCATCAGGGTCACGCGACTCGCCTCCTGCGCGACAGGGGGAATCATAAGGGAGGAACAGATGTTCAAGAAAATGCTCGCGGCTGGCATTGCGGTCGCAGGATTCACCTCATACGCATGGGCGGAAAGCCACAGCATGACTGTCGGCGTCAGCTGGTCGAACTTTCAGGAAGAGCGCTGGAAGACCGACGAGGCGGCGATCAAGGAAGCGCTGGAGGCGGCAGGGGCGACCTATGTCTCCGCCGACGCACAGTCGTCCTCGGCCAAGCAGCTCTCCGACGTCGAAAGCCTGATCGCGCAGGGCGTCGATGCGCTCATCATCCTCGCGCAGGACAGCGCGGCCATCGGCCCCGCCGTGGATGCAGCTGCCGCCGAGGGTATTCCGGTTGTCGGTTACGACCGGTTGATCGAGGACAGTCGCGCCTTCTACCTGACCTTCGACAACGTCGAAGTGGGCCGGATGCAGGCCCGCGCGGTGCTGGAGGCGCAGCCGGAAGGCAATTACGTGATGATCAAGGGGTCGCCCACCGATCCGAACGCGGATTTCCTGCGGGGCGGCCAGCAGGAAGTGCTGCAGGAGGCGATTGACGCGGGCAAGATCACCATCGTCGACGAGGCCTACACCGACGGCTGGCTGCCCGCCAACGCGCAGCGCAACATGGAGCAGATCCTGACCGCGAACGACAACAACGTGGACGCGGTCGTCGCCTCCAACGACGGCACAGCCGGTGGTGTTGTCGCGGCGCTGACGGCGCAGGGGATGGAAGGCATTCCGGTCTCCGGCCAGGACGGCGACCACGCTGCCCTGAACCGCGTCGCCAAGGGCACCCAGACCGTGTCCGTCTGGAAGGACGCGCGCGAGCTGGGCAAGGCCGCGGGCGAAATCGCCGTCGAACTGGCCGGCGGAACCGAGATGTCGGCCATCGAGGGCGCGCAGGAGTGGACATCGCCGGGCGGCACCACGCTGACGGCCAAGTTCCTCGCACCCGTGCCGGTGACCGCCGACAACCTGACCGTGGTGACCGACGCCGGATGGATCACGCAGGAGGCGCTCTGCCAGGGCGTGACGGACGGCCCGGCACCCTGCAACTGACGCAGCATCCGGGGGGCGGCATCGGCCGCCCCCCAGACCCGCCGCTGCCCGCCCGCCGCGCGGGTTGACGCACACTCCCACATTCCGCGAGGCGTCGTGCCGTCCTTCGGGGGCCGCCCGCCCATGCGAGGGACAGAGACATGACCGACACCACGACAGATACCCGGCCCAGCCAGAAGGCGCCGAAGCGCAGTTTCCTCAATCAGCTCGAAATCGACACCCGGCTGCTGGGCATGATCGGGGCCTTCGTGCTGGTCGCGCTGGTCTTCAACGTCCTGACGGACGGCCGCTTCCTCACACCGCGCAACATCTTCAACCTGACGATCCAGACCGCATCGGTCGCGATCATGGCGACCGGCATGGTCTTTGTCATCGTGACCCGTCACATCGACCTTTCGGTCGGTGCGGTGCTGGCGGCCTGTTCGGCCCTAATGGCGATGCTTCAGGTGCGCTGGCTGCCGGGCCTCGGCCTTGAAATCGGGCACTGGGCAATCCCGTGGATCGCGATTGCCGGCGGCATCGCGCTCGGGGCAGCGATCGGGGCGTTCAACGGCTGGATGGTGGGCTATCTCGCCATACCCGCGTTCATCGTGACGCTGGGCGGTTTCCTCGTCTGGCGCAACGTGGGCTGGTACATGACCGCGGGTCAGACCATCGGCCCGCTGGACGAGACATTCATGATCTTCGGCGGGATCAACGGCACCTTGGGCGGCCCGCTGAGTTGGGCCATCGGTATCGTGGCGATCCTCGCCTCGGTGGCGCTGATCTTCAACGCGCGCCGGGTCAAGGTGGCGCATGATTTCCCGGTCAAGCCGCTTTGGGCCGAGATCGCGCTTGCGGTGGTCGCCGCCCTCGCCATCGCCGGGTTCATCGCGATCCTGACCGCCTACGAGGTGCCCGAGCGCGTGGTCGCGCGCGAGCCGGCCAAGTACGGCTGCGCCGAGGCCGAAGGCTGCAACGCGGTCTACGGTCTGCCGATCTCGGTCCTGCTGCTGCTGGCCATCGCCATCGTGATGACGGTGATCGCCCGCCGGACCCGGCTGGGTCGCTATATCTTCGCCACCGGCGGCAACCCCGACGCGGCAGAACTGTCGGGCATCAACACGCGGTTGCTGACGGTCAAGATCTTCGCCCTGATCGGCGCGCTTTGCGCGATCTCGGCCATTGTCGCCTCGGCGCGCCTCGCGAACCATTCCAACGATCTGGGCACGCTGGACGAACTGCGCGTCATCGCGGCGGCGGTCATCGGCGGCACCGCCCTGTCTGGCGGCATCGGCACGATCTACGGCGCCATCCTCGGTGCGCTCATCATGCAGTCGCTGCAATCGGGCATGGCCATGGTGGGGGTCGACGCGCCGCTGCAGAATATCGTGGTGGGCGCGGTGCTGGTGTTTGCCGTGTTCATCGACATCGTCTACCGCAGGAAGATGGGAGCGACATGATGACGACACCCCTGGTCGAAATGAAAAACGTCTCAATCGCCTTCGGCGGTGTTCAGGCCGTCGACGACGTCAGCATCACGCTGCACGCCGGCGAGGTCGTGGGATTGCTCGGTCACAACGGCGCCGGTAAATCGACGCTCATCAAGATGCTGTCCGGCGCCTACCGGATGGACTCGGGCGAGATCTGGATCAACGGGGAACGCGCCTCCATCGCCTCGCCGCGGGACGCGCGGAACTACAATATCGAGACGATCTACCAGACGCTCGCGCTGGCCGACAACCTCGACGCGGCCAGCAACCTGTTCCTCGGGCGCGAGCTGACCACGCCGCTGGGCTTCGTCGACGACGACCGGATGGAGGCGGAAACCCGCAAGATCATGGCGCGGCTCAACCCCAACTTCCGCAAGCTGAAGGAGCCTGTTTCGGCCCTGTCGGGCGGGCAGCGGCAGTCGGTGGCGATTGCCCGCGCCGTCTATTTCAACGCGAAGATCCTGATCATGGACGAACCCACGGCGGCGCTGGGGGTGCACGAGACCGCGATGGTGGCGGAACTGATCCAGGAACTGAAGAAGCAGGGGCTCGGCATCTTTCTCATCAGCCACGACACGCGCGAGATGATGGAGCTTTGCGACCGGGTGGCCGTGATGAAGAACGGCCAGATGGTCGGTACCGAACGGGTCGAGGACGTGACCGAGGATGACATCCTGTCGATGATCATCCTGGGCAAGAACCCGCGCGAGGCGGCCTGATGTATATCGGACTGGACCTCGGGACATCGTCGCTCAAGGCGATACTGATCGACGACGCGCAGCAGGTGCTGGCCGAACACGCGGTACCGCTGACCGTCCAGCGGCCCGCCGACGGCTGGTCCGAACAGGATCCGCAAAGCTGGTGCGACGCGGCGGTCAAGGCGCTGGGGGCGCTGGCGGCGGCGCAGGACTGCTCGGGCGTGACGGGCATCGGCCTGTCGGGGCACATGCACGGGGCCACGCTGATCGGCAAGGACGACGCACCGCTCCGGCCCTGCATGCTGTGGAACGACACCCGAAGCCACGCGCAGGCCGCGGCGATGGACGCCAAGGCCCGGTTCCGCGACATCACCGGAAACATCGTGTTCCCCGGCTTCACCGCGCCCAAGGTCGAATGGGTGCGGGAGAACGAACCGGAGATATTCGGCAGGATCGCAAAGGTGCTGCTGCCCAAGGACTACCTTCGGCTGTTCCTGACGGGGGAGCATGTTTCGGAAATGTCGGACGCCGCAGGCACCGCCTGGCTGAATACGGGTGCGCGCGACTGGTCGGACGAGCTGCTGGCCGATTGCAACCTGACCCGTGACCAGATGCCGTCGCTGGTCGAAGGCTCCGCCCCTTCGGGGCGCCTGCGCGCCGATCTCGCGACGCTGCTTGGCCTGCCGCGGGCCGTGGTCGCCGGCGGGGCGGGGGACAACGCCGCGGCGGCGATCGGCGCGGGAGTGGTCGAGGACGGCACGGCCTTTCTGTCGCTCGGGACGTCGGGGGTGCTCTTTGCCGCCACGAACGGCTATCGCCCGGATCCGGAGACGGCGGTGCACAGCTTCTGCCACGCGGTGCCGCGGACCTGGCATCAAATGGGCGTGATCCTCGCCGCCACGGACGCGCTGGAGTGGCTTGCGCGGCTCACGGGCCAGACGGCGGCCGACCTCACCCGCGACCTCGGCGCCGTCGAAGCGCCCGGCCGCACCCTGTTCCTTCCCTATCTCGGCGGCGAACGGACCCCGCACAATGACGCCGCGATCCGTGGCCAGTTCCTGCACCTCGACCACGCAACCGACGCCCGCGCCGCGGCGCGCGCGGTCCTGCAGGGCGTGAGCTATGCCTTCGCGGACTGCAACCGCGCGTTGGCCGCGACCGGTACCCGGATCGAAAGCGCGCTGGCAACGGGGGGCGGCGCGCGTTCGGAACACTGGTTGTCGATGCTGGCCAGCACGCTCGGCTTTCCGCTGGAAGTGCCGCAGGCGGGCGATTTCGGTGCGGCACTGGGGGCTGCGCGACTGGGCCAGATGGCCGCGACCGGTGCGGGGATCGAGATCGCCGGGAAACCGCTGATCGCCCGAACGGTCCAGCCCGATGCCGGCCTGCGCGCGGCGCTTGCCGACGGGCACGAACGGTATCGCGCGGCCTATGACCTTCTGCGCGGGATTGCCTGAGCGATGGAACTGACGCCGGACTGGGAATTCGTCGCTGACACCGTGATGGGCGGTGTCTCCACCGGGGAGGCCCGCCGCGAGGTCGTGGCGGGCCGGAACGCGATGCGGCTGACGGGCGACGTGTCGCTGGAGAACGACGGCGGGTTCGTGCAGATGGCGTTCGACCTGCAACCCGGCGGCGGCCCCATCGATGCCAGCGCCTGGACCGGAGTTGCGTTGGATGTGCGGGGCAACGGCGAGGCATACGACCTGCGTCTGCGCACGTCCGACCTGTCGCGGCCCTGGCAGTCCTTCCGGTGCGACTTCATCGCCGGGCCAGATTGGCAGACGCTCACTTTTCCCTTCTCTGAGTTCGAACCGCATCGGACCGAGGCCACCTTTGATCCCGCGCGCCTGCGCCGGATCGGGGTTCTGGGCATTGGTCGGGTCTTTCACGCGGACGTGGCGGTCGCGGCGGTCCGGCTGGTGAGGGCCTGACCGCTATGCGGTGTCCAGCATTTCCCGTGCAATGGCGCAGCCGCTGAGATACGCCGCTTCGACGCGCGGTCCGATGAAGCCATCGCCGCCGAGGTAGAGCGTGTTGTTGTCGGAAGCGAGGAAGGGCCGGCCCAGCGGGGCGGTCACGCGGGCATAGCGCCAGCGGTGGGCGGCGCGGTGGATCACGCGGGCGGGGTCGATCCGCAGCCGGTCGAGGAACAGCGGCAGCATCGCTTCCACGATGTGGTCCTTTTCCAGTTCGAGGTGCCTGCGGCTCCATTCCGGCGAGGCTTGCGCAACCCAGCAGTTCCCTTCCGGGCGCTCGGGCTTGCCGCCGTCCTGCGCGATCCACGCCAGGTCTGCTTCCGGGGCGCGGTGGTGATCGGGCAGATCGGGAAACGGGCGGTCGAGCGCGACCATCAGGGTCAGGCAGGGATCGTAGGTGATCCGGGACGGCGCGGGGACAAGCGGATGATCCTGCCCCAGAAGGGCGATGATCTGCGGCACGGGCGCGGTGCACACGACACGGTCAAAGGCGAGCCGCTGGCCGTCGATCTCGATCTCCGCGCCATGGCCCGTGTCGCGCATGGCGGTGACGGCATGCCCACGGCGGATGTCCAGACCTTCCGCCATGAACTTGGCCAGTCCTGTCATGCCCGGCACCCCGACGTAGCGGGTCTTGCCGTCCTGCGGCCCGCCGCGGGGCCACGTGCCGGCCTGTCCGGCCGCCTGGGCCCGCGCCAGCAATTCGGCGAAGCCATCGTCTTTCGCCGTGACATACTGGGCGCCGTGGTCGAATTGCAGCCCGTCGCCCGCCCGTCTTGTCGCCATGCGCCCGCCCAAGCCGCGCCCCTTGTCGAAGACGGTGACGTCCCGGCCCGCCCGTTGTAGCAGGCGGGCGCAGGATAGCCCTGCCATGCCCGCGCCGATAACCGCTGTCTTCATGTGCTGCCCCTTCCGTTCGGGGGAAGAGCTAGCGCCTGCGGCGGTCCTGCCAAGCGGTGCGTGGGGCAGCCTCAACCCGCCAGCCGGGTTCCCACCATGTCGCGCACGCGATCGGCGGCCTTTTCCTTGACCGGGCCATATCCCCGGATCTCCATCGGAGCGGCAAGCAGGTCGAGCTTGTCCTCCTGCGGCAGGTCGCTTTGGGCGATCCGGTCCAGCACATCCTCGTACCAGCCGATCAGCGCGACCTCCATCCGGCGGTCCGCTCCGTAGGAGAAGACATCGGCCCAGCTGCCCCGCAGGCCCTTCATGTGGGCCAGCACCCCAAAGACGGAACCCATCCATGGCCCGAACGTCTTCTTGAAAGGGCGCCCCCGCGTATCCCTGCCGGTGGGCCACATCGGCGGCGCGAGGTGGTACCTGACCTTGTAGTCGCCCTCGAACTCTTCGGCGATGCGGTCCGCGAACCCGGTCTGGCTGTGCAGGCGGGCGACCTCGTATTCGTCCTTGTACGCCATCAGCTTGAAAAGCGATTTCGCGGCAGCGCGCTGCATGTCATCGCTTGCGCCGGCCTGCGCGAACCGCGCCAGCGTGTCGGCATACCGACGGGCATAGGCGGCATCCTGATACTCCGTCAGAAAGGCCATGCGCCGGTCGATCAGGGCCTGCACGGTCTGATCCGGTTCCGCCGCACGCGGCAGTTCCAGCTTGTCCGGGGCTGCCGCCATGACACGGCCATAGGCAAAGGCATCCTTGTTCCGGTCGGGGGCCACGCCATTCAGCTCGATCGCCTGGAAAAGCGCGGTGAGAGAGACCGGCACAAGCCCTTTCTGCCAAGCGAACCCCAGCATCATGACGTTCGCGAACACCGCGTCGCCCATCAGGCGTTCCGCCGTCGCGTTCGCGTCGAAGGCCGCGATGTTGTCCTTGCCGACCACGTCCGCGATGACCGCCTCGCGGGTGTCGATCGCCAGGTCCGCGTCCCGGTTCAGCACGAGATCGCCGGTCGGCATTTCCGCGCGGTTCAGGACGATGCGGGTGCCCTTGCGATAGTGGGCCGAGGCCTTGGGGGCCGAACTCACCACCATGTCGCAGCCGATCACGGCGTCGGCGCTGCCTTCCTCGATCCGTACCTGGTGCACGTCGCCGGGGCGGTTGGCCACGCGGACGTACCCGAGGACGGTGCCGAACTTCTGCGCAAAGCCGGTGAAATCGAGCACGGAGGCGCCCTTGCCCTCGAGATGCGCGGCCATGGAGATCAGGGCGCCGACGGTCACCACCCCGGTGCCGCCGACGCCGGTGACAAGAAGGTCATAGGGGGCGTCGAGCCTCGGCAGGTCGGGAGCGGGCAGGGCGGTGGCCATTTCGGCCACGTCAAAGCCCGCGCCGGATTTGCGGCGGCGCGTCGCCCCTTCGATGGTCACGAAGGACGGGCAGAACCCGTTCAGGCACGAGTAGTCCTTGTTGCAGGTGCTGAGGTTGATCTGGCGCTTGGTGCCGAACTCGGTCTTCTTCGGCTCCACGCTGAGGCAGTTGGATTCGAGGCTGCAATCTCCGCAGCCCTCGCACACGAGGTCGTTTATCATCACGAACTTCGGCGGGTCTTCGAGCGTGCCGCGCTTGCGCTTGCGGCGTTTTTCGGTCGCGCACATCTGTTCGTAGATCAGCACGGTGACGCCCGGAATGTCGCGCAGCTCCCGCTGGACGGTATCGAGGTCGCGACGGTGATCGAAGCTGGTCCCGCCCGGGAAGTCGGAGCGGATGAACTTCTCGGGCATGTCCGAGACGACCGCGATCCGCTGCACCCCCTCGGCGCGGGCGGACTGGGCGATGGCGCCGACGGAGACCGGGCCGTCCACCGGTTGCCCCCCGGTCATGGCGACGGCGTCGTTGTAGAGCACCTTGTAGGTGATGTTCGCCTTGGCGGCGACGGCCTGACGGATCGCCAGCGACCCGGAGTGGTACCATGTCCCCTCACCGAGGTTCTGGAACACGTGCTTGCCGCCATTGAACATCGAGGTGGCGATCCATGGCACGCCTTCGCCGCCCATCTGGGCGAACCCGGCGGTGTCGCGGTCCATCCACGAGGCCATGACGTGACAGCCGATGCCCGAATTCGCGGAAGAACCTTCGGGAATCTTGGTCGACGTGTTGTGCGGGCACCCGGAGCAGAAGTAGGGCGTGCGCGTGGCCCCCGGCACGTTGAGCAGGGTCGGCGGCGTGTCGGTCAGCGCCTTTGCCTTTTCAGCCAGCCCTTCATCGGGAAAGAACGTGTGCAGGCGGGCCGCGACGATCGGCACCAGCTTGAGCGGCGACAGCTCGCCGGTCCATGGCACGAGTTCGTCGAGATTTTCGTCGTGCTTGCCGACCATGCGCTTGGGCTTGGAGCCGGGCCAGTCGTAGAACGCCTCCTTGAACTGGCTTTCGATAATGCCGCGCTTTTCCTCGATCACCAGAACTTCCCGCTTGGAGCGGACGAAGGCCAGCGCGTCACGGCGGGCCAGCGGCCAGACCATGCCGATCTTGTAGATGTCGATGCCAAGCGCGCGGCAGCGGTCCTCGGTCAACCCGAGAAGGCGGAGCGCTTCCATCAGGTCGAGATGCCCCTTGCCGGTCGTCACGATCCCGAAGGATGCGTCGGGCAGGTCGTAGATGCGCCGGTCGACGGGGTTCGCTTCGACAAAGGCTTCGACGGCGGCAAGCTTGTCGCGAAGCCGTGTCTCGATCAGGGGGGAGGGCAGATCGCCCAGCCGGACATGCAGGCCCCCCTGCGGTGCGGTATAGTCCGGCTGGACGAAGTCGCGGTCCGCGGCGAGATCCACCGAAGCCCCGGATTCGACGGTTTCCGAGATGGCCTTGAACCCCACCCACGTCCCGGTGAAGCGCGACAGGGCAAAGCCGTATTCGCCGAACGCCTGGTATTCGGCGACACTGGCGGGATTGAGCGTCGGCATGAACCACGACATGAAGGCCACGTCGGATTGATGCGGCATGGAAGAAGAGACGCAGCCGTGGTCGTCGCCCGCGACCACCAGCACTCCCCCCTTGGGCGCGGAACCGTAGGCATTGCCGTGTTTCAGCGCATCGCCGGACCGGTCCACACCCGGCCCCTTGCCGTACCACATGGAAAACACCCCCTCCACCTCGGCGTGGGGGTCCAGATGGGCCTGCTGGGCACCCAGCACGGCCGTGGCCGCCAGATCCTCGTTCACGGCGGGAAGGAACTTGATCCGGTCCTTGTCCAGCCGATCCCTGTTGCGCCACATCTCCTGATCCAGCCCGCCAAGCGGAGACCCGCGGTACCCCGACACGAAGCCGGCGGTGTTCAGGCCCGCGGCGCTGTCCCGCCGGGCCTGATCCAGCATGATGCGCACCAGCGCCTGCGTTCCCGTCATGAAGACACGGCCGCGCGGCAGCGCATAGCGGTCATCCAGTTTGTACGTGGAAAAATTCTCATTCTGCTTGGTCATGGCGGCCTCCTGAAAGATCAACCTAGCATGGGATCGGTGGCATTCCGTGTCTATCTTCGCGCCGAAAAGGCTGATATGCGGGTAACCGGTTCGCAGGAATGCGAGAATCTGGAAATATTGTTCGTACAGACATGGACGCCGTCGACCGCAAGCTCATTCACCAGTTGCAGCAGGATTCCCGGCAGTCAAATGCCCAGCTGGCGGAAAAGCTCAACATCTCGACCTCGGCCTGTTGGCGGCGGGTCAAGGCGCTGGAAGACTCGGGCATCATCGAGCGCTACGGCGCACTGGTGAACCCGGCGGCCATGGGGCTGGGGTTCGAGGCGATCGTACATGTGCATCTTACACGGCACGACACCGAGGCGCTGGCGCGGTTCATTGCGGCGGTTCACCTGCGCGAGGAGGTCACCGAATGCTACGCGACCACCGGGCAGGCGGACTACCACCTGCGCGTCCTGTGCCGCGACATCGAAGCCTATAACGGTTTCCTCGAGGAATTCCTCTTTGTGCAGCCCGCGGTGAACTCCGCGCAGACCAACGTGGTGCTGCGGCGGATCAAGGCGAATGCGCCGTTGGGAGGCTGACCTCGCGTGGCCGCGAAATTGCCGCTCTTCCGGGCTCGCGCGCTTGACATCAAGGCACGGCTTGGGCCTTTTGCCTGAAACCAGAACCGGAGGATATCCCATGATGAAGACCCGTGCCGCCGTCGCCCTCGAGGCGGGAAAACCCCTCGAGATCATGGAAGTGAACCTGGAAGGCCCGAAGAAGGGCGAAGTCCTGATCGAGATCAAGGCCACCGGGATCTGCCATACCGACGAATTCACCCGGTCGGGCGACGATCCCGAAGGCCTGTTTCCGGCGATCCTCGGGCACGAGGGCGCTGGCGTCGTGCTGGAAGTGGGCGAGGGGGTGACCACGCTGAAACCGGGCGATCACGTGATCCCGCTCTATACCCCCGAATGCCGCGAGTGCGCGGCCTGCCTTTCGGGCAAGACCAACCTCTGCACCGCGATCCGGGGCACGCAGGGCAAGGGCCTGATGCCTGACGGCACCTCGCGCTTCTCCTTCGACGACGGGACGCCGATCTATCACTACATGGGCTGTTCGACCTTTGCCAACCACACGGTGATGCCTGAAATTGCGCTGGCGAAGGTGCGCGAGGACGCGCCCTTCGACAAGATCTGCTACATCGGCTGCGGCGTGACCACCGGCATCGGGGCGGTCATCAACACCGCGGGAGTCGAGATCGGTTCGACCGCCGCGGTCTTCGGTCTCGGCGGGATCGGGCTCAACGTGATCCAGGGTCTGCGCATGGCGGGCTGCGACAAGATCATCGGCGTGGACCTGAACGACGACAAGCAGGAGATGGCGCGCAAGTTCGGCATGACCGACTTCATCAACCCCTCCAAGGTCGAGAATACCGTGCAGGCGATCATCGACCTGACCAAGACCGAGAAAGACCCGTTTGGCGGCGTCGATTACAGCTTCGATGCGACGGGCAACGTGAAGGTCATGCGCGACGCGCTCGAGTGCTCGCACAGAGGGTGGGGGGTCAGTGTCATCATCGGCGTCGCTCCGGCGGGGGCCGAGATTTCGACCCGGCCGTTCCAGCTGGTCACCGGACGGGTCTGGAAGGGAACGGCGTTCGGCGGGGCCAAGGGCCGTACCGATGTGCCCAAGATCGTCGACTGGTACATGGACGGCAAGATCGAGATCGACCCGATGATCACGCACAAGCTGACGCTCGACGAGATCAACAAGGGTTTCGACCTGATGCACGAGGGCAAGTCGATCCGCGCCGTGGTGGAGTTCTAGTCCTCCGTTCCCTTCACTGGATTGATTATTGATCCAGGCCCGGCTGATTTCTATGATAGCGGGAATTGGCCGGGCCTTTTTCGTGTGCGATGCGATTCGTCTTGCACCTCCGGCCAAGTTGACTCGGCCCAAGGTTGCGCTGTCGCGAGGTTAACACTTTTGCCGGCAGCTTGCCGCAGGTTGCCTTGTTTCCGGCAAGAAGTGCATGCATCTGCACAAGGTTTACCTGCTCCGGCCGGAAAGCTGCTGATTTTCCTGATTTTGTTTATTTAGCACCGGTTCATTTGAATCCCGGTCCAAAAGCCCGTTCGGTCAGAATACATGCCATAGTAATTACAAAAACCGTTCTTACAACTTAAGGGGTAAACGGTTTTGGAGTTTTGAAATGACCAGACTAAAGACCTCCATGATGGGAGCGATCGTGCCCCTCATGATGACTTCTCTCCCCGCACATGCACAGCTTATCGACATCGACCTTGATCTTGGGGCGTTGCTCGGGGCCGGACTCTGCATCGGCGGCGGTTGTAACGATGATTTCGAGTCCCCCAACGACGAACTGACTCTGTCGGGCACGGATGTCAGCATCCTGTTCGACGACACATCGGTGGCGCCTGCCGCGCGCAATGACTGGCGCATCGTCATCAACGAGCCCGGCTCGACCGGACAGGATTTCTTTGCCATCAATGACGTGACTGGCGGGCAGCAACCCTTCCGGATCATGGGCGGCACGCCGTCAAATGCCTTCATGCTCGCGGCCTCGGGCAACGTGGGGTTCGGCACCCAGTTTCCCCAGCGTGATCTGCACGTGACAGCCACCGACAGCCCGTCGATCCGGCTGGAGCAGACCAGCGGCGGACCGGGCGCGCAGGTCTGGGACGTGGTGGCGAACGAGGAAAACTTCGTCATCGTCGACACGACCAGTGCCCAGGTGCCCTACAAGATCGAGGCCGCCGCACCCACCAACAGCCTTGTGATCACGGAGACCGGCAACGTCGGGTTCGGTGTCGGGGAACCCGCCGAAAAGCTGCACATCCTGACCACGGCGCCGGACACGGATTCCTTCGCGCTGTTCGACGCCCAGGGGTCCGGGTCGGACTCGGCGTTCAGGATCCGGCAGAACGGCATCATCCCAACAACGTGGGAGTTCCGTAACCAGCAAAGCTCGGGGCGGCTGAACGTCGGCATTGCGGGCGGGAACACGCCCTTCAAGATCGACAACCTCGCCAACAACAACCTGCTGCGGCTGGGCTCGGACACCGAAACCGATGTGGTGCGCGTCACCGGTCGACTGGTTGTCAACGACGTGACCGTCGCGGTGCCCGACTATGTCTTCAAGGACGACTATGTCTTGCGCCCCCTGGCCGAGGTCAAAGCCTTTATCGAGGAGAACAGCCACCTGCCCGAAGTGCCCTCTGAAAAGGACATCGCCGCTGGTGGGGTCGACATGACAGGGATGCAGATGGCGCTGCTCAAGAAGGTGGAGGAGCTGACTCTCTACACTCTCCAGCAGGAAGAGGCGATCTCGGCACAGATGGCACGGAACGACGCGCTGCGTGACCGTCTGGCCAAGGTCGAAGCGAAGCTGGCGGAGTGATCCGCCGGGCCTGACCACTTTCACGTCCCTCCGACAAGAAAGCGGCATCCGTTTCCAGACGGACCCCGGACATGGGGTTCAGCGGGAAGCGGGTGCCGCCTTGTATTTCAGCCAGAGCCGGTGATGTGCGGCGCCGCTCGCCGGCGCGTCCGTTCATTGCATGGCTTAATCAGGTGACCGGCCCCCCCGATTGCGGGGGAATTGACCGAACTGTCAAAACTTTTTAGCCTTCAACATAATACTCGGCGCGGTCCTCATTTTCGGACATTTCACCGCGCCATCATTGCCTTGTCGTTTTTAATACTCGGAGTTTTCCTATGACACGTTCCATTTCGATCATCACCGGTCTGGTATGCGCTGCAGCGCTTGTGCCGTCACAGATCGCAGCGCAAAACCTGAATGGACAGAACCTGACACTGTCGGGAAGTATCACCCAGAACGGCGCTGGCCTGAACTTTTTCGACGGTACGTACTCCTACTTTGACGGCAGCGCATGTTTCGGCAATGCCTGCGAGTCGTCGGGTTCCAACGGTACCGGAAATCCGCCGTTGAAGTTGAAGTGGACCGAACCCAGCATCATTCTGGAGGACACCAGCACGGCCAGTTTCGCTGACCGCGACTGGCGCATTCACATCAATGGCGGGGGAACCGATTCCTTTGCCATCGATGACGAGGGCGACGAGTGGGAGGTCGACGATCCGACAACGGTTTTCACGATCGAGGGCGGGGCGCCGGCAAACGCCTTCTGGATGGCGCCGGACGGCGATATCGGCCTGGGCACATCGATTCCTCAGGCGGACCTTCACATCGTTGACACCGTCCAGCCCAGTGTCCGGCTGGACTACACGGGAACCGGGCCGCAAAACTGGGAAATGCAGGCGAACGGTGACCTTTTCTCAATCGCCTACCAATCCAGTCTCTTCAGACCCTTCGCCATTTTCGAAGGCGCGCCGACCGGCAGCCTGATCATCGATCCGGCTGGAAACGTCGGTTTCGGTACGGGGTCGCCCGAGGAAAAGCTGCACATCGTTACCACGGCGCCGGACACCGATTCCTTCGCGCTGTTCGACGCCCAGGGGCCCGGGTCCGACTCGGCGTTCCGGATCCGGCAGAAAGGTCTGATCCCCACCACGTGGGAGTTCCGGAACCAGCAAAGCTCCGGCCGGCTGAACGTCGGCATCGCGGGCGGGAACACGCCTTTCAAGATCGACAACCTCGCCGCCAACAACCTGCTGCGGCTGGGCCGCAACGGCCGCCCGGACGAGGTCGTCGTGACCGGCACGCTTGTCGTCAACAACACCGACATGAACGTGCCTGACTACGTCTTCGCCGACCACTACGCGCTCAGGTCCCTGGCCGAGGTCCGGGCCTTCATCGATGCCAACAGCCATCTGCCGGAGGTGCCCTCCGAGGCCGAGATCAGGGCGGAGGGCGTCGACCTGACCCAAATGCAGATGACGCAGCTCAAGAAGATCGAGGAACTTACGCTCTATACCCTCGCGCAGGAAGACCGCATCGCCGCGCAGGAAGACCGTATCGCGCGGCAGCAGGCGGAGATCGCAGGTTACCGCGAAACGCTTTCGGTGCTGGCCCGACGGCTCGACCGGCTAGAGGCGGGGCAGTGATGGCAGACCCGCGCGACCTGCCTTCGCGGGGGCCTGACGTCACATCGGACCGGGCGTCACGACCGTTCAAGGCCACCCGACACATTCACCAACTTGGGTTTCTGCCATGATTTCCGTTCAGTGCGCTCGAAGGTTTCGTTCCATTCCGTTGTTTGCCGTCGGTCTCGCGATGTCTGTGGCCGCCGCTCAGGCGGATCAGGTGATCCCGGACGACCTGATCGTCAAGAGAGACATCTGTGTCGGCGGGATACAGTGCGTGGACGGCGAAGTGTTTGGCGATGCCGACATCAAGATCAAGAGTTCCGATCCGGAATTGCAATTCTTCGACACCAGTACCAGTGCCCCCTCGTGGAGCATCATCACCAACCGGGGCACTCTTCCCGGCTTCACGATCCGGCAGGATGACAGCGGGCGGAGGCCCATTGAGGTCGCGCTGGGGGCGGCAACCAATACCCTGTTCCTCGGCAACGATCTGAAGGTGGGGATCGGCACCTCTGTCCCGGAGGCGAACCTGGACATCGTCAGCCAAGGCGGGACGGCCAGAATTGGGCTGAAGAGCAATGGGTCGCCGCAAGTTGGATTCAAACTTAGCGTGGATACCCTTGGCTTCTTCTTGAACGACGACAGCGACGATGCGGTGCCCTTCGCAATCGACTCCGGTGCGCCGACCGGGTCCATCTACGTCGTTTCCAACGGGAACGTCGGCCTGGGCACCGTCACGCCGCAGGAAAAGCTTCACATCCGCACCACCGCACCCGATACCGATGCCTTCGCGCTGTTCGAGGCGGCGGGGAGCGGATCGGATTCCGCCTTCCGCATCAGGCAGAACGGCCTGATCCCGACCACGTGGGAGTTCCGCAACCAGCAGACCTCGGGGCGGCTGAACGTCGGCATCGCGGGCGGGAATACCCCCTTCAAGATCGACAACACCGCGGCCAACAACCTGCTGCGGCTGGGTCGGAACGGCCGCCCGGACGAGGTCGTGGTGACCGGCACGCTGGTGGTCAACAACACCGACATGAACGTGCCCGACTACGTGTTCGAACCCGGCTACGACCTGCCGACGCTCGCGGAAATCGACGCCTTCATCGCGGACAACGGCCATCTGCCGGGCGTCCCCTCTGCGGCCGAAGTGGCTGGATCCGGGCTCGACATGACCCGGATGCAGATGGCGCAGCTCGAGAAGATCGAGGAACTGACCCTGCACACGATTTCGCAGGAAAACCGCATTGCGGCGCAGGAAGACCGGATCGCCGCGCAGGAAGACCGTATCGCGGAGCAGCAGGAGGAGATCGCCAGCTACCGCGAAACGCTTGCGGTGCTGGCCCGACGGCTCGACCGGATAGAGGCGGGCCAGTGATGGCTGATCCGCACGACCTGCATTTGCCGGGGGCCGATGTCACATCGGGTTCGGCGTCACGACATTTAACTGCCACTCGACACATCCTCCAACCCGGGATCCCGCAATGATTTCCTTTCAATACATCCGACACTTTCGATCCATTCCGTCGCTTGCCGTCGGTCTCGCCATGTCCGTGGGCGCCGCACAGGCGGATCAGGTCATCCCGGACGACCTGATCGTCGTGAGAGATCTCTGCGTCGGCTCGGCCCAGTGCGAGGACGGCGAAGCGTTTGGTAATACGGACCTGAAGATCAAGAGTTTCAGTCCGCAATTGCAGTTCTTCGACACCAGCATCGGCGCCCCCTCCTGGAGCATCCTGACCAATCGGGACAGCCTTCCCGGCTTCACGATCCAGCATGATGACAGCGGGCGAACCCCCTTCGAGGTCGCACCGGGGGCGGCAACCAATACCCTGTTCCTCGGCAACACTTTCAAGGTGGGGATCGGCACCTCTGTACCCGAGGCGAACCTGGACATTTCGGGCCAAAACCCGACCGTCAGCATTCGCCTGAAGAACAATGCGTGGACGCAAGGTGGATTCAGCCTTAATGTGGACAGCTTGGGTGTGTTCTTGAAAGACGAAAACGACGGTAGGACGCCCTTCGCGGTCGACACCGGTGCCCCGACCGATTCCCTCTACATCCGTTCCGACGGCAAAGTCGGCCTGGGCACCTTCGCACCACAGGAAAAGCTGCACATCGTGACCACGACGCCGAACACGGATTCCTTTGCGCTGTTCGACGCGCAGGGGGCCGGGTCCGACTCGGCGTTCCGGATCCGGCAGAACGGCACCATCCCCACCACATGGGAATTCCGCAACCAGCAAAGCTCGGGGCGGCTGAACGTCGGCATCGCGGGCGGCAACACGCCGTTCAAGATCGACAACACCGCCGCCAACAACCTGCTGCGCCTTGGCCGCAACGGCCGCCCGGACGAGGTCGTGGTGACCGGCACGCTTGTCGTCAACAACACCGAGATGAACGTGCCTGACTACGTCTTCGCCGATGATTACGCCCTCCGGCCCCTGGCCGAGGTCCGCGCCTTCATCGACGCGAACAGCCATCTGCCGGAGGTGCCCTCCGAGGCCGAGATCAGGGCGGAGGGCGTCGACCTGACCCAGATGCAGATGACCCTGCTGAAGAAGGTCGAGGAACTGACGCTTTATACGCTGGAGCAGGACGCCACGATCGCAGACCTGAAGGCAAAGGCCGCCCGAAGCGAGGCCCAGGCCGCGAAGATCGAGGCATTGGAGGCACGACTGACGCAGCTCGAGGCAACACGCTGAGCGCGAACAGTCTCCTCCTCAAGGCTGCCGCGCCGTCATCCGGCGTGGAGGAGACTGTCGCTTTACCTGCCGTGTTTTGGCGCTAAGCTGGCCACCGAAGCAAGCGGGAGGCACGGCATGCGGCTGCGCGTCAACGGAGCGGATCACGAGGTGGATGTCGAAGACGACATGCCGCTGCTGTGGGTCCTTCGAGACGAACTGGGGATCACCGGGCCCAAGTACGGGTGCGGAATCGCGCAATGCGGGGCCTGCACGGTTCACATGGGCGGTGTCGCCGTCCGATCCTGCCAGGTGCTGGTCGGGGACGTAGATGACGAGGTGACCACGATCGAGGGTCTGGGCACGCCGATCGCGATGCACGCGGTCCAGGAAGCCTGGGTCGAACATCAGGTCGCCCAGTGCGGCTACTGCCAGGCGGGGCAGATCATGCAGGCTTCCGCCTTTCTCGACCTCAATCCCGATCCGACGGACGCGCAGATCGATGCCGCGATGAGCGGGAACCTCTGCCGTTGCGGGACGTACCCCCGCATCCGGGCGGCGATCCGCACGGCGGCGGCCAAGTTGCAGGGGGTCTGACCATGGGACGGGCGGGAACCATCGCGCGGCGCACGTTCCTCGTGGGGTCGGTCGCGGTAGTGGGGGGGGTCGCCTTTGGCGCCTATGTCTACAAGCGCCCGGTGAAGAACCCGCTCGAGGCCGATCTGCAGCCGGGCGAAGCGACGTTCAATCCTTTCGTCAAGGTGGATGCGCAGGGTGTGACCCTGATCACTCCGCGGGCGGACGTGGGGCAGGGCGCTTATTCGATCCAGGCGCACCTGCTGGCCGAGGAGCTTGACGTGGACCTCGCCGAAGTGCGGATCGACCCCGGCATGCCATCGCCCGCCTATTACAACAGCGTCGTCGCGGCCGAAGGATTTCCCATCGCGGCGACCTCTGACAGCCTGATGGCCCGCACCGGTCGCGGTGCGGCGGAGGTGGCTGCAAAGGTGCTTGGCCTGCAACTGACCGGTGGCTCCTCGACGGTGCCGGACATGTACGACCGCCTGCGCCACGCGGGGGCCGTCGCGCGCGAAACGCTGCTGGCTGCCGCGGCGCGGCAGACCGGACTGGATCGCGACCAGTTGAGCACCGACAAGGGGGCGGTGGTGCTGCCCGACGGGATGCGGCTGGCCTATGCGGACCTTGCCGCCACGGCCGCCGAGATCGCGCCGGTGCAGGACGTCACCCTGCGCGACCCGTCGGAATGGCGTGCGCTGGGCAAGGCGCACATGCGGACCGACACGGTGGCGAAATCGACCGGCACGCAGCTTTACGGCGTCGACATGTGGATGGAAGGGATGGTCCATGCCACGACCCGCACCAACCCTGCGCTGGGCGGCGGGATACTCGGGTATGACGCGGGCGAGGCCGAGAAGATGCGCGGCGTGCGGGCGATCCTGCCGATTTCGAGCGGGTTCGCGGTGGTCGCGGACAACACGTGGCGCGCCTTCCGCGCGGCGGATGCCGTCAAGCCGGACTGGGGGCCATCGCCCTATACCGGCGACAGCGCGGCGCAATTCGCTGCCGTGGCCGCGTCCCTTGTCGCGGATCGGCAGGACAGCCGGTTCAAGGATGAAGGCGATGTGGACTCCGCACTGGAAAGCGGCGAAGTGCTGGAGGCGGAGTACCGTATTCCCTATCTCGCCCATGCGCCCCTCGAACCGATGTCGGTTGTGGTGCACCTGGCGGACGGCGTGCTCGACATCTGGACAGGCACCCAGATTCCCCGCTTCGTCCAGGACGGCGCCGCGGCCGTGGCGGGGATCGAGCCCGACGCCGTGCGCGTTCATGTCCTGATGTCGGGGGGCAGTTTCGGGCGGCGGCTCGAAGACGACTATGTCCGGCAGGCTGTGGAGATCGCGGTGCAGATGCCCGACACGCCGATCAAGATGGTCTGGACCCGCGAAGAGGACATGACCCATGACTTTCCCCGGCCGCTGGCGATCGGTCGCGCGCGGGGCGCGGTCAGGGACGGGCAGGTCGCGGCCTACGACCTCGGCATCGCGGCGCCCTCCGTCGCGGCCTCTTCTCTGGGGCGATTGGGACAGCCCGTGATCGGCCCCGACGTCGCGATCGTCGCGGGGGCATGGGACCAGCCTTACGCGATCCCCGACTACCGGGTCACCGGCTACCGCGTGCCGCCCATGGTCCCGGTCAGTTCGTGGCGGTCGGTCGGGGCGTCGGGCAACGGTTTCCTGCACGAAACCTTTCTGGACGAGCTTTGCCACGCAGCGGGCGCCGACCCTTTGGAAGAGCGTCTGCGCCTGTGCTGGCACGCGACGTCGCGCAAGGTGCTCGAGGCGGTTGGCGACATGTCGAACTGGGGCAGCGACCTTGGCACCGGGCGGGGGCGGGGCGTGGCCTTCACCCTGTCGTTCGGGGTGCCGGTGGCCGAGGTGGTCGAGGTCACGCAGACGGAGAGGGGCCTGCGTATCGACAAGGTATTCGTCGCGGCCGACGTGGGCCGGGTGCTGGATCCGGTGAACTTCGAAGCGCAGCTTTCGGGCGGCGTGATCTGGGGGCTGGGCCACGCCATGAACTGCGAACTGACCTACGTCGACGGTGCGGCCCAGCAGAACAATTTCCATGCCTTTGAAGGCATGCGCCTGTACCAGACGCCGCAGATCACCATCCGCGGGCTGGAGAACGGCGACCGGATACGCGGCATCGGCGAGCCGGGCGTGCCGCCCGCGGCACCGGCCCTCGGCAACGCGATCTTTGCCGCGACCGGCCAGCGTATTCGCGAACTGCCCTTCTCGAAGCACGTGGATTTCGCCTGATGCGGGGTCTCGTCGCGGCGCTTCTGCTGGCCACCCCGCTGGCGGCGCAGGACACCGGCGCCAGTCGCGACGAGGGTCTGGCGGCCTGGAACCGTATCTTCGAAAAGGTATCGCATCCGCGCTGCACCAATTGTCACGTCGGCGACAGCAACGTGCCGATGTGGAACGGGCTGGGATACGGTCCGGACACGGTGCATGGCATGGGCGTGATGGCGGACGAGACCCGGATCGGCGCGCTGAGCATGCCCTGCCGGACCTGTCACATCACGTCGGACCGGCCCAACACGGTGCCGCACGCGCCGCCGCACATCGACGACGCGTGGCGGCTCGCCCCGGTTCAGTTGCAGTGGTTGGGGCGGACGAGCGCCGAGGTCTGCGCCCAGATGCGCGACCCCGAGACGAACGACGGCAACGACTTTGCGGAGCTGGCGGCGCATCTGCGGGACTCGGCCTTCGTGGCGTGGGGCTATGACCCCGGCGCGGGCCGGTCTGCCCCCGGTGGCACACCCGAAGACATCGCCCGCGACGTGGAGATATGGGGGGCCGCCGGTGGCCCCTGCGAGTAGCCGTTTCCAGGGGCCGCCCGAACCGGTTGGTGCCGCATGGAGGTTCTGAAGGTCGACCGCCCGGTCGCCGTGTCGGGCCTGGCGAACGTCCCCTTTCCACTGTCCGACCCGGCAGAAACCGAAGCGCTGCTGGCCCGCTGCCCGGTCGCTGCGGAAACGCCGCTGGTCGAGGCCGAAGCCATCGCGGTCGAAGCGGGCGTGGCGCAGGTCTGGGTCAAGGACGAGCGCAGGCGCATGGGGCTCGGCAGCTTCAAAGCGCTCGGGGCCGCGCATGTCATCGCCCGCCACGGGGCGCAGGCGCGGGACCGCACCTATGTGACCGCCAGCGCGGGAAACCACGGGCTTTCCGTTGCCGCGGGGGCAGCGGCCTTCGGGGCGCGGGCGGTGGTCTATATCGCCCAGACCGTCCCGGACACCTTTGCCGAACGGCTGGAAGAGCAGGGCGCCGAGGTGCGCCGGGTCGGCGAAACCTACGAAGCCGCAATGGCCGCGGCGGAGATGGAAGCGACCGCGCAAGGCTGGCATCTGCTGTCGGACGCGTCGTGGGAAGGCTATTCCGAGGATCCGCTGCGGGTGATGGAAGGGTATCTCGCGCTGATGGCAGAGGCGGTTCGCCAGATGCCGACCGTCCCCAGCCATGTCTTTCTGCAGGCAGGGGTCGGCGGGCTGGCGGCGGCCTGCGCGGCCCTGGCACGCGCGGCATGGGGGGATGCCCCGCGGATCGTGGTGGTCGAGCCTGAAGCCGCGCCCTGCCTGCGCGACTCGATCGTTTCGGGGCGGGCGATGACGGTGCAGGGCGCCGTCAGCATCATGGGCCGGCTCGACTGCAAGGTGCCGTCGCTGATCGCGCTCAAGGGCCTTGCACGGGATGCGGATGCCTATGTCCTGATTTCGGAGGAGGAGGCGCAGGTCGGGGCGGGCACGGCCATGGTGGCGGGGCTCGGCTCGACCCCGTCGGGGGCGGCGGGCCTGTCCGCGCTGCTGGCGCTGGACGACACGGGCCGCGAGGCGTTGGCGCTGACGGCCGAATCCTGCGTCCTGTGCATTCTCAGCGAGGGGCTCGAGGGCTAGATCGGGCCCTGCGCCGGGTGGTCCGAAGTGCAAAGTCCGCATGCCCCGGCTTGACGCCTCGGACGGGATGACTTAACTCCGGGGCAGCGCGGGCGTTGTGTAATGGTAAGACCTCAGCCTTCCAAGCTGATGATACGGGTTCGATTCCCGTCGCCCGCTCCATCTTCCTCGGCCAGTGACTGCGACACCTCGGGCGCTTGACCCGCGCTTCCCGCCGCGCCAAGACACGGCACGACGACAAAGGACGACGCATGGCACGCACCCCCGCACCCGCACCGACCCAGACCGAGGAACGCGCGAAATCGCGGCAGATCGGGGCGTTGAAGGCGCTGCTGCCGTTCATGAGACCCTATAGGGGCCTTGCCGCCCTGGCCGTGCTGGCGCTGGTGCTGACCGCGATGGTGTCGCTCACCCTCCCGCTGGCCGTGCGCCGGGTCGTGGACAACTTCCGCGTCGCGGAAACCGAGCTGCTGGACCGCTATTTCCTCGCCGCGCTCGGGATCGCGGCACTTCTGGCGGTAGGTACCGGCCTGCGCTACGCGCTGGTGACGCGGCTGGGCGAACGGGTGGTTGCCGACATCCGGCGGTCGGTTTTCGACCGGGTGATCTCCATGAGCCCCGCGTTCTACGAACGCATCATGACCGGCGAGGTTCTGAGCCGGATCACCACCGACACCACGCTGATCCTCAGCGTCATCGGGTCTTCGGTCTCGATCGCGCTGCGCAACATCCTGATCTTCGTCGGCGGGCTTGCCCTGATGCTGCTGACGTCGGCCAAGCTGACCGGTCTGGTCCTGCTGATCGTGCCGGCCGTCATCATCCCGATTCTCGTGCTGGGCCGCAGGTTGCGGGTCATCAGCCGCGAAAACCAGGATTGGATCGCGGCGTCATCCGGCAATGCCTCGGAAAGCCTCGGCGCGGTGCAGACGGTTCAGGCCTTCACCCATGAGACCGTGACGCGCGATGCCTTTGCCCGGATGACCGAAGGCTCCTTCGATGCGGCGCGCCGCAGGATCAAGACCCGCGCGGCGATGACCGTCATCGTGATCTTCCTTGTCTTCACCGGTGTGGTCGGCGTGCTCTGGATCGGGGCCAACGATGTCCGGGCGGGCGACATGACACCCGGCGCGCTGGTGCAGTTCGTCATCTACGCCGTGATGGTCGCCGGCGGGGTCGCGGCACTGTCGGAAATCTGGGGCGAGTTGCAGCGCGCGGCGGGGGCGACGGAACGGCTCGTCGAACTGCTGCACGCCGAGGACAGCGTGCAGGACCCGGTTAGCGCATCGGCGCTTCCGGAACCGGCGCGGGGGCATATCGCGTTCGAGGACGTGCATTTCTCCTATCCCGCGCGACCGGACACTGCCGCGCTCGACGGGGTGACGCTGGACATCCGGCCGGGAGAAACGGTGGCCTTTGTCGGGCCGTCAGGCGCCGGCAAGACCACGATCATCCAGCTGATCCTGCGGTTCTACGACCCCGTGTCCGGCCGGATCACGCTGGATGGCGTGGACCTGCGGGACGTGGCGCGCGATGCCTTCCGGCGGGCGATTGCGCTGGTCCCGCAAGACCCGGTGATCTTTGCCGCGTCGGCATCGGAAAACATTCGGTTCGGTCGACCGGACGCCACCGATGCCGAGGTGGAAGCCGCCGCACGCGCCGCCGCCGCGCACGATTTCATCGCCGCGCTGCCCGAGGGTTACGACAGCTATCTCGGTGAGCGGGGCGTGATGCTTTCCGGCGGGCAGAAACAACGCATCGCCATCGCACGCGCCATCCTTCGGGATGCGCCGGTGCTGCTGCTGGACGAGGCGACCAGCGCTCTCGACGCGGAAAGCGAACGTGCGGTGCAACGGGCCGTCGATCACCTCAGCCGCGACCGCACCACGCTGATCGTCGCGCACCGGCTGGCCACGGTGAAAAAGGCCGACCGTATCGTCGTGCTGGAGGCCGGACGGGTGGTCGCCATGGGCACCCATGATGATCTGGTGGCCAAGGGCGGGCTCTACGCGCGGCTGGCGCGGCTGCAGTTCACCGACGGTATCGCGGCCGAGTAGACATATCGCCAATGTGGCGGTGTTCCGCTGCGTCATCCCGCGTGCCCCAGCGTCACCGGTGGACATCATCTTGCGAACAGCCGCTTTTCATCGCATCCTCCGGGCTGGAAAAAATTCAGCCGGAAACCGGCAATCGGGGAGGATAGGCCATGGGATACAGTGGTATCGAAGACCGCACGAAGATCGAAAGCGAAATGCCCTGGGCGGAGCGGGATCTGCCCAAGACACTGTACGGCCTGATCGAACGGACGACCGGCAAGTTCCCGAACCACAAGGCGATCAGCTACCAGATCCTATCCGGGCCCAAGGACAAGGCCGAGACGTTCACCTGGACCCAGCTCAAGGACAAGGTCAGCCAGACGGCGAACCTTTTCAGGTCCCTCGGGATCGGCCCCAAGGACGTGGTGGCCTACGTCCTGCCCAACTGCAACGAGACCGTACTGGCGCTGCTGGGCGGTGGGGTTGCGGGGATCGCCAACCCCATCAACCCGCTGCTGGACGCCGAGCAGATCGGCTCCATCCTGCGGGAGACCGGCGCATCCGTGGTCGTGACCCTGCGGCCCTTTCCCAAGACCGACGTGGCCCAGAAGACCGCCGAGGCGGTCAAGCTGGCGCCGGGGGTGCACACGGTGCTCGAAGTCGACCTCGTGCGCTACCTGACGCCGCCGAAATCGTGGATCGTGCCGCTGATCCGACCCAAGGGCTTGACCGAGAACCAGGCCAAGTACCTCGACTTCAACGCCGAGATCGCGAAGCAACCCAAGGAACTGACATTCGAGGATGTTCAGGAAGACCGCGTGGCCTTCTACTTCCACACCGGGGGCACGACCGGCATGCCCAAGGTAGCTCAGCACCTCTATTCCGGCACGATCTACAACGGTTGGGTCGGCTCGGAACTGCTGCTGACGGAAGACGACGTGATGCTGTGCCCGCTGCCGCTGTTCCACGTCATGGCCTGCCAGGTGATGCTGCTTGGGGCGTTGTCGTCGGGGGCGCACATCGTTTTCCCGACGCCGCAGGGCTACCGGGGCGAGGGCGTGTTCGACAACCTGTGGAAACTGGTCGAGCGGTGGAAAGTCACCTTTGTCGTTTCCGTGCCCACGGCCCTTGCAGCGACGATGCAGCGGCCCGTCGATGCCGATATCTCGACCGTCAAGACGGCCTTTTCCGGGTCGGCGCCCCTGCCGCTGGAACTGTTCCGGCGCTTTGAAAAGACGACCGGCATGACCATCGTCGAAGGCTACGGCATGACCGAGGCCACCTGTCTCGTGTCCGGCAACCCCATTGACGGTCTCAAGAAGGTCGGCTCCATCGGCATTCCCTTCCCCTATACCGAGGTGAAGATCGTCAGCAACGGCAAGGAACTTGGCGTGGACGAGATCGGCGAGATCTGCGTGTCGAACCCCGGTGTCTATGTCGGCAATACCTACACCGAGGCGGAGAAGAACAAGGATCTCTATTACGAGGGGCGTTTCCTGCGCACCGGAGACCTGGGCCGGATGGATGCGGACGGTTACCTCTGGATCACCGGCCGGTCCAAGGACCTGATCATTCGCGGCGGTCACAATATCGACCCCGCCGAGATCGAGGAGGCGCTCCTGGGCCACGACGCGGTCGCCTTTGCCGGGGCGATCGGGCAGCCCGACGCCCACGCGGGCGAGCTGCCCTGCGCCTACGTCGAACTTGTCGAAGGCTCGGAGGTGACCGAGGAGGAACTGCTGGCCTACGCCACCGAAAAGGTCCACGAGCGTGCGGCACAGCCCAAGCACATCACCATCATGAAGGAACTGCCCAAGACCGCGGTCGGCAAGATCTTCAAGCCCGACCTGCGCAAGGACGCGATCACGCGGGTTTATGATGCGGCTCTCAAGGACGCGGATTGCGCGGCGCGGGTCGATCACGTGGTCGATGACAAGAAGCGCGGTCTGGTTGCCAAGATCAGCATGAACGGCGCGTCGAAGGAAGCCGTGGGCAAGGTGCTCGACAGCTTCACCCGCCCCTGGGATGCGGCGTGAGCAAACCTGACTACCGCAGCCTGATCGACGCCGAGACCTGGGCCTATATCGAGCGGCTCGACGCGGCCTATCCGCCCGATGCCGTCGATCTCTCCGTCGAGGATCAGCGGCGCGTCTACGATGCGATGTGCCGGATCTTCGACCAGGGCAGGCCGCCGGGTCTCATGGTGCGCGACCTGCCCTATGGCGCCGTGCCCTGCCGGATCTACGAAAAGACGCCAACGGACGTTACGGTTGTCTACTACCACGGGGGCGGCTTCGTGGTGGGCGGGCTGGACAGTCACGATGACGTCTGCGCCGCCATCTGCGACCGGACGGGGTACCGGGTGATCTCCGTCGATTACGGGCTGGCGCCTGAGACCGTCTTTCCCGGCTGTTTCGAGGACGCCTATGCCGCGTTCAAGGCCATTGCCCGTGTCCATCCGGGGCCGCTGGTCCTTGCCGGGGACAGTGCGGGCGGCAACCTCGCCGCCGCCGTGTCGCATCAGGCGCGGCGGGCTGCGCCGGGCCGGATCGTGGGCCAGGTGCTGATCTATCCCGGCCTCGGCGGGGATTGGGGGCAGGGGTCCTACGTGGAACATGCCGAAGCGCCGCAACTGACCGTAGCGGACATGGCGTTCTACCAGAAGGTCCGTACCGGCGGGGCCGAGCCGCCGGTGGACGACCCGCGCTACGCGCCGTTGAACGACAACGATTTTTCCGGCTTGCCGCCAAGCGTGCTGGTCACGGCGGAGTGCGACCCGCTGGCCAGCGACGGTGAGGCCTACCGCGACAAGCTGCGCGCGGCGGGTGGTCAGGCGGTGTGGTTCAATGAGCCCGGCATGGTGCACGGTTGCCTGCGGGCGCGGAGCATGTCGTCGCGCGCCGCCGTCTTCTTCGACCGGGTGGTCGACGGGATCGCCGCACTGGGTCGAGGCGACTGGCCCTACGGGGACGTCGACGGCTGACCCCTTGCGGGCACGACGCCCGGGCGGTGGCGTTCAGTCGAGGAAGCTTTTCGCCTTCATCGTATCGGCCACCGGGGCGCCCAACCGATGCAGTATCGTGGGCGCGAGCTGAAGCTGGTCGATCACCGTATCCGGGCGCGGCCCCTTTGCCGGACCGAAGTAGTAGAGCGCGGCATCCTGCTGCAACTCGCCCCGGCCGCCGTGGTGGCCGCGTTCGTCCTGCCCATGGTCCGCCGTCACGATGATCTCGTAGCCCGCCGCCATCCACTTGGAGATGAAGGGCGCCAGCATCTCGTCCATCACGGCGCAGGCGTGGTCCATCTCCTGGCAGTCGTGGAAGAACCGGTGTCCCATGCTGTCCAGCGTGCAGGTGTGCAGCATACCGTAGTTGAGCCCGAACCGGACGCAGAGGTTTGTCAGCGTGGCAAAGAGATCGACGTCGGAGGGGGTCATCTGGTTGACCAGCCCGTAGCCGGTCATCGTGTGAAACCGTCCGTGGTTGATCGTATCGCTGTCCGGCTCGTCGTACTCGATGTCGCGGACGTAGTCGAAGGGGTGACGGTTGAAGAATTCCGACCAGAAGGAATGGGCCACGGCGCCCGTCACGCCGCCGCCCGCGCGGACCTGGGCAAAGACATCCTTTTCCTTCAGGCGAAAGACGTTCCCGTTGCCGGTACAGCCATGCTGCGCGGGGGCGACGCCGGTGTGGATCGACGCATAGCACGACGCCGAGATGGAAGGCAGGACCGCGCGGATCTTCCAGACGCGGGCATCGCCGGACTGTACCCACCCTTCGAGATTGCCGAACAGGCGGCGCCAGTTCCGGTAGGGCACGCCATCGAGGATGATCAGCAGCAGTTTCTTGTCCATTAAGGCACCTCCATCGTTGCGGCAGTATGACCGCAGGCGGCGCGGGGGTGCAACGGCTTACCTGCGGTCAGAACACCGCGTGATCGCCGCGTTCCGGCAACGCGCGCCCGGCCAGCAGGGCGGCGAAATGATCGAAGAGCCTGTCCTGCCCGGTTTCCGGTGTCGCGTCGGCGTCGTATCGCCCTTCCGCGGCGTTCCAGACCAGCATGGATTCGGTGGCGTAGTAGTGGCCGATCCGCGCGAATTCCGCCTTCGCCCCCAGTCGCGGGGTGAACCGGCCGCCAAGGTCGAGCCCCCGCGCCACGCCGCGCAGCAGGAAAGGCGGCACGCTGCGGTATCGCGGCGGCATCCCCGCCAGTTTGAACAGCGCCGCGCCCATGTCGCGCGGGGTCAGCGCGGGGCCGGGGCCGCCGATCGGCAGGACGCGGTCCGCCAGCGCCGGGTCGTCGAGGCAGCGGACGATATAGGCGCCGAGGTCGCGGTTGCTGATCGGCTTGCAGGCGGTCAGGTCGCCACGGCCGAACAGCAGGTAGGGCTTGCCCTGACGCACGCGCTCCACCTGTCCCGAGAGGGACTTGAAGAAGGCCGTGGGCCGCACGATGCCGTAGCGCAGGCCGGAACCGATCAGGCGGTCCTCGAAGGCGCGCTTGGCGTGCTGGAAGGCGAGGCGCGGTTTCTGGACGCAGATCGCGGACAGCAGGATGAACTGCCCCACGCCCGCGTCCTGCGCGGCCCGTAGCAAGGCCAGGTTGGCATCATGGTCGGTCGCCCATGCGTCGGCGGGCGCGCCGGTGCGCGACGCGATGCAGGAAACGACACCGTCCACCCCCGCGGTGCGCAGGCTCGCGGCAAGCTGTCCGGTGTCCATCATGTCCGCTTGCTGGAAGTCGATGCCGGGCAGGTTCGGATCGCGCCGCCCCAGCGCCAGTACCGCGTGGCCTGCATCGCGAAGGGCCATCGCGGTGGCCCGACCTGCGGTGCCGGTTGCCCCGGCAATGGCGATCCTGCGGGGAGCAGTCGGGTGGCACACGTGCGTTTCTCCGGTTCGGACCGCTTCATTCGACACCAGCGAGGCGGTCGGTGCAACGGCGGGTTTTCCCTTCTCGCTTGTCCACTTTGGCGAAAAGTCGACCCGTGATAGAATCCGTCCATTGGAATCAGAGGTCAATTTCATGAAACACTGGATTACACGGGTGACGGAAGACGCGGCCACGTCGCGTAAGGACGATCAAGGCGTGGTGCGGCTGGGCACCGGAAAATGCATGGAAAAGGGCTGCGGCTGCCCGAGCTTCGTGGATCCGCCGGGCGGCTTCAATTGTGCCCGATGCGGTCATGCGAAATCCGAACACTGGTAAGGCAAGGTGACGAACACCGACCTGCGGGCCGAGAACGACCGGCTGCGCGCCCGCCTGAGCGCCTTCGAGAGAGCCGCCGAGGAAAACAACCGCGACAAGCGGTGGTACAGCGACAATACCTGGCAGGATTGGGTCAAGCTGTCCGGCCTGCCATTGGCCTTCGTTCTGGCCTGTTACACCTTCTATGACGATGTCTACCTCCGCTACATGGGCCGCGACAGCGCCACGCTTGGCACGATCGAAAGCAACCTGCGGGAAATCCAGAAGCTGAACGAGAAAGCCTATGCCCTGAACGAGTCCGACAGCCTGTCCGGTGCGCAGGGTTTCGAGGCGGCGAATCTCGGTTTGCGTCAGCGGCTGGCCAGCCAGACCTTCGGGCACTGGCAGGACCACCCCGGCTTCTTTCAACCGGCGGAGGCGCAGATCCTTGCCGATCAACTGCTTCTGCTGGGCAGGACGCGGGACGCCTGGGCGGTCGCGGAAACGCTGGACGACGGTGCGCGCAGCGCCTCGGAAAGGGTCGAGCTGGCGCTTTTCCGGGGTCGCATCCTCGGGGCGGAGGGGGACGCCTTCGACCTCGACGCAGCCCGCAAGCAATTGGGAGAAGCCTACGCCCTCACCGACGAGGTCGCGGTTTCCTCCCGTGCGTTGGCGCTGCGGCGGATGATCCTGCAGTACCGCGTGCACATGGAGCTCTACTACGAGCAACCCTGCGACAAGATCGGTCCATTGGTCGAGGCGCTGGAGGCATGGACGCTCGACGGCACGCCTGCCGAGGATGCGCAGGACCGGAACGCAAGACGTCTGATAGAGACCTACACCGCGCGCTGCGCGGGGTAGGGCAGGGGCCAGTTTAGTAGTCTAGTTCCCGGCGCTTTCCATGCGGCGGGACTCGATCACTTCTTCGAGCCAACCCAGCTTCATCTCCGGTACGGACGACAGGAGCAGGTCGGTGTAGGCGTCGAAGGGCGGGGCGAGGACCTCGCTCTTGGGGCCATAGCGCACCACCTTGCCCTGGTACATCACCGCGATGCTGTCGGCGATGGCCTTCACCGTGGCCAGATCATGGGTGATGAAAAGGTATGAGACGTCCTCGATCTTCTGCAATTTCAGGAGCAGCTTGAGGATGCCGTCGGCCACCAGCGGGTCGAGCGCCGACGTCACCTCGTCGCAGATGATGAGCTTGGGCTTGGCCGCCAGCGCGCGGGCGATGCAGACACGCTGTTTCTGACCGCCTGAAAGCTCTGCCGGGTAGCGATCCTGGAACCCGTCGCCCAATTCGATCTCGTCCAGCAGTTCCTGTATCCGCTCCTGCTTGGCGCGGCCCTTGAGGTTGAAGTAGAATTCCAGCGGCCGGCCGATGATGGTGCCAACCGTCTGGCGCGGATTCATCGCGGTGTCCGCCATCTGGTAGATCATCTGCAATTCGCGCAGATCCTCGTAGCTGCGCTGCTTCAGCGCGGGCGACAACGCCCGCCCGTCGAACACGATCTGGCCTTCGCTCGGAGGCAGAAGCCCGGTGATGACCCGCGCCAGCGTGGACTTGCCCGAGCCGCTTTCGCCGACGATGGCGAGGGTCTGGCCCGGATGCAGTTCGACGTTCACGTCCTTGAGCACGTCGAAGTCGGTGCCGCGGTAGCGCGCGGTCACGTTCTCCACCCGCAGCAGCGGGTTGTCGGTGGGTTTCTTCTCCTCGTGCCGGATCGACCGGACGGACACCAGCGCCTGGGTATATTCTTCCTGCGGGTTGTTGATGATCTGGTCGGTCGTCCCGTACTCGACCATCTTGCCCTGCTGGAGAACCATGATGTGGTCGCTTACCTGCGCCACGACGGCGAGGTCGTGGGTGATGTAGAGCGCGGCAACCCCGGTATCCGCGATGGCTTCCTTGATGGCGGCAAGCACGTCGATCTGCGTGGTGACATCGAGCGCGGTCGTCGGTTCGTCGAAGACCACGAGGTCGGGCTCGGGGCAGAGCGCCAGCGCGGTCATGCAACGCTGAAGCTGCCCGCCGGATACCTGATGCGGATACCGGCTGCCGATGTTGTCGGGGTCCGGCAGCCCCAGTTTGGCAAAGAGCGCCCTCGCGCGGCTCTCGGCCTCCTTGCGGGAAAACTTGCCCTGACGCACCGCGGCTTCGGTCACCTGCTCCATGATCTTCTTGGCCGGGTTGAACGAGGCGGCGGCGGATTGCGAGACATAGGTCACTTCTCCGCCGCGCAGGCGACGCACGTCGCCCACGCCGGTCTTGAGGATGTCGCGCCCGTTGACCCAGACTTCGCCGCCGGTCAGTTCCACACCGCCACGGCCATAGGCCATGGTGGCGAGGCCGATGGTGGATTTGCCCGCGCCGGATTCGCCGATCAGGCCCAGCACCTTGCCGGCCTCCAGATCGAAATCCACGCCATGCACGATGTCGATGTCGCGGGGGCGTTCGCCGGGAGGATAGACCGTCGCGCCGATCTTGAGGCCGCGGACCTTGAGAAGCGGTTCGGTCATCCTCTGCCTCCTTTCAGCGAGGTGGTACGGTTCAGGATCCAGTCGGCCACCAGGTTGATCGATATGCACAGGGTGGCGATGGCATAGGCCGGGTAGAGCGCCGCCGAGATGCCGTAGTTGATGCCTTCCTTGTTCTCCTTCACGATGCCGCCCCAATCCGCCAGCGGCGGTTGCACGCCCAGCCCGAGAAAGCTGAGGGTGGAGATGAAAAGGACCATGAAGATGAAGCGCAGCCCCATTTCCGCGACCAGCGGCGACAGGGCGTTGGGCAAAGTCTCCCGAAAGATGATCCAGCCGATCTTTTCACCGCGCAGCCGTGCCGCCTCCACGTAGTCCATGACCGTGATGTCCACCGCAACGGCGCGGGCCAACCGGTAGACGCGGGTGGAATCAAGCAGGCCCATCAGGACGATCAGGATGGTGGTGGTGGTCGGCATCACCGACAGGACCACAAGGGCGAAGATCAGCGAGGGGATCGACATGATCAGGTCGACGAAGCGCGAGATCGCCTGATCGACCCAGCCGCCGGACACCGCTGCGAAAAAGCCCAGCACCGCGCCGGTCACGAAGCTGAGTATCGTGGCCATCGTGGCGATGAAGATCGTGGTGCGTCCGCCATAGATCAGGCGGGTCAGCAGGTCGCGCCCGATGCTGTCCGTCCCCAGAAGGAACTGGGATGACGGCGCTTCCCACACGTCGCCGACGGTTTCGGCCATGCCGTAGGGCGCGATCAGCGGGGCGAATATGGCCATGAGGAAATACAGGCTGGTGAAGAACAGGCCGATCATGGCGGAAATGGGAATGTTTTTCATGGCCAGGATTCCGGATGGCGCGCGGGCAGGACGGATGGGGCGGCGACAGGGCAGGTGCCGAAGCCTGCGCCGGCCCGGCAAGCGCGGTGGGGGCGGGGCGAGATGAATGCGCGGGCGGCGGGCTTCATCTCGGATGCCTCAGGCGCGGGTTGGCGAGGATCGACACGATATCGGCCACGAGGTTCAGCCCGATGTAGACGGCCGCAAAGATCAGGCCGCATGCCTGCACCACCGGCACGTCCCTCTTGCTGACGTGATCGACGAGGTACTGTCCCATGCCCGGATAGGCGAACACCACTTCGACCACCACGACGCCGACGACGAGGTAGGCGAGGTTCAGCATGACCACGTTCACGATCGGCGCGATCGCGTTCGGGAAGGCATGACGGCGGATGATCGTCAGCATCCTCATGCCCTTGAGTTCGGCGGTTTCGATGTACGCGGACTGCATCACGTTCAGGATCGCGGCGCGCGTCATGCGCATCATGTGTGCCAGCACCACGAGTGTCAGAACCATGACGGGGATCGCGATGGCATTCAGCTTCTGGCCCAGCGTCATCCCGTCGTTGATGATGGCGACGGAGGAAAACCAGCCCAGCTTGATCGAGACCCAGTAGATCAGAACGTAGCCGATCATGAATTCGGGAATGGAAATGGTGGTCAGCGTGACCGCGGAGATCAGTTTATCCGGCCACCGGTCCTTGTAGCGCACGGCCAGCAGGCCGAGGAAGATCGCCAACGGAACTGAAATCAGGGCGGCCCAGAAGGCGAGGAAAAGCGTGTTGGCAAGGCGTCCGCTGAGGCTCTCCCAGATGTCGCGCCCGTTGGTCAGCGCGGTGCCCAGATCGCCCTGAAGGAAACCGCCGAGCCACGAGAAGTAGCGGGTCACGGCGGGTTCGTTCATGCCCAGTTCCTCGCGCAGGTTGGCAAGTGCCTGGGGCGTTGCCGACTGACCGAGAATGGACTGTGCGACATCGCCGGGCAGGATCGATGTGCCGGCGAATATCAGGATGGATGCCGCAAAGAGCAGCAGGATGCCCAGCGCAAGGCGCTGGGCAATGAGGGTCAGGATGGGATGCATATCCGTGCCGCCCCGATCAGGCGGTCTTCAGCCAGCACTTGATCATCGCCTGGTTGGACATCATCTCGCCGTTCGGATCGTCGATCCAGCCGCCGAGATCGTTGGACACGCCGTTCACGAAGTCGTTGAACATCGGCAGGATCAGACCGCCTTCGTCGCGCAGCATCATGGCCATCTTGGAGTAGATTTCCTTGCGCTTGGCCTCGTCCAGTTCGGACTTCGCTTCGTTCAGCATGGCGTCGAACTCGGGACGCTTCCACCGGGTATCGTTCCAGTCCGCCGTGGAAAGATAGGCGGTGGTGTACATCTGGTCCTGCACCGGGCGACCGCCCCAGTAGGAGGCGCAGAAGGGCTGCACGTTCCATACCTCGGACCAGTAGCCGTCGTTCGGCTCGCGCTTGATCTCCAGCGGGATGCCGGCGGCCTGTGCCGATTGCTGGAAGAGTGCCGCGGCGTCCACGGCACCGGGGAAGGCACCGTCGGACACCCGCAGGATGATCGGGCTGCCGTCGTGGCCCGACTTCTCGTAGTGCTCGCGCGCCTTTTCGACCGAGTGCTCGCGCTGCGGAATGCTTTCGTCGAACAGCGGGTAGGCCTCGTTGATCGGGAAGTCGTTCCCGACGGAGCCGTAGCCGCGCAGGATCTTGTCCACCATCTCTTCGCGGTTGATGGCGTATTTCAGCGCCAGCCGCAGGTCGTTGTTGTCGAACGGTGCCGTGTCGATGTGCGCGATGAACACGTAGTGACCACGCCCGGCAACCGAGCGGACCGATACGTTCGGCGCCCGGTCCAGCAGGCCCGCCACCTTGGGGTCGACGCGGTTGATCGCGTGCACCTGGCCGGACTGCAGTGCTGCGGTCCGGGCGGTGGCGTCGTTGAGCACCAGCTGTTCCAGCTCGTCGGCCCAGCCGCGGTTCTCGCTGTCCCAATAGTCGTCGCGGCGCTTGAAGGCGTGGCGCACGCCGGGCTCGTCGATTTCGAGCGTGTAGGCGCCCGTCCCGATGGCCGCGCCGGGATTGTCCATCCCGCCGTTCGGCTGGATGATGAGGTGGTAGTCCGCCATCAGGTAGGGCAGGTCGGCATTCGGGGTTTCGAGATCGACGATGAAGTTGTCGCCATCGACCTTCATCTCGGCGATGCCCTTCATGATGCCGAGCGCGCCGGACTGGCTGTCCTCGTTGGAGTGGCGCTGCATCGTCTTGAGCACGTCCTCGGGGGTCATGTCCTTGCCGTTGGAGAAGGGAATGCCCTTGCGGATCTTGAAGACCCACTGCTTGGCGTCGGCGGACGGCTCGACGCTTTCGGCCATGCGGTATTCGATCTCGCCGTTGGCGTCGACCTCGACCAGGGTCTCGCCCCAGGCGTAGAGGTTGTTCAGCGGCACTTCGGAAGCGGTCAGTGCCGGGTCCTGCGTGTTGGTCGATTCGCCGCCGGAGGAACCGATTCGAATCATCCCGCCGCGCTTGGGCGTTTCCTGTGCCGCGGCGCGTTCGGCCAGCATGGTGTTGGCGACGGCGGCCGTCACGCCGAGAGCCGCCGCGCGACCCACGAATTCACGTCGGGTCATGAGGCCCTTGGCCACCTGACTGGTCATATGTTTCAGTTCGTCATTCATGGTCTGATACTCCCCATCTGGTTCTGGACGTGTGCCGTCCGTTTTTGTTGATTGCCGAGTTAAGTTTGCGCATTCGGCCTTCGTTCGCAAGGCCTAATACCCCGGCGCATGTAACGTCCCCGCTACAGGTGATCCCTCGGGATGCTGTCTTCGATGTCCCTCGCGTATACCAGTTCGTCGTTTTCATAGGCTTCAATGCGGGCATTGAGGTGAAATGCCGTGGCGCTGCTGGTCATCATGCAGGTCGCTTCGGTCCGCAGGACAATGTCGTCGCGGACGAGTTCATCGGTCCAGTGGCACTGACCGCGCGCCGACAGGGGATCATCGGGATTGATGGTCCAGGCCTCGCGCGCGACGCTGCCCGCGATCAGCCCGTGATCGCTGTCGCGGACCGCGCCGAAGTCGTCCTCGATGAAAAGTGTGATGTCCCCGGTGACCATGTCGGTCTCGCGCCGGCGAATGTGGCTTTCCGGGCGCAGTTCCTCGGTTTCCCAAGGCGGGGCCGCGGTCGGCGGTTCGAACCTGTGTTCGTCGCCGCCGGATGTCGGCCGCTGCGGCAGGTCGATGTGGCCGGCGCTCAGATCCAGTCGCGTGCGGGCCGGGCTGGGCCAGATCAGCGGCCAGTAGGCATCCGAAATCGAGACACGCAGCCGGTGTCCCGCCGGCACGCGGTAGGCGACATGGTCGAGATCGAGCGTGATATCCACCGGCTCGCCCGGTGGCATCTCGCGCAGCGCCTCCGCATCCGCGCGGTGAGAAAGGTTCAGCACGCCGTAGGTGATCCGCGTGGCGGCCCCGTCCGGGTGGACGTGGTTCAGCCGGACGACGATCTGTGCCTGCGGCTGGTCGCTGGCAAGGGTCAGGGAGATCCGGGGCGCGCCGACGATATCCATGTCGTGCGCCGATGGCGCGCTGTCGAAGGTGGTGGAGAGCGCGTCATCGGCACGCTGGTCGCCGGGCAGTTCGGGGCCCAGCCAGATGGCGCAGTATTCGCCAGCGTCGGCCCCGCAATGCGGCGGGGAAGACACGCGTGCCGCCAGCGGCGCGGCGTCGACGGCCAGACCGGCGTCCGTCAGGTGCAGCCTGGAGGTGTCCAGATGTGCCGTCGCGCCCTCATGCTCGACGATCCAGCGGCCCGGTCTTTCAGCGTACCATGTCGCCGGACGCACGCCATCCATCAGGTAGGCGCGGTAGTCAGGATCCGCCTCGACACCGGTGTCGATGTCCTTGAGCCAGCGGTCCCACCAGCGCAGCGCCTCCTGCAGGAAGCCGATGCGCGGTTCGGGGATGGCGAAATGGGGATACTTGTGGACCCAGGGTCCGACGATGCCCTTGGCGCCCGGCAGCGCTTCGACCAGTTGCGGTACCGCGTTCTTGTAGCCGTCGCCCCAGCCGCCGATGGCCAGCACCTTCGCCTTGATGGCGCTGTAGTCCTCGATGACCGACCCGTGCCGCCAATAGGCATCGCGGCGCTGGTGCCGCAGCCAGACCGCCGGCAGGAACGGCTCCGCCTCGAGCCGTTCAAGCCACATCTCGCGCCAGTCCTCGCGCAGGGCCGGGTCCGGCGCGCGGCTGGAATAGGACCACATGGTCGCCCCCCAGCCCAGGTTCTCGTTCAGCAGGCAGCCGCCCTTGTAATGAATATCGTCGGCAAAGCGGTCCACGGTCGAGCACAGGGTGACCACGGCCTTGAGCGGCTCGGGCGCCAGCGCCGCGACCTGAAGGCCGTTGAAACCGCCCCAGCTGATCCCCATCATGCCCACGTTGCCGTTGCACCAGGGCTGGGCCGCCAGCCAGTTGATCACTTCCACCGCATCGGCCTGTTCCTGTGCGGTGTACTCGTCCTCCATCAGGCCCTCGCTGTCGCCATTCCCGCGCATGTCCACGCGCAGGCAGGCATAGCCGCGTTCCGCGAACCACGGATGCGTCAGGGCATCGCGGGCGCAGGTGCCGTCCCGCTTTCGGTAGGGCAGGTATTCTAGGATCACCGGAACGGGGTCGTCCTTGGCATCCACCGGTCGCCACATCCGGGCGGACAGGCGGCACCCGTCGGATAATGTGATGCCGAAGTCGGGATCTTCGGCGACGTCGCGGAGGCTGTTCTGGGGGCTGTTCATGTCGTGAGACATTCGCGTGTAGGCGGAATTTGTCAACTGTTGCCGGAATGTCGACGGTTCCTGTGCGCCTGCAATTGTCGTTATGTGAAAAGCGGTTATCCAAAAAGGGTGACCGGATTTGTGTCAGTTGCCGACACACGCCCTGGTTGAAAGTGCAGAATGTGGCAAAAAAATGTCTAGTTTCGAACGATTTTTGCGAGTATCCGGAAGGCATTACAGGCACGGGTACGGACGATTGAACGGCCGACGCGGGCAATATCAATAACAGAAGCTCCGCGCAGAACGAGAGCTTCGAGGTAGAGTGGTGGTGCTATGAAAGCGATTGATTTCGTCGTCCGCGATCAAGCGGGCGGATTGCGACGTGGTGTTGTGTCACAAGACACGAAAGCCCATGTCATCGAGGCCGGAACGGGCCAGGAAATTTCCCTCAATCTCAGACAGACGGACCTTGCCGGCCAGCAGCGCGCGGGCAATGACCTTTTGCTGACGCTGGCGGACGGGCGGGTCATCACGGTCCAGAACTACTTCAACGCGGATGGTGCCGCGAACCGGCTGTTCATCTCGGCCGATGGCTATCTGAACGAGGTCACGCTGGTCGACGGCGGCGACGGTACCCTCTACGCCCAATACGGGCCGACCGAGGCCTGGGGCAAGTGGAGCCCGTCGGACGACCTGATCTTCCTTGGCCGTACCGAAGTGGCCGAAGCGGCGGCCGCGGCCGACGACGAAGTTTCGATGTTCGCCGCGCCGCTGCTCGGCGGCGGCCTTCTGGGCGGCGGCGCAGGGGCCATCGCGGCGGCGGCAGGCGGCGCCGCGGTTCTCGGCGGGCTCGGCGGCGGCACCTCGGACGGGGGCAACAACGCGGGCGAAGGGACCGGCGGCACCGGCGGCGGCACCGGGCCGGCGGCGCCCTACGTCAACGACGCGGACAGTTCCAGCGACATCGGCGGTGATGGCGCGGACGAACAGGTGATCATCACCGGCGGCGGCGAGCCGGGAAGCCATGTCGTCGTGATCCTCGGGGATCAGCGCATCGAGACCGTGATCGACGAGGACGGCGTATTCGAAGCCGTGTTCGAGGACGAGACATTCCCGCCGGACGGCACCTACGAGGCCGAGGTGATCGTGACCACCGAGGGCGAGGACACGGTGCTGGACGGCCCGGAATACGTGATCGACACCACGCCGCCGCAGATCGAGGTGACCTCCGGCACGCAGTCGGTCGAGGATTTCTTCAACGCGGAGGGATTCAACGACGGTGTCACCATCACGGGCACGGGCACGGGCGAGGCGGGGGCCGCGGTCGTCGTGACCATCGCCGGGATCGAACAGGCCACCACCGTGGCCGAGGACGGGACATGGTCCGTCACCTGGGAGCAGGGCACGCTTGACGCAGGCGAATACACCACGGACGTGACGATCTGGACCTCAGACGCCTTTGGCAACACGACCACGATTGCTGATGTGCTGGTGGTGGATACGGTGATCAACCTGACCATCGACAGCGACCTGGTCGGGGGGGACGGTGTGATCAACGCGGCGGAACATGCCGAAGGCGTGACCGTGACCGGCACGGCGGATGCCGGCGCCAGCGTGGAAGTGACCCTGGGCAGCGGTACCCGCATCGTCACCGCGACGGCCGAGGGGACATGGAGCGCGGTTTTCGAGGCGGGCGAGATGCCGGTGGGGGAAACCACCGCGACCATCACGGCCACGGCGACCGACCAGTACGGCAACACGACGACGACCGGCGGCGACGTCCGCATCGACACGATCGCGCCGGAGATCGCGGTCACCAGCGGCACGCAGTCCGTCAACGACTTCTTCAATGCCAGCAGCTTTGCGGACGGGGTCACCCTGACCGGCACCGGTGAGGCGGGCGCGTCGGTCGAGGTCACGATTGCCGGGATCGCGCAGACGACGACCGTGGCGCAGGACGGGACGTGGTCTGTCACCTGGCCCGCGGGTACGCTGGAGACCGGTGAATACAGCACCGACGTTCAGATCGTCACCGCTGACGCCTATGGCAACACGACCACCGTGTCCGACGTGCTGGTGGTCGATACCGTCACCGACGTGACCATCGACACCGACAGTGTCGAGGGCGATGGCATCGTGAACGGGGCGGAGCGTCTGGACGGCGTGACGCTGACCGGGACAGCGCAGCCGGGGGCGACCGTCATGGTGACGTTCGGGACCGGAACGCGGCAGGCCACGGTCGATGCGAACGGTGACTGGACCTGCGATTTTCCGATGGCCGAGGTGCCCTCGGGAGAAGTGAGCGCGCCGGTGACCGCCATCGCGACGGACGGTTTCGGCAACAGTTCGACCGTGACCGGCGAGGTCGAGATCGACACGCTGGTGCGCGACTTCGGCTTCACCGGGACCACCGGCGGCGCGGACGGGGTGATCAACATCGAGGAGGCCCGTCAGGATCTGGTGATGACCGGGACAACCGAACCCGGTTCGTCGGTGCTTGTCACGCTGGGCGGGGCCACCCATGCGGCGACGGTCGACACGAACGGCAACTGGACCGTCACATTCGCGTCCTCCGAAATTCCGGGCGGGGCGCAGACCGCCGTCATGACCGCCGTTGCCACCGACGCCGCAGGCAACGTGGAGACGATCACGCAGAACGTCGAGATAGACCGCGACGCGGGGATCCTCACGATCTCTCCCGCGCCGGTCGAGGGCGACGACGTGGTGAACGCGGCCGAGGCGAGCGATGGCGTGGTCTTGACGGGCACCTCGACGCCAGGCGCTCAGGTGACCGTCACGCTGGCGGGGGTCAGCCACACGGTGACCACCGACGCGGCGGGCAACTGGACGGCGCAGTTCGCCGTGCACGAGGTCGCGCCGGGCGATTACCTTGCCGACATCCACGCCACGACGACCGACAGCGCGGGCAACGTTCTGGAAGCCGTGGACAGTGTCGCGGTCGATACCCGTGTCGACAACCTCGCCGTCCACGCCGACCGGGTCGAAGGCGATGGTGTCATCAACGGGTTGGAGCGGACCGGTGGCGGCGGCGTGCAGATCACCGGGACGACCGAAGTGGGCTCCACCTCGGTCGTGGTGACGCTGAACGGCGTTGCAGTGAACGCCGCGGTGGACGCCAACGGCAACTGGATCGCGGAATATGCGCCCAGCCAGATCGCGCAGGGCACCTACGATGCCGCCGTTTCGGTGCAGGCCACGGACGCGGCGGGCAATACCGCCACCGTGACCGACACCATCCGTGTCGACACCGAAGTGATGCCGCTGACCATGACCGATACGGGGGGCGGACCCGACAACGTGGCGTCGGCGGCCGAAGCGGCCACCGGCATCGATCTGAGCGGCCAGGTGGAGGCGGGCTCCACCGTCGTGGTGACCTTCGACGGGGTGAACCACACCGCCGCGGTGGATGCGGCCGGCAACTGGGCGCTGACCATCCCGCCCGCGGCGATCCGCAACGGCACCTACGACGCCGCGATCGTCGTGACCGCGACAGACGCCGTCGGGAACGTCGACACCCTGTCGGACACGCTGGCGATCGACACCGACGCGCCCGAGGGGCCGGTCATCGCCTCCTACACGCGTGACGGGGACGGCATCCGGGGCATCTCGACCGATATCAACGACGATCTGGTCGAGATCCATCAGGTCAATGGCAACGGAACGGTCAGCGAGGTCGACGCGACCTCGGTCGACATTCCGCAGATCGGCGAGACGAACTTCCAGTTCGGCGCGCAGGTGCCGGACGGTTCGCACCTTGTCATCACCGCCACGGATGCCGCGGGCAATTCATCTGGCACCTACGTCGTGCTGGACGACGAGTCGGTCAATTCCGAAGTCTCGCTGAACGCCGACGTGCTCGGCGGTTTCAATATCGAGACCATCGACCTGAGCTTTGCCGAGGAGGGCAACCTCACGATCGACGAGGCGACCCTGCTGGACCTGTCGTCGAACACCAACGAGCTTCGGATCGACGGGGGGAGCGACGATACCGTGACCGTCACCGGGGCGGTGCGCGCCGGTTCGACCGTCCGCGACGGCCAGACCTACGACATCTACACCTTGGGCGAGGAGGGCACGCTTTACATCGACGACGATGTAACGGTGGTGATCTGAGCCGACTGAGGACAAGGCAGGCGCGGGCGGCGAATGACCCGCGCCCCTGAAATACCGGCGATCGAGGGCAGGGCATGGCATTTGGGATAAGAGGGGCGTTCGGGGTCTGCGCGGTCGCGGTCACCCTGTCGGGATGCCTGTCCGATATCGGGGACGGCTGGCCGGCGACCGGCCTCGTCACCCGCGGCCGGTCGGCCGATCCGCTCGCCCCCGCACTGGGCGGCCCGGCAGACCTTGCGAATGAGCAGAGCCACATCATCGCCGGCCTTGCCGGTCGACGGACGCTCCTGCCGCCGGGCAGCAGCTTCGACGAGGTGGCCAAGGCGGTGCTGGCCGCCAACGCCCGCACCGCGGAGGCCGAACTGCGGGCCGCACGCCTGCGTTCGGTGGCGGCGAGCAAGAACTGGCTGCCGCGGATCGGGCCCGACATCAGCCTCGGGTCGCTCGGGTCGCTTGTCGCGAACCTCGTGGTGGACCAGGTTTTGTTCGACAACGGTCGCCGCAAGGGGGAGCGCGAATTCGCCGTCGCGGACGTGGAGGTCGCGGCGGTCAACCTTGCCGCCGATACCAACACCCGCGTGCACACGGGGCTGACGCTGTACCTCGCCGCAGCCGAAGCGCGGGAGAAGGCGGCCCTATCGGATGCCGCCCTTAGCGACATGGGCCAATTCGAATACATCATGAACGAGCGGGTGCGTGGCGGTGTCTCGGACATGTCCGACCTCACGATCCTGCGTCAGAAGCTGGCCGAGATCCGTGCGGCCCGGACGGCGAATGCCGAACTGGCGGCCACGTCGGTCGCCGAACTGAATGCGATGTCGGTCCGCCCTCTCGGTGATCTGCGGGGCCTGCCCGATATCGAGGTGGACGCGACCGCGGCGCGGCCTCTTGCGGTGGTGCTTGCCGAGGCCGAGAAAACCCGCGCCATCGCCCGCGCGAAGGTGGAGCTCGCGGGCCTTCTGCCCGGCCTGTCCGCCGGGGGCACGGTCGGTGACAGTACCAACGTCGGGCTGCGCGTCACGTCGGACAGCCTCATCGGGTTCGGCACCTCTGACAGCCTGCAGGCCATCGAAGCCGCGCGCGAGGCGGCGGAACGCCGGGTCGCCCAGACCAGCGAAGACACGAACCGGACCCTGAAAAAGCTGGAAAGCCGGATCGCCGCCAAGACCCGGCAAGCGGAAGAGGCCGCGCGGCTCACGGCGCAGGCGCGGGCGAACCTCGACCTCTTCCAGCAGCAGTACGACGCGGGCCAGCGGCAGGTCATGGACGTGGTCGGCGTCTACGAGACCTTCTCCCGCCAGCAGCAGGCACAGGTGACGCTGAAGTACGATGCCCTGCGGCTGCGGATCGAGATGGCAAATATCCTTGGCCTACTGGCGGACGGGGATCGGATTTGACCCGCAAACGCGCCCTGACGCTGACCATCAGCAACGGCGGTGCGTCGCGCCGCGCGGTCGCGCCTCCGGCGCGCGCGGACAACGCCAACCGGTTCGAAGACCGGATTTCCGCCCGCGCGGAACTGGCGGCGACATATGCCGGACTGCTCGGCGTCGACGCGGTGGCACGCGACCTTTTCGAAAGCATCGGCGCAAGAACCGGCACCGGACGTGGACGGGCAGAGGAAGCGCAGGCGATCTGCCACGGACTGAAGGAGCTCGGCCTGCTGGCGCAGGTTTCGGAAGTGACATCGCCCATGCCCGCGCTCTGGCCCGCGCTGGCCTACATGACTTCGGGTCAGGTGGTTCTGGTGCTGGGGCAGTCCCGGGACGAGCTGACAATCTACGACCGGACATGCACCGACCATCGCGCGCAGGTTCCGCTTGCCGAGTTCGCGCCCTTTTTCGGGGGCATCGTCGTGCGGGCCGAGGCGTCCCTGCGAAAGGTGGCGGAGACCCACAGGACAGAGACCCGACAGCCGCACTGGTTCTGGGGCCAGTTCGACCGGTTCCGGCGCCAGTTGGCCGAGGTCGCGCTCGGGTCGCTGGTGGCGAACCTTTTGGCGGTGGCCGTGGCGCTGTTTTCGCTGCAAGTCTACGACCGGGTGATCCCCCACCAGTCCGAGGCGACGCTCTGGGTGCTGGCGGCGGGCGCGGGGCTGGCCCTGCTGATGGAGGCTTTCATCAAGATTGCCCGGGCGCGGCTCATGGATGGCGCCGGCCGGCAGATCGAGCTCGGTGTGCAGCGCATCCTGATGGGGCGGATCCTCGGCATGCGGTCGGATATCCCCGGGCAGGCGCCGCACCAGGTCTTCTCCGCAATGCGTGAGTTCGGGTCGGTCCGGGAATTCTTCACCGCCTCGACCGTGGGAACCCTTGCCGACCTGCCGTTCATCCTCGTGTTCCTGCTTCTCGTGGCCAGTATCGCGGGCAACGTCGTCTGGGTGCTGATCCTTGGCGGGATCCTGATGGTGGTGCCCGGCTTCGTCCTTCAGAAACGGATGATGCGCCTGACGCAGGAAACGCAGGGAGCATCGGCCAAGTCGTCGCGGCTGCTGCACGAGACGCTTTTCGAACTCGACACGCTCAAGACCCAGCGCGGCGAGGATCGGGTCATGCGGCTGTGGTCCGAGTTGAACGCGCTGTCTGCGATGAAGTCGTCCGAGCAGCGCAGGCTGGCCTCGGTGCTGACTTTCTGGAGCCAGGGTGTCCAACAGGCGACCTATGTTGCCGCGGTCATCACCGGAACGTACCTCGTGTTCGCCGGGGAGTTCACGGTGGGATCGATCATCGCGGTCGGCATCCTGACCGGCCGCACGCTGGCGCCGCTGACGCAACTCGCGGGGACGATGGCGCGCTGGGGCAACGTGAAATCCGCGCTCGACGGGCTGGAGGCGGTCGCGCAGGCACCGCAGGACGCGGACTCAAGGCGCACCTACCTCAGACGCGAGACGCTGAGGGGTGATTTCGAGTTCCGCGACGTGACCTTCCGCTACGAGGAGGACGGTGCGCCCATCGTCGATATCCGGGCGCTTGCGATCCGACCGGGCCAGAAGGTGGCCGTGCTGGGCGCCAACGGATCCGGTAAATCGTCCCTCCTGAAGCTGATGAGCGGTCTCTACGCGCCGGCCACGGGCAGGGTGATGATCGACGGCACGGACCTGAGCCAGATCGAGCCGCGCGATCTGCGGCGGCTGATCGGTTATCTGGGACAGGACGTGCGCCTGTTCGCGGGCACCCTGCGCGACAATCTCAACCTGACCATGCTGGAACGGGACGATGCCCGGCTGATGCAGGCGCTCGAGTTCGCGGGCCTCGGGCCGTTCGTTCAGGCCCACCCCAAGGGTCTGGACCTCGAGATCAGGGACAGCGGCGCGGGGCTGAGCATCGGGCAGCGGCAGTCCGTGGGCTGGGCGCGGCTCTGGCTGCAGGATCCCCGGGTCTGCCTGCTTGACGAGCCGACCGCCGCGCTGGACCAGACACTCGAGGCGACACTCGTGGCGCGGCTGGGTGACTGGATGGCGCAGCGTACGGCGATCATCGCCACCCACCGCGCCCCGATCCTGGCGCTGACCGACCGGGCCATGCTGCTGCAGGCCGGGCGGATGACCGTCGACGGCCCCCGCGACAAGGTTCTCGGCCACCTTGCCGGGCTCAACGGGGGACGTGCGGCATGACGCTGGCCGATCCGACCCGCCTTGATGCACAGCTGGGCCGCGACATGCGCGGTCCTTCCACCGTGATCTGGCTGAGCGGGGCGGCCGTGCTGGTGTTCCTGATCTGGGCGGCCTTTGCCTGGGTCGACGAGATCGTGCGCGCCGAAGGCTCCATGATCTCCTCCTCGCGGCCCCAGATCATCCAGAACCTCGAAGGCGGCATACTGGCGCAACTCGCGGTGGGCGAGGGCGACGTGGTGGAGAAGGGCGACGTGCTCGCGCGGCTGCACGGAACGCAGTTCAAGTCGTCGGTCGATGACCTGCGCAACCAGATTTCGGCCTTCGAGATCCGCCGTCTGCGGCTGGAAGCGGAACTGGCGGGACAGTTCGACTTCGACGTGCCCGAAACGCTCGCGGCCCGGACGCCAGATATCGTCGCGTCGGAGCGGGCGCTGCTGCAGGCGCGGCAGTCGGATTTCGTGTCGCGGACGGAAGGGGCCAAGCGGGTGCTGGCCGAAGCGGCCAAGGAGCGGGCGCTGATGGACGATCTTCTGGACCGCAAGATCGTGTCGATGATCGAGGCGACCCGCGCGCGCAAGGTCCATGCCGATGCGCGCATCAAGTACGACGAGATCGTCACCCGGTCCGAACTGGACCGGGCGGAGGAATATTCCGACGTGCTCAAGGAACTCGGCACCTTGCGCCAGAACCTCAAGGCTGCCATGGACCAGCTGGACCGAACCGTTCTGACCAGCCCGATGCGCGGCGTCGTGAACAACCTCGGTGTCACGACCATCGGCGGCGTGGTGCGGCCGGGCGAGGAGATCCTCCAGATCATTCCGCTAGACGAGGAGCTTTTCGTCGAGGCGCGCGTGAAGCCCGAGAACATCGCCGGCATCCGTCCGGGCCAGCAGGCAACCGTGAAGCTGAGCGCCTACGATTACACGATCTACGGCACGCTCAAGGGCCGGGTGAAACTGGTTTCGGCCGATACGTTCAAGGACGAACGTGCGCGCGATCCGGACGGCAACCCGCATTACAAGGTCACGGTGGAAGTGGACACCGCGCATCTTTCCCCCCGGCAGGCCTCGCTTCAGATCAGGCCGGGGATGCAGGCCAGCGTGGAGTTGCACACGGGGTCCAAGACAGTGCTCCAATACCTGCTGAAGCCGCTCTACAAGTCGCGGGAGGCATTTCGGGAGCCTTAGGCGGCGTGACGGTCCGCCGCCCGTTCAGGGCGCGTCGGTGTCCAGCCAGATGGTCACCGGCCCGTCGTTCACGAGCGCCACGGCCATGTCCGCCCCGAAGACGCCGGTCTGCGTTTGAATACCCAGTTCCTTCACCCTCTCGACGAAGTATTCGTAGAGCGCGCGGGCCTTGTCCGGTTTCGCGGCGTAGGAAAAACCGGGCCGCGTGCCCCGCGACGTGTCGGCGGCGAGGGTGAACTGGCTGACCACGAGCGCGGCGCCGCCCGTCTGCGCAAGGCTGAGGTTCATGCGGCCCTCGTCATCCTTGAACAGCCGCAGGTTCACGATCTTCCGCGCCAGCGCGTCGGCGGTTGCCTCGGTATCCTCGGGCATCGCGCAGACGAGGATCAGCAGGCCGGCGTCGATCTCGCCGGTCGTTTCGTCCGCCACCGCGACCGAGGCGCGGCTGACCCGTTGCAGCAGGGCCCGCATCAGTCCTGCCAGTCGATGATGTCTGCGGGGGTCGCACGCTCGGTGCGAAATGCATTCGCGGGCGCGGTCTCGTCGGCGTAGCCGAACGAGATTGCGCAAAGCACGAGACGGTCGTCGCCGATGCCCATCAGATCCCGCACGAGCGGCGCGTAGGCCGCGATGGCCGCCTGCGGCACGGTGGCGACCCCAAGGGCAGTGGCGGCGAGGGTGAAGGCGGTCACGAACCCCCCGGTGTCCATCGCGCCGTAGGGGCCCAGTTCGGCGGGTGAATGCACGATCGCCACGTGCGGCGCGTCGAACAGCGCGTAGTTGCGCAGCATCTGCGCCCGGCGGGCGTTGCGGTCGGACTTTTCGATCCCCACCGCATCGTACAACTGAAAACCACAGGTGCGGCGGCGCTCGGCATAGGGGCCGGAGTAGCCCTTGGGCCAGGCGAGGTCCGGCTTGGGCGGCGCGCCTTCGGTCGCGGCCTTGGTAAGTGCATCGCGGAAGCGGTCGGTCGCAGCGCCGCGCGTGACGCTGACCTGCCACGGTTGCGCGTTGCACCATGACGGTACGTGGCGCGCCGCGGCGACGATACGTTCGACGGTCTCGTCCGGGACGGGGTCGGGGCGGAAGGCCCGGCAGGAATAGCGGGCCTCCAGGATGTCGGTGAAAGTGTCGTATTGGGTCATTGCTGTGCTGCCAGATATCCGATGATTGCCGCGGCCGCGAGGCCGAGAATGACGGCGAAGGCGATCTTGATCGCCGAATAGGGCCGTTCGCCCTGCACCCGGCCGGTGCGGCCGTTCACCACGAAGCGGTAGGTCTTGCCCCGGTACTTGTAGGCCGCCAGCCAGACGGGCAACAGGATGTGCTTGAAGGTCAGGTTGCCGAGCTGCGTCTCGATACCGTGGATGCGTTGGCGGTCGCCCCCGATGTCGAACCGCACGTCCCGCTCGATGACCCGGTCCATGTGGGCGCGGGCCTGGACGAAGCCGTCCTGCAACGAGACGGAATACGCCTCGGCGCGGAAACCGGCCAGATACTCCGGCGCGTAGGGTTCAAGGGCGGAAAGATCCCATGGCTCAAGCGCATCGGTATAGCGCTTGGGCAGCGCGGTGGACGCGAGCACGAGCACGTCGTCGAAGAACCGGCCGACCCGGCCGGACACCGGCTGCCACCGGATCTGGGGGACCTGCTCCTGCACGCGCTTGCCATCGCGCATCACGGTCCGGGTAACGTAATAGACCGTCCCCCGTTCGCCCCTGTAGGCGGACTTGGTGTCGGCATCGTAGGTCCAGTAGGGCACGTAGATGCCCTGCATCCGACGCCCCTTTCGGGCATATTCCTGCAGGCCGCCGGGCGCGAACCAGAGCCGACCCAGCCAGTTTGTCATGGCGTCGCGCGCCGTCGCCTCGTCGAGCGCGAAGGGCAGGACGCCGCGGGGCTTGATCTGGCGTGTCGTGCCGGTATCGACGACGACCGGCGTGGCGCAGAAGGGGCATTCCTTGGCGTGTTCGGTGCCGTCGAACTCGACCTGCGCCGCGCAGTTGGGGCAGGTGGTGACCCGTGTCTCCTGCATTTCGCCGGCGTCCAGCGCGGCGGCAAAGCCCGATTCAAGGTCCAGTTCGGCGATCGCCCCGGCCGGGGCGGAGGCCCCTTCGAGGGGTTGGGTATTGCCGCAGTGGTCGCAGACAAGGCGTCCCGCGCCCGGATCGTAACGCAGGTCCGATCCGCAGCTGTCGCAGGGAAAGCGGTGCTCGGCCCTCGGGGCTGGTATCTGCTCGTCCATCTCGGCTCCGGTGGCGGTCTTCGGGGCACGTTAGCGCCGATGCACGGGCGCTTCCAGCCGGGAGATCACAAAAACCGGTGCAAGGCACGCGGGGCCATGATCCGCAGGGCATTGTCGCGCAGCTTCAGGTGCCGCCAGACGTGGAAAGCGGCATGTCCCGCCGCGATGGCCGCCAGCAGGTAGAATTCGAAGATATGGATCTGGCCGATGATCTCGTTCGCGCGGCGCAGGCCCAGCGGCGGGGCGATGGGCAACACGCCGCCCGCCTTGAGCAGGGTGGCGGAGGTAAGACCCAGCAGGAAGCCGCTGAGCGCCACGCCGAACAGGCCCCAGATCAGCGCCTTGTGCATCCACTGGTGCAGCTTGCGGCCCCAGCCGGGCAGCTTGGGGCCCGGACGGCTGGCCAGACCGCGGCGCATGTAATCGGCCGTCCACCATAGGCAGAGCGTGACGAACAGGAGTGCCAGTGCCGAATGGGCCTGAAAGGCGGCCGGACCGAAGGGCAGCACGTCGTCCGGCGTGACAACGATGAACCAGACCAGCATCGGCACCATCGCCCAGTGGATGACCTTGAGCGTGGGGCGCCGGCCGGGCAGGCGGTCAAGCAGCGCGCGGCCCATCGGTCAGAGCCATTTGTGCATGATGCGCGGCAGGATCAGCCGCAGCGCGTTGTCGTAGAGCGCGGTGTGCCGCCAGACGTGGAACACACCGTGAAACGCGCCCGCGGCCAGGGTGATGTTCAGCAGGATCCACGCGTCGAGATACCGCAACGGATGCCCCGCGAGGCGTAACAGGCAGGCCAGCGCGGTCAGCGCGAGCAGGATATGAAGCGTTCTGTGCATCCACGGATAGGCACGGCGCATCCCGGGGGAAAGTTTCGGGCCGGGCCGTCCGATCAGGCCTTTCGCCAGCGTCAGCGCTTCCCACGCCGCGACCACCCCGACGAATAGCCACAGTGCCCAAGGGGTCGACACACCGCCCTTTATCATGATCAGGATGAGCAGGAACGCGGCCCAGTGCAGGCCGATGACGATGCCCCTGCGGCTCACCGCAGGAACGGGATCATGCGGCGCAGCGTGCCGTCGCGGGCGACGTACTGGTGGTAGAGCGCCATCAGCGTATGCCCGACGATCAGGATCACGAGGACGTTGACCGCGATTTCATGGGCTTCCGCGGCGGGCTTTACATGGCCGTACCACGCGGTGGCGCCAAGGACGGGCACGAGGATCATCATGAGATAGAGCGCCCTGTGCCCCCAGAGGGCGGCCGTTTCCTGCCAGCCCGTGCTGCCCGCCGCGGGGGCGGGCGCGCCCGTCCGCAGGCGCACCGCGATCCGGATCAGGACCAGCAGAAAGACCGCGCCACCGATCCAGACGTGCAGGGTGTTGCCCTCGATCCCGGTGGTCCCTGCCTCGATCCGCTTGTCGAGGATACGGCCCATGCCGTCCCCGAGGAACCAGGCGGCCGCGATCAGGAAGGCGATCAGCCAGTGCAGTGTGATCTGAAGACCGGAATAGGGGGATCTGGTGGCCATGACGAGGGGTCCATCGGTTGGTGGCGTGGGATGACATCGGATATGGCGCGAGGCGGCGCGCCGGCCAGTCAAGCCGGCGCCCTTTTCTGCATGGATGCGCGCGCGGTCATCGGCCTCAGGTCAGGGGGCCGGCGGGGGCGGCGGCATCACCGTGAAGAGCTGGGCAAGCTCGGTCACGTCCTCGGCCCGCTGCCAGCCGTCCTGCCCGGGGGTCCAGACATAGGTGTCGCGGGTCAGTTTGCCTTCGGTCACCATCCGCCCCATGCGCGCCTTCGAATAGGGGCCGCTGGTCTCGCCGCCCTCTGCGATGTGCCACACATGCTCCACCGGCGGGGGCGGCGGGGGCGCCATGCCCGCCTGTGGCGCCGCGCCGGTCGCAGGCCGCGCGCCCCAGGGGCCGGCGCTTGCCGCGGCCTGACCGATCTGCATGCCCAGCCCCGCGCCAAGGCCCGCCTGCATCGCCGCACCGGCCCCGCCGTCGCGCCCCAGCGCCTCGGCCGCCTGGAACTGGGTGTACTGGTTCAGATCGCCGATGACGCCCATGGAGGATCTCTTGTCCAGCACCTGCTCCACCGCCGGCGGGAGCGAGACGTTCTCGATGTAGAGTTCGGGGATCGTCAGCCCGTATTCCGCCACCGTCGCCGATATCTCGGTGCTGACAAGCTTGCCCAGTTCGCGGGTGTTGGCCGCCATGTCGAGAACGGGGATCTTGGACAGCGCGATCGTGCGGGAGAATTCCTGAACGATGATGTTGCGGATCTGGAAGCTGATCTCGTCCATGGTGAATTCGCCGTCGGTGCCGACGATTTCGGTCAGGAAGCGCGCCGGGTCGCTGACCCGGACCGAATAGGTGCCGAAGGCGCGCAGGCGCACGGGGCCGAACTCCGGATCGCGCACGATGATCGGGTTCTTGGTGCCCCATTTCAGATCGTTGAACCGCGTCGTGTTGACGAAATAGACCTCGGACTTGAAGGGCGACCGGAACCCGTGGTCCCAGTGCTGCAGGGTGGTCATGATCGGCATGTTGTTGGTCTCGAGCATGTAGAGACCGGGGGTGAAGACATCGGCCAGCTGCCCCTCGTGGACAAAGACCGCCGCCTGTCCCTCGCGCACCGTCAGCTTGGCGCCGTACTTGATCTCGTGATCTTCGCGCTCGAACCGCCAGACCATCGTGTCGCGGGTATCGTCCGTCCAGTGGATGACGTCGATGAACTGGCCGGAAAGGAAGTCTAGGATGCCCATGTCTTGGTCCTTGGCTGTGGGTCGCTGAAGGAGAGGATATGGTGGGGGAGGGGGGCGCGCAAGGTTTGGGGGAGTTTGGTTTCGGCCTTGCTCTGATCTTCGTGCGAGGCGCGGCGGACAACCAATTCCAGCCTTGAAGCGGACACAATCGTCATCCGCAGCAGGCTATGGAGCTCAAAAAAACTGAGCCGAGAAAGTTATCCGTACAGTAGTTGACTCATCTAAATTCGTTGAATCTAAACCTTCCATATTTTTTCCCGCGAAAGCTCTGCTATGCGCTGCGTGTTTGATCGTATGATCTCCTCACTTAATTCATCAACGCCATCAAAAAGCTCTGGTAGCTTGTAACCCCTACTCTCCAAGATCACTTTCTTTTCCTTGAATTCGTTCGTGGAAAGCAACTCGTTGGTCTTTTGATCAACAAGCATGAGGTTTCCGAGTTGTCCCACGATTAAGTGATCTTCATCCGACTTATAGCTGGATTGTGGAACAAGATGCTCGATTGTAAGGTCGTCGGTTTCCCCAATGAACGGCTGACTCTCAAAAATTGCAACCTTTCTAAGGATATACTGAACGAGAGTCTTTTGGGATGAGTGCCTATTTGTGTAAATAACTTGCTCGAAGCCTACATCAAACTCTGAGCTTAGCACCTCTCGCTCCTGCAGTTTCGATACCAAATCAGCAATGACACGCGCAGCTTCGCCGCTATCGTTGCACTGAAATATTTGGCGTCCAAAGGAGGAATACATACCCGAAATTCCCCCGGATGACCGAGAGGAAGTTATAGCGTTGAACGAAAAATGGAATTTTTCAATATTCGAAAGTGCATTTCTTAACGTCCTGTACTTAATTGTCTTATCTCGGTATGCGCGAACCAAAGAAAGAATACCCGGCGATGGTTGGACTACTTTGAACGTTCGAAGTGCCTTAAGCGACCTTGCCGCTTCCCTTTCAGATTTGGACCAAAGATATTCCGTGTCGAAAATTGATCGCCACTGTTCAGAATCGGAAACGAAACGATCAAGATGTGATTTTGCGTTCTTCTTGTTGACCCGGTCCTTAACCTTTTGAAAGGTCTTTGCTTTGGTTACGAAATCGTAGCGTGACTGCCACGAGTGAACGATGAAGGTATCAGGGTCTAGCTGTATCGGGGAGCTCTTAATGGTGTCCTGAACTCTTGACCACTTCTCTTTGACCTGGTCGACTTCACTAGCTGAACGGATGAGCTTGGCAAAATGGTTTCTCAAAAGATCGGCAAGGGCCAAATCTTTTCCGCGGGTGTTGAGGGTCTCAAATATCAGATAGGCATCATCTTCGGTGTCCAGAGTGACAAGTATCAAGTTGAGATCGAAAACGGTGTCACGCAGAATAGAAAGCCATCCAATCGCATCTTTTTTATTGTCATCTGCACTTTGCTCTTTGTTGTCGAGATATTCGGATACTTTTTCCGATATGTTATTCTTGAATATATCAAACGCCCTCTGGATTGCCTCCTCTTCTCGCCCTACTTCAAACGGAACTTCTGCGGGATCACTTTTCAGTATTTCCTCTTGAAGAAAAGGAAAGGAGGATTCAGTTTTAAGAACGTAAACCGTCTTATTTTCTCGATCTTTCTGCTCGATGTACGCCTGCAAGCCTTCGGCCAGTTCAGGTCGATCAAGGTCTTTGAAGGCTTCACGAATCGCACAAAGTAATATCGTGATTGTGGTCAGGCGTTGCTGCCCGTCCACTACAGCTAAAGTTGAGCGTTCAACTTTGTATACGACCATAGCCCCAATAAAATACGCCTCGGTCATATTCTCTATAAGATCAGACCAGAACGCCGCGACGTGGTCAGGCTCCCAAGAGTATTCACGTTGAAAGCGAGGAATAAGAAAAATATTACCTTTCAAAAGCTCGTCTATTCTCTTGTCTTGGGATTCAATTTTCATTTTCGACCGCCTCTAAAATCACAAGGTTTAGTCTATCGACTCACCAATCCGTTCACAACGTCTGGCTGTGTACGACGCTGTCTATGTACGAAAGCAAGCTATCCGGCTCACTAGGTTCTGCATTGCTTGGCCACGCACGCGTTCAGTCCTCTGCCAATTTCGCTTTCTGCGCATGGCGGACATTCGTGCCCAGTCCAGCTACAGGTAGCTTTTCGCCTGCGCCGGACCTAAGAGGCGCGTGCCCCTCGGACCTCCGCTCCCCGCCCAAGGCCCCCTAAACCGGCCCCCCTGTCAGCTCTGCGGCGATCTCCTGCACCGTTTCCCGGGCGTCGCCCGCCACCATACCCGGTTTCAGGCGCGGATCGTAGAGCATCTTCAGCAGCAGTTCGTCGTGCCCGGTCAGCAGCGCGAATTCGTCGTCGTCGTTGAAGATCGAGGGGCGCGCGGCGGGGCTGTCGTTGGCCAGCCCCATTCCCTGCGCCAGTTCCTCTTGGATGCAGGACAGGCGGAGCAGGTCCGGGTTCTCCGACCGGATCACCGCCACCGCCGCCGTGTAGGTATTGGAGGACGGACCGGCGGCGTAGGCGGCAACGGCGCAGTAGGTGTCGCGCCGCATCTCGCTCAGCGCGCGCAGGCTGGCGTCCGATATGCCCGGCAGGCGATTGGCGATCTTGGCCAGTGTCTCGGCCCTGTCGTCTTCGGAGGCGATGACGACAACGAAGTTGGGCCGCCCCCCGGTGGAGACGGGATGGCCGGTGACCAGCCCGAGCCTGCGGGCATAGGCGTGCACATCCTTGCGGTCGGCGGCCTGCTGCGAGGGCGGGACGCTGTCACCGAAAATGACCTCCATCCGCACCGGATCCTCCCAGCGGCGCAGCGGGCTGGGGCCGCCGCGCCCGGTGAACGCCCCGTCGTATTCGTTGAAGAACGCGATCTGTTCGAAGTTGCGCGCCAGCACGGAGGCGGTGAAGGGCGTGTCGACGCCGCCACCGTCCTGCCGCAGCAGGCCCTGGCTGAGCTGGGCGGTCTGAACCTGGTTGAGATAGCTGCGCAGCGCCGCGCTCTTCTTGGAGGTCGGCTGGGCGACCTGGGGCGGGGGCGCCGCCGCGGCGCGCTCGGGTCGCGGTTGCGGCTTGAGCGAGGGTTCGACGGGCGCCGGCATGTCGCAGGCCAGCAGGCCGGACGCGACCGCGCCCGCCAGTCCCCATTTGGTGAAGTGAGTCCAGCCCCGCATGGCGGCCCTATCCCGGAATGCTGGTGGCGGCCGTGTCGCCCGCGCCGGTCTGTTTCGCCTTTGCCGATGCAAGCGTGTCGCGCAGGCGGGTCTCCATCTCCTGCAGTTCGACCTCGGCGGCGGCCCGCTTGGCCTTGCCCTCGTCGGCGATCTGCAAGCTTTCCTGAATGGTTCCGATCAGGTCGGCGTTCGCCTGCTTGACCGCCTCGATGTCGAACACGCCGCGCTCCATCTCCTCGCGGATCATCTTGTTGTTCTCGCGCAGGTTCTTCGCGTTGGAAGTCAGCAGTTCGTTGGTCAGGTCGTTCGCCTCGCGCACGGCGCCCGCGGCTTCGGCGGACCGCTGGATCGTCACCGCCTGCGCCAGCTGGGTCTCCCACAGCGGCACCGTGTTCACGAGGGTCGAGTTGATCTTCGTCACCAGCGACTTGTCGTTCTCCTGAACCAGCCGGATCGAGGGCAGGGACTGCATGGTGACCTGCCGCGTCAGCTTGAGGTCGTGCACCCGGCGTTCCAGGTCGTCGCGTGCGGCGCGGATATCGCGCAGCTCCTGTGCCAGCATCACCTGGTCGTCCTCGGCGGCGGCGTTCATCTCCTGCTCCTTGGCGGGGATGTCGGTGCTGTCGATCTCGGCCAGCTTGGCCTCGCCCGCGGCGATGTAGAGCGCGAGCTCGTCGTAGAATTGCAGCGTCTTCTCATAGAGCATGTCGAGCGACTTGATGTCCTTGAGCAGCCTGTGCTCGTGCGTGAGCAGGTTGTCGGTGATCTTGTCGATCTGGGCCTGGACCTGCTCGAATTGGGCGGTGAACTTGGCGAAGGGCGCGGCGCGGCCCAGCAGTTTTTCCCACCAGCTACGCTCGCGGCGCACGTCGAGTTCCGAGACGGAGAATCCGCGGATGGTGGTCACGATGCTGCGCAGGCTGTCGCCCGCGGGGCCCACGTCCTTGTTGCGCACGTCGGCCAGCATCGCCTGGCTGATCTCCTGCAGTTCGGCCTGGGCGGCCGAGCCGAAGGAAACGATGGACTGCGTGTCCGTCATGTCGATCTCGGCCATGCGCGACCGGATCTCGTCGCCCAAGGGCTTGTCGGCCTGCTCCAGCGGCACCACCGCGTTGGCATCAGATGGCTCCGGCAGGACCAGCGCCGTCACCTCTTCGACCATTTGCCGCGATTGGTTCGCTTTTTCTTTCACACTATCAGACATGTACGGGCCTTCCTTGAGATTTTGAATGAATGCGCCGGATCATTTCAGCCGGACGCCTTCGCGCGACAGCCGCTCGCGCAGCACGTCGATTTCGACGGTCAGGTCGCTGCGGTCGTCCAGCAGCGATTTCTCGGTTCTGGCGGCAAAGTTCCGTTCCAGATCCTCGAGCAGTGCGAGGTAGTCGTCGCGCGCGTCCGCGTCGCCGGTTCGGGCATAGATGTCGGCGAACTTCACCGTCGCGTCCCGCGCGCCGCGCAGGTAGACGCTGAGATACTTGCGCGCGGCAGTAAGATCGCGCGGATCTTCCTCGACCGTGCGGATCAGGGTGCGGGCCGTCTCCTGAAACCCGGCCAGCCGCGACTCGGCCCTGCGATCGTTCGCGCGGGCGATGGCGTCGGACATTTCGGCGAGGGTCTTCTCCGCCTCGTCCACGACCCGCGCCACGCGGTCCTGCTGAAAGGTGTCGATCCCTTCCATGCCCTTGGACCTCAGCGGGTCGATGCCGAAAGCGGCGACGTGCAGGGCGCCGCCGCAGAGGCCGAACAGCACCGGCGCCATGACCTCGGACAGGCCGGACTGGTGTGCCGCGACGGCCAGCGCGGTGCCCACGCCGGTCACGACCCCCGCAAGGATCTTTCGCGGCAGGGCAGGGCGGTGCGCCACCTTGCGTTCGGCATAGGCCGCTTCGGCGCGCAATCCTTCCCGCAACAACCATGCGCCGAGCGCCAGCGCGCCGGCACCCGTCAATCCCAGTGCAAGGCTCGCAGCCCCGCCGCCGAGGGTGGTGGCGATCAGCACGACGGGGGGCACGAACATCAGGTTCGCGCGGCCACCGACCGGATCGACCGTGACCCTTGCCTTGGGCGAGGGCCGCGCGCCTGCCTGCGCCGCGCCATCGGGGCTGTACTTGCCGCCAAAACGTCTGGCCATGCCTACATGCCCCCCAAAAGGCCGGACGCCGTACCAAACAGCAGGGCGATCAGCGCCACGTAGGCGACTTTCTGCAGTCCGTTGGGTGCCATCACACCATCCTTGGTCGGGCCGAAGACCGGTTTGAGGGCACGGCGGCCCTGATCCATCGTGCTGTTCCAGATTGATCCCAAAATGACAACGATGGCAACGATAACGCCCACGAAAAGCGCGAATAGAAGCACTCTGCCCATATCGACCTCACTGAGTTGAACATAGGTCCTTTTCCCCGGTCTTGCTAGGGACGCACCGCCAGGCAAGGTCGCGGGAGAGTTCTGCCGCCGCACCGCCGGCCGGGTGGTGCCGTCGGGGGGCAGGGATTGGTTTTTCAGGCGTCATACTGGCCTCGCTTCGGGGGTGCGCGCCTGTCGCGGGCCAGCACCGATCAATGTGATGTGCCGTTCCGGGGTTCACGGCGATGTGCCGGTGTCGAGGTCAGGGAAGGGCGCAAGACCTTCCCGCCATCCGGCGATCGCTCAACGCCGTGGGGGCCGGTTCGGTTTCTTGCGGGGCGGGCGCTGCACCGATTTCGGCTTCTTCACGGCGGTGCCGCTGTTGTCGGGCAATTCCAGTCCCAGCTGGTCGCGCACGATCTTGCGGCGAATCTCCTCGACCTCCCCGGCTTTCAGCTCGCCCAGCTGGAAAGGGCCATAGCTGACGCGGATCAGGCGGTTCACGGTCAGGCCCACGGCCTCCATCGCGCGGCGGATCTCGCGGTTCTTGCCCTCGCGCAGGCCGACTGTCAGCCATGCGTTCGCGCCCTGCTGGCGGTCAAGCGTGACCGACATGGGCTGGAAACGTTCGCCTTCGATCACCAGCCCCTTGCGCAGCGGCTCCAGCGTCTTGTCCTCGGGCCGGCCGTTGACCCTGACGCGGTACTTGCGCAGCCAGCCCGTGCTGGGCAGTTCCAGCTTGCGCTTGATGCCGCCGTCGTTGGTGAGCAGCAATAGCCCCTCGGAGTTGATGTCGAGCCGTCCCACGGACATGACACGCGGCATGTCATCGGGCAGGGCGGCAAAGATCGTCTCGCGGTCTTTCTCGTCCCGGTCGGTGCTGACCAGTCCGACGGGCTTGTGGTAAAGCCACATGCGCGGCGGTTCGGGCGCTGAAACGTCCTTGCCGTCCACGGTGAGTTGATCGGTGGAGGTGACATTCAGCGCGGGCGAGGTGATCTGGGTCCCGTTCACGCTGACCCGGCCCGCCTCGATCATGCGCTCGGCCTCGCGGCGCGAGGCGACGCCGGCGCGGGCAAGCACCTTGGCGATGCGGTCGCCCTTGGGGGGATCGGATGGCGTTGACCTGTTCATCGCTTCCGCTTAACCGGTTTGCGCCGCTTGCGAAAGGGCGGCGTTTGCAGACATGGTGCGGCATGACATTCCGGTCCTTCATGGAGGTCGCCCTGGCGGAGGCCCGTGCCGCCGCCGTGCGCGGCGAGGTGCCCGTGGGTGCCGCCGTCGTGGCGCCCTCTGGCCGGGTCGTCTCGCAGGCCGGCAACCGCACGCGCGAACTGCACGATCCCACCGCGCACGCTGAAATTCTGGCGATACGGGCCGCCTGCGCCGATCTCGGGTCGGAGCGGTTGGTGGGGCATGATCTTTACGTGACCCTCGAACCCTGCGCGATGTGCGCCGCCGCCCTTGCAGCGGCCCGGATCGGCCGGTTGTATTACGGTGCCGCCGATCCCAAGTCCGGCGGGGTCGGGCAGGGCGCGCGTGTTTTCGCGCATCCGCAGTGCCACCACGTGCCCGAGGTCTATGACGGGATCGACGCCGTCGCGTCGGAGAAATTGCTGAAGGCATTCTTTGCCGACAGAAGGGAAGGAAACTGAATGGCCGTGAACAAGCAGCTTTCGCGTTTCGTGCGCGACGCCCTCTCGGCGGGCAAGACGCGGGCCGAAATATCGCAGGCCCTGACAGACAGCGGCTGGAGCAGGTCCGAGGTGGCGGATGCGCTGGACGCCTGGGCCGAGACCGTCTTTGCCCCGCCGGTGCCGCGCCCGCAGGCCACCGTCTCGGCGCGGGATTTCTTCATCTATGCGCTGACATTCGGGGTGATGATCTTTGCCGCCATCCACGTCGTCCAGCTTTTTCACGCGCTGATCGACTTCGTGCTGGAGGAAAACCGGTACCGCTGGGCGGGCGGCATCCGGTGGTCCATGTCCGTGCTGATCGTCACGACGCCGGTGTATCTGTGGCTCACAGTGCGCGAGCGGCGCAAGCTTGCCGAAGATCCGGCGCTGCACCGTTCCGCCATCCGGCGCTGGCTCATGTATGTCACGCTGCTGCTGTCGGCGGCGGTGATGCTGGGCGACGGTGTCGCGGTCATCTACGCTTTTCTCAGTGGTGATTTCACGCTGCAGTTTTTCCTCAAGGCCTTGGTCGTGGGCGGTGTCGCCGGGATGATCTTCCTGTTCTATCTGTCCGACATCCGCCGGGGGGACAGGGCATGAACCGGGTGCTGCTCATCGTGGCCGTGCTGGTCGTGGGTGGCGGCCTGATCGCGGGCTTCGCCATCGTGGGCGGGCCGCAATACGCCAGAATGGAACGGCACGACAACGAGCGCGCGAACGATCTGCGCGCGCTGGCGGACTACCACCGTTGCAGGATCGCGGCAGAAGACGGCAATGCGGGCACCGCCGCAACGCCGGGCTGCCTCGGCTATGAACGGGCGCCCGATCTCGTGGACCCGGTCACCGGCGCCCCCTACCGCTACGAAGACACGGGCCGCGACGGGTTCCGCATCTGCGCCACGTTCGAGACCGAAATGCTGCGGCGTGAAACGGCAGGGCCGCCGTCCTCCTTCCTGACCTTCGATGGCCGGGAAGGGTGCGTGGAGCATGGAGTGCGCTCCGGTGACGATGCCGCCACCGGTACAACGCCCGACCGGTCTAGAGACTGATCGGCTGCATCACCTGCGGCTCGATCACGTCGACGCCCGGAAGCCCTTCTGCCAGCGCCTTTGCATCCTGTTCCAGCGCGGGGAAGGTCCGGTAATGGCAGGGGATCACGGTCTTGAAGTCGAAGTACCGCTTCGCCGCATAGGCGGCCTCGGCCATGCCCATCGTGAAATGTCCGCCCGCCGACAGGATGCCGATGTCGGGTTTGTAGTAATCGCCGATCCAGTCCATGTCGGCCATGATGCCGGTGTCGCCCGAGAAATAGATCGTCCGGCCTTCGCCCTTCAGGATGAACCCGGTTTCGCCGCCCGTGTAGACCGGGCCGCTGTCGCTGCTGATCGACGACGAATGCGATGCCGGGACCATCGACACGGCCACCTTTCCGCAGGTGATGGTGCCGCCCTTGTTGAAGCCGGTCGTGTTCTCGATGCCCTGGCCCTCGAACCAGCCCATCAGCTCGACCATCCCCGCCATCGGCGCGCCGGTCTTTTCCGCCACCATCTTGAGGTCGTTGGTGTGGTCGAAGTGCCCGTGCGTCACCAGTATCTGCGTGGCACCTTTCAGGGCCGCGTCGTACTGTCCCTCTTCGATCAGGGGGTTGTCGGTCAGCCAGGGGTCGATCAGGATGATCTGGTCTTCGATCTCGATGCGAAAGGACCCGTGGCCCAGCCATGTGATATTCATGTTCAGTCTCCTCTTTGCCTGCAAGACTAGCGCGGTGATGCGATTTGGGGAGCAATTTTTCCCCCCGTGTCGCAGATGGGCAGGCCGCGCCCTTGCGAGGCGGGGACAGCAAGGGTACATGCACCGCAAAGAGATGGAGAGCGTTCATGTCAATCGACGAGAGCACCGCCGCCCGCGTGGCGAAACTGGCACGGATCAAGGTCGACCCCGAGGCGCTTCCGGCGCTGGCGCAGGATTTCAACGGCATCCTCGGGTTCATCGAACAGCTGAGCGAAGTCGACGTGGACGGGGTGGAGCCGATGACTTCCGTAACCCCGCAGCGGCTGAAGCGGCGCGAGGACGTGGTCACGGACGGCGACCGGCAGGACGCCGTTCTCAAGAACGCGCCGGACGCGCGCGAGGGTTTCTTTGCCGTGCCGAAGGTGGTTGAATGATGAGCGATCTGAACAAGATGGGCCTTGCGGAAGCCCGCGATGCCCTGCGTGCGGGCGAGACCAGCGCGCGGGAACTGACCGAAGCCTGCCTGAAAGCGATCGAGGGCGCGGGCGCGCTCAACGCCTTCGTGCATCATACGCCCGACATCGCCATGACCCAGGCCGATGCCGCGGACAAGCGGATCAAGGCGGGCGATGCGCCGGCCATGTGCGGCCTGCCGATCGGGATCAAGGATCTCTTCTGCACCAAGGGCGTGCCGAGCCAGGCCGGATCACGTATCCTGCAGGGCTTCCTGCCGGAATACGAAAGCACCGTCAGCCAGAACCTGTTCGACGCCGGTGCGGTCATGCTGGGCAAGCTCAACATGGATGAATTCGCCATGGGGTCGTCGAACGAAACCTCGGTTTACGGCAACGCCGTGAATCCCTGGCGGCGCGGCAACGATGACAGCGCGCTGACGCCGGGCGGTTCGTCGGGCGGCTCCGCCGCCGCGGTGGCGGCCGATCTCTGCCTTGCGGCCACGGGAACGGACACGGGCGGGTCGATCCGCCAGCCCGCCGCGTTCACCGGCACGGTCGGGATCAAACCGACCTATGGCCGCTGCTCGCGCTGGGGCATCGTCGCTTTCGCCTCCAGCCTCGACCAGGCCGGACCGATGACCAAGTCGGTCCGCGACGCCGCCATCATGCTGGGCACGATGTGCGGGCACGACCCCAAGGACAGCACCTCCGCCGATCTGCCGGTCCCGGACTTCGAAGCGGCCCTGACCGGCGACATTCGCGGCAAGAAGATCGGCATTCCGAAGGAATACCGGATGGACGGCATGCCCGAGGAGATCGAGAAGCTGTGGTCCGACGGGATCGCCATGATGCGCGACGCGGGCGCCGAGATCGTGGACATTTCCCTGCCGCACACCAAGTACGCGCTGCCGGCCTACTACGTGATCGCCCCCGCCGAAGCCTCTTCGAACCTCGCGCGGTACGACGGCGTGCGATACGGCCACCGCGCCAGGCTCGAACAGGGTGACGGCATCACGCAAATGTACGAAAAGACCCGCGCCGAAGGTTTCGGAGCCGAGGTCCAGCGCCGCGTCATGATCGGCACCTACGTGCTTTCCGCAGGTTTCTACGACGCCTACTACAACCGCGCCCGCAAGGTCCGCACCCTGATCAAGCGTGACTTCGAAAACGTTTTTGCCGAGGGCATCGACAGCATCCTGACCCCCGCGACCCCCTCGGCCGCCTTCGGTCTGGGCGAGATGGCTGATGCCGATCCCGTGGCGATGTACCTCAATGACGTGTTCACCGTCACCGTGAACTTGGCGGGTCTGCCCGGAATCGCGGTGCCGACGGGGCAGGACAGCCGGGGTCTGCCGCTGGGACTTCAGCTGATCGGGCGTCCGTGGGAGGAAGCCGACCTGCTGTCTTCCGCCTATGCGCTGGAACGCAGCGCCGGGTTTGTGGCCAAGCCCGACAAATGGTGGTAGACCGCCCCTCGTTCTTTCCGAAATGCGAAGCTGAGCCCATGATTGCACGTTCCCTTATTCTTGTCGCCACTGGCGTGGCGCTTGCCGCCTGCCAGCCCGCCGTGCCCGATTCCGGCCGCGGGGTGGGCTTTGGCGACAGCGACCGCGCCCAGCGGCAGGCCCGTGACGCCGCGCTGGCGGGCGGCACCGTGCCGGCCCCGGCGGCCGTCACCGCCGCCCCGCTTCCGACACCTGCCGAAGGGTCTGCCGAAGCGACGGCCGCCGAAACCGCGCGCGTGCTTGCCGCGACGCGTCCCGGCGCCGGCAATGGCATCGGCAACGACGCCGCGACCAATTCCGGCGTGGCGCCGGTGAACGCCAGCCCCTCGAACCCGCCGCCCGCCGTCCTGAACAGCGCGGGCATTTCCAACGAGAACAACTTCGACGCCGTGTCGGGACAGCGCAGCATCGGCGATGACGCCGCGCGTCTGGCCGCCAACCGCGCGCAGTACCAGGTCGTCCAGCCCCAGGCGCTGCCCGACCGTGCCGACGCGGGCCCCAACATCGTGGCCTACGCGCTGCGCACCACCAACGCGCGCGGCACGCAGGTCTACCGCCGCATCGGCCTGAACAAGGCGTCCAAGTTCGCCCGTGCCTGCGCGCAGTATTCCCACCCCGATCAGGCGCAGATCGCCTTTCTCGAGGCAGGCGGACCGGAAAAGGACCGCAACGGCATGGACCCCGACGGCGACGGTTTCGCCTGCAACTGGGATCCGACACCGTTCCGCCGGGCAGCCCGGGCCGGCTGAGCCCGCGCCGGGATGGCGGTCGCCTCCTCTCCGAACTTCGGGCCGCGGCGTGACGGGCTCACGCCCCGGCTGATCGTCATCCACTATACCGCGATGCAAAGCGCCGAGGCCGCGCTGGCGCGGTTATGCGATCCGCAGGCCGAGGTCTCGGCCCATTACCTCATCGCCGCCGATGGCCGCTGCCTGCAACTGGTGGCCGAGGAGATGCGCGCCTGGCACGCCGGCGCCGGGGAATGGGCGGGACAGCAGGACATCAATTCGCGCTCCATCGGCATCGAACTCGACAACCGGGGCGACCACCCGTTTTCGGAACCGCAGATGCAGGTGCTGGAAAAGCTGCTGCGCGATCTCATGGACCGATGGGGTATTCCCGCCGCCGGGGTGCTTGGCCATTCCGATATCGCGCCCGGGCGGAAACAGGATCCCGGCCCCCGCTTCGACTGGCAACGCCTTGCCCTGAGAGGGCTCGCCGTGCCGACCCCGGCACCAAGGGAGACACGGGTCAGCGAAGCTGCCTTTCGCGCGGCGGCCCGGGCCGCCGGCTACACCGCCGATGTGCCGTTCGACACGCTGCTTGCCGCGACACGCCTGCGGCACGGGCCCTGGCGCCACGGGCCCCTCTGTGACGCCGATTTGGCGCTGCCGCCGGTCTGAGACGCGACTCCTCGCTTCTTTATGCTGCAAATACTCGAACGCCCGGCTTCCCATCCTTGACGCGGTCGGCATGATGCGCCTATTCCGAACGTCGCGCGGAAGGCTGGATGGCCGCTTCGCCGCATTCGCTCCGGCGGATGCGCGGGGAGGAAAGTCCGGACTCCGAAAAGTGACGGTGCCGGGTAACGCCCGGGCGGGGCAACCCGACGGAAAGCGCCACAGAGACGAAACCGCCCCGCCGCAGGTCGGGTGACCGAAACCGCTGCGGGGTAAGGGTGAAAAGGTGGGGTAAGAGCCCACCGCGCCGCTGGCAACAGGGGCGGCATGGCAAGCCCCACCGGGAGCAATGCCAAATAGGGACCGCGCGCCACCGGCCTTCGGGCCGGGGCGGGGCCGCTTTTGCCCCAGCAGGTCCGGGTTGGCAGCTGTAGCCCTGCGGGCAACCGCAGGGTCAGAGGAATGGTCATCCAAGGGGGCAACCCCGGGACAGAATCCGGCTTACAGGCCTTCCGCGCGTTTGTGTCGGGGTCCGGATTTTTTCAAGAAATCCGGACCGGAAAATTGCAATTTTCCGCCCCCGCGCGGGCCCGGCGCCGAGATTGGAATTCTTGCGCCTTTTGCTGTTGACTCGGGGGCGCATCCGGGTAAAAGCCGGGGTTCAGAATTCACGCCTGACCCCCGGAGCGGTCGGCAGCAGGAGAAGCAAGATGGCAAAGCCAACCACGATCAAGATCCGTCTGAACTCGTCCGCGGGCACAGGCCATTTCTACGTCACCAAGAAGAACGCGCGCACCATGACCGAAAAGATGGTCATCAAGAAATACGATCCCGTTGCGCGCAAGCACGTCGAATACAAGGAAGGCAAGATCAAGTAAGATCGCCTCGACCAGGGTTTGCAGGGCCGCGCGTTTCGCGCGGCCCTTTGCATTTCCGGGTGCCACGTCCCGGTCCGGTGGCGGGGCCTAGGACGACTGTGCTTGCGGTCTACGGGGCAAGCGGCGATAGTCGCGGGGTCCCTAGCTGCCAAGGAACGTCACATGAGCAAGATGATCGCTGTCCTGACCCTTGTGGGTCTGGTGTCCGCCTGCAACGGAAAACTCGGCGGTCCCCCGCCGGCGCCGATCTACGGTGGTGCCTATTCCCACAGCATCGGTTTCACGGGTGTCGGTACCGAACCCTTCTGACCCGGGTGAGGGCGCCACACCTTTGGGCGTGGCGCAAGAAAAAGGGCCGGCCCTTTCAAGGCCGGCCCCGCATCGCACCATGTGCGTGTGGATTATTCGCGATTGCCGAACAGCTGCAGCAGCATCATGAACATGTTGATGAAGTTCAGATACAGGCTCAGCGCGCCCATGATCGCGGCCTTGCCAAGCCACTCGCTGTCGCCGTGGCTGGCATGGGCCAGGTACTCGGACTTGATCCGCTGGGTGTCGTAAGCGGTCAGACCGGCGAAAATCAGGACACCGATCGCCGAAATGGCGAACATCAGCGCAGGCGAGCCGAGGAAGATGTTCACGATCGACGCGACGATCAGGCCGATGACGCCCATGATGAGGAAGCTGCCCCAGCCGGAAATGTCCTTCTTCGTGGTGTAACCCCAGAGCGACAGGCCCGCGAACGCGATCGAGGTGATCAGGAAGATCTGCGCGATGGAGTACCCCGTGAAAACGAGGAAGATCGAGCTGATCGACACGCCCATGACGGCGGCGAAGATGTAGAAGACGGTCTGCGCGGTCGCAGCCGACATCTTGTTGATCGCGGCACCGAAGCCGAAGACGAACAGGAGGGGGGCGAACATCACCAGCCACTTGAGCGGCGAGGCGTAGAGCGCGTAGCCGAAGTCCGTCAGGTAGCGGTCCGCACCGATCTGGCCTGCCGCCCCGGATGGATCATTCGTGACCGCAAGGCCCGAAATCGCCCAGGCGGCGGCAAAGGTGATCAGCATGCCTACGGACATCGTGCCGTAGACCTTGTTCATATGGGCGCGCAGCCCCTCGTCGATTGCGGCGGCGCGGGTTCCGGTCTGTGTCCGGATTGTATTCACGTCGGCCATTCATGGACCTCCAATTGGCTAAGTGTGTCTTACCACGCGGGATGCGGACGGTATCCCGTCGAATATCGGGACTGCCGCCCGGCATTTCAAGTAGCAATCGCGTGTCCGGCAGGCGCGATTTATGCAGGCATTCGTTGTTTTTAGCGCGGATTTGGCCCGTGCGACGGAACGTCCCAGTGGGCGGTGTCGCCGCCATCCGGCCAAGGTCGCTGCCCTGCGGGCCCCCGACGACCGACCGTGCGCCGCGGAAAGTGGCGCGACCACGGCAGCTCCTTGGCGGTGCTGACCGGACCTCGCATCAGCGCTTCGGGGGCGAATCGGAGGCACATCGAAGGGCACGGTCGATCCGGCTTCGTGCTGCCTCGCCCCGGCAAGAGGGGCGCGAAGGCGCGATTGGTCGCCATAACCATCCGGGGAATTTGCCAAAGGCCGCTGCCGGGAAAGATGTTTTTATTGCGGCAAAACGGTGTCAGCGCGAAAAATGTAACCAGCATGTGAACCAAATCGGCTCGTTTCCATTATGTTAATAGCGTAGATGGCAGATGGTGAGAATTCCTTTCCAAGGAAAGCAAAGTTGCATAGGGTACCCTGCAGGAACGACAAGTTGTCGTCTTGATATGTGTAATCAGCGTGGTGCCGCCAGGCGCGTGTTAGCAAGTGAAAAGTAAGGAAGAAGCGAGATGGCACATAAAGTAGACGTGCATGTCGGGAAGAGAATTCGTCAGCGCCGCTGGCTGACGGGTATGACGCAACAGAAATTGGCCGAACTGGTCGGCATCAAGTTTCAGCAAATCCAGAAATACGAAACGGGCGCCAACCGGGTCAGCGCATCGCGTCTGTGGGATATTGCAGACGCCCTCGACGTGACGGTCGCGTACTTCTTCGACGGTCTCGAACAGGGTGAGGCCTCCGCCGCGACGCAGGATAGCGCCGTGCCTGTCGATCTGCTGAGCGACAAGGAAGCGATGGATCTCATCCGCTCCTACTACGCGATCCCGCAGAACCAGCGCCGCCGCCTTTTCGAGCTGGCCCGCGTCCTGAGCGACGTCGCCTGACCGGAGCGTCGCCACCCGACATCAGAGGCTTGCGCGTCCCGATCCAAGCTGGCACTGACGGCGCATGACCACCCGCACTTCCTTCGATACCGATATCCGGCGCGTGGCGCACCTGCTTGCGGATGCGGCACGCGAGGCGATCCTGCCGCATTTCCGCGGCAGCGCGCTGCTGGCCGAAAACAAGCTGGATACCGGTTTCGACCCGGTCACCATCGCGGACAAGGCGGCGGAACACGCAATGCGTGACATCCTGCGCCGGGAAAGGCCCGACGACGCCATCCTGGGCGAGGAATTCGGCCAGCAGGAGGGGCAGTCCGGCCTGACCTGGGTGCTCGACCCCATCGATGGCACGCGTGGTTTCATCAGCGGAACGCCCACCTGGGGCGTGCTGATCGCCGTGAGCGATCTGCAGGGGCCGTTCTATGGCATCATCGACCAGCCCTATATCGGCGAACGTTTCGAGGGCGCACCTGACGGCGCGGGGATGAGCGGGCCCGCGGGACCGCGCGCGCTGGTGACGCGGCCCCCCCGGGACCTGTCCGAGGCGGTGGTCTTCACGACGTTTCCGGAAGTCGGCGCCGACAGCGATCGCGCGGGTTTCCACGCGGTCGCGGCCCGCGCCCGGCTGACCCGCTACGGGATGGACTGCTACGCCTACGCCCTTCTTGCGGCGGGGCAGGTGGACCTCGTGATCGAGGCCGGTCTGGCCCCTTATGACATACAAGCGCCCATCGCCGTGGTGCAGGCGGCCGGCGGTATCGTCACCGACTGGCAGGGCGCACCGGCGCATCTGGGCGGACGCGCCCTGGCCGCGGCAAACCCCGAGATCCACGCCCAGGCGCTGGAGATCCTGCGCGGCTATTGAGCATCGTCTTGACCGGCGGCAGGGCGCGCTGTTATCTGGTCGCCTGTCGGTTCTCGGGCCCGCTTTCCATCGGCAGGAAGTCACCCCTGAGGCGGGCACGAGAGATCCGACCTTGTCCGAAACCCTGATCCGGAATGCCGGCCACATCCTCACCATGGATGACGCCCGGCACGAATTGCGCGATGCCGACCTGCGCCTGGCAAACGGCGAGATCGTCGAGATCGGTCGCGGTCTGCATACCCAGGGAGAGGTGATCGATGCCTCCGGCTGCCTCGTGACGCCGGGTCTGGTGAACACGCATCACCACCTCTATCAGACGCTGACCCGGGCGGTTCCGGCGGCGCAGGATGCGCTGCTGTTCGGGTGGCTCAGCGCGCTCTATCCGATCTGGGCGCGGTTCACGCCCGATCACGTCTACACCTCCGCACTGGTGGGGCTGGCGGAACTGGCGCTTTCGGGATGTACGCTCAGTGCCGATCATCTCTATCTCTATCCGAACGGATCCCGGCTCGACGATACGGTGCAGGCCGCGCGCGACGTTGGGCTGCGCTTCCAGCCGACCCGCGGCGCCATGAGCATCGGCGAAAGCCAGGGAGGGCTGCCGCCGGACGTGCTGGTGGAGGACGAAACGGCGATCCTCGCGGACTGCATCCGCGTGATTGACGCGTTTCACGATCCTGCGCCCGGTTCCATGTGCCGGGTGGCAATTGCCCCCTGTTCGCCGTTCTCGGTCAGCCGGGACCTGATGCGCGAGGCGGCGCTTCTGGCGCGGGACAAGGGGGTGATGCTGCACACGCACCTGGCGGAGAATGACGAGGACGTCGCCTATTCGCTGGAAAAATTCGGCTGTCGGCCGGGGCAATACGCGCAGGACCTTGGCTGGACCGGGCCGGATGTCTGGCACGCCCATTGCGTGAAGCTGGACGAGAGCGAGATCGCCCTGTTCGCCGCGACCGGTACGGGTGTCGCGCATTGTCCCTGCTCCAACTGCCGGCTGGGATCGGGCGTGGCGCCTGTCAGGGCCATGCGGCTGGCCGGGGTCCGCGTGGGGCTGGGGGTGGACGGATCGGCCAGCAACGACGCGGGCAACCTCGTGGCCGAGGCGCGCCAGGCCATGCTTCTGCAGCGGGTGGTGTCGGGAGCCGATGCCATGTCCGCCCGCGAGGCGCTGGAAATCGCGACCCGGGGCGGGGCGGACGTGCTGGGTCGCCCGGAGTGCGGCCGGCTGGCGGTCGGCAAGCGCGCGGATGTCGCGATCTGGGACATGCGGTGGATCGAAGCGGCCGGAAGCTGGGACCTTGCCGCCCTGCTGCTGGCAGGTCCGACCACGGTCCGCGACCTCCTGGTCGAGGGGCGCGCGGTGGTGCGGGACGGGCAGATCACCCGTTTCGATCTGGGCGCGGCCATCGCCCGCCAGAACAGTCTCGCGCGGGCCCTGCAGCAACAGGCGTGACCCGGCGGAGCGGCTGTGCCGCACGCCATTCCGGGTGCCTGTTGCGGGCCTGAGCCCCGGGGGCCGTATGTGCCGCACGTTTGGTGGCGTCGTGCCGGTGTATTTAAGGAACAATGAAGGCTAGGGGCGCGCCCGGACCTGCCGGCCCGAGACCCAGACATCCGCGATGGCGCGGTCGTCGCCCATCATGATCGTGGCGAAAAGGCTTTCCCACATGTCGGCGGCACGGGCATGGCGCTGCGCGATGGCCGGGCTCGAGGCGAGGTTCAGCACCGCAAGGTCGGCGTCATGTCCCGATTCGATGCTGCCGATCCGGCCCTGCAGGTGCAGGCTCCGCGCGGATCCCGCCGTGGCGAGCCAGACAAGCTGCGCCGCGTGCAGGGGCGTGCCGCGCAACTGTCCGATCTCGTAGGCGGCGGCCATGGTGCGCAGCATCGAGAAGGAGGAGCCGCCGCCGGTATCCGTCGCCAGCCCCAGGGGCACGCCGCGCGCCGACAATCCCGCCAAGTCGAACAGGCCCGAGCCGATGAAGGTGTTCGACGTGGGGCAATGCACAAGCGCCGCCCCCGTTTCCGAGAGGCGGTCGATTTCGCGGGGCTCCAGGTGAATGGCGTGCCCGTAGACGGCGCGGTCGCCCAGCAGCCCGTGCGCCTCGTAGGTGTCGAGGTAGTCGCGCGCCTGCGGGTAGAGGCCGCGCACCCAGGCGATTTCGTCCGTCTGCTCGCTGAGGTGGGTCTGCATCAGGCAGCCGGGATGCGCCTGCCAGAGGGCACCGAGCGCCGCCAGCTGCTCCGGCGTGGACGTGGGGGAGAACCGCGGCGTGATCGCGTAGGTCGCGCGCCCCCGCCCGTGCCAGCGGCCGATCAGGGCGTTGCTGTCATCGTAGGCCGATTGCGGTGTATCCCGCAGCCCTTCGGGGGCGTTCCGGTCCATGCAGGTCTTGCCCGCCACGACCGCCATGCCCCGCGCCGCCGCCGCCTCGAAAAAGGCATCGACGCTGTGGGGGTGGATCGTGCAATAGCTCGCCACCGTGGTGGTCCCCTCCGCGAGGACGAGGTCGAGGTAGCGCGCGGCGATTTCCCCGGCATAGTCCGGATCGGCCAGGCGCATTTCCTCGGGAAAGGTATAGCTGTTCAGCCAGTCGATCAGGCGCTTGCCCCATGACGCGATGATGGCGGTCTGCGGATAATGCACATGGGCATCGACGAAACCGGGGCAGATCAGGTGGTCTGCGCTGTACCGGACCTGCCGCGCCTGCGGGTTCGCCGCGATCAGCGCGGGGGCCTGTCCGACCTGCGCGATGCGGCCGTCCCGCAGCAGCACTGCCCCTTCGGTGTCGATCCGGACCGCGTCGGACCACGGGGTCGCGAACGGGTCGGCGGCATAGCGCAGGAGGGGACCGATGAGGAGGATTCCGGCTGTCATGTCGGCACATTAGGCAGGTCGCACCCCATGCACAACGCCCAAGCATTGTGTCCCCCGGACCGCTTGAATATGGTCCTCCGAGGCAAGGGGAGTCACCGGTATGTCTGATCAGGTCGAGTTGCAGGAAGACGCCCCCGAAGAGGAGGCGGAGCGCACGGATTACGCGCTCGAGCCCAAGAAGGTCGCCGCGGTTCTCTATGCCGTGGACATCGAGGATCGCGACAAGCTCGTCGAGTTGATGGAGCCTCTGCACCCGGCCGATATCGCCGACCTTCTGGAGCAGGTGAACGCCTTTGACCGCAGCCGGTTGATCCGGCTTTACGGGATGGAATTCGACGGCGACATCCTGTCGGAGCTGGATGAGAGCATACGCGAGGACGTCATCGCGGTGCTGACGCCGCAGGTGCTGACGCAGGCGGTGCGCGACCTCGACAGCGACGACGTGGTGGACCTGATCGAGGACCTGGAGGATGCGCAGCAGGAAGCGATCCTCGGCGCGCTGGAAGACACCGAGCGTGCGGCGGTCCAGCAGTCGCTGAGCTATCCCGAGTATTCCGCGGGCCGCCTGATGCAGCGCGAGGTCGTGATGGCGCCGGAACACTGGACCGTGGGCGAGGCCATCGACCATCTGCGCAATACGCCCGAGGAAGACCTTCCCGACCAGTTCTACCACATCATCATGGTGGACCCGCGCCTGCATCCGGTGGGCAACGTGACGCTGGGCAAGCTGATGCGGTCCAAGCGCGCGACACCCCTCAAGGACCTGCTGGAGCAGACCTTCCAGGTCATTCCGGCGATGCGGGACGAGGGGGACGTGGCCTACGCCTTCAACCAGTATCACCTGATTTCCGCCCCTGTCGTCGATGACGAGGGGCGCCTGATCGGGGTCATCACCATCGACGACGCCATGGCCGTGCTGGACGAGGAACACGAGGAGGACATCCTGCGGCTGGCCGGTGTGGACGGTGAATCGACCCTGTCGGACTCGGTGCGTGCGACCACCCGCCGCCGGCTGCCCTGGCTGGCGGTCAACCTCGTGACGGCGATTGCCGCGTCGATCGTGATCTCCTTCTTCGAGGAGGCGATCGCGCAGGTCGTGGCCCTTGCCGTGCTGATGCCCATCGTCGCCTCCATGGGGGGCAACGCGGGCACCCAGAGCCTGACCGTGGCGGTGCGGGCCATCGCGACCAAGGACCTCACGGGGTCGAACGTCTGGCGGGTCATCCGCCGCGAATGCGCGGTCGGGCTGATCAACGGCGCGGTGTTCGCGGTTGTCATGGGGATCGTGGGACTGGTCTGGTTCGGCTCGCCCGCGCTGGGCTACGTGATCGCGGCGGCCATGGTGATCAACATGGTGATCGCCGGGCTGGCTGGCACCGGGATCCCGGTGCTGCTCGAGAAGGTCGGTGTGGACCCGGCGCTCGCCTCGGGGGCCTTCGTCACCACGGTGACGGACGTCGTGGGCTTCTTCGCCTTTCTCGGACTGGCGGCGGCGGTGCTTCTGTGACCGATCTGGCAGCGGTCAAGGCGGCGGCGCGCAAGGCCGCCTTCGCCCGGCGCAAGCCGCTTTACGACAGCGCGACCGCCGCGCAGGCAGGCTACCTCAGCGAAGTGCTGGCAGGCTATCGCGGTGTGCCGCTGTCAGGTTTCATGCCGATCCGGACGGAAATCGACCCGACGCCGGCCATGGCCGAGGCGGCGGCCCACGGACAGGTGGGCGTGCCGGTGATCGAGGCGGCAGCACAGCCGCTGAAATTCGCCTCCTGGCAGCCGGGAACAGAAATGGTCCCGGGCGCCTTCGGGGCGCTGATCCCGGCGCTGCCGGCATTCTTCGAACCCGAGATCCTGATCGTGCCCCTGCTGGCGTTCAATCGCGCGGGCGGTCGGCTTGGCTATGGCGGCGGCTTCTACGATCGCACGCTGCAGATGCTGCGCGACCGGCGTCCGACGATGGCCATCGGCTTTGCGTTTGCGGGGCAGGAGGTGGATGACCTGCCGCTCGAACCCACCGACGAGCGGCTGGACCTCATCGTGACCGAAGCCGGCGTGATCGAGATCTCCGGCTGAACCGGACAGGCCGCGCGCGGACCGGGCAGGGCAGGGACCGCGACAGGGGGCGACCCCGCGGGGGATTGCATCAGCCGAAAACCGGGTTCAAGAACACGCCGCAGGGACCGCCCTGCGGAATGTCCGGTCGCCCTCATGCTGCTCAATCTCTTGATCTTCGCCGCCGTCGCCGCTGCCTCCGCGATCCTGTGGTGGCCGCGCCTGCGGTCCTCGGCCATCTGGCGGGCGATGACCACGCCGCTGGCCTCCATCATCGGCAGCGGCTTTCTGGTGCTGGGGCCGATCCTGACCAACGCCTACGGCGCCTATGCACCTGCCGTCATGGCAGCGCTCTGCCTTGGCAGCTACCTGCTGGGCGGTGCCATACGCTACAACATGCGCGCGGCCGACGCCCGCGATGCCCCGTGGCCGGACGGGATCGAAACCGTCGCCTCCTGGGCGCTGGCGTTCGCCTACATCGTGTCCGTGGCCTATTACCTCAATCTCTTCGGTGCATTCGCCGTCAGCTTGACCCGCTTCGACGATCCGATCTTTGCCCGATCCGTCACGACGGCGGTCTATGCCATCATCTGCGGTGTCGGCTGGACCAGCGGGTTCCGCTCGCTCGAGGCGATGGAGTACCTTTCCGTCAGCATCAAGCTGGCCATCATCGCCGGTCTGCTGGTCGGACTGGGCTTCTTCTTTGGTGACAAGGCGGCGCGGGGCGGGCTGGTCTTTCTCGAGACCGGCGTGACCGGCTGGGGCGCGATCACCCTCGGTTTCGGCCTGATCGTGACCGTTCAGGGTTTCGAAACCTCCCGCTATCTCGGCGCGACCTACGACACCGAAACGCGGGTGCGGTCGATGAAATGGGCGCAGTGGCTGTCGTCGGCGATCTACCTGACCTATATCCTGCTGATCGGCTTTACCTTCCGGCGCGACCAGCTGGCTTTCAGCGAAACGGCTATCGTGGACATGATGGGGGTGATCACCCCGATCCTGCCGCTGCTGCTGGTGGTGGCCGCGCTCGCGGCGCAGTTCAGCGCGGCGGTGGCCGATACCAGCGGCTCCGGCGGGCTGATGTCCGAACTGTCGGCGGGGCGCATCCGGCCCCGGGCCGGCTATGCGATCCTGACGGCGACAGGGGTGGCGCTCACCTGGGCGACGGACGTGTTCCGGATTATCAGCCTCGCCTCACGTGCTTTCGCGGTCTACTACGCCCTGCAGTGCGCCGTTGCCGCGCTGGCCGCTGTCCGGCGCGGCGACAGGGCGCGCGCCGCGGGCTTTGGCGGTCTGGCGATCCTTGCCGCGTCGATCGCCGTATTCGGACAGGCGGTCGAGGGGTAGGGCGGCGCTGGCCCTTGCCCTCGGCACCGTGTAGGCCTATCGCAGGGGTATGAACATACTCTTTCTCGGCGATGTGATGGGCCGCGCTGGGCGCCGTGCCATCACCGAAAACCTCGACCGCCTGCGGACGGACTGGAAACTCGACTTCATCGTCGTGAACGGCGAGAACGCGACCGGCGGCATGGGCCTGTCGGGCGCGCATGCCAAGCTGCTGCTGGATGCCGGCGCCGACTGCCTGACGCTGGGCGACCATGCCTTCGACCAAAAGGACATGCTCAGTTTCATCGAGCAGGAGCCGCGTATCATCCGGCCGCTGAACTTTTCCAAGTCCGCGCCGGGCCGGGGCGCGCGCCTGTTCTCGGCGCGCAACGGCAAGAAAGTGCTGGTCACGCAGGCGCTCGGGCAGGTTTTCATGAAGCGGCCCTTCGACGATCCCTTCTCGGCGCTGGAGCCGGTGCTGAAGACCCATCCGCCCGGCGGGCTGGCACAAGCCGTCATCGTGGATTTCCACTGCGAGGCGACGTCGGAGAAGATGGCGATGGGCCACTGGTGCGACGGGCGGGCGTCGCTGGTGGTGGGCACCCACACCCATGTGCCAACGGCGGATGCGATGATCCTGCCCGGTGGTACCGCCTACATGACCGACGCGGGCATGTGCGGCGACTACCATTCCGTCATCGGGATGGAAAAGACGGAGCCGCTGCGGCGGTTCATCACCGGCATGCCGAAGGAACGGTTCGTTCCCGCGAACGGCGAGGCGACGCTTTCGGGCATCTACATCGAGACGGACGACCGCACCGGTCGGGCCACGCGGGTGGTTCCCGTCCGGACGGGTGGCACGTTGCAGCAAAGCGCGCCCTGAGCCCCACCGCCTGTGCCGTTTCGGCACCCATTCCACACCGAGACTCCACGCGCGCTTGCAGGGCGCCGCGTGTTGGATCACAGTGCCCGATGATCCATCAAAAGGTTGCAACACCTTGCTGAACTTCCTGAGTTTTTCACCCACCGAAAGTGCCGTTCTGACGCTGACCGTCGTCGTGATCATGTTCGTGCTGTTCCTGCGTGAATCCTTCCCGACCGAGGTGGTCGCGATCGCGGGGGCCGCGACCTTGCTGGCGATCGGTGTGCTGCCCTACGAGGACGCGCAGGCGGTGCTGTCCAATTCCGCCCCGTGGACCATCGCCGCGATGTTCATCGTGATGGGCGCGCTGGTACGCACCGGGGCTCTGGACGTGCTCACGCAGACCGCCGAACGCTACGCCCGCAGCCATCCCAAGTCCGCGGTGGTGGGTGTCATTCTTTCGGTCATGGGCGCTTCCGCGATCATGAACAACACGCCGGTGGTGGTGGTCATGATTCCGGTCGTGGTACAGCTCAGCAAGACGCTGGGCGCCAAGGCGTCGAAACTGCTGATCCCGCTCAGCTACGCGGCGATCATGGGCGGATCGCTCACGCTGATCGGCACCTCGACGAACCTGCTGGTGGACGGCGTGGCGCGGTCACAGGGGCTTGCGCCCTTCGGCATCTTCGAGATCCTGCCGATCGGCCTCGTGGTTTGCGTCACGGGCCTGCTCTACATGGGGCTGCTGGGTCGCAAGCTGCTGCCCGATCGCGACAGCATGGCCACGATGCTCAGCGACCGGTCCAAGATGAAATTCTTCACCGAAGCGGTGATCCCGCCCGAGAGCAACCTGATCGGTCGCGAGGTGCTGGACGTGAACCTGTTCAAGCGCGAGGGCGTGCGCCTGATCGACGTGATCCGCGGCGATCAGTCGCTGCGCCGCGCGTTGCAGGGGGTCGAATTGCAGGTGGGGGACCGGGTGGTCCTGCGGACCGAGATGACGGAACTGCTCAGCCTGCAGAAGAACAAGGAACTCAAACGGGTCGACCAGCTTTCGGCCGTGGAAACACGCACAGTCGAGGTGCTCATCACGCCGGGATGCCGCATGGTGGGCCGCTCGCTTGGGTCCATGCGCCTGCGCCGGCGGTATGGCGTCTATCCGCTGGCGGTTCACCGCCGCAACCAGAACATCGGGCGCCAGCTCGACGACCTGATCGTCAAGGTCGGCGATACGCTGCTTCTGGAGGGGGCCCCGGAAGACATCCAGCGGCTGGCGGCCGACATGGACATGGTCGATGTAAGTACGCCGTCCGCACGCGCTTTTCGCCGGGGACACGCGCCCATCGCCATCGGCGCGCTGATCGGGATCGTCGTGCTGGCGGCGCTGAACGTCGCCCCGATCCTGCTTCTGGCGGTGATCGCCGTGGCGCTGGTGCTGGTGACCGGCTGTATCGACGCCGAAGAAGCCTTCTCCTTTGTCGACGGTCGGTTGCTCGCGCTGATCTTTGCCATGCTCGCGGTGGGGGCGGGGCTGCAGAATTCCGGTGCCATCGCGCTCATCGTCGACGGGATCGCCCCGACGCTGGCGACCCTGCCGCCCGGGGCCGTGATCTTTGCCGTCTTCCTGCTGACGACGCTGCTGACAGAGGTCGTGTCCAACAACGCGGTGGCAGTCATCATGACACCGATCGCGATTTCGCTGGCGACGGCGTTGGGGCTGGACCCACGCCCGCTGGTCGTGGCGGTGATGATCGCGGCGTCCTGCGCCTTTGCAACGCCGATCGGATACCAGACCAACACGCTGGTCTACGGTCCGGGCGGCTATCGCTTCACCGACTTCCTGCGCATCGGCGGGCCTCTGAACCTGCTGATGTCCGTCGTGGCGAGCCTCGCGATCCCGTTTCTCTTCTAGGCGCTGCGTTTCTCCAGCCGTTCCTTCAGGATCTCGGCAAAGCCGTCGCGGGCGGCGAGGAAGTTGCGGGTAAGCGGCGCGGTCAGGGTCGTCTGATCCGAGAAGTAGGCCCCCACCTCTGCGATATGGACGGCAAACGCGGGGTTGCGCCCCGCGTCGTCAAACCTGCGGATATGCTGCTTGCTGGCCCAGCCGCGTTTCTTCGCTTCGCGGGCGACGAGGTTCAGGCGCTGCGTCGCGTGAAAGGTCATGTAGATGGCGAGGTAGTGCATGTATTCATCCAGCGGGATGCCGCAGGATGGGTCGAAGGCGTCGATCATCATGTCCACCATCCGGTCCGGTTCGACCGGCCACGCCTCGTCCCCGATCAGCCATGCGAAATCCTCCGCCCCGTGACGCATCCCGGCATATTCGAAATCGAACCAGCGCAGTCGGTCGTCGTCACCGAGGGCCGCGTTGCCTGAACGGCAGTCCCACTTGACGAACTGGTAGCCGGTCACGGCCACCGCCGCGCAGGCGGCGTTGCGGTCGAAGTCGTTCGAGATCCCGCCGGTCAGTTCCTCCAACTGGTCGATCCCGCCGATGAAGGTCTCCACCCAGGATTCGGTCGCGCCGAGGTGTGGCATGATCTCGTGCAGTTTCGTCTTGCGGGCCGCCGCGTGGATCCTGAAAAGCGCCGCCACGGCCTCGGCGGCAAGGTCGATCCTGCGGCTCTTGTCCACGGCGGCGATCAGCGTGTTCAGCCGCCGGGATCCCACGTCGGACTGGAACATCACTTCTCCCGACACCCCGAGGCAGACCGGCAGATCGTCGCAGTGCTCTCCCAGTTCGCGCAGCACGTGGGCCTCCAGATGGGTGCGGCGGAAATTGGGGCGCAGGGTCGCGATCAGGCTGCGGCCGCCGATCCGCAACCGAAAGCTCGAACGGCTTTCGCCGCCCGGTGCGGTCACGTCCTCGACCGGTCGGTCAAAGAAGGCTTCGGCGGTCCGGACGATGTGGTCGCGCGTGGTGGTGCCGGCGGTATCGGTCATGAAACGGTCCTGTCAGGTTGTACCCTCCGACCGCCCATACCAGCGCTTCGTGTTCACAATATGGCGCGGGCAGGGCGGGTCGCGCACTGATTCGGAAGCGCGCCGGCGCCATTGGTCGGCAGGGCGGAACAATCATTCGAGGGACTTCCCGACTGTTTCCCGGATGGCGCCCTTAACCAGTAAAACAAGGCGAAAAATGTCAAAATGTTTGTCCGGTACAAGGCAGTCGGGATAGAAATTCCCATCGCCTGACGTTCAGGAAACCAGCCCGCGCGCCGAACCCATTTGGCACGCCCTTGAGCGTTGTCCAGTTACGATTTGAAGGAAGCGGATATGACATTCAGATTCTCGAGTTTCGGTTCTTGGGGGAAATCCCACACGAAGAGCACGTGGAACAGCAACAGCCACACCAACAAGTGGTTCGGCAACACCTGGGGGCACGGCTCCGACGGGACCGGCAAAGGGTCTGACGGCACCGGCAAGGGGTCGGATGGGTCCGGCAAGTCGTTCGACTGGTTCAACGGCAGCGGCAAGGGTTCCGACGGCACGGGCAAGGGCAGCGGCAAGGCGTCCGACGGGACCGGCAAGGGCAGCGGCAAGGCATCCGACGGCACGGGCAAGAGCGCAGACGCGACCGGCAAGGGATCCGGCAGCGACGCCTGCGGGGGAGATTCCTATCACAACGGCGGCGTCGAGGGATCGAAGTTCGCGAAGTGGTACGACAATCATCTCTCAGATCATTTCGGCAAGTCCCATTTCGCCGACAAGTTCGACAAGTGGTTCAACGGTCATGACGGCACCGGCAAGGGCTCAGACGGGACCGGCAAAGGCTCCGACGGCACGGGCAAGGGTTCTGACGGCACCGGCAAGGGCTGGTCGTGGGGTTCCGACGGCACCGGCAAGGGCTCCGATGGCACTGGCAAAGGTTCCGACGGCACTGGCAAAGGCTCCGACGGCACGGGCAAAGGCTCTGACGGCACCGGCAAAGGCTCCGACGGCACGGGCAAAGGCTCCGACGGCACTGGCAACGGTTCCGACGGCACCGGCAAGGGCTCTGACGGCACGGGCAAAGGCTCCGACGGCACGGGCAAAGGCTCGGATGGCACCGGCAAGGGCTCCGACGGCACGGGCAAAGGCTCCGATGGCGCCGGCAAGGGCTCCTGCGGCACCAAGGGCAGCGAAGAGCCCGAAGAACCGACCACGCCCGAAGAACCGGATGACGGCAAGGTCACCTATCACTACACGATGGGCGACGACGGCCAGATCGACATCTCCGTCACGCAGGATCTGCAGGGTCAGCTGTTTGTCAGCATCAGCCAGACCGGGTATGACGGTGCGCCCACGGACATCGACGGTCTGTTCTTCAACCTGACCGACGACAGCGAACTCGACTCGCTCAACTTCTTCCCGGACGAGAATGCGCCGGGCTACCAGTTGACCGATGTCCAGACCGAGGCCGACAACGTCACCGCGCTGCCCAACGGCGCCGGGGTCGATCAGCCCTACGACGTGGGTCTGCAATTCGGTCAGGTCGCGGACAGTGCGGAAGGGGTCGTCAGCCAGACGAACTTCACGCTCTGGTCCGACAGCGGCCCGGTCAACTTCGAAGACATCGACTTTGCCGGCATGCGCCTCGTGGTCGACTCCGAAACCGGTTCCGGCGAAGTTCTGGGCGTCAGCGCCAGCGACGATCCTTCCTTCGACCCGGCCGATGGCGCCGACGACAGCGAGATCACGCTGGAAGACGTGATGGGGCTGATGACGGTCGAACTGGACGAGGAAGAGGAACTGGAAGAGACCGAAGAGGAAGAGGACCTGATCGAGGTCTGATCCGGATCATCCGGTCGAAGCTCGGGGCGCACGGGAAACCGTGCGCCCCTTTCGCGTTCGCGGGTGGATCATAGGGGCCAGAAGAACAGGATCGCGGGGATCGACACGGCGACCACGATGATCTCGAGCGGCAGGCCCATGCGCCAGTAGTCGCCGAAGGAATAGCCCCCGGGCCCGAGGATCAGCGTGTTGTTCTTGTGCCCGATCGGGGTGAGAAACGCCGATGACGCTGCCACCGCGACGGCCATCAGGAACGGGTCCGGCGAGACGTTCAGCGACTGCGCCATCTGGATGCCCACCGGCGCGGCCACGATGGTCGTGGCCGTGTTGTTCAGCACGTCCGACAACGACATGGTGACCACCATCAGCACTGTCAGCACCAACCATGGGGCCATCCCTTCGGTCAGGGACACCAGCGCGCCCGCGATCAATTCCGTCCCGCCCGAGGTTTCCAGCGCCGCACCCAGCGGGATCATCGAGCCCAGAAGCACGACCACCGGCCATTCGATGTGGGTGTAGAGTTCGGAGAGCGGCACAATGCGGGTCAGGACAAAGGCCACCACGACCAGCCCCAGCGCGATGGGCAGGTAGATCAGCCCGAGGCTGGCCGCGATCACGGCACCGCCGAACAGGCCGATGGCCACCCAGACCTTGGCATTGTCGGTCACGGTCAGTCCCCGGTCCGCGAGGGGCAGCACGCCCAGCCAGTCGGTGACATGGGCCGCCGTTTCGCGCGGCACGAGCAGCAGCAGGATGTCGCCCGGCTGGATCACGGTGGTGCGCAGGGACGACGTGATCTTGCGTCCCTTGCGCGAGATGCCCAGCAGGATCGTGCGCTGCCGCCAGGCCAGCCCGACCGTCTGCGCGGTGCGTCCGGTCAGGCGTGTGTTCTCGGGCACCACCACCTCGATGATCTCGACTCCTTCGCCACCCGCCCTGAGCTGTTCCTCCCGGTTCTCGTCGGCCAGGGCCAGGTCGAGCGTGGTGCGGAATTCGTCGAGCGCATCCGGCGTCGCTTCGAGTACCAGCGCATCGCCCGCCTGCAGGACCACGTTGCGCGACTGGCCGTAGCGGCGCTTGCCGTCGCGGATCAGACCCAGAATGGCGACGTCCGATTTCTCCGCCGTTTCGAACAGTTCGGACAGGCGATTGCCGATCTGCTTGTTGCCCTCGGGCACCGTCAGTTCGGCGATGTACTGCGAGATGTCCTCGGGGTCGAGCGTCGCATCGTCCCGCGCGGGGATCAGCCGCCAGCCGATCAGCGCGACAAAGGCGAGGCCCGCAATCGCGGCCAGCCCGCCCACCGGTGCGAAATCGAACATGCGAAAGGGCGCGCCCAGCGATTCCTGCCGGATGCTGGCGATGATGATGTTGGGTGGCGTGCCGATCAGCGTCGCCATCCCGCCGAGGATGGTGGCAAAGCTCAGCGGCATGAGGCTCAGCCCCGGTTTGCGCCCGGCCTTGCGCGCGGTCTGGATGTCCACCGGCATCAGCAATGCAAGGGCCGCCACATTGTTCATGAAGGCCGACAGGACACCGCCCAGGGCCCCCATCAGGGTGATGTGGGCGCCCAGTGACCGCGAGGAATCGACAAGCGTGCGGGTGATGAGGTGAACCGCCCCCGACCGCACGAGCCCGGCCGAGACCACGAGCACCAGCGCGACCACCAGTGTTGCCGGGTGGCCGAACCCCGCGAAGGCGGTTTCGCTTGGGACCACGCCCAGCACGACGCCCGCCATCAGGGCGGCGAAGGCCACGAGATCATAGCGGAACCGCCCCCAGAGCAGGAGGCCGAACACGGCGCCGAAAAGGGTGAAGAGGATGATCTGATCTGTTGTCATGAGACCCGTGTAGCTTGGATGAGGGGGCCGGGAAAGCGGCCTTGATCGACGGTGGCTGGCAAAGCTGCGGCGGGCCGGTGCTGTGGCTTGTCCGGGACAGTGGCCTGTTTTATAGAGGCGCGATATCAGCTTTCATCGAACATGAGGTTTTCATGGCAGGCCATTCCAAGTGGGCAAACATCCAGCACCGCAAGAACCGGCAGGATTCGGTTCGCGCCAAGGTGTTTTCCAAGATGTCCAAGGAAATCACGGTCGCAGCCAAGATGGGCGACCCCGATCCGGACAAGAACCCCCGCCTGCGTCTGGCGGTGAAGGAAGCCAAGGCGGTTTCCGTGCCCAAGGACGTGATCGACCGCGCGATCAAGAAGTCAACGGTTCAGGACGGCGAGGATTACGAGGAAATCCGCTACGAGGGTTACGGCCCCAACGGGGTGGCGGTGATCGTCGAAGCTATGACCGACAACCGCAACCGCACTGCCTCGAACGTGCGGTCGACCTTCACCAAGAACGGCGGCAACCTCGGCGAGACGGGGTCGGTGGGCTTCATGTTCGACCGCAAGGGGCAGGTGACCTATCCCGCGTCCGCGGGGGATGCGGACACTGTCATGATGGCCGCCATCGAGGCCGGCGCGGAAGACGTCGAGAGCTCCGAGGAAGGGCACATCATCTGGTGCGCGGATACCGACCTCAACGAGGTGTCCACGGCGCTGGAGGCGGAACTGGGCGAATCCGAATCCACCAAGCTGGTCTGGCGCCCGACGACCACCACGGAAATGGACCTCGAGAACATGGAAAAGCTGATGAAGCTCGTGGACGCGCTGGAGGATGACGACGATGTCCAGCGGGTGACCACCAACTTCGAAGCCTCCGACGAGGTCATGGAAGCGCTCAACGGCTGACGGGCTCGGTTCCGACAGGATGGATCAACAAAAAACCGCCCTCTCGGGGGCGGTTTTTTCATGTTAGGGACTCGTGCGGCGGGGTTACTCGACGCTGCGGGCCGCCCTGAACCATCCAAGGCCGCCGCGGCTGCACCTCTGGTCCTGCGCGGCCGGTTTGTGCTGTGACAGTTGGGCCAACAGGCGCTTCACCTCGTTCAGCCGCCGGCGCGCGGCATCTCCGCCCGCTTCGGCCTGAACGTTCAGAATCTTGGACTGGGTGTGCAGCGCGGACTCGATCACTTCGAGTTGCTCGGCGCTGACTTCGATCTTTTTGTTGTTATCCAGCATGGCGTGTCCTTTGGTGCTGCGTGTTATTTAGAGGCACGGGTGGGATGCGCCAGAAGTTTCATAGCCGGATCACTCACATGTGTACGTTTTGTGACATGGTCTTTCGGCGCGGCGGGTGCAAGCGGTCTGCTGCGATTTTTCTCACCGCGTCTGTCAGAGGTTTCAGGGCAGGGTCCATCACCCGCGTGACCTGCCAGTAGAGCGGCACGTCCAGCGGTGTGTCGGGCAGCAGCGTCACGAGGTCGCCGCGCGCAAGGTGGTCTTGCACCAGCGCCACCGGGTTCATCCCCCAACCGAGCCCGCCCAACGCCGCGTCGACGAAGCCATGGCTCGACGGCAGGTGGTGTACCGGCGGGTTGAAGCGGGTCGCGCCCCGCGCTTCCGCCCAGCGATGCTGGAGCCGATCCTTGGGATTAAACACCAGCACCGGCGCCGCCGCCAGCGCGTCAAGCGAAACGCCGCTCGCGAAATGCCGCGCCATGAAGGCGGGGCTGGCGGTCGCCACGTAGCGCAGGCTGCCCAGCGGATACACGTCGCAGCCGGGCGCCGCGCGGGCGTTGCCGGTCACCGCCGCGTTGACCTCGCCCCGCCGCAACCAGTCGTCCGACGTGTCCTGATCGTCCAGCGCAAGGTCGAACAGCAGCCCATCGACCTGTGCCAGCGCAGGGATCAGCCATGTGGCGAGGCTGTCCGCTGGAACGGCCAGCGACACGCGGGGCGTGGCGGCAGTGCGTCCGGCCACGTTGGCCAGTGCCGCCGCTTCGAGCAGGGCCACGTCCTCCGCATGGCGGGCCAGCCGGGTGCCGGTGGGCGTTCCGGTACAAGGCTGACCGCGGTGAACGAGGGTCGTGCCGACATTCTCCTCCAGCGCCTTGATCCGCTGCGACACCGCCGAGGGCGTGACCCCAGTGCCGCCGCCGCGGCGTCGAAGCTGCCGGTGCGTAGAACCGCTGAAAGCGCGGCAAGCTGGTGCGGATCGAGGGGCATTAAAAATTCTTAACATAAGTTACAGGGATTAATTTGCGTAATTTCACCCCCGGCGCTAGTCAAGCGGCGCAATCACATCAGGTTTTCCACGATGTCCTCATTTCTCCCCGGTTTCGCGCTCAGCCTCACGCTGATCCTGGCCATCGGTGCGCAGAACGCATTCGTCCTGCGGCAGGGGCTGCGGCAGGCGCATGTGTTCTGGGTCTGCATGACCTGCGCGCTGTCCGACGCCGTGCTGATCGCCGCGGGGGTGGCCGGTTTCGGCGGGCTGGCGGAGCATCTGCCGTGGTTCGAGCCCCTGATGCGCTACGGCGGCGCGGCGTTTCTCATTTGGTATGGCGCGCAGAACGCCCTGTCCGCCTGGCGGGGCGGCGCGGCCCTCGCCGTCGCGGGCGGCGACGGGGCCGGGCTGGGGGCCACGATCCTCACGCTACTGGCGCTGACATGGCTCAATCCACATGTCTATCTCGACACCGTCGTCCTGCTGGGATCGATCTCGGCCCAGTATCCGGACAGGCTCGCCTTCGGGGCCGGTGCGGTTCTGGCCAGCTTCTGTTTCTTCTTCTCGCTGGGCTTCGGCGCCCGGCTGCTCGGCCCGCTTTTCGCCAACCCGCGCAGCTGGCAGGTTCTCGACGCGGTCATCGCGCTGACCATGTGGGCGATCGCGCTCAGGCTGCTGCTGATGTGACCTTGCCCTCGGCCCCCGGCGGGGCCATGGTCGCGCCATGACAAGCCCGCGCCCCCATCGTCCCTTGATCGGTATCTTCTGGATGCTCATCACCGGCTTCTGCTTTCTCGCCGTGACGGCACTGGTAAAGTACATGGGGCCGCGCCTGCCCTCGGCGGAGGCGGCGTTCATCCGGTACGGCATCGGGCTGATCTTTCTGCTGCCCGCCATCGGGACGCTCCTGCGGGCGCGCCCGACGGGACGCCAGTGGTCGCTCTTCGGCATTCGGGGGCTGTGCCACGCGCTGGGCGTGATCCTGTGGTTCTTCGCCATGCCCCGGATCTCGATCGCCGAACTGACCGCCCTCAACTACCTGGCGCCCATCTACGTGACCATCGGCGCGGCCCTTTTCCTCGGGGAGAAGCTGGCCGCGCGACGGATCATCGCGGTCCTTCTCGGACTGGCGGGGGCCGCGATCATCCTGCGCCCCGGCTTTCGCGAGGTCAGCCCCGGCCATCTTGCGATGCTGGCGGCAGCGGTCGTCTTTGCCGGGTCGTATCTGCTTGCCAAGGTCCTCGCAGACGAGGTGCGTCCGGCGCTCGTGGTCGCCATGATGTCGATCTTCGTCACGATCGGGCTTGCGCCCTTCGCGCTGCCGGTCTGGATCGCCCCCACGGGGCGGGAGCTGATGCTGCTCACGGCGGTCGCGGTCTTCGCGACGGCGGGGCACTACACGATGACGCTCGCCTTTGCCGAGGCGCCGGTCATGGTGACCCAGCCGGTCACGTTTCTCCAGCTTGTCTGGGCCACGGCGCTGGGCGCTGTCGCCTTCGCGGAACCGGTCGACATCTGGGTCGTGCTGGGCGGTTTCGTCATTCTCGGTTCGGTGACCTTCATCACCTGGCGCGAAGCGATGCTGAAGCGGGAAATCACCCCCATCAAGTACCAGACCAAGGTCTGAAGCCGCCCCGGCGGCGGTTAATTGATTGACGGGTCAATAAACTCGCCTTTAGGAAGGGACAGTACCAACCGAAAGGTCGAATCCCCATGCCCAAAGTCGGAATGGAACCGATCCGCCGCTCCGCACTGGTCGAGGCGACCATCGCCGAGATCGGTGCCGCGCATTCGCTTGACGTGACCGTGGGCCAGATCGCACGCCGCGCTGGCATGTCCACGGCACTGGCGCACCACTATTTCGGCGGCAAGGACCAGATCTTTCTCGCGGCGATGCGCCACATCCTTGCGGAGTACAAGGAAGAGGTCGGCAAACGTCTTGCCGGGGCAGGGGGCGGCAAGGCCCGGGCGGTGGCGATCATAGAGGCGAGCTTCGACGAGACCTGCTTCGCACCCGATACGGTCTCCGCCTGGATGACGCTCTACGCCGCCTCTCGGACCCAGCCGGAAACCCGCCGTTTGCTCCGCATCTACCAGCGCCGGCTCCGGTCCAACCTGACCCATGCGCTGCGCGGGATCAGCACCCGGCCGCAGGCCGACGCCGATACCCTCGCCGCCCTGATCGACGGGCTCTACCTGCGCGCCGCCCTTTCAAGGGACGGGCGGCCCGACATCGCGCGCGAAAGCGCGCTTTCCACCCTGGACCTGCTGTTGAAGGCGAGCACATGACCCGACCGAATATCCTCATCCTGATGGTGGATCAGCTGAACGGCACGCTGTTCCCCGACGGCCCTGCCGACTGGCTACACGCCCCGAACCTCAAGCGGCTCGCGGCACGCTCCACGCGGTTCCGCAACGCCTATACCGCCTCGCCGCTCTGTGCGCCGGGGCGGGCGGCCTTCATGTCCGGGCAACTGCCGTCGGCAACCGGCGTCTACGACAACGCGGCGGAATTCGCCTCTTCCATCCCGACCTACGCGCACCACCTGCGCCGGGCGGGATACCGGACCTGCCTGTCGGGCAAGATGCACTTCGTCGGCCCCGACCAGCTGCACGGGTTCGAAGAACGGCTCACCACCGACATCTACCCCGCCGACTTCGGCTGGACCCCAGACTACCGCAAACCGGGCGAGCGGATCGACTGGTGGTATCACAACATGGGGTCGGTCACCGGGGCAGGGGTGGCGGAGACATCCAACCAGATGGAATACGATGACGACGTCGCCTACAACGCCGTGCGCCAGATCTACGAATACGCGCGCGGGGGCGACACGCGGCCATGGTGCCTGACCGCCAGCTTTACCCACCCGCACGATCCCTACGTCGCGCGGCGCAAGTACTGGGATCTATACGAGGACTGCGAACATCTGCTGCCGACCGTGCCCGCGATGGACTACGCCGACCACGATCCGCATTCGCAGCGCATCTTCGATGCCAACAACTGGCGCGAGTTCGACATCACCGAGGATGACATCCGCCGCTCCCGCCGGGCCTATTTCGCCAACATCAGCTATCTCGACGACAAGATCGGGGAGATCCTGCAGACGCTGGAGGACACCCGGCAGGCAGCGATCGTCCTCTTCGTCTCCGACCATGGCGACATGCTGGGCGAGCGGGGGCTCTGGTTCAAGATGTCCTTCTTCGAGGGATCGTCGCGGGTGCCGATGATGATCGCGGCGCCGCAGATGGAGCCGGGCCTGAACGTCACCCCGGTCAGCAACATCGATGTCTGCCCGACACTGTGCGACCTGGCGGGGGTCAGCATGGACGACGTCATGCCCTGGACCACCGGGCAGAGCCTTGTGCCGCTGGGGCAGGGCGCCGACCGGGCGGAACCCGTGGCGATGGAATACGCCGCCGAGGCATCGCAATCGCCCATGGTGGCGCTGCGGCAGGGCCGGTGGAAATATACCAACTGCGCCATCGACCCCGAGCAGCTCTTCGACCTCGACAGCGACCCCCACGAACTGACGAACCTCGCGGAAGACCCGGCGCATGCCGACACGCTGGAACGGTTCCGCATCGAAGCCGCGGGCCGCTGGGACCTCGAGGCCTTCGACGCCGACGTGCGCAAGAGCCAGGCCCGCCGCTGGGTGGTCTACGAGGCACTGCGCGAAGGCGGTTACTACCCTTGGGACTATCAGCCGCTGCGTCGCGCGTCCGAGCAGTACATGCGCAACCACATGGACCTGAACATCCTCGAGGAAAGCAAGCGCTTCCCTCGCGGGGAATGACCGCCCCGGGACTTCATTGTTCCAAAAATACACCTGCACGCACATCAGGAAAGAGCCGACATGCCCTATGAGACGCAACCGCCAGCCAGCCATTTCATCGACGGCGCCTACGTCGAGGAAAAGGCGGGCACGGAGATCCCGGTGATCTATCCCGCGACCGGCGAGAAGATTGCCACCCTGCACGCCGCGACCCCGGCTATCGTCAAACAGGCGATCACCGCGGCGCGCAGGGCGCAGGTTGAATGGGCCGCGATGACCGGCACCGAACGCGGCCGCATCCTGCGCCGCGCGGCCGACATCATGCGCGACCGCAACCACGACCTGTCGGTGCTGGAGACCTTCGATACCGGCAAGCCGTACCAGGAAACCAGCGTGGCGGATGCGACATCGGGAGCCGATGCGCTGGAATACTTCGGTGGCATGGCCGCGACCCTGACGGGCGAGCATATCCAGCTGGGTGAAAACTGGGTCTATACCCGCCGCGAACCGCTGGGGGTCTGCGTCGGGATCGGCGCCTGGAACTATCCCACGCAGATCGCCTGCTGGAAGGGTGCGCCCGCGCTCGCCTGCGGCAACGCGATGATCTTCAAACCCTCCGAGACGACCCCGCTCTGCGCTCTCAAGGTGGCCGAGATCCTCTGCGAGGCGGGGCTGCCTGCCGGGCTCTACAACGTGGTGCAGGGCATGGGAGACGTGGGCGCGGCGCTTGTTTCCGACCCGCGCGTCGACAAGGTCTCGCTGACCGGTTCGGTGCCCACGGGGCGCAAGGTCTATGCCGCCGCCGCCGCGGGGATCAAGCACGTCACCATGGAACTGGGCGGCAAGTCGCCCCTGATCGTCTTTGACGACGCCGATATCGACAACGCGGTCGGCGGTGCGATCCTGGGCAACTTCTACAGCTCCGGGCAGGTCTGCTCCAACGGCACGCGGGTCTTCGTGCACAGCGCCATCAAAGAGAAATTCCTGACGCGGCTGGCCGAGCGGCTGGACAATGCGGTGATCGGCGATCCGATGGACCCCGCCACCAGCTTCGGCCCGATGGTGTCCGAGCGGCAGATGAACATCGTGCTGGATTACATCGAGAAAGGCCGCGCCGAGGGCGCGCGCCTTGTGACCGGCGGGGCCCGGATCGACCGCGACGGGTACTACCTGCAACCCACCGTGTTCGCGGACGTCACCGACGACATGACGATCGCGCGGGAAGAGATCTTCGGCCCGGTCATGGCGGTGCTCGATTTCGACGACGAGGCCGAGGTGCTGGCGCGGGCCAACGACACCGAGTTCGGCCTCGCCGCCGGGGTCTTCACGCGCGACCTCGGGCGCGCGCATCGCGTCGCTGCGGCCTTTCAGGCCGGCACCTGCTACATCAACACCTACAACGATGCGCCGGTCGAGGCGCCTTTCGGCGGGTCCAAGATGTCCGGTGTCGGGCGCGAGAATTCGAAGGCGGCAATTGAACATTACAGCCAGCTGAAGTCGGTCTTCGTGCGGATGGACGACGTCGAGGCGCCGTTCTGACCGGGCGTGATCCCGATGCGCGCTGACGCGCACGACATGCCTGGCGCCCGTTGCGGCGCGAGCCCGAGAAGCCGGGCCGCCCGCGGGCGGGAACGGATTGAAGTTTTGCCGAGAGGTGCCTGAGCCCACATGCCGTGGCTCAGGACACCTCGACGATTGTGAGGGTGCGATTCCGCGCCGCGTCAAGGACAGGCCGTGCTGCGCACGGGGCTTCGCCTCCTTGACCCGGCCCGGAATCACGGAAGGAAGAAGAGGCGGGCCATGCAGGCGGAATTCGTGATCGTGGGGGCGGGGTCGGCGGGCTGCGCGATGGCCTACCGGCTGGCCGAGGCCGGGCGCAAGGTCATCGTGATCGAACATGGCGGGTCGGACGCTGGCCCCTTCATCCAGATGCCCGCGGCCCTCAGCTATCCGATGAACATGAAGACCTATGACTGGGGTTACCGGTCCGAGCCCGAGCCGCATCTGGGCGGGCGGCGGCTGGCCTGTCCGCGGGGCAAGGTGATCGGCGGGTCGTCCTCGATCAACGGCATGGTCTACGTGCGCGGGCACGCGATGGATTTCGACCACTGGCAGGAAACCGGCGCGCGTGGCTGGTCCTATGCAGACGTGCTGCCCTACTTCAGGCGCATGGAGAACTGGCACGACATGGGGCACGGCGGCGATCCGGCCTGGCGCGGGACCGACGGGCCGCTGCACGTCAGCCGCGGCCCCCGCAAGAACCCGCTTTTCGACGCCTTCGTGCGCGCGGGGGAACAGGCGGGGTACCACGTCACCGACGACTATAACGGCGAAAAGCAGGAAGGCTTCGGCCCGATGGAACAGACCGTCTGGGGCGGGCGGCGCTGGTCGGCGGCGAACGCGTACCTTCGGCCCGCGCAGCGCACGGGCAACGTGCAGGTGATCCGCGCGCTGGCGCAGCGGGTGGTCATCGCCGAAGGCCGGGCGACCGGGGTCGAGGTGATACGCCGGGGACGGCGCGAGGTGATCGGGGCAGAGCGCGAGGTCGTGCTCGCCGCGTCCTCGCTCAATTCTCCCAAGCTGCTGATGCTGTCGGGAATCGGCCCGGCGGCGCATCTGGCCGAGCACGGGATCGAGGTGATCGCCGACCGGCCGGGCGTGGGCCGCAATCTGCAGGACCACCTTGAGCTCTACATCCAGATGGCCTCCAGCCAGCCGATCACGCTCTACCGGCACTGGAACATGCTTTCCAAGGGCCTCATCGGCGCGCAATGGCTTTTCACCAAGACCGGGATGGGGGCGTCGAACCAGTTCGAAAGCGCCGCCTTCATCCGGTCGCGCGCGGGCGTGCCCTACCCGGATATCCAGTACCATTTCCTGCCGATCGCGGTCCGCTACGACGGGCAGGCCGCAGCCGAAGGGCATGGCTTCCAGGCGCACACCGGACCGATGCGGTCCAAGTCGCGCGGCACGGTGACCCTGCGGTCCGCCGATCCGGCGGCGGAGCCGGTGATCCGGTTCAACTACATGTCTCATCCCGAGGACTGGGAGGATTTCCGCACCTGCATCCGCCTGACCCGCGAGATCTTTGCCCAGGACGCCTTCAAACCCTTCGTGAAGCACGAAATCCAGCCGGGGGCCGCCCTGCAGTCCGACGCGGAACTGGACGGCTTCATCCGGGAGCACGCGGAAAGCGCATACCATCCCTGCGGCACCTGCCGCATGGGCCGCGCGGACGATCCGCAGGCCGTCGTGGACCCCGAGGCGCGGGTGATCGGCGTCGACGGATTGCGGGTGGCCGACAGTTCGGTCTTTCCGCGGATTACGAACGGTAACCTCAACGCCCCCACGATCATGGTCGGCGAAAAGGTGTCGGATCACCTTCTGGGGCGCGATCCGCTGGCCCGGGCCAACGACATCCCCTGGATCCATCCGGACTGGGAAACCGCCCAGCGTTAAACATTCTTAACGAAAGCCGTTGCGGGGACAGGTTACTGCTGTCACGTTAACGAAATGTTAAGGATTTGTTCATGGTTCGTGCTGGCCCTCGGGCTGGCCGGGGCGGCACTGGCCGACAGCATCGACGGCACCCTTCGCGTCGTTGACGGCGATACGGTGGACGTAGCGGGCGTGCGTGTCCGTCTTCATGGCATCGACGCGCCCGAGCGGGACCAGCCCTGCACCACGCTGTCGGGGCAGAACTGGGCCTGCGGTGACTGGGTCACGCGCCGGGTGCATGACCTTTTCGACGGGCGCGCCGCCCGCTGTACGCCGCTGGACGTGGACCGCTACGGGCGCACGGTGGCGCGCTGCACCGTCGGGCAGCGCGACATGGGCCAGGTGCTTGTCCAGGAGGGTCTGGCCTACGCCTACCGCAAGTATTCTATGGCCTATGATCTGGATGAGAAGGCCGCCGTCATTGCCGACAGGGGCATCCACGGTTTCATCATGGACTCCCCCGCGCGCTACCGGCTGACGCGGATCGAGGGGCGCAGCGCGCCGGATCCGGACTGCCGGATCAAGGGCAACATCAACGCCGACGGCGTGCGGATCTACCACCTGCCGGGGCAGGCGTTCTATGAACGGACGGGGATCAGGCCCGAGAAGGGCGAACGCTGGTTCTGTTCCGAGGCGCAGGCGCGCGCCTCGGGCTGGCGACCCGCGCGGCGCTGATCATTCGAGCCGGTAGGGCAGTGTTTCCCGGCGGTTGGGGTCGACCACCAGGTTCCGCTCCAGCGGTGGCACAGACCGCTGATGACAGTTCTTGCGCTCGCAGATGCGGCAGGAGATGCCGATGGGCTCGAATGCCGAATGGCGGGTGACATCCAGCCCGTCGGCATAGACAAGCGCCGCCGCGTGGCGGACCTCGCAGCCCAGGGCGATGGCGTAGCGCCGGACCGGCGCGCCGAACCGGCCCGCCGGCTTGGAGATGTCCCTCGCCAGGCTGATGTAGCGCACGCCGTCCGGTGTTTCGGCAAGCTGCCGCAGGAACCGGCCCGGTGTCTCGAAGGCGCGGTGCACGTTCCACAGCGGGCAGGCCCCACCGAAACGGGCGAATTGCAGCCGTGTGGCGGAATGCCGTTTCGTGATCGTTCCGGCCTGATCCACCCGGACAAAGAAGAAGGGGATGCCCTTGGCGCCGGGACGCTGGAGCGTGGAAAGCCGGTGCGCGACCTGTTCGATCGAGGCGCCGAAGTGCCCGGCGAGAACTTCCAGATCGTGCCGGCAGGCCTGCGCCTTGGCCAGGAAGGCGTTGTAGGGCATCAGGACGGCGCCGGCGAAATAGTTGGCCAGTCCGATCTTTGCGATGTCCCGCGCCGGGCCGGGTTGAAAGCGCGCGAGGTCCAGCGTCGCCTCGAGCAGCTGATCCTGTCGGGTCAGGGCGACCTGAAGCAGAAGCTGGAAGGTCTGGGTTTCCGGGGCGCTGCGGTCTGACAGGGTCAGCACCTTTTCCGCCGGGTCGAAGTGGCGCAGCGCGTCGGTATCGGCGAAGATCACGCTGACACCGGCATTCGACAGGGCGGATACCGCCGCCACGCGGGTGTTCCGCGGCCCGCCCGGCTGGCTTGCGAAATGTTCCGCCGCGCGATCCACGGCATCGATGTAGTTGTCGCAGTAGTGAAAGAAGTCGCGCACTTCTTCCCAGGGGGAGGGGGCGGCGCGCGCGTCCTCCCGACCAAGCGCCTCGTCGAGCGAGGCCAGACGCTCGTGGGCCTGGCGATATTGTTGGTGCAGTTCCAGAAAGGCCCGCGCGAGGGCAGGGGCGTTGGATGCCGTCAGGCGGAGGTCCGCGACCGGCGGTGCGGTCCCGGCAAAGATCGGGTCGCTCAGGGCCTCGCGCATGTCTGTGACCAGCCGCTCGCCGTCACCGGCGCTGAGTTCCGTCACGTCCAGCCCGAATTCTGTCGCGAGGGCGAGCACGACCGTCGTGCTGACCGGCCGGTTGTTGTTTTCCATCTGGTTGAGATAGGGCAGCGAGATGTTGAGCCGCGCGGCAAAGTCCTTCTGCGTCAGCCCGATGCGGCTGCGCAGTTCGCGCAGCTTGGCCCCGGCGTAGAGTTTCTTGACCGCCATCGCGCTCCCTTTGCAAATTTGCAGTTTGGGGCAGCCTAGCTTTGCAAACCGATCTCGGCAAGGTCGGCCGGTGGGTCAGCGCGGGGTCAGTCCTAGGGCCTTCTCGCGGCGGATCACCACCATGATCGATGCGACACCGGCGATTGCGGTGCCGAGCATCAGGAGCAGCAGCGGATAGGCGCCGGTTTCGGGGGTCAGGAGGACACCGGCCAGCACGGCGAGGGCCGATCCGCCACCGATCATGATCGCGCCGCCGAGGCCCGAAGCGGTGCCGGCCAGATGCGGCCGTACCGAAAGCATGCCGGCGGTCGCGTTGGGGATGCACAGCCCGTTGCCCAGCCCCACCAGCGTCATCATCCCGAAGAACGTGAGCGCAGAGCCGTTCCCGCTCAGGAAGATCAGCAGCGACACCGACCCCCCGATGGCATTCGCCATGCAGCCCCAGAGCACCATGGCGTTCACCCCGAACCGGGTCGCGAACAGGCCGGTGAGGAAATTGCCCACGAAATAGCCGATGGCCGGCGAGCCGAAATAGATGCCGAGCCAGAAAGGATCGAGCCCGAAGACGATGGAGCCGACGAACGGCGCGCCGCCCAGATAGGCGAAGAACGCCCCCGAGCAGAAACCGGCGGCGAGCGCGTATCCCCAGAACCGGGGAGAGCGCAGCAATTCGGGGTACTCGCGAAACTGACCGATCAGGGACTTGCCCGATGCCTGTGCCGTCTCGCCCATGTCCGCCACCACGAGAGCGAGGATCGCGCCGCCGATCGCCAGCATGACCCAGAACGTCATGTGCCAGTCGAACTGCTGCTCGATCGCCCCGCCGACGGCGGGCGCGACCATCGGCACCAGCGCCATGCCCATGGTGACATAGCCGATCATGGATGCGGACTGGTCCTGCGTGTAGAGGTCGCGGATCACGGCCCGGCTGAGAACCATCGCCGTGGCGGCCACGGCCTGTCCGATGCGGAACATCAGGAACACCGTGGCGTTGGGGGCAAGGATGCAGCCAAGGGTGGCCAGCATGAACAGCGCAAGGCCCCAGATCATCACCTGCCGGCGCCCAAGGTTGTCCGAGATCGGACCGATGAACAGTTGCAGGATGGCCGAGAACAGAAGGTAGAGCGGGACCGAAAGCTGCATGACGGCATAGGACGTGCCGAAATATTCGGCCATCTGCGGCAGGCTTGGCAGGAATATGTTCATTGCCAACGCGGACAGGCCGGCCAGCATGATCAGGGTCGCGATATGTGGCGGTGTACGCCGGTCCAGAAAACGGATCACCGGCGTCTCGGGTTGGACTTCAATCATGCAAATGCAATTAGTCCTGCCGCGACAGATTGTCCATCGCGATGCCGATCTTTGCTGATTTGCAATTAGCTTTCACTAGCTTGCATAGACTTTGCAAATATGCACAAAGGGTCTTTCCCTCCGGGCGCGGGCACACATACACTGGCGCAAACCAGCACTGGGAGACCGTCCATGAAAGATATTCTCGAACAGCTCGAAGAGCGCCGCACCGACGCACGCCTTGGCGGCGGGCAGGCCCGGATCGACGCGCAGAACGAGCGCGGCAAGCTGACCGCCCGCGAACGCATCGAGCTGCTGCTGGACGAGGGCAGCTTCGAGGAATACGACATGTTCGTCGCCCACCGCTGCACCGACTTCGGGATGGAGAACAACCGCCCCTACGGCGACGGCGTCGTGACCGGCTGGGGCACGATCAATGGCCGCATGGTCTATGTCTTTTCGCAGGATTTCACCGTGCTCGGCGGTTCGGTTTCCGCGACCCACGCGCAGAAGATCTGCAAGATCATGGACATGGCGATGCAGAACGGCGCGCCCGTCATCGGCATCAACGACAGCGGCGGCGCGCGCATCCAGGAAGGCGTGGACAGCCTTGCAGGCTATGGCGAGGTGTTCCAGCGCAACATCGAGGCATCCGGCGTGGTGCCCCAGATCAGCCTCGTGATGGGCCCCTGCGCGGGCGGGGCCGTCTATTCCCCGGCGATGACGGATTTCATCTTCATGGTGAAGGACACGTCCTACATGTTCGTGACGGGACCGGACGTGGTCAAGACGGTGACCAACGAGCAGGTCACCGCAGAGGAACTGGGCGGCGCCGTGACGCACACGCGCAAGTCCTCGGTCGCAGACGGGGCCTTTGAAAACGATGTGGAGGCGCTGGCGGAGGTCCGCAGGCTGATCGACTTCCTGCCGCTGAACAACCGCGAGAAGCCGCCGGTGCGGCCGTTCTTCGACAACGTGGACCGGATCGAAAGCAGCCTCGACACGCTGATCCCGGAAAATCCGAACCTGCCCTACGACATGAAGGAGCTGATCCTGAAGGTCGCGGACGAAGGCGATTTCTACGAGATCCAGGAAGAATTCGCCAAGAACATGATCACGGGGTTCATCCGGCTGGAAGGCCGGACCGTCGGTGTGGTCGCCAACCAGCCGCTGGTTCTGGCGGGCGTGCTGGACATCGACAGCGCGCGAAAGGCAGCGCGCTTCGTCCGCTTCTGCGACTGTTTCGAGATCCCGATCCTGACGTTCGTGGACGTGCCCGGCTTCCTGCCCGGGACGGGGCAGGAATATCGCGGCGTCATCAAGCATGGGGCAAAGCTGCTGTTCGCCTACGGCGAGGCGACGGTGCCAAAGGTCACCGTAATCACCCGCAAGGCCTATGGCGGGGCCTACGTGGTCATGGCGTCCAAGCATCTGCGCGCCGACGTGAACTATGCCTGGCCCACCTCCGAGGTCGCAGTGATGGGCGCCAAGGGCGCGACGGAGATCATCCACCGTGCGGATCTGGGTGACCCGGACAAGATCGCGGCCCACGCCAAGGAATACGAAGATCGCTTCGCCAATCCCTTCGTCGCCGCCGAGCGGGGATTCATCGACGAGGTCATCATGCCCCATTCCACCCGCAAGCGGGTTGCACGGGCCTTTGCTTCGCTGCGTAACAAGAAGGTCGTGACGCCGTGGAAGAAGCACGACAACATTCCGTTGTGAAGGCAGGGCGATGAACGTGTCGGCATCGATTTTCCAACCGGGGGGCCTCGCGCCCCGGCCCGGCCTGTCCGGGGGGGGCTGCGCCCTCGGCGGAACCGCGTCGGCCCCCGCGCGTTTCCCCGCCAAAGGAGAACGCCATGCCCAACTCATCCATCAAGGACGAAGAGACCTACAAGGAACTCCGCAAGGACGGCGCGTCCAAGGAAAAGGCCGCCCGCATCGCCAATGCGCAGGCCAACGACGACATGAACCCGTCCAGGAAGGGCGGCAAGGCGCCGCCCTACGAGGAATGGACCAAGGACGAGCTCTACGAACAGGCCCAGGAGGTCGGGATCGACGGGCGGTCGGACATGTCCAAGGACGAGCTGATCGACGCGCTGCGCAACCACTGACGGCACCTGCGCCCCGATCCGGGGGGCAGTCATGACGCTGTGGAAGAACCAGGTATTCACCATCGCCCATGCCGATGACGGGCGGTTCGAAGGGGCCGGGTTGCGCCCGTTCTTCGAGTATCGCGATCTGGGCATCAGGGATGCGACACAGGGCCGGTATGGGGCGCACGTGATCCGGGCCGTGCCGGGCATGGAAAGCCCCGGCACATGGCATTCCCACGATCTCGATTTCCAGATGGTCTATGTCACCAAGGGCTGGGTCGTTTTCGAATACGAAGGGCAGGGCGAGCACGTGTTGCGCGCCGGGAGCAGCGTCCTGCAACCGCCCGGAATAAAGCACCGTGAAGTTCGTCACTCCGACGACATGGAACTGATCGAGGTCGTGTCGCCAGCGGATTTCAAGACCGCGGAAGAGGCGGCGCCATGAGGGTTGCAGCTCTGGCCCTGATGCTTGCCGCGTCGCCCGCGCTGGCGCTGGAGGTTCCCTCCGGACAGCCCGTAACCCTGCAGGAAGTGCTGGTCGATTCGGTCGGCCCGCAAAGTTTCCTGCGTTTCCGGCTGGTCGCGCCTGCCATCGCGCGGGAGACTTCCGATCTGGATTACGAGACCGTAGCGGCGGACCTCATGTACCTGTGTCAGGACCTCGCGATCCCCTACATCGCCGAGTTCGAGCTGACCGGCGACGTGATCGTGATCTCGCTGGCCGACCGGGAAACCGAGTTCGGTGTTGCGGATCCCGAATCGACACAGTTCTTCGAGGCTTTCCGGATCGAGGAAGGCCGCTGTATCTGGGAGGGCCTGTGATGCAGACCCCATATATTGCGGGATCGGGCGGTATTTTTAAGGAATATGATGCTTTGGAGTCACATAAGCGCCGATTGACGCTGGACCCATATCATTGCGGATTTCTTTGCCGTAATCTTCGCACAAGGAATACCCAGGTATCCCTTACCTCTGAACCGGGGCGTGCGAGGCATGTAGCAGTGCCGCGCCCCATCAACAACGACAGGAGACTTAGATGTCCAAGAGCATCAAACTCATCGCCGCGTTCGGCTTCATCGCCGCAATCTCGGCATGCACCAGCGGCCAGACCGACGAAGAATATGTCGTCGTCGAGCCCGAGCCCATCTCTGTTGAGCCGACCTACACCGGCAAATACAAGTAAGCTATTCCCGGGGCAGGCGTTCGCGGCTGCCCCGACCACGCTCCGTCCGGCAAGGAGGGAGGCGTGATGCCCGCTTACATGTTGAAACATCGCGGGTTTCCGGGCCGTCTGCCCGGCACTGATTTCCAGTTCACCATCCGAAGACCGAACCCGAGGGGTGTCACGCCGCTGACCCGGCGCGAGCGCCGATCGGACCGCAAGCCCGCCGACCGGCGCGCCGACGCCGCCTTCATGAAGGCGCTGTGGGAGTGTTTCGGCCCCGAGCCGTTCGAACGCGGCAACCTCGATGCCGGGCGGCTGTCGTGGCTCTTCGGCCGCGAGGTGGTGCCCGCGACGGACCCCTTCGATCCGGCCGATTACGAGGCGATGCTGGTCATCGACGAGAGAATCGCCCGTGCCTCCTTTCCCGAAGCCTTCGAGGATTGATCGGCATGAACTCGCCTGTGATTCCCGTAATTCAGCGGTGCATGGCCGATATCGCGCTGCCGTGCGATCCGGGCTTCCGGCGCACGCGCGCTTGCGGCAACCTCTCTGGCGAGGGCCGGTTGGAACACGATGGCTGGCCGGCCTCGCACCGAAACCAAACCCCTTCCCCCTTTGGGCGGCAGCGGCCCAGGCCCCTGCTGCCCGCTTTTTCTGCAGGGACGGAGCGGGTCGGCAATAATGTCGGGGCGCGACGGGAACCGGTTCAGGGATGCCGCGTTGTTGCTTCGAAAACAAGGATGGAAGGAACAGGCAAGTGTTCGAACGTATTCAGAATTCTTCGAGGACCGCGCGCAACGTCGTGCTCGCCGTCGCGGCGTGCGGCGCGTTGGCCGCATGCGGTGACACCATTGGCGAACAGGCCCTTGGTGGCGGTGCCGTCGGCGCCGGCGCTGCGGCCGTCACCGGTGGCAGCCTGCTGCAGGGCGCGGCCATCGGCGCGGGTGCAAACCTCGCCTATTGCCAGCTCAACCCGGGCAAGTGCAACTGACGCTCACCTGACGCAACGCCGGCGCCCCTCGGGTGGCCGGCCCCGCTCAATCAGCCCCGCGCAGCATCCGCTGTCGCGGGGTTTCCGCGTTTTACCCAAGACCAAGAAGGACAGTGCATGTTCAAGAAAATCCTGATCGCCAACCGGGGCGAGATCGCCTGCCGTGTCATCAAGACCGCGCGCCGGATGGGCATCACCACGGTCGCCATCTATTCGGACGCCGACGCGAATGCGTTGCATGTCCAGATGGCGGACGAGGCCGTCCACATCGGGCCGGCGCCCGCAAACCAGTCCTACATCGTCATCGACAAGGTGATGGAGGCGATCAAGTCCAGCGGCGCGGAAGCGGTGCACCCCGGCTACGGTTTCCTGTCCGAGAACGCCAAGTTCGCCGAAGCGCTGGAGAAGGCGGGCGTGGCGTTCATCGGGCCGCCCAAGAAGGCCATCGAGGCGATGGGCGACAAGATCACCTCGAAGAAGCTCGCGAAGGAAGCCGGCGTCAGCACGGTGCCCGGCTACATGGGGCTGATCGAGGACGCGGACGAAGCGGTGAAGATCTCGAACGAGATCGGCTACCCGGTCATGCTCAAGGCGTCTGCCGGGGGCGGTGGCAAGGGGATGCGCATCGCGTGGAACGACGAAGAGGCCCGCGAAGGCTTCCAGTCGTCCAAGAACGAGGCGGCCAACAGTTTCGGCGACGACCGTATCTTCATCGAGAAGTTCGTGACGCAGCCGCGCCATATCGAAATCCAGGTGCTGTGCGACGCGCATGGCAACGGTATCTACCTGGCCGAGCGGGAATGCTCGATCCAGCGCCGGAACCAGAAGGTCGTGGAAGAGGCGCCCAGCCCGTTCCTCGACGAGGAGACCCGCAAGGCCATGGGCGACCAGGCCGTCGCACTGGCCCAGGCGGTGGGATACACCAGCGCGGGCACCGTCGAATTCATCGTGGACGGCGACAAGAATTTCTATTTTCTCGAAATGAACACCCGCTTGCAGGTGGAACACCCGGTGACCGAGCTCATCACCGGGGTCGATCTGGTGGAACAGATGATCCGGGTGGCGGACGGCCAGAAGCTGGAGATGTCGCAGAGCGATGTGAAGATCAACGGGTGGGCCATCGAGAACCGGCTTTACGCCGAGGATCCCTATCGCGGGTTCCTGCCCTCCATCGGGCGGTTGACCCGCTACCGCCCGCCGGAGGAGGTGGTCGAGGGCGACCATATCGTGCGGAACGACACCGGCGTCTACGAGGGCGGCGAGATCAGCATGTACTACGATCCGATGATCGCCAAGCTTTGCACCTGGGCACCGACCCGCGGCGAGGCGATCGAACGGATGCGGGTCGCGCTCGACAGCTTCGAGGTGGAGGGGATCGGCCACAACCTGCCGTTCCTGTCCGCGGTGATGGACCACCCCAAGTTCGTCTCGGGCGACATGACCACGGCGTTCATCGCCGAGGAATATCCGGAAGGCTTTCAGGGCGTGGATCTGCCTGAGTCCGACCTGCGCCGGATCGCGGCGGCCACCGCCGCCATGCACCGCGTGGCCGAGATCCGGCGGGCCCGGGTGTCCGGGCGGATGGACAACCACGAGCGCAAGGTCGGCAGCGAATGGAACGTCGCCCTTCAAGACCAGTCCTTCGACGTGACCACGCAGGCCGACCAGACCGGCGCAACCGTCCGGTTCGCCGACGGAGAGGAGATGCGCGTGAGCGGCGACTGGCGTCCCGGCGACCAGCTGGCCAAGATGAAGGTCGGCGATGCACCGCTGGTGCTGAAGGTCGGCAAGATCTCGGGCGGGTTCCGCATCCGCACTCGGGGCGCGGACCTTCGCGTGCACGTTCGCAGCCCGCGGCAGGCCGAACTGGCCCGCCTGATGCCGGTCAAGGAAGCGGCGGATACCTCCAAGATGCTGCTGTGTCCGATGCCGGGGCTCGTGGTCAAGATGTCGGTCGAACAGGGCGACGAGGTTCAGGAGGGGCAGGCGCTCTGCACCATCGAGGCCATGAAGATGGAAAACATCCTGCGTGCCGAGCGCAAGGGCGTCGTGTCCAAGATCAACGCGGGCGAGGGCGACAGCCTTGCCGTCGATGACGTGATCATGGAATTCGAATAGGAGACCCCGTGCTGGCGACCCCGACCTTCCCCCTCGTTCTGCTGGCGGCTGCGGTCTTTTGTGCCGTGCTGCTGGCGGTGTGGGCGGAAGCGCGGGTCGCCGGGCGCATCATCGCGCAATTCTTCCTGACCATCGGCCTGCCGGTGGTGGTCGTGCTTGGCGTGGTGATCTGGCTGACGCTGCCGTTGATGGGGCAGATCGACCCGCGGGTGAGCCAGGCCATCATCGCCGGTCTGGTGATCGCCACCGGCTGGCTGACCACGGCCATCTTCGCCGAGGGCGGCAAGGCCCGGGCGCGCGCGGAGAAAACCCGCGATTACCACAAGGCACTCTACGCCGAGATCGGCAATACGCTGGAATCGCTCTGGGAGGCGGACAGTTCGGAGCAGTACGTCACGGCGCTGATCGAAAGGATGCGCGAAGAAGAAGGTTATGTTCCCTTCCTGCCGCGTGAACAGCACGACCACGTCTACAATGCGGTCATCGCCGAGATCGATGTGCTGCCGCGCCAGACCATTGACGCGATCGTCGCCTATTACAGCGTGATAAAGGCGATGTCCGCGCTGGTCGACGACATGCGCGGCGAGACCTTTCGCACCCTCGATGCGGACCGGCGGATCGCGATCTATTCGGACTACGTGGGAATGCGGAAACAGGCGTTCGTCTTTGGCAAGCACGCCCTGCGGCTGATCCGCGCCTATTCGGACGGCGGCCGCAAGGCCGCCGATCGGATCATCAGTAACCCGGACGCGGGCCGGTCCGCCATGTCACGGGGATCGGTGTGAACGGGATGTCGGCGTCTTTGTCCATGGTCATGTTCCCAACCTCTTGCCCCTTCAATATAGGGCAGGGGGACGTGTCTCACAAGCGTCACTGGATGACGACGCCCTCGGCTTCCTTGCGTTCGCGGATTTCGCGCTGGCGCATGGGCATCTTGTCGATGCTGCGGGTGATCTCGCGCACGTCCCACGGAAACGGCTTCCGCAACTTGATCTCGCCGTCCTTGCCCACCAGCACGAGCATGAAACCACGGGGGCGCATCCGCAGCCGCAGCGGTGCGCGGGCGTCCGGATCCGTATCGCTCAGCACGATGACGTCCCGCGTGGCAAGGTCTTCGGGCTGGGCGCGCAGCAGTTCCATCTGTTCGATATATGCCGGATCGTCGGGGCTGTCGGCAAAGACCACGACGGGACGCTTTTTCCAGCGGAATTCGCTCAAATCCTCCATTTCGGCGGGTGCGAACAGCAGCCCGCCTTCACCGAAGGCATTGGACTGGGCGGTGGCCTGCGTGGCGAATACCCCAGCAAAAACAAGCGTCAGCAGATATTTCACAACTCTTTCCATGTTCGTGAATATAGGGGCTGCATCCGCAAATGCGATGCACATTCTCGGGACTGCGCCCATTAAGCACACTTCAAGGGTTTTGGCAGCATGACGGGCACGTTCCCCGTGACATGGCCGGACCGGGCGGCCGCTTCCAGAAAGAACGGCCAGAGCATCATGGATGTCATTCTGCACCTCGGTGCACATCGCACCGGCACCACCACCTTCCAGCATTACGTTCGGGATCATCTCGACACGCTCGCCCAGGGCGACATCGGCTACTGGGGGCCGGCACGCACGCGCAAGTCCGTCTTTCCGGGCCTGTTTCACGCCGTCAACCCGCGCAGGCCCCAGCGTGCGCAGGGCCGGGTGCGGATGCTTGCGGCCAAGGCCGAGGCACGGGGGGTGCGGCGGCTTCTGATCAGCGACGAGAACATGCTGGGCAGTTGCATCGACGCGTTTCGGCGCGCGGCGCTATACCCGGCGGCAGGGGAGCACATGGCGCGCCTTGCCGCCGCTCTCGGCGGGCGGGTGTCGCGGGTGGTGCTGACGATCCGGGCGCAGGACATGTGGTGGGCCTCCGCCTCCGCCTTGACGGCCGCGAGGGGGCACCGGGTGCATGACGCCGCGAAATACGCCCAGATCGCGCGCGGCGCACGCGGCTGGCGGGACGTCATCACCGATCTCGCCTGCGCCTTGCCGGGGGCCGACATCAGGGTGATGCCCTTTGAAACCTTCGCGGGCCGTCCCGAATGCACCCTGCGCGAGGCGCTCGATCTCGACCTGCCGGGCGACGGCAGGCTGCGCTGGCTGAACCGGTCGCTGCCCCTGACCGAACTGCGGGACGTCCTGCGGGAACGGGGCGGCGACCCGACGGTGCTGCCGCGCGGCGAGGGCCGCTGGCAGCCTTTCACCCTCGCGCAGGCTGCGGCGCTGCGCGAGAAATACGCCGACGATCTGCACTGGCTCGCCGCCGGGGCAGACGGGTTGGCGACACTGACACAGGACGAAATCCGGGCAAGAGCGGGCTCGAACCTGCCACCGGGGCACATGACAGAAGGACATACCCATGAGCAAAGACAAGTGGCGCAGCATCGCTGAGAAGGAACTGCGCGGACGCAAGCTGGACGATCTGACCTGGCGCACGCTGGAGGGGATCGACGTGCAACCGCTCTACACCGCGGAAGACACCGAAGGGCTGGCGCACCTCGGCTCCATCCCGGGCGAGGCGCCGTTCACCCGCGGGGTCAAGGCCACCATGTACGCGGGCCGTCCTTGGACCATCCGGCAATACGCCGGTTTCTCGACGGCCGAGGAATCCAACGCCTTCTACCGCCGCAACCTCGCGGCGGGCCAGCAGGGTGTCTCCGTCGCTTTCGACCTGGCGACGCACCGCGGCTACGACAGCGACCACCCAAGGGTCGAGGGCGACGTGGGCAAGGCCGGGGTCGCCATCGACAGCGTCGAAGACATGAAGATCTTGTTCGACGGCATCCCGCTGGAAAAAGTCTCGGTCTCCATGACCATGAACGGCGCGGTCATTCCCATTCTTGCCAGCTTCATCGTCGCGGGCGAGGAACAGGGCGTGGACCGCGGGCAGCTGTCGGGCACGATCCAGAACGACATCCTCAAGGAGTTCATGGTCCGCAACACCTACATCTATCCGCCCGAACCCTCGATGCGGATCATCGCGGACATCATCGAATACACCGCGAACGAGATGCCGCGCTTCAACTCGATCTCGATTTCGGGCTACCACATGCAGGAAGCGGGCGCGAACCTTGTGCAGGAACTCGCCTTTACCCTCGCGGACGGGCGCGAATATGTCCGCACCGCCATCGCCGCCGGCATGGATGTCGACCGTTTCGCACCCCGCCTGTCGTTCTTCTTCGCCATCGGCATGAACTTTTTCATGGAAGCGGCCAAGCTGCGGGCGGCACGCCTGCTGTGGAGCCGGATCATGGAGGAATTCGCGCCCAAGGATCCCAAGTCGTCCATGCTGCGCACGCATTGCCAGACGAGCGGCGTCAGCCTCGCCGAACAGGATCCCTACAACAACGTCGTGCGCACTGCCTACGAGGCGCTCTCGGCCGTGTTGGGCGGCACCCAGTCGCTGCACACCAACTCTCTCGACGAGGCGATCGGCCTGCCCACCGACCATTCGGCCCGCATCGCGCGGAACACCCAGCTGATCCTGCAGGAAGAAACCGGGGTCACGAACGTCGTCGATCCGCTGGCCGGCTCCTACTACGTCGAGAAGCTTACCGCTGACCTTGCCGAGGAGGCATGGAAGCTGATCGAAGAGGTCGAGGAGATGGGCGGCATGACCAAGGCCGTGGCCTCCGGCATGCCCAAGCTCAGGATCGAGGAAGCCGCCGCCCGGCGTCAGGCCAACATCGACCGGGGGGACGAGGTCATCGTCGGGGTCAACAAGTACCGCCGCGACAAGGAAGACCCGATCGACATCCTCGACGTGGACAACGTCAAGGTGCGCGACAGCCAGATCCAGCGGCTGCAAAAGATCCGCGCGGAACGGGACGAGGCGGCCTGCACGGCCGCGCTCGAGGAACTGACACGGCGCGCCGCGGACGGCGGCAACCTTTTGGAAGCAGCGGTCGAAGCGGCGCGCGCACGCGCCACCGTGGGAGAAATCAGCATGGCAATGGAAAAGCAGTTCGGTCGCCACCGGGCCGAGGTAAAGACCCTGGCGGGTGTCTACGGGGCCGCCTACGAGGGCGACGAGGACTTCGCCGCCATCCAGAAATCGGTCGAGGACTTTGCCGAGGCGGAAGGCCGCCGCCCGCGCATGCTGGTGGTCAAGATGGGGCAGGACGGTCATGACCGGGGTGCCAAGGTCATCGCCACCGCCTTTGCCGACATCGGTTTCGACGTGGACGTCGGCCCGCTTTTCCAGACCCCGGCGGAGGCCGCGCAGGATGCGGTGGACAACGACGTGCACGTGATCGGCATCAGTTCGCAGGCGGCCGGGCACAAGACCCTCGCGCCCCAGCTGGTCAAGGCGCTCAAGGACGCGGGTGCCGAAGACATCCTCGTGATCTGCGGCGGCGTGATCCCGCAGCAGGACTACAAGTTTCTCAGGGATGCCGGGGTCAAGGCGATCTTCGGTCCCGGCACGAATATCCCGGCAGCGGCGCAGGATATCCTCAAGTTGATCCGCGAAGCCCGGACCTGAACGTGCAAGGGGCCGCCGGAAACTCCGGCGGCCCCTTGATGTTGCTGGCGGTCCGGACCGTCAGCTCCGCGACGGGTAGATGCCATTTACGACGATGCAGTAGTAGGCGGCCAGGGACGGCTGCATGTTGCTGTGAGGCAGGTTGCCGCCCGTGTTGGTAATGGCGTCCTGCTCCATGTAGTTGTCCGGCCCCACGGGCAGTTCGTCCGCGTACATCTTGATCCGGTCTTCCGGCGGCAGCGTTTCGTTGACGTTGGGCCGCGCGAGGTAGTCGTTCGCCGGGCGCTGCTTGTCGCCGTTCTCGGTGCTGACGCGCATCAGGTGGTTGTGGGCGGGGATTTCGCTCACCGTCAGGGTATGCGTTTCGGCACCGACCTTCTGGCCCCAGAAGCGCGGCGAGAGCCCGGGCCCGGTTCCAACGCCCATCGGCACCCGCCCCTGCAGGTCCGGCAGGCCAAAGGTCGTCCGGCCGTCGCCGCCGAACGTCGTCCCGACGATGGAGAAGAGCGCGGTATTCTGGCTGATCGCCATCAACGCGCCATTCGCCAGCGCCGTGTTCCGTGGGCAGAAGTTGCCCCCGAACAGGAATATCTCGCCTATCACCCAGTCCTGCGCGGCCGCGGGCGCGGCGGAGGTCATCATACCCAGCGTCAGGGCAACCGGCGCGGCCAAGGCTTTCAAAGCTTTGAATTTAGACATTTTTTTGTCCCTCTGTTAAAATTTGGTGCCAACGGGCCACACTCGCTATGCTGGAAAAGTTACGTGGCGACATTCGCGATTTGAACGCGCCGCGTCAAACGTTAACGGTTCGGATCCTGAAAAGTCTGTTCCCTGCTGCGGCATAAGTGCCGCTAAAATCCTGCGGCCCGGGCACTTCGGCATGGGCATTTTCAATGCGGGGGAAAGAGGTGCCCACGCGGTTCACATCAATTTCTTCCGAACGTCGAAGAACGCGCCGCACCGCATTGCACGCGGTTTCTTCTTTCGCCAATCTCGAAGTGCTTCCGGAATGTGCCGGTCGCCGGAAAGGGAACGGATGATGGAACTCGATCACCTTGCAGTTGCGGGCGAGACACGCGATCTCGCGACCGCCCATGTGGCGCAGGCTCTCGGGGTGGCGCTGCAAGCGGGCGGCGAACACGCCGTCTTTCACACGCACAACACCCTGCTGGGGCTGGAGGAGGGCCTCTACCTCGAGGCGATCGCGATCAATCCGCAGGCGCCCGCACCGGACCGGCCGCGCTGGTTCGACCTCGACCGGTTCGCGGGGCCGCCCCGCCTGACGAACTGGATCTGCCGTTGCGACGATCTGGACGCGACGCTGGCCGCCTTGCCCGACGGCTTCGGCGCGCCGGTCAGCCTGCAGCGGGGCGACCTGCGCTGGCGGATGGCGGTGCCCGCGTCCGGCATCCTGCCCTTCGACAACTGCGCGCCCGCGCTGATGCAATGGGACGGCGACACGCATCCGGCCGCGCGGCTCGCCCCCTCGGGCTGCCGGTTGCGCCGGCTGACGGTGACCCACCCCGAGGCGACGGTGCTGGCCGGAATGCTGGCCCCCTTGCTGATCGGCGGCCATGTCCGCTTAGAGACGGGACCGGCTGGCCTGACCGCCGCCTTCGATACGCCCTCCGGCACGCGAACGCTGACGTGATCCGATTTTGATGCAGAAAACGTTTTCCGCATCCTGACTTCCCCTTGGCGCCGCCCTATGATGCGGCATGTCGATCTGGACCCGCATCACCGAAGCCCTGTCTGCGCTCGCCTCCGGCGAAGGGCTGGCTGCGGTCTTTGACAGGCTGCGCAGCCCGCCGGAGCGGTCCGTGGCCTTTACCATCGCGGTCATCGCGCTGGGTGCCAAGATGGCCAAGGCGGACGGGCTGGTCACCCGCGACGAGGTCACCGCCTTTCGCGAGGTGTTCAAGATCGCCGAAGGCGACACGGCAGGCGCGGCACGGGTATTCAACCTCGCGCGTCAGGATGTCACCGGTTTCGACGACTACGCGCGCCGGATCGCGGACATGTTCAGCGCGCAACCCGACATGCTGCGCGACCTGATGGAGGGGCTGTTCCACATCGCGATGGCGGATGGCACCTATCATCCGAACGAGGACGCGTTTCTTGCCGAAGTCGCCGGGATCTTCGGTCTGCCGGAGGACGATTTCGCCGCGCTCAAGGCCCGCTTCGTGCCGGACACCTCGCCGCTGCCCCACACGGTTCTGGGCATCAGGCCCGGTGCGACGCTGGAAGAGGCGCGGGCGGCATGGCGCAAGCTGGTGCGCGAGAACCATCCCGACGCGCTGGTCGCCCGTGGCCTGCCCGAAGAGGCCGTGCGGATGGCGGAGAAGCGGCTGATCGACATCAACCGCGCCTGGGAAACGCTGTCGAACCGCGCCGCCTGATGCGCATCGCCACCTATAACGTCGAGTGGTTCTCGGCATTGTTCGACACGCGCAACCGGCTGTTCGACGATGGCGAGTGGTCGGCGCGGCACAACGTGACCCGCGCCGCCCAGACGGCAGCGCTGGGGCGGGTCTTCCGGGCTCTGGACGCCGACGCCGTCATGATCATCGAGGCACCGGACCAGAGCCGCAGCCATTCGACCGTCGCGGCGCTCGAATATTTCGCCGAAACCTTCGCGCTGCGCACGACCCATGCGATCATGGGCTTTTCCAACGATACCCAACAGGAAATCGCCCTGCTTTACGATCCGGCGATGCTGACACCGCGCCACGACCCGCGTGGTGCCTTCGCCGGTCCGGAAGGGGCGGTGGGCGCGCCGCGGTTCGACACCGCGCTGCGCATCGATCTGGACATCGACGCGCGGGAGGATCTGGTGGTGTTCTCCAAGCCGCCGCTGGAGCTGTCCGTCGAGACGCGCGGCGGGTTTGACTTCCACATGATCGGTGCGCACCTCAAATCAAAGGCCCCGCATGGCGCAAGAACCCCGCAGGAAGTGCTGAGCCTTGGCGTGGCGAACCGGCGCAAGCAACTGGCGCAGGCGGTCTGGCTCCGGCGGCGGATCGACATGCTGCTCGACGAGGAAAGGCCGCTAGTCGTGCTCGGTGACCTGAACGACGGACCGGGGCTCGACAGCTTCGAGAGCCTGTTCGGCAAGTCGTCGGTCGAGATCGTGATGGGGCAGGAGGGCGAGGCCGGCGCGCTCTTCGATCCGCACGCCCGTCAGGCCCTGTTGCGCAAGCTGGGCGCGGCGCCGACCACCGCGCGTTTCTGGATCAGGCCGGAACAGCGGTTCCTTCAGGCCCTGCTGGATTACGTGATGGTCACCCCGGAGTTCACGGCACGCCACCCGCGATGGCGCATCTGGCACCCGATGGACGATCCCGAATGTTGGCGCGACCCGGTCTTGCGCGACGCGCTGGTCACCGCCTCGGATCACTTCCCGGTGACGCTCGATTTCGATGACGGTCCGCCGGGGGTGTAAAGCGCGCAAGTCGTGCTACATTGCCTGTCATGAGACATCTCGCGCCCCTTGCCCTGCTGATCTGCCTTCCCCTTGCTGTCCATGCCCAGGAGGACGAGGGCGAGCGCGGGCTTTCGCTGATGGAGCGCGGTGCGCAGATGTTCATGGAAGGCATCATGAAGGAAATGGCGCCCGCCATTGACGAATTGGAAGGGCTGGCAGACGATGTGGCCCCGGCGCTGCGCAGCTTTGCGGATGAAATGGGCCCGAAACTCGCCGAGATCCTTGAGCAGGTGAAGGACTGGAGCGTCTACGAAGCGCCGGAGATGCTCCCCAACGGAGACATCATCATCCGGCGCAAGCCCGACGCCCCGATGGAAGAACCTGCCGAACCGACCGAACCTGCGCCGCAGATCGACCTCTAGGCGATCCTCCGGCGCCCGCAGGTTTGCCCGCCTGTCAGGTCCTGGCGGTTTTCAGTTCCACCGTCGCCTGCAAGGATGCGGCAAGCGAATTCAGCCGCGCCTCGGCCACCTCGCCGAACAGCGGCATCATGTCTTCGGTGATCCAGAGCTGAAGCAGCTTCTTCTTGGGAAACCAGCGCAACTCGCCGCGATCCTCGTCCTTGTTCATCCACAGCATCGCGCCGAAACGCATCGCCTTGCCCAGTATTTCCGCCTCGCGCCGCGCGCGTTCGTCGATCATCTCGTATAGATCCTCGAACCGGGTGTTCTCGCGCTTGTTGGAATACCGGTGCAGCAGGGCGAGGCCGAGAAAGACGCGCTCGTAATGTTTCAGTCCGCCAAGGTTGGCGCGGGTGGCATTGTCGAAACAGACCTCGGCGCGGTAGTCCGGGTGGGCGCGCCAGCTCACGTCGTGCAGCAGGCAGGCGGCCTTGACCAGCCGCTTGCGCTGCGGCGTGCTGGATTTGTAGAGCGGCAGGATGAAATTGTAGAGCACCTTGCCGAACCCCGGCGTGCGGGCGTCCTTCGCCTCTGCGAAACGGCAGGCCTCGATCAGCGGGTCGCGGTCGCGCAGGCGCTGGGGCATCTGTTCGTAAAGCATCCCCTCGCGGATCCCGTAGCTGGAAATCGCGATGTCCTTGGGCTTGAAAGTCTTGACCAGACGGCCCAGCACCTCTGACGCATAGGGGACCAGCGCCATCCGCGTGGAGGACACGCCCGCCTCGGCGCGCAGTTCGTCGAGGTTGGATTGCTTGATGAACTTGATGGTCGCGCTGACCGCACGGGGCGTCATGCGGTATTCGTGCAGGACATGCAGCGGGTAGCCCCGGCGTACCATGTCGATGCGGGCGATGGCCCGCCATGACCCGCCCACCAGGAACAGCCGGTCGCGCTGGACGCCCATCCGCTCCTGAAGGCCCTGCATCACGTCCTTGATGTGCGCATTGCGGGCCTTGGCGCCGCCCTTGATGTCGCGCAGCTTGAGCGGGCCCAGTTGCGACGACACGCGCCGCCCCACGCGCCCGCCCGAGATTTCCGCCAGTTCCATCGAAGACCCGCCGATGTCGCAGACCAGCCCATAGGCGCCGGGCCAGCCCAGCAGGACACCCTGTGCCGACAGGCGGGCCTCTTCCTCGCCGTCGATGACCCAGATGCGCAGACCCGTTTCCTGGCGGACCTCGTCGCAGAATGCCTGTCCGTCGCTCGCGTCGCGCACCGCCGCCGTGGCGACGACCGTCAGTTCGCTCAGGCCCATGCTGTCGGCCAGCTTGCGGAAACGCCGCATGGCCGACAGGGCGCGGGCGCGGCCCTCGGGCGACAAGTGGCCGGTCTCGGCCATGCCCGACCCCAGCGCGCACATGATCTTCTCGTTGTAGAAATACGCCGGAGAGCGGGCGGCCCCGTCGAACACCACCAGCCGGACGGAGTTCGAGCCCACGTCGACGACACCGACCCGCGACAGCTTGCGTGCGCTGGGATCCTCGAACAGCGGTTTCGCGAAAAGGCCCAGATCAGCAACGCCGGTTTCAGGCACCGTCGTGTTGGTCTCCGTTAGGTTAGCCATGCGGTCTCCTGGCGGTCGGCTCAACTGCGCGTAAGATGCGGCACGCGGTTGCGAGGGTCAATGTCCGATCCCGTCGGGCGCACGTCAGTCGTCGGTATGGGTCAGCACGGGCACGTCCGATGCCCCGGCCGACCCGCGCCCGGAAAGCGACGGGTTCTCCATGAAGAACCGATGGCAGTTGAAACTGAACTGCCCCTCCACCATCGGGGGCCGCGTGAACTTGCCATCCGGCGCCATGACCCAGCTTTGCGCCACATCCGCGAGGTTGGCCGCCATGATCTGGCTGGTGATCTGGGCCTTCACGGTCGCGTTCTCGATCTCCACCAGGGTTTCGACCCGGCGGTTCAGGTTGCGCCCCATCCAGTCGGCGGACGATATGAAGACCCGTGCCTTCTTGTGCGGCAGGCCGTGACCGTTGCCAAAGCACACGATGCGCGAATGTTCGAGGAAACGGCCCACGATGGATTTGACCCGGATGTTCTCGGACAACCCCTTGATGCCGGGGCGCAGGCCGCAGATGCCGCGCACCACGAGGCTGATCTTCACGCCGGCCTGGCTGGCGGCGTAGAGCGCATCGATCACCTCGGCGTCGATGATGGAGTTCATCTTGGCCCAGATCGCCGCGGGTCTGCCCGCTTCGGCGTGGGTGGCCTCCGCCGCGATCAGTTCCAGCAGGCGGGGCTTCAGCGTGGTCGGCGAAATCGCGAGGTTGTCCAGCTTCTCGGGCTGCGCGTAGCCCGACAGGAAGTTGAAGACCTTGGTCGCGTCCCGCCCTAGCTTCTGGTCGCAGGTGAACAGCGACAGGTCGGTGTAGATCCGCGCCGTGATGGGATGGTAGTTGCCCGTGCCGTAATGGGTGTAGGTCACCAGCTGGTTGCCCTCGCGCCGCACCACGGTGCTGATCTTGGCGTGTGTCTTGAGGTCGAGAAACCCGTAGACCACATGCGCGCCGGCCCGTTCCAGCCGCCGTGACTGCCGGATGTTCGCCGCTTCGTCGAAGCGCGCCTTGAGTTCCACCAGCGCGGTGACCGACTTGCCGTCTTCCGCCGCCTCGCAAAGCGCCTCGACTATCGGGCTGTCGCGAGAGGTCCGGTAAAGCGTCTGCTTGATCGCCACCACGTTGGGATCGCGTGCCGCCTGCGACAGGAACCGCACCACCATGTCAAAGGTCTCGTACGGGTGATGCAGAAGCATGTCCTTCTGGCGGATCGCCTCGAACATGTCGCCGTCGTGGTCGCTGACCCGCTCGGGCACGCGCGGCGTGAACGACGGCCACAACAGGTCCGGGCGCGCGTCCGTCACCAGTTCGCTCAGGTCGTCGAGACCGATCATGCCGTCGATCTCGATCACGTCGCGGTCGTGCACGCCCAGTTCGGCCATCACCACCGCCTTGAGCTTTTCCGGCGCCCCTGCGGAATGGGTCAGGCGGACAACCTCCCCGCGGCGGCGGCGCTTCAGCGCGACCTCGAACTCGCGCACGAGATCCTCGGCCTCTTCCTCGACCTCGAGATCGCTGTCGCGCAGCACCCGGAACTCGAAATGGTTCTTCAGCTTGTAGCCCGGAAACAGCTCCGGCACCTTGAGAACCAGCAGGTCCTCCATCGGCAGGTACCGCAGCACGCCGTCCGGCGCGGGCAGTTGCACGAAACGGTCGATCTGCGCCGGGATCGGCAGCAACGCCTGCAGCGGGCGCTTGTCGCGGGTGCGTTCAAGCTGCAGCGCGAGCGCGTAGCCCGTGTTGGGTATGAAGGGAAAGGGGTGGGCCGGGTCGATGGCCAGCGGCGACAGCACGGCGAATACCTGCGTCAGGAACATCTCGTTCAGGTACTCGTGGTCGGCCTCCGTCAGGTCGGGTCCGTGTTCGAGAAAGATGTTCTGGGCGTCCATTTCCGCCATCAGGTCCACCAGCACCCGCTGCTGGTTCATCATCAGGTTGCGCGCGTCCTCGTTGATCAGAACCAGTTGCTCGGCAGGCGACAGCCCGTCGGCGGCAGGGGCGGTGTTGCCCGCCTGTGCCAGTTCGCGCAGGCCCGCGACCCGCACGGTATAGAATTCATCGAGGTTCCCCGCGCTGATCGACAGGAAACGCAGCCGTTCCAGCAACGGCACGCGGGGGTTCTCGGCCTCTTCGAGGACACGCCAGTTGAACCCCAGCCAGCTCAGCTCGCGGTTGAAGAAGCGGCCCGGTCCCGCGGTATCGAGCTCGGGCAGGTCGGTGGCGGGCGGAAACGGGGCTTCAAGGAAATCTGATTGGGTCATGGCGGCCTTATGGCGCTGATGTGTAACGAAGTTGCGACAACGGGCGGAGTATCAGCCCCCGGCGGGGGGCTTGTCCAGCACCTGCGCGGCCAGGTGCCGGGTCAGGGGCTTCTTCTGCGCAAGGCTCGCCGCGTCGAGCCGCCTCACGAGGTCGATCGCGGCGGCGAACGACCGGTCCATCCTCGACAGCAGATAGGGGATCAGGTCCGCCTTGGGGGTCAGCTGGCGATCGGCCAGCAACTTGGCCAGAAGCGCGGTCAGCAGCATGTCGTCGGGCGCCTCCAGCGCCACGGCGGTCGTGCCGCGCATCCTGCTGGCGAGATCGGGCAGGGTCAGCCCCCAGTGCTTCACCGCCGGCGTCCCGGTCAGCAGCAGGCTGTGGCCCTCGGCCAGAACGAGGTTGTGAAGGTGAAAGAGCGCGGTCTGCGCGTCAGAGTCCTGCGCGATGTCGGGCACGTCCTCCACCGCGAGGGGGCCGGAGGCCAGTGCGGGCACGTCAGCGCCCGGCAGCGCCGTCGCCTGAACGATGCGCGCCCGCGCCTGTGTCGCCCAGACATGGGCGAGGTGGGTCTTGCCCGCGCCCGTCGGACCGGTCAGCGCCAGCTTGCCGCCCGACCAGTCCGGCCAGCGGTCGATCATCGCCAGTGCCATCGCGTTCGATGGCGCGACGAAAAAGGCGTCACGCCCCAGCGCGGTGCGGCTGGGCAGGTCGAACCCCAGTTGTCGGGCCATGTCAGTCGTCCATCGTCGTCGGATCGGTACCGAGGTACAGCATGCTGTGTTTGTAGCGGTCGATGGCAAATCGTGCCAACACCCCCAGGGCGGCGGCCAGCGGCACCGCCACCAGCATCCCGACAAAGCCGAACAGCGTACCGAAGACCGACAGGGCGAGGATCAGCCAGACCGGATGCAGCCCGACGGAATCGCCCACCAGCTTGGGCGTCAGCACGTTGCCTTCGACCACCTGACCGATCACGAAGATGCCCGCGACCAGCCCGATGGAGACCCAGTCGCCCCAGAACTGGAACAGCGCCAGCCCGATGGCCAGCGCCCCGCCAAGAAGCGCGCCGAGATAGGGGATGAAGGTCACCAGACCGGCAATGAACCCCACGACCAGGCCGAACTGCAGCCCCACCAGCATCAGGGCGAAGGCATAGTAGGTGCCGAGGATGAGACAGACGGTCCCCATGCCGCGGATGAACGAGGCCAGCGTCTGGTCCACGTCCCGCGCCAGTTGCCGGATCGTCGGGGCGTGGTCGCGCGGCAGCAGCCGGTCGATGGCGGCCACCATGCGGTCCCAGTCCAGCAGCAGGTAGACCGACACCACCGGAACGATGACGAACAGGATGATCACGTTCAGGATCGACGCGAACGAGGCGATGGCGGTTTCAAGCAGCTGGCCACCACGTTCCTGGATCGTCTCTCCGACCGAGGTGAGCGAATTGCGCAGGGTCGAATCCTCTTCCAGCAACGCGGGAAACCGCGTCGTCATGAAATCGGTGAAATCCCGGAAGAGCCGTGGCGCCGTCTCGACCAGCGATGTGGCCTGGGACACCAGCGTCGGGATCACGAGCAGCGCCATGATCACGAAGATCAGGATCGCGACGAAGGTGATGACGGCGGTGGCAAGGGTCCGGCTCAGCCCCAGCCGTTCCAGCCGATCCGCGATCGGGTCGAGGAAATAGGCGATGGCCCCGCCCAGCAGGAACGGCACCAGGACCTGGCCCAGGAACCACAGCGCCACCATGAACACCACTGCCGCGATGCCCCAGTATTTCAGTTGCTCTCGGATCGGCAGGGCCATGGGTCTCTCCGGAAATGATGGCATATCCCTTCGCCCATGGCGCGGCGATTTTCAAGTGTCAGCGGCGCGCGGCCCGCGATTTGACCAGCCGCAGATGCAGGATTGCAAAGCCGGTCACGCAGGCGATGGCGATGCACAGAACCCATTTGGAGCGGGTTTCCATCGTTCCCTCGATCAGCAGCGCGTGCACGATGCTGCCCAGAACCACCACCGCGGCCAGCAGGTTGTGCAAGACCTTCCACTGGGTCGAACGCAACGGCAGCAGTCGGCGCAGCGCCACCAGCGCGACGGTCGCGACCAGCGCCCACATCGCCATCACGCCATAGACGGAAAACGGCGTGGGCGACACCAGCATCAACGCGTCCAGCGTGTCCGGGGGGCTGGTCAGGTACAACCCGCCGATATGCACGATGACGGCGGCGCACAGCACGGCCCCCATGCGCCGGTGCCAGCGCCGGGCGGCGGCGGCGCTGAGGCCGGGCAGGTAGTTGCCCGCCAGCAGGGGCTGGACGAGAAGAACCGCCAGCGCCGTGGCCCCGGCCACGCCCGCGGCGATGTAGACGGGCGCGCGGCCCGCGAGATAGGGGCTGGTCCAGATCAGACCGACCGGGATCAACGCCGCCAGCGTCACCGCGGCCCAGGCCGCCGCTCGGGGCAGTCCGGGCAGCATCGGTCAGGCGGGGGCCAGAACGAAATCCGCGGTCAGGCTGGTGTCGCTCGCGGAGGGCATCACCGGCCGCAGGAAGACCGTCCTGTAGGCACCGTCGTCATACGCCAGATGCGCGTGCGGCTGACCGAAATTCGGCACGATCTGCTCCATCTCCAGCCGGTAGGATCCGTCGGCGCGTGTCAGGACGCTGCCGTGGTTGGAGGGCTCGCGCTCGCCGCCTCGGGTCGTGGCCGCCCAGATCTGGATGCGGACGCCTTCCAGCGGCGCGCCGTCTCCCGCGCGGCGCACGGTGCCCGACATCTCGAAACCCTTCCCAAGGCTGTCGACAAGCGGCGCGTTCGGGCGGTAGTTGTTGCTGCCGCCGCGCATGGTCTCGGTGGGCGAAAGGCCTTCCTGCGCCCATGCGGCGCCGATCAGGCCGCGCGGCGCGGTCGCAAGGGCGAGGCCGCCGAGGCCCGCGGCAATCAGAAAGGACCGGCGATTGTAGAACGGGGTATTCATCAGGGTCTCCTTCATCGTCAGGATATCTTGCTGACCGACGATATAGATCACACGCCGATGCAACAAACCCACGCGTGCACGCTCCGGTCGGGCATGGGCGAACAATTTTCGTTTTAACAACAGGATGTTCCGGCGTGATGTTGGCAGCGGTTGGTCTCGCCGTCACGCAATCGTGACCCCCGCGCCGGGGCCGATCACGTCCGGGGCATCAGGTCGTTCAGCCGCCGCACGAGCTGGTCGCGGGTGAACGGCTTGGAGATGAAGTTGACCCCCGGATCGAGGCGCCCGTGGTGAACGATCGAATTCTCGGTATAGCCTGACATGAACAGGACCGGCAGATCGGGCATCAGCGTGCGCGCAAGCTCGGCCAGCTTCGAGCCGCTGATCTCTCCGGGGAGGACGACGTCGGTCAGCAGGATGTCGAAACCGCCGCGTTTCACGCGCTCCAGCCCTTCCTCGCCGGTCTGAACCCCTTCGACATCGAACCCGACGCGGGCGAGGCTGCGGCTGAGGTAGCGCAGCACGCCGGGGTCGTCCTCCACCAGCAGGATGCGGCCCGAACCGCTGTCGGCCGTCTCCGCGCCGCTGCCTTGCAAGGTCCGCTGCGCCTCGTCCTCCGAGATATGGCGCGGGAAATACATCCGCACCGTGGTGCCCATTTCTCCTTCGGAGTAGATCTTGACGTGGCCGAGTGACTGTTTGACGAACCCGAATACCATGCTCAGGCCCAAACCGCTGCCCTTGCCGACCTCCTTGGTGGTGAAGAAGGGGGTGAAGGCTTCCTCGATGGTCTCGGGGTCCATGCCATGGCCCGTGTCGCTGACCGCGATCATGACGTATTGACCCGGTTCCACCTCCGCATGGCGTGCGGCATAGTCGTGGTCGAGCCTCGTGTTTGCGGTCTCGATCGTCAGCTTGCCGCCATTGGGCATGGCATCGCGGGCGTTCAGTGCGAGGTTCAGCACCGCGTTCTCGAGCTGGCTGCGGTCGATCTGCGTTTCCCACAGACCGCCGGAACTGACGAGCTCGACGTCTATGTTTTCAGTGACGGTGCGGCGGATCATCGGATCGAAGGCGCGCAGGAGCGCGTTCACGTCCGTGGGCTCGGGCCGCAGCGGCTGCTTGCGGGCAAAGGAGAGCAGCCGCGATGTCAGGGTCGCGCCCCTGAGCGCGGCATCGCGGATCTCGCCGGCCAGTTCCAGATCGAGCTTGCCCATTTCCTCGAGCAAGAGTTCGGCGTTGCCCATCACGACGGCGAGAATGTTGTTGAAATCATGCGCGATTCCGCCCGTGAGTTGTCCGATCGCCTGCAGTTTCTGGGCGTGGATCAGCCGGGCCTCGATCTCGGCCCGCGAGATGACGCTGCCGAGTGCCTCTGCGATCAGGTCCCATTCCAGCCGGGCGTTGTCGTCCTTGACCAGATCGGGCCGCCCGCTCACGACAAGGGCCCCGCGAAACTCGCCCGATACCGCGAGCGGCAGCGCCACGGCCTCCTCCACCGCGACCCGATCGGCCCAGGCCGCCGCCGCCGCCGACATGAACTCCCTGCGCCAGCCCTTTTCGGGATACTGTTGCTGGTAGGCGGTCAGCGACCCGTTGAGCCTGGCCCCCCGAACGCCATCCACGGCCAGTTCGCCGGTCACGGCCTGCACCTGCAGCCGGTTCCGGACGCCGACCACGATGGCGATGCCTGCGCTGTCCATGGCTCCGTGGATGATCGTGCCCGCCTGCTCGAGGTAGTCTCCGCTGGAGATGTCGACAGCAGACAGACGGTGGATCACGGAAACGGCCCGGCGCAGGGCGGAGATGGTGTGCGACAGGTGCAGTTCCGCGCGCACGCGGCGGCCGACCTCGGCATTCAGTTCACCGATCGTTTCCGCCAGAAGCCGGAAGCGCGTGGAAAGTTCCGGCTCGGGATCGAGCAGCAGAAGCACCTGCGGCGGGGCGTCCTTGAGGGCCAGCCGCATCGCCTTTGCCGCGAGGGGCGGGTTGCCCGCGTGCCGGCGGACGCTCGACATGATCGGCGAGGTCACGGTCAACGCATCCCGCATGAAGGCGTCGAAGGCGCCGTCCTCGATCAGGAACGCGTCCGATACCGGCACATCCCGCCGGTTCAGCACCGGGCCCAGCAGATCCACCGCGTGCGCGCTGGCATATCGCACGACCCCCGCCGCCGGGTCGATGATCAGCGTGGCGTTTCCCGTCAGTCGGGACAGCGTGTCGAGGGTTTGCCCGTCGGTGTCGGTCATGCCCGTGCTAAACCGCGCTTCCGAAGAACTCGCTTTCCCCGGTGGCGGGCGCGTGGTCGGGGGGGACGAGACGCACGATGACACGGCATCCGGGATCGCCGCGCGCGATGGACTTGTCGATGGTCACCCGTGCATAGCCGAGGTTTTCCGCCGTGACATGACCGAAGATGTTGGCCGTCATCCGGCAGATCGAGGGCAGGCCCACCACGCTTTCGCCGAAGGGGCAGGCCGTGTTCACGAGCACGATCTTCTCGGCATCGATCGATTCGATGGAGAAGCCGCCTTCGAGCCGGGCCTTCAGGTCGACCAGCGTCGCGGCCACCTGCCGCGTGTCCAGCTGCTGTACCGCATAGGCGGCGCGATAATCCGCGTTGATGATCCGCCCCAGCGAAACCCCGACGTAGTTCACGTAGGCTTCCGCCTCGCTTTCGCCGATGGTCTGTTCAAGCAGACCCATGAGCTGGCGCAGGACGGAGCGCATGAACGCGTCCTTTTCGACCGCCGGCGCGCGTTCCGGTTCGGGTAGATCGTGGGTCATGGCACGCTTCTCCGGCTGCGACGCGCCTCGGTGTCCGTCCTTGCGTCCGGCAGCGGTCGTCGCACGTTCAATACCGCACCATACCCCAAACGCGGCCAAAATCCAACCGGCAGACAGCGCGCGCGCCCGCCGGTGCGGGGCGCGGTTGACTGCACCGGCTTTGGGCATACTCTGCCGCCGACACACCGGCAGGAGATCCCCATGCGCAGCGACTTCGACGAGGAACTGGAAGGGCGGCTCGTCCGCTACGCCGCCATAGACACGCAAAGCGACGCGGCATCGCCCGACCAGCCCAGCACGGCGATCCAGCTCGACCTGTCGCGGTTGCTGGTCGAGGAGCTGGAACAGATGGGGGCGCAGGATGTCGTCCTGACGGACTACGGCGTGGTGCTGGCGACCGTGCCGGGCACCGCGCCGGGGCCGGTGATGGGGTGGTGCGCCCATGTGGACACCGCGCCGCAGTACAACGCCACCGGGGTCAAACCGGTGGTGCACCGCCGCTACAACGGCGGCGACATCTCCTTTGCCGATGCGCCGGACCTGAAGCTCAACCCGGAGGTCTCGCCCCACCTGGCGGGCAAGGAGGGCGAGGACATCATCACCGCGAGCGGCCTGACCCTTCTGGGCGGGGACGACAAGGCGGGGGTGGCCATCGCGATGACCGCCGCGCGGCACCTGCTGGAAAACCCCGACATCCCGCATGGTCCGATTCGCCTGGCCTTCACCCCGGACGAGGAGATCGGGCGCGGCGTGGATCCCCGCCTGCCGGCCGACCTCGGCGCCGATTTCGCCTATACCTTCGATGGCGGCAAGCCCGGCGAGATCGAGTACGAGACCTTCTCGGCCGATGGGGCCAAGGTGACGGTGACGGGCGTCTCGGCGCATCCGGGCTTTGCCAGGGGCAAGATGGTGAACGCCCTGCACCTCGCCTCCAAGATCGTGATGACCCTGCCGCATGTGACCATGACGCCCGAGACCACGGAGGGAACGGAGGGCTTTCTCCACGTGGTGGAGATGCAGGGCGGGTCGTCCGAGGCGGTGATCACCCTGATCCTGCGCGACTTCGAGCGCGCGGGGCTGGAGGCCAAGGGTGCGCTGCTGCGGCAGGTCTGCGATGCCGTGGCCGCGACCGAGCCGCGCGCGCGGATCACCTGCGAAATCACGCCGCAGTACCGCAACATGCGCTACTGGCTCGAAAAGGACATGACCCCGGTGGATCTGGTGCGCGCGGCCGTCGCGGACGTGGGGCTCACGCCCGTCTCGGTACCGATCCGGGGCGGGACCGACGGCTCGCGCCTGACCGAGATGGGCGTGCCGTGCCCCAACGTCTTTACCGGGATGCAGGAAATCCACGGCCCGCTGGAGTGGATTTCGGTGCAGGACATGGCGTTGGCGACACGGGTGGCGATCGCGCTGGCGCGGCGGGCGGTGACCTGACGGCGCGGGCCTGCGGCCCGCACGCGATGCCTGCGATTTGGCGGGGCCAAATCGCGATGCGAGACGCTGTCTCGCGCTCTGGTGTATTTGGGGAACAATGAAGGGGCAGGGGGGCGACCGGCAGGCAGCTGCGTGCCGGTCGCGGATCGTCAGCCGGCGAGGCCCAGCTTGGCCACGTGGATCTCGAAGGTGGGATGCATCTCGGCACCCACCACGCCGGGACGGTAGTGACGGTAGATCGAGCGCCAGTAGGGCTGGATCACGACGCCTTCGTCCTGCATCAGCTTCTCGATCTTCGCCATGACCTCGCGGCGCTGGTCCGCGTCCGCGATGGCCAGCGCTTCCGTCAGCAGCGAGTCGAACTCTTCGTTGGAGAAGGCGGTCTCGTTCCAGGCTTCGCCGGACCGATACGCCAGCGCCAGCACCTGCACGCCCAGCGGCCGCTGCGCCCAGTCGGTGGAGGAGAACGGATAGCCGACCCAGTCGTTCCAGAAGGTGGCACCCGGCAGGATCGTCCGCTTGACGTTGATGCCCGCGTCCCGCAGCTGGGCGGCCACGCTGTCGGTGGTGTTCTTGCGCCATGTGTCGTCGATCGAGATCAGATCGTGCTCGAAATCGGCCATGCCGGCCTCTTCCATCAGCGCGACCGCCGCGGCGGGGTCGTAGACCGGCTTGCCCACGTCCGCGTATTCCGGGTGCAGCGGCGCCACGTGGTGGTTCTCCGCCACGAGCCCGTTGTCGTTGAAGCCCAGTTCGAGGCAGACGGCGTTGTTCACCGCCATCGCCAGCGCGCGCCGCACCCGCACGTCCGCATAGGGCTTCGTGCCGTTGACCTCGGCCTCCTGGTTGGTGCGGATCACGATCGTGTTCGCGGTCACGGCCTCCGACTTCTCCCAGCCGAAATCGTCGAAGAGCGTGATGTAGTCGCCCAGGGATTCATAGAGCATGTCCACTTCCTCGGACTCGACGGCCGCGAGAACGGCCGACTGCTCGGTCCCGTAGTCGATGTATTCGATCCGGTCGAGATAGGCGCCCTCACCCCACCACTGGTGATCGGGATTGCGTTCGAGTACGGCGCGCACGCCCACCTCGAATTCCGCCGGAAGGTAGGGGCCAGTCCCGATCGGATTTTCCAGCGGGTTGCCGGTGGACGAGCTGTGGACCACGGCGGCCGGGTAATCGGAAAAGCCCGCGATCAGCGTGATGTCGGCGTTGTTCAGGGTCAGCTTCACGGTGCGGTCATCCACCACTTCGATCGCCCCCTCGCGCGCCTGGCCGGTTTCCGCGTCCACCAGCGACGCCATGCGGGAGGCCATGGAATTGCCTTCGACCCCTTTGTCGCACCAGCGTTCGATGTTCATCGCGACATCCTCGGCCGTGAAGGGCTCGCCGTTGTTCCAGGTGACGCCCTCGCGCACCTTCAACGTGTATTCGGTGGCATCCTCGTTGATCTCCCAGCTTTCCAGCAGCGAGGGCGCGAAGGAGCCGTCGGTCTGGTATTCGACGAGGTATTCCAGCCAGCCGCGGGTGAAGTTCGACATCTGCGGCCAGTCGAAGGTGCGCGGATCTTTCAGCGCCTTCACGCTGCTCTGGATGCGGAGGGTTCCGCCCTGCTGGGCATGGGCGGCGGCCCGCACGGGGCGCGACAGGCCGATCAGGGCGTAGGCCGCCGTCGCCGTCAGCCCCAGCGAGGTCGCACGGGTGAGGAATTCGCGCCGCGACAGGCTGCCGTCGGCGACTTCGCGGGCGTAGGCACGGGCGGCGGGGTGGGTGGAGTGGGATGGCATCATGAGGGTCTCTTGTCCAGGAAACGTCAAAGGGTGCACGGTCGAGCGGCGCGGGCCGGTCCGGTCACCACATAGCGCGTGCCCCGGGATATCAAACACGTTCCGGTCCGCGCATCGCGATTGCGGGCGGCGCGGACATGGCATAGTCAGGCCGCAGAAGTCGTCCAACAAGGGAGCCCGCCATGCGTCTGAGCCGATATTTCCTGCCCGTGCTGAAAGAAACGCCCAGCGAGGCGCAGATCGTCAGCCACCGGCTGATGCTGCGGGCTGGCATGATCAAGCAGGCCAGCGCGGGTATCTATTCCTGGCTGCCGCTGGGCTACAAGGTCCTGCGCCGGATCGAACAGATCGTCCACGAGGAACAGCAGCGGGTCGGCCATATCCCGATGCTCATGCCGACCCTGCAATCGGCCGACCTGTGGCGGGAATCCGGCCGGTACGACGCCTATGGCCCCGAGATGCTGCGCATCCGCGACCGGCAGGACCGCGACATGCTCTATGGCCCCACCAATGAAGAGCTGATCACCGACATCTTCCGCAGCCACGTGGGCAGCTACAAGGACCTGCCGCTGACGCTCTACCATATCCAGTGGAAGTTCCGTGACGAGATCCGCCCCCGCTTCGGCGTGATGCGGGGCCGCGAGTTCCTGATGAAGGACGGCTACAACTTCGACCTGACAAAGGAGGACGCGCTGCACGCCTACAACCGGCACCTGGTCAGCTACCTGCGGACCTACGAACGCATGGGGCTTCAGGCGATCCCGATGCGCGCCGACAGCGGCCCCATCGGTGGCGACGACACCCATGAATTCCTGGTCCTGGCGGAAACGGGCGAGTCGGAGGTGTTCTACGACAGCGAGATCACGGACCTGAAGTTCGGCGACCGCGAGATCGACCACGACGATCACGCCGCCTGCGCCGCCGTGCTCGAGGAGTTCACCTCGCGCTACGCCCGCACCGACGAGACCCACGACGAGGCGCTGTTCAGCCAGATCCCCGAGGAGCGCCGCCGCAGCGCGCGGGGAATCGAGGTGGGGCAGATCTTCTATTTCGGCACCAAGTACTCCGAGCCGATGGGCGCCACGGTACAGGGGCCCGACGGCAAACCGGTGCCGGTGCATATGGGCAGCCACGGCATCGGGGTCAGCCGCCTTCTGGGGGCGATCATCGAAGCCAGCCACGACGAGCGCGGGATCATCTGGCCCGAAGGCGTGACCCCGTTCCATTGCGGCATCGTGAACCTCAAGCAGGGCGATGCCGAGGCCGACGCGGCCTGCGACGCGCTCTACCGGTCGCTGCGGACCGTCGGGCTGGACCCGCTCTATGACGATACCAAGGGCGGGGCCGGGGCAAAGTTCGCCACCATGGACCTGATCGGTCTGCCCTGGCGGATCACCGTCGGGCCGCGCGGGCTCAAGAACGGGGTCGTCGAACTGACCTCGCGCCGCACCGGCGAGAGCGAGGAAATGTCGCCCGAGCAGGCTGTCGAGCGGGTTGCGCAGGTTTACGCCGCCATTCACTGAGGGTTCGCGCGTCCACGGCCCGCGTGCTAGCATGGCACCAAGAGGTCGGGAGCAGGCCCATGAAGACGATCACGCTGACCGCCGCCATCCTGTTGATGGCGCGCGCCGCGTTCGGGGACGTGCCCGAACGTGTCGAACAGGCCTTCCGTGACTGGGCCGAAGAGACCGGGACCGGTACCGCCGTCCTATCCCTGTGGCGGGACGGCGTGCATCGCCGCGACGTGACGCTGGGCACGGAGGCCGGGATGCCGGTGGTGCTGGGCAGCCTCAGCAAGACGGTGACCGCGCTTTGCGCCGTGACGCTTGTGCAGGACGGGTCGTGGACGTGGCAGACCACGGCGCGCGAGGTGCTGGGCCACGGCAGCGCGGATGTCACGCTGGCGGGCTTGATGACCCATTCGGCGGGGCTCGCCCCGGACGAGACGCAGGGGCTCGGGCTGCGCGACATCCTCGACAGGCCCGACGCGCAGGCCCGGATCGCCCGACGCGCCCTCGACCGGGCCGCGCAGGAAGGCACGCCGGGCCGGTTTCACTACAACAACGAGAATTACGAGATCATCGGCGCGATGATCGCCACCGAGACCGGCAGCGACTACGCTGACCACTGCACCGACGCGGTTCTCGGACCCGCCGGCGTGAGCGGCGCCGCGACGGTGCCGGGCATGGCGGGCCTGCTGCCGGCGGGGGGCTGGCAGATGCCGGTGCAGGATTTCGCGCGGCTCATGGAATGGGGCTTTGGCCCCGAAGGACCAATCGGCAGCGATCCCGACGCATGGCCGGCGGTGGATGCCGGTGGTGGCGCCAGCTATGGCGCGGGCATGATCTCGCGCCCGTTCGGGGGCGGGCGCAACTACTGGCACTTCGGACTGCTCTGCTATCCTGGCAGGGCCGAGGCCGCAGCCTACGCCGTGCGCTTTGCCAACGGCTGGATGGCGGTGGCGGGCGTCGACGGCTGCCTAGGGTGGGACCGGCTCTTTGCCCTCGATGCGGCGATCGGGGGCGCGGTATTCGAATGATCCTGCGCATGCTTACCCTGGCCGGGGGCCTTGCGGGCGCGGCGGGCCTGTCGCAATTCCCCGAGTTCTCGCAGCAGTACACCCAGCGGCTGGGCGGGGCCGTCGATGCCCTGGCCGAGGTGGTCGCGGATTTCGACGCATCGGCGGCTGCCGTCGGCCTCGGGCGAGAACAGGCGCTGGCGCAGATGCAGGGCACCGAATTCCTCGACCGCCGGCGGGCGGACATGGCCGCCACGTTCCGCCGCTACGACCGGCTGCGCGCCGATCTCGCCGCGATCGAAGGGCAGGGCCCGTTCATGCGGGCCTACCATGCGGCGCGCCTGACCGACCGCCAGATCGCCCGCGCCGCATGGGCTGCCTACCGGCCCGCCGTTCCCGTGCATTTCGCCGGTCTTGTCTTTGCCGCCGTGGGTTTCGTGCTGGGGGTCGCCGTCTGCGGCGCCCTGTGCCGCCTTCTGGCCGCGCCCTTCCGCCGCGCAAAGCGCGCTTGACGCTGCAGGCGCAAAGCCCCAGTTTGCGCCAAATCTCAGGAGCCCGCATGGCGCAGAACAGCACCGCCCCCTTTGCCCCCTTCGAATGGATGATCGCCTGGCGCTACCTGCGTGCCCGGCGTGCCGAGGGGGGCGTCAGCGTCATGACATGGATCAGCCTGATCGGCATCACGCTGGCTGTCTTTGCCCTGATCGCCACGCTGTCCGTGCGCTCGGGTTTTCGTGCCGAGTTCGTCGATACGATCCTTGGCGCCAACGCCCACGTGACGGTCTACCAGCTGGGCGAAGTGGCGCAGAACGGCCAGATCGACCGGTCGATTTCCAACTACGAGGACATGGCCACCGCCATCGCCGGTGTGGCGGGCGTGACCCGCGCCGCGCCGCTGGTGCGCCAGCAGGTCATGGCGAACCGCGGACAGTCCAACGCGGGGGTCGAGGTCTTTGGCATCGCGCTGGACGACCTCAAGACGATACCGCGCATTGCGGGATCCGAAAATGCCGTGGGCGACATCGACCGCTTCGACGAAGGCATGGCGATCGGCGCGGGCGTGGCCCGGACGCTGGGTGTCGACGTGGGCGACATGGTCAAGCTGATCTCGCCCAACGGCGTCAAGACCGCGTTCGGCACCAGCCCCCGCGTGAATGCCTACGAGGTGGTCTACATCTTCGAGGCGGGCCGCTACGACATCGACCGCACCCGTGTCTATCTTCCCCTTGCCGAAGCGCAATCCTTCTTCAATCGCGAGGGGTTGGCGGACGAGATTGAAGTGATGGTCGAAGATCCGGAAGCGGTGGACGACCTGACCGTGCCGCTGCTGCAGGCCGCGGGCGACCGCGCACAGGTCTGGACCTGGCGCGATGCGTCCGGGTCCTTCCTCAACGCGCTGGACATCGAGGACCGGGTGATGTTCGTGATCCTGTCGGTGCTGGTGCTGATCGCGGCGATGAACATCGTGTCGGGCCTCATCATGCTGGTCAAGAACAAGGGCCGCGACATCGGCATCCTGCGCACCATGGGCCTGACCGAAGGATCCGTGCTGCGCGTCTTCTTCATCTGCGGGGCCTTTACCGGCATCATCGGCACCGTGATGGGGGTGATCCTGGGGTGCCTCTTCGCGATCTACGTCGACCAGATCTTCGCCGCGGTGAACTACCTCTCCGGCGGCACGGCCTGGGACGCGTCGATTCGGGGCATCTATTTCCTGCCCGCCAAGCTGGAGCTTGCGGACGTGCTGTCGGCCGTTGCGCTCTCGCTCGGGCTCTCCTTTATCGTCACGATCTTTCCCGCGCGCCGCGCCGCGCGGATGAACCCGGTGGAGGCGCTGCGCTATGAGTGATCCGGCCCTCGACCTGAAAGGGATCGCCAAGTCCTACAATCCCGGCGCCCCGAACGAGGTGCAGGTCCTGCGCGGCATCGACCTGCAGGTCGCGCCCGGCGAAGTGGTGGCGCTCGTGGCGCCGTCCGGTGCGGGCAAGTCGACACTGCTGCACATCGCGGGCCTGCTCGACACGCCCGACACCGGGACCGTCGGGATCGGCGGCGAAGACATGACCGGCCTCGGCGACCGGCGCCGCACGGCCGTCCGCCGCGCCGACGTCGGTTTCATCTACCAGTTTCACCACCTGCTGCCGGAATTCACGGCGCTCGAGAACATCGTGCTGCCGCAGCTTGCCAACGGGACCGGCCGGGGGGCGGCGGAGACGCGCGCGCGGGCGCTTCTGGCCGAGGTCGGCATCGAACCGCGCGCGGATCATCGCCCGGCAGCCCTGTCGGGCGGCGAACAGCAGCGCGTCGCCTTCTGCCGGGCGCTGGCCAACGCACCCCGCCTGCTGCTGGCCGACGAACCCACCGGCAACCTCGATCCCAACACCTCGGACCAGGTCTTCGCGGCGCTGATGTCGCTGGTGCGCGGCACCGGGCTGGCCGCCCTGATCGCGACCCACAATCTCGACCTCGCCGCGCGGATGGACCGCCAGATCCGGCTGGACGCGGGGCGGCTGGTGCCGGCCTGATGCCGCGTGCCCCGGCGGGGCCGCGTCATCGCGCTTGACGGTCCTTCCATGTGCGTCCCACAGTGACCTTGCCGCACTTGGAGATCGTCGCGCATGGCAGAGGTTTCGCTCAAGGATATCGCCGAAACGGTCCAGGCTGCCCTGATGGGTCACGGGGCCGATACCTTTGCCGCCGCCGAAGTGGCGCGCGCGGTCGCGGCGGCTGAATCCACGGGCAATCGGATCTGCGGCCTTGCCTATGTCGAAAGCTACTGTCGGCAGCTGACCACCGGGCGGGTTCGGGGCGACGTGACCCCGGCGGTCACCACGCCCCGGTCCGCCGTGGTCCACGTCGACGCCCGGTTCGGATTTGCCCAGCCCGCCTTTGCCTACGGGCTGACAGTGGCGCTGGATGCGGCCCGCCAGCACGGCGTCGCGACCCTCGCCGTCAGCCATGCCCATACCTGCACGGCGCTCGGATATTTTACCGAACAGATCGCCCGGGCCGGGCTGATCGGCATCGGTTTCACCAATGCCTCGCCCGTCGTGGCGGCCCCGGGCGGGCGCCGCCCGGTGATCGGCACCAATCCCGTCGCCTTTTCGGTGCCGGACGGGCGGGGCGGCATCGCGCTGCAGGTCGATCAGTCCACCACCACCGTGGCCCTGGGCAAGATCGCCATGGCCCGGGCGGCCGGCGAACCCATCCCCGAAGGCTGGGCGCTGGATGCCGAGGGCAATCCCACCACCGACCCCGAGGCGGCGCTGAAGGGCACGCTGACGTCGGCCGGGGGCTACAAGGGGTGGGGCTTCGGCCTGATGGCGGAGATCCTCGCGGCGGGCATGGCGGGCAGCGTCCTGTCGAAGGACGTGCAGCCGCTGAAGGCGCCGGAGGGGCCGCCGCACGACCTGGGCCAGTATTACATCGTGATCGACCCGTCCGCCTCGGCGGATTTCGGCGATCGGCTCGCGGCACTGGCCGAGGCGGTGGCGGCGGACCCGGGCGCGCGGATGCCGGGCCAGCACAAGAGCCCCGCCGCCAGCGTCGACGTGCCGGACGCCCTGTGGACGACGATCCGGACGCTTGCCGGGGCCTGACGCCCGCAGGGTGCAGGGCGCGCGCCCTTGATCTGGATCATGGCAACCGCGGGCGAAGGATGCGACAAGGGGGCAAACCAACAGGAGCTTTCCCATGTCCAAACCGATCAAGACCCTGACCCTGCTTGGCCTGCTCGGCACGCTGGCCGCCTGCGCGCCCGAAACCATGCCGACGGAAAGCGACGGCGCGGCCTTCTTTGCCGCCAATTGCACGGCCTGCCACGGCACCACCGGGCGCGGCGACGGCCCGCTTGCCGCGGGGCTGACGCCGCGCCCCAACGACCTGACGGTCCTCACCCGCGAAAACGGCGGCACGTTCCCCCGCGCACGCGCGCTCAGCTACATCTACGGCGACCCGGAGCAGGGGCACCTCGCGCGGGTGATGCCGCAGTTCGGCGGTGCGATGGCGGATGACCTCGTGCCGGTGGAGGTGGACGGCGTGATGACGCCGACCCCCCGCGTGCTGGCGGGGCTGCTCGCCTACCTCGAAAGCATCCAGCGCTAGCGGCAGATCGTCTCCAGCTCGACCCCGTCCCACGGCAGGCGCACGTCCGACTGGGGGCGTGCGGGCAGGGGGGCCACCGGCATCACCTGCGAGATCAGCGCGTGCAGCCGCTTGGTCCGCGCGCCCTGCGGGGCGAGTGCCCGGCAGCAGACGAATTCCTCCACGATGGAGCCCTGCTGTTCGTAGCCGAACTTCAGAAAGTCGCGATCGGTGGAAATGTCGAACAGGTAGGGGTCGTCCTGCGTCAGGCTCTCCGATCCGGCCCGCAGCGGCGAATAGCCGGTGACCTTGCGGTTCTGCCACTGCCAGACATGGGTCAACTCGTGCGCCAGAAGCATCGCGGCGACCAGCCCGATCTCGTCGGGGTAGTCCGGAAGGTAATCGTCGAGGTACCAGTCCTTGTCGAACAGGACGGTGTTGAACAGGGCCACCGCGGCGGGCTTGGTCGTCACGATCTCGTCCTTGACGGGCGGCAGGATCAGCTCGCGGCAGGTGGTGCGCGGGCGCGGCTTGCGGCGGAAGGTCACGGCGCGCAGCGGGGCGCCGTCGTGCAGGCGCACGGTGCTGACATCCAGCGTGTCGCCGTGGATTCCGGCCATGAAGGCGCGTTCGTTCTCCGTCAGCGGACGCCCGCAGGAGGCCAGCAACAGCAGGATGAGAAACAGCCGGATCATGCGCGCAGTAAGGCGCGGCGCGGGGCCGGGATCAAGCCCGGATTTGGGGCTATCGCGCGAATGTCGCGGTCACCAGCGCGACCGGCTTGCCCGAGGGTTCGGCGATCAGCGTGCAGCGGGCGAACAGCATCGACTTGCCCGCGCGCGTGACCTCGGCCTCGGCGCGGATGCTGTCGCCGCTGGCGGGGCGCAGGAACTGGGTGTCGAGGGTCACGGTCCCCACCGGCGCGGGGGCGTCGAGGTGGCCGAAACAGGCGAATACCATCGCTGTATCCGCCAGCGCCGCCAGCGCCTGCCCCGACACGATCCCGCCGACACGCAGGATGTCGTCGGTGATCGGGATGGTCATGACCGTCCGCTCCGCCCCGATCTCGGTGATCGTCGGCTGCAGGGCGCGCACCCACGGGGCGAAGGCCTGTTCAAGGATGTCCTGCGCGGCGTCTGGTGTCATGGAGGCCTCCGGGGCGTGGTGTGCCCCGATCCTAGGCAAGAGGCGCGCGGGCGCAAGCCCCGGCAGGGTGGGCGGGCCCGGTCACCGTAAATCTCATCCTCGCAGAAACGCGCGTATTGATCCCAAACCATCGTTCCGTCGTAGCCCCTTCCCCATGGGGGAAGGGAAGGGGCTATGCGCCAAAGGCGCATGGGATACTGAACAGATGTCGCTGGGAAGAGGATGTGAATAGCGCGCATCTCACAACAAAACACAACAACAGGGCCACGCCCGACCTCGGGCCGGAGGGATGCGTCAGCATCGGGGTGCAGTGAAAGCAGCGAGAAGCCGGTTGACGTGAAATGAGTGGGCCCCCTGCGCGCGTGTGGGGGTCTTACTTGTGGGGTGCGTATAGGACGGTGGTGCGGTCCCAAAGATGATAGCACTTACGGTTTCTTGCTGAAGTTCCGCCCTATTGCACCAAGCGGCCTCGCTATGGCTGAGGGCAACTTTTACATGCTTTGGCCTGCGTATGTCTTGCGGATTCTAGGGACCCAACAGCAGGAGCACGTACAGGTCGGGGAAAAGGAGCGGAAGAAATGCCTTAATAAAGCTAGTTGCTACTTGCGCAGTAAGCATGATCAGTATTCCCGCGGCCAACCAAGGTTTAGGTAGCAACGGATCAATTCGGCGCAAGTTAACCCACAGGATGACCAATGCAACGATTGCGATCAAGATCGACAGTAAGGTATCTATGCGTTCGGAAAAACTATCGGGCCAAAATGCCAGCGTGATCAGAGATAAAGTGGCCGAAAAAATATAACCGAGTGCAGTTAGGCCGATGAGTATACACCAGTAGAGATTTGGGTCTGTCTCCTGAGAACCCTTTCTTTTCCATAGCTCAATTGCAGGCCAGCAGATCGTCATCACTACAATCGTCTGAACGAGCACGAGCACCTCGCTCCAGAACGGATTCTGCGCAGCCTCGAAGAATTCTACCGAATTGGAGAGCTTACCTTCAGAGCTTGATATCTGTTCAAGAAAAACTGCGGAAATCGAACTCTGTGCAAAATACCCAAACAGCAGGGCCCAAGCAAACAACTGAGCAAAAAACTCTGGGCCATCTTCAGATCGGGCAATTTTGTCGAGTGACAGAATATTCCTAGCTGACCGCCACAGCATCGGAGCAAGCGAGAATATCACTCCGAAAGTTTTGAGGAAGAAAGGTAATGGTGAACTCGTAGCACGTAATTTTCCGTGTCTCAAACATCCAACTCCTCCACGAACCGCGCGTTCTCCTGGATATACTGGAACCGCAACTCCGGCTTTTTCCCCATCAGCCGCTCCACCAGGTCGCCGGTCTCGCCCGGGATGTCCTCGTCCACGGTCACCCGGATCAGCTTGCGTGTCGCCGGGTCCATCGTGGTCTCTTTCAGGTCCTTCGCGTCCATCTCGCCCAGACCCTTGAAGCGTTGCAGGTCGATCTTGCCCTTGCCGCCAAGGCCTTTCTCCAGCCAGTGGTTCTTTTCGGCCTCGTCCGCCACGTAGAGCCGCTTGGCCCCCTGCGTCAGCCGGTAGAGCGGCGGGCAGGCGAGGTAGAGGTGCCCGTTGTCGATCAGCGGGCGCATCTGGGTGTAGAAGAACGTCATCAGCAGCGCCGCGATATGCGCGCCGTCCACGTCCGCGTCGGTCATGATGATGATCTTGTCATAGCGCAGGTCGTCGAGGTTGAACTTGCTGCCCATACCCACGCCCAGCGCCTCGCAGAGGTCCGATATCTCCGCGTTGGTGGTCAGCTTGCCCGAGGCCGCCCCCAGCACGTTCAGGATCTTGCCCTTGAGCGGCAGCAACGCCTGTGTCTCGCGGTTGCGCGCGCCCTTGCCCGAGCCACCCGCGCTGTCGCCCTCGACGATGAACAGTTCCGTCCCCTCGCGGGATTTCGAGGTGCAGTCGGTCAGCTTGCCCGGCAGGCGCAGCTTCTTAGTGGCCGTCTTGCGCGCGGTTTCCTTTTCCTGCCGTCGGCGCAGGCGTTCCTCGGCCCGCAGGACAAGGAAGTCGAGGATCGCGCCGGCCGATTTCGTGTCCGCCGCCAGCCAGTTGTCGAAATGGTCGCGCACGGCGTTCTCCACCATGCGCTGCGCCTCGGTGGTGGCCAGCCGGTCCTTTGTCTGGCCTACGAATTCCGGTTCGCGGATAAAGCACGACACCAGCGCGCAGCCGCCGGTGATCAGGTCCTCGCGGGTGATCGTGCCCGCCTTGCGGTTGCCCACCAGTTCGCCGTAAGCCTTGATCCCCTTGAGGATCGCGGCCCAGAAACCGGCCTCGTGGGTGCCGCCCTCGGGCGTGGGGATCGTGTTGCAGTAGGACTGGATGAAACCGTCGCGCGAGGGGGTCCAGTTGATCGCCCATTCGACCTTGCCGGGGTTGCCAAACTTCTCCTTGAAATCGACCATGCCGCCGAACGGGGCCTCGGCATAGGTGGTGGACCCTGTCAGGGTCTCGTTGAGGTAGTCCGACAGCCCGCCGGGAAAGTGGAACGTCGCCTCCATCGGCGTGTCGCCGTCGGGCAGGGCGGATTTCCAGCGGATCTCGACGCCCGAGAACAGGTAGGCCTTGGACCGCGCCATCGCGAACAGCCGGGCGGGCCGCAGCTTGAGCGCGCCGAAAATCTCCGGGTCGGGGTGAAAGGTCACGGCGGTGCCGCGCCGGTTCGGGGCCGCGCCGATCTTTTCCAGCTTGCCCTGAGGCAGCCCGCGCGAGAATTCCATGGCAAAGAGCTCGCGGTTGCGCGCCACCTCGACCCGCAGGTGGTCGGACAGCGCGTTGACCACCGACGATCCCACGCCGTGCAGACCGCCCGAGGTCTCGTAACTGTCGCCCGAGAACTTGCCGCCCGCGTTCAGGGTGCAGAAGATGATCTCGAGCGCCGACTTGGAGGGATCCTTCGGGTGCGGATCGGTCGGAATGCCGCGCCCGTTGTCGCGCACCGTCACATGGCCGTTCCCGTGCAGTTCCAGTTCGATCCATGTGGCATGTCCCGCCACCGCCTCGTCCATGGAGTTGTCCACGATCTCGGCGACCATGTGGTGCAGGGCGCGGTCGTCCTTGCCGCCGATGTACATGCCGGGCCGCAGCCGGACGTGCTCCATGTCCTCCAGCACCTGGATGGAGGAGGCATCGTATTCTTTGCCGCTGGGCTGGGCACCGGAAAGCAGATCGGTCATGGGGCACGCCTGTTTTTGTTGGTTTTGTTGGGGGTCGAGTATGCCAGACCGGGGCAAGCGGGGAAAGGGCGATCACCGCTTTCATTTTCGATTTTGCCGCCTATGGTGGCCTGACCGTTTCAACTTTCGGAGTTGCGGATGACCCCGACACCTCTGCCTTCCAGCCCCGCGCCGACATTGGCGGATCGACCGGACTGGCGCTACCTGTTGCAGGAATTCGACGAGCTTTACCGCTATCTGCCCGCGGGGGGCAGCGACCGTATCGCGGGCCACCAGCGCAAGGTGCGCGAGGCGATCGCGCGGCTGCTGCGCAGCCAGCCCGAGCTGCGCCTGCAGCCCCGCGCCGAAAAGCCGGTCACCGCCCATCTGCGCCGGGCGCTGGACGAGGGACGGCAGGGGGTGCTGGCCCCGGCCGTGCGGGCGCTCGACGCGGTCAACGGGGATCTCAGCTGGCAGTACGGCTACGAGAAGGTGCCAAAGGGGCTTCAGAACAGCTACGCCTACGCCGAGTTCGCCGGGCCCAACGGCCCCGTGGTCGGGCCCGAGATCATCCTGGGCGTGGTGCTATTCGCCCCCGGCTGCACCTATCCGGCCCATGCCCACAAGGGCATCACCGAAAGCTATGTCTGCCTGTCCGGCGCGGTGTCCGAAAACCATCAGGGCGTGTACGTGCCCGGCTCGATGATCTTCAATCCGCCCGACCACCTGCACCGGATCACGGTGGGCAAGCGGGAACCGGCATTGCTGGGCTACGCCTGGATCGGCGCGCCCGAGGATCTGCACCAGCAGAAGATGGTCTTTACCCGGACGCGCAAGGCCTGAGTCAGAACAGCCCGGAATAGTGGTGCGCCGGCGCGTTGAGGCCGTCGATGTCATGGGGCCGCAGGGCAGGCGACAGCAGCAGGGCGGCAAGGGTGATGGCGACGGCGAGGTAAGGTACGATACGAAGCAGCATGGCAGAAATCCCGTTCTTTAAATGCGGAAATTCTGCGTCTCCGTGCCAAATCGGACAAGTCAGGTATTCCTGACCGACCGGGCCGCCGGGCCGCAACCTCAGCTCACGCCCATCCAGTGCAGAACGGCCTCCGCCACCTCCCGGGGTTTCTGGTGGTGCAGCCAGTGGTCCGCGCCCGCGATCTCCACCCGCGTGAGGCCGGGGGCGAAATCCTCGAGCCCCGCCGTCGCCTCGGGCAGCAGCGCGCGGTCCTCCTTGCCCCAGATCAGCAGATGCGGGCAGCGCACCATCAGCCGGTCGAGCGGCAGGTCGGGCATCTGCGCCGTCTGGCCCGCCGCAGGCACCACCAGCGGCGAGGCGCGGTACCAGTTCACCATGCCGCGCAGCCGGCCGGGCCGCGACCATTCCGTCACGTAGGCCTCGCGTGTGGGGCCGCTCAGCCAGCTCATGTCCATGTGCGCCGAGAACATGGTCAGCAACTTGGCGCAGCCGTCCCGGCCCAGCCGGTCCTCGGACCCTTCCGCACGCAGGTAGTGGATGTACTGCGAGGCGTCGGTCTGCGGGCCGCCCGCCGCCAGCGCCCGCTGGAAGGGCACGGGATGCACGCCGTTCATGATGATGAGCCTGTCCACCAGGTCGGGCCGGGACATCGCCAGCCCATAGGCCACCGCGGCGCCCCAGTCGTGCCCCAGTACCGTCAGCGGCTCATCTCCGATCAGCGCCACCATGTCGCCGACCAGCTTGCCGGTGGCATAGTCCGACACCGCCTCGGGCGCCCAGCTCTGGCCATAGCCGCGCTGATCCGGGGCGATGCAGTGGAAATGTTCCGCCAGCAGCGGGGCCAGTCTCTCCCATGCGCCGCCGTACTCGGGAAAGCCGTGCAGCAGCAGAAGCCGGGGCAGGCCTTGGTCGCCCCAGTGTCGCACGTAGAAGGGCTTGCCGTTCAGCATCACGGTTTCGGTGCGGGGATCGGCCATCGGTGTCGTCCTTTCGGAATGGTCAGAATGTTTCGCCCGCCCGCAAGTGTTCCAGCGTCAGGCCGCGGGCGGTTTCGGGCGGAAAGCCCGCCCAGCCGGGGGCAAGGTAGCGGGCCATGCTGGCGTCGCCCTGCAGGTGCAGGCCCATGAAGGCGCAGGCGAAATGCTGCGCGATGTTGTTCATCCGCAGCGTATCCCACACCGGGTCGGCATAGTGCTGGAAGGGCGGCCATCCCAGAATGTCGGAATGGGCCCAGCTTTCGTCCGGTGCGGGCACCGGGGCCGCGGCGTTGTGGCCCGCGTTCTCGAAGCTCAGCAGGATGCGGTCAACGCCGGTGGTCTCCGCCACGATCTGGCGCATGGCGGCGCCGCCCGATACCTCGTCCGCCGTGCCCGCCATGAGCAGCATCGGCACCCGCAGACCGGCCATGCCCGCTTCGGTCCAGAACCCGTGGTTGCGGCCCCAGGGCCCGATCGGCAGGATCGCCTTGATCCGCGGATCGGCCAGCGCCCGGTGCTGCGCCGCGCCAGCGCGGTGCCGCGCCAGGCTGCCGTCGCTTGGCGCACGCGCGTGGGTCATCGCCGCGTCGCTCAGCCCCGCGCCGGCCAGCACCAATGCCCCGTAGCCGCCCATGGAATAGCCGATCACGCCGACCCGGTCGGTGTCCGTCACGGCGCCCAGCGGCCCCGGCAGCGCCGCCATGGCGTCGATCACACCCCGCTGGTCCATCGGGCGATGCACCAGCGTCACGGCGAATTCCTGCTGGTCGTCGTAGGTGCTGCCCGCGTGATCCGGCGCGGCCACGACATGGCCCCGCGCCGCCAGCGCCTCGGCCAGGTGGGCCATCAGGTAGCGGTTGCCGGGATAGCCATGCGACAGCACGATCAGCGGGGCAGGCTGCGCGTCCGGCGCGGCATCGCGGCAGGCGTGACCAAGGTAGCGCACCGGGGTCACCCCGTCGCCCAGCAGCGTATCGTAGGCCGTGCCGGGTGCTGTGCCCGTGGCGGCAGGGTACCAGACGTCGGTGGTCAGCGCGCGGTCGGGCAGGCCGTCCGCCCCCGGCACCTGCAGGACCAGCGTCTGCACGCCCACCGGGTGCGGCCCCCGCTCCGCCAGCGCGGGCGCATCCGGCCTGATCCTGTCAATCCTGCTGGCCATGTTCGCCTCCCCCTCGGGGCCAGTCTGAGCCCTGCGCGGTGGCAAGGCAATGGATCACAGAAGGTGACGCAGCGCGCTTTTGAGCCGGTCAAAGACGAATCGGATGCGGGCGATCCGGGCCTGATCTTCGTGTACCACCAGCCAGACCGGCATCGGATGTACGATCAGGGGGGCAACCCGGTGCAGCCCCAACCGCTCGCCCAGCTTTACCTGGCAGAAACCCACGCCCACCCCGGCGCGTATGGCGGCGATCTGCGCCAGCGGATCGTCGCAGCGCAGCGCGATGCGACGGGGGGCCTCCACCCCTGCCGCCGCCAACGCGGGCAGGATCACGTCCTCCCGGTCATCGGCGACAAAGGGCAGGTCCTGCCAGGGCGTGCCCGCCGTCTCCGTGTCCAGCGGGGTGGCGGCGAACAGGCCCACGGCGCAATCCGGCAGGCGGACGGCCACCAGCGCCTGCTGGCGCGGCGGGGTAAAGCGGATCGCGATGTCCGCCGCGCGGCGGGTCAGATCCTCCGCCCGGTCGGTTGCCGCCACTTCGAACCGCAGACCGGGCGCGTCCCGGCGCATCTCTTCGATGAGCGGCGGCAGCACGTGCCCCGCGACCACCCGGCTGGTGGTGATTCGGACCACGCCCTCCAGCGCCTCCGCCTCGGCGCTGGCGACCCGCCCGAGTGCGGCGGCCTCGGCGAGGACCGAGGCGGCCAGCGGCAGCAGTGTCTGCGCCATGCCCGTGGGGGTCAGGCCATTGGCAGACCGGGTGAAAAGCTGGGTGCCCAGTTCCGCTTCCAGCGCTTCGATCTGGCGGCGGACGGTCGGCTGCGCCAGCCCCAGCGCCCGCGCCGCCGCCGACAGGCTGCCGTGCTGCATGACCGCGTGAAAGGCGGGGATCAGGTCAAGCGAGGGTGTGCTCATAAGAAAGTGTTAGGTGGGTAGACGCAATTGGTCAATTCATGTCAGGCGGGGGATCGGTCACTCTGGGGTAACCCTGCAACCGACCGGAGGCTCCCACGCCATGACCATGTCCGCTCACCGCCCCGCCGGGGCCATGACCCCGCAGGAGATCACCCTGCGGCTGGAAGGGCTGGCCCTGGCCGGCCTATGCGTCCTGATCTATGGGCTCCAGTCCGGCGCCTGGGGGCTTTTTGCCCTGCTGATCCTTGCGCCGGACGTCTTCATGCTGGGCTATCTCGTCAACCGGCGGGCGGGGGCCCTGTGCTACAACATCGGGCACAGCTGGCTCGCGCCGTTGGCTCTGGCCGGGGCCGGGATGATGACAGGATGGCCCTCTGCGCTGCCGGTGGCGCTGATCTGGGGGGCGCATATCGGCCTCGACCGGGCGTTGGGCTATGGTCTGAAGTATGGCTCCGGTTTCCGTGACACGCATCTGTCGCGGGTGTGACATCGGGGCGCTTCGCCTCTTCACCTTTTCCGGGGCCGGGCGTATGGCATGGCCCATGACTGCCCCGATGACATACGGCCGCCATGTGCGCGCGATCCTGACGCTCGGTCTTCCGCTGATCGGCGGGCACCTCGGGCAAGTGGCCATCGGCGTGACCGATACCGTGATGATGGGCTGGTACGGGATCGAGGGGCTGGCCGCGGTGACGCTCGCATCGACCTTCTTCTTCGTCCTGTTCATCTTCGGCTCGGGCTTCGCCTGGGCGGTGATGCCCATGGTCGCGGCCTTCGAAGCCGAGGGCGACGAGATCGGCATCCGCCGGGCGACCCGCATGGGCCTCTGGCTGTCGCTCGGGTTCGCCCTGCTGTCGCTCCCGGTGATGATCTGGGCCGAACCGCTCCTGCGCCTGATGGGGCAGGGCGACGCACTGGCCCGTGACGCGGGGCGCTACCTGTCCGTCGCCGGCTTCGGCATCTTCCCGGCGCTTCTGGTGATGACGCTGAAAAGCTATCTCGCCGCGCTCGAACGGACACAGATCGTCTTCTGGATCACCCTGATGGCGGCGGCGGTGAACGCGCTGGCGAACTACGCGCTGATCTTCGGGAACTGGGGGGCGCCGGAACTGGGCGTCGTCGGGGCCGCCATCGCCTCGGCCTCTACGCAGACGGTCTCCCTGATCGGGGTGGTGCTCTACATCGTGCTGGTGGTCCCGGAACACAACCTCTTCGTGCGCCTGTGGCGGGCGGACGGCCAGATGCTGTCGCGGGTGTTCCGGCTGGGCGTGCCGATCGGCGTCACCGCGCTGAGCGAAGTGGGCCTCTTCGCCGCCACCGCCGTGATGATGGGCTGGCTGGGCACGGTGCCCTTGGCCGCGCATGGCATCGCGGTGCAGCTCGCCTCGATCACGTTCATGGTGCACCTCGGCCTCAGCAACGCCGCCACCATCCGCGCGGGCAACGCCCACGGCCGGCGGGACGCCGAGCGGCTGGGACGGGGCGGGATCACCGTCACCGTGATGTCCGTCGTCTTTGCCCTCGTGACCTCGGCGGTCTTCGTCGGCTGGCCCGAACCGCTGCTGTCGGCCTTCATGCAAAAGGGCGAACCCGCCCGCGACCAGATCCTCGGGATCGGCGTGGGGCTCTTGGTGATGGCGGCGCTGTTCCAGTTCGTGGACGGGGCGCAAGCCATCGCCCTCGGCCTGCTGCGCGGCGTGCAGGACACCCGCGTGCCCATGTGGATGGCCGCCTTCAGCTACTGGGGGGTGGGGATGCCGGTCTCATACCTCTTCGGCTTCGTGCTGGACGGCGGCGGTATCGGCGTCTGGACCGGGCTGGTGCTGGGGCTGGGCATGGCGGCGGTCCTGCTGAACGCCCGCTTCTGGGGCGTGATCCTGCATCAGGTCCGCCGGGCCTGATCCGCCGAACGCGCAGGCACGCGCGCCCGCTAGTCCTTCAGCAGGCGGTCCGCCTTCTTGCGGACCAATGTGCTCCGCAGGTCGTGCATCGCCAGCAACAGCGCGTCCGTCACGGCCTCGAGCTGGTCGTCCGTCGCCTTCGATTGCACCCAGTGGGTCGTCAGGTTCAGGTAGTCCACCGCCCGATGGATGTCGTCGATGTCGCGATGCGCCAGCACGTTCCGGCGCTGTTCCATCCACGCCCGGATCTCCGTCAGGTCGGCTTCCGTCAGCGTGCGATCGCCGTGCGGCTTGATCTCGCCGTTGCGGATGTTGGCCACCGCGATCTGGTCCATCTCGATCCGGCGCTGACGGTTCTCCGTGTCGAGGCGGAACACCGCCGCGCCGTTCTCGCGCACGCGGAAATAGTACTCTGGCAGTTCGGTCGACATGGCCCCTCCGCTTACACGCACCCCGCGCAGAAGGCCTGGATGCGGCCGCAGGCCTCCTTCAGTGCCGCGTCGGACGTAGCGTAGCTGACCCGGAAGTTTGGCGAAAGGCCGAAGGCCGCGCCGAACACCACGGCCACGCCGTTCTCCTCCAGAAGCGCGGTGGCAAAGGCCTCGTCGTCGGTGATCTTCGCACCGCCCGCCGAGGTCTTGCCGATCAGCCCCGCGATGGAGGGATAGACATAGAATGCCCCCTCGGGCACCGGGCAGGTCACACCCTCGATCTCGTTCAGCATGGACACCACGAGGTCGCGCCGGCGCACGAACATCTCGTTGTTGGGCGCGATGAAGTCCTGCGTGCCCTCCAGCGCCTCGACCGCCGCCCACTGGCTGACGGAGCAGGGGTTGGACGTGCTCTGGGACTGGATCTTGCGCATGGCGCCGATCAGTTTCTCCGGCCCGGCCGCGTAGCCGATCCGCCAGCCGGTCATCGCATAGGCCTTGGACACGCCGTTCACCGTCAGGGTCCGGTCGTAAAGGCCCGGCTCCACCTGCGCCGGGGTGCAGAACTCGAACCCGTCGTAGGCAAGGTGCTCGTACATGTCGTCGCTCATGACCCAGACGTGCGGATGGCGCATCAGCACATCGGTCAGCCCCTTGAGCTCCTCGCGGCTGTAGCCCGCGCCGGTGGGGTTGGACGGCGAGTTGAAGATGAACCACTTGGTCTTCGGCGTGATCGCGGCCTCCAGCGCCTCGGGCGTCAGTTTGAAATCGTCCTCCAGCGTCGCCGGGGCGATCACCGGCTCGCCACCCGCCAGCAGCACCATGTCCGGATAGCTGACCCAGTAGGGGGCGGGAATCACCACTTCCTCGCCGGGGTTCAGCGTCGCCATCAGCGCGTTGTAGAGAATCTGCTTGCCGCCGGTGGCCACGCTGACCTGCGCGGGGATATACTCCAACCCGTTGTCACGCTTGAACTTCTTGCAGATCGCCTGCTTGAGTTCCGGAATGCCGTCGACTGCGGTATACTTGGTCTTGCCGGCGGCGATGGCAGCGACCGCGGCGTCCTTGATGTTCTGCGGCGTGTCGAAGTCCGGCTCGCCCGCGCCAAGGCCGATCACGTCGCGCCCCGCGGCCTTCAGCTCCGCCGCCTTCGTGGTGACGGCAATGGTGGGGGACGGTTTGACGCGGTCAAGTGTCGCAGAGAGCAGTTCCATTACGGACCTCGGTATGTGATGTTTGCGCGACCCTCTTAGGGGGGACGGGCACACCGATCAAGACGGAACGCCCCGGTTCTGAGGAAAGGGATGACGAATGGACGACGAAACGGATTGGTACGGCCCGGATGCGGCCACCTTCGGTGACAGGCTTGCCGCCGCGCGCGAAAGCGCCGGGATGAGCCAGGGCGATCTGGCCAAGCGGCTGGGCGTCCGGCTTTCCACGCTGCGCGGCTGGGAAGACGATCATGCCGAGCCGCGGGCGAACCGTCTGTCGATGCTCGCGGGGCTGCTCAACGTGTCGATGATGTGGCTCATCAACGGCGAGGGCGAGGGGATCAGCCCCCCCGACACCAGCGGGACGGACACCGCCGGCCTGTCTGAGGTCATGGCCGAACTGCGCAGCCTTCGTGCCGACATGCTGCGCAAGGCCGAACACGTGGGCCGGCTGGAAAAGCGCCTGCGCCGCATCATGACCGATACCGGCAATGTCTGAAACGGCCGAACTGCCCGAACACCGGCTGAAGCGGCTGCACATGCGCTCCATGCGGCGCGGGATCAAGGAGATGGACCTGATCCTGCCGCCCTTCGCCGCCGCCCGGCTGCCCCGGATGGATGACGCGGAACTGGCGCTTTACGAGGATCTGCTCAACGAAAGCGACCACGACCTGTACCAGTGGGTCTCCTCTCAGGCGGCACCCCCCGACCGTTACGCCGACATGATCGGCCAGATCCGCGAACAGCTGGCCGGCGGGGTGCGCTAAGGCCCCCCGTCGCCCCCGGCTTCGTGCCCGCCGACCCTCCGCCGGGGGGCGTCGGCGCGGTCGGTAAGTCCCTGTTTCCGAAATAAGATCGGCGAAACCCGCACCGTACGCACCCTTCACGGTCCGTTTAACGAAATATTCTGCTTTTTTGCGCAGTTTCCCCTCCAACGTAGCCAAGCGGAGAGAGAAATGAGCATCCAGGCACCCATCGGTCTGCCCTGCGGGGACAAGGGTTTCATGAACGGTTACCTCGAGGCGTTGTCGCTGGTGGAGCGGTTGCACCGTCTGCTGCTGGACGTCATCAAGGACGAGTTCGAGCGCGTCGGCGTGCTCGAGATCAATGCGGTGCAGGCGCTGCTGTTGTTCAACATCGGCGACAACGAGGTGACGGCGGGCGAGCTGAAGTCGCGCGGCTACTACCAGGGGTCCAACGTCAGCTACAACCTCAAGAAACTGGTCGACATGGGCTACATGCACCATAACCGGTGCGAGATCGACCGCCGTTCCGTCCGGGTGCGGCTGACCGAAAAGGGGCGTCACATCCGCGACGTGGTGGCGACGCTTTTCGCGCGTCATGCCGTCGGGCTCGAGGATCGCGGCGTTCTCGGGCCGCAGGGCATCACCGACATCACCGGCGCGCTCAAGCGGGTGGAGCGGTACTGGTCCGACCAGATCCGCTATATCTACTGACGGGGCAGGGGGGCGGCGTCCGACACGACCAGCCCCTCCATCTCCTCCAGCAGCTTTTCCTTCATCGCGCGGGCATAGTCGGCATAGCCGATCGCCGTGCGGACAAAGGCGCCGGGACCCATGATGACTTCCGCCCGGAAGTACGAGGACAGCTCCGCGATCTCGGCCTGGCGGATGTCGCCCGTGGCCGGGTCGTCCACCCCGATCACCAGCGCGTTGATGGTCACGCCGCTGTCCTGAAGGGTCGGCTTCACGCTGCGCGGGCGGGGGCCGAGGTTGGACTTCCCGTCGCCCGAGATGTCCAGCGTCCGTTTCCAGCAGCCGCCCTGGCCCTGCAACCGGCGCACACCGTCGGCCATCGCGACACCCAGCGCGGTGCCGGGGGTGGCGTCCCGCCGCTCGGTGCCGCGCAGGTGTGCGATCACCCCGTCCAGCGCCGCGGCACCGTCCAGCGTGACCCAAGGCACCAGTTCCGTCTGATCCTGCGGCCCGCTCCACTCGAATACCGTCAGGCGGATCGGCGCCTCCGGCATGGACAGGATGCGGGCGCGCACTTCCGGGCTGTCCAGTGCCTCGGCCACACCGTCGATCTGCTGGCGGTACTCCCGCGCGTCCACCGACCCCGAGACATCCAGCGCCAGCGCCAGCGCCTGCCGGCACTCCGCCTGCGCCACCGCCGGGGCCAGCGCCAGCAGCAGGCCAAGGACGGGCAGGCATTTCATCCGTCCCGCTCCGCCTGCGTCAGCCCGCCGATGGCCGCCGGTGACAATTCGCGCACCAGTTTCTGCCGCATGGCGCGGGCAAAATCCTCGAACCCGTCCGCCACCACCAGAAACGCGCCCGGCCCATGCAGCACTTCGCGCCGGTAAAAGGCGATCAGCCCCACTTCGCCTTCGAAATCCGCCGCGTTCACCGCCAGCCCGTTCACGGTCACCCCCTCGAAGGGGAACTCGCGGTAGGCATTGGCGGGGGGAAACCCTTCGTTGTTCTGCCCGTCGCCGGCCATGTCCAGCGTCTTGTCCAAACAGTCGGGCGCACGCGCGAGCATGCCCGCCCCATAGCCCAGCGCATACCCCATCGCGGTCGGAAACTCGCTGTGGCTGCGGTCGCTGGCCGCCACCGTTTCCGCCGCGCGGGTCAGGGCATCGGGGCTGTCGATCAGCGTCCAGTCCAGCACGACCGACTGGTTCCAGCGCCCCGACCATTCATAGACCGCCAGCGCTACCGGCAGATCCGAGGCGAAGAACGCCTCGATCACCTCGGGCGCGACGAGCGCCGATGCGGTGCCGCCGCGCTGCAACCGGTCCTCGCGCGCGTCGACCGAACTCGACACGTCAAGCGCCAGCAGCAGCGCAAGCCGGCACTCCGCCGCGCCCGCCGGCGCCGCGAGCAGCGCCAAGAGGGCGGCGGCCCTTACCAATGGCCGGTGTTCTCCATGCTGGCCCAGGGTTCCTGCGGCGGCAGGGCATCCCCTTCCTGCAACAGTTCGATCGAGATGTTGTCGGGGCTGCGCACGAAGGCCATGTGCCCGTCGCGCGGGGGGCGGTTGATGGTGATGCCGGCGTCCATCAGGCTCTGGCACATGTCATAGATGTTCTCGACCGTATAGGCGAGGTGGCCGAAATGCCGGCTGTCGCTGGGCAGGCCGTCGTCGCCGTCCCAGTTGTAGGTCAGTTCGACATCTGCGTGACCGTCGTCCATGCCCGGCGGGCAGAGGAACACCAGCGTGAACCGGCCGCCCTCGTTGTCCATCCGGCGCCGTTCCACGAGGCCCAGCTTCTTGTAGAAGTCGATGGAGGTATCCAGGTCTTTGACGCGCACCATGGTGTGCAGGTATTTGATCGGCATGCGGTTTCCTTTTGTTCGCCGGACCTAAAACAGCGATTGAAACCCGATGTTCAGTCCGAAATTCCGTGTCTCGAAGCGGCTGACGTTCGAATTGGTGCGGCTCGCCTCGAGTGTAAGTTTAGGGGCGAAGCCATAAGTGTCAAAATCCACGAAGAGCAGCGAGCCCGAAACCGTCGCCTTGATGTCGCGCCGCGCCTCGGGCGTGTACAGCGGATCGTCGTACTGGCGCAGCTCTCCCGATACCGAAAGCAGCGCCTGCGCCCCCATGAACGGCTGGGAAAACGCGTATTGCAGCCCCGCATCCAGCCGGGTGTGCGCGATGGCGCGGCTGTCGCTGTCCGTCCGGCTGATCCGCGCATCCCAGCTGAGCCGGTCGCCGGTGGCCACGGGTCTGCTCCAGCGTCCGCCCAACGCGTAGGTGTTGTTCGATCGGATGGCCGCATCTTTTCGGTCCGAATGACCCAGCCGCGCCTCCCAGGCAAAGCTGCGCCCCGCGTCGCGCTGAAAGGCCTGCCGCCACTCGATCTCGTATTCGTCGGCGAACTGGCGGTCCCCGGACCACAGCTGCCCGAAGCTGAAGGCGATGGTCTGGCGCGGCGCATCCGGGCCGGTGGTCCAGTCACGGCCCACGCGGGCCTGCAACTTGCGAAACGCATAGTCCGAGGCATCGACGCCCGCGGGCACATTGTCGTCGGTAAAGACGACATGGCTTTCGGTCCAGCGCAGGGCGGCGAAGTTGCGGTGCGTGGTGGTCACGCCGAAATTGTAGCGCAACGTGGTGTCAGAGGTGACCGAAAACCCCGAGATCGGCACCGCCGCGGGGTTGGTGAAGATCAGCCCGCCCAGCACGAAGGTGTTGTCGCGCGGGGCGTTGTTGACGTTGTCGCTGGGATTGATCCCGAAAGAGACGTCGACCGACCACGGGTTCGTCGTGCGCACGAACTGGTAGTCGCGCACGGCCCTGTTGCGCATCCGCGCCGTCGGCGCCACGTCCGCCGCACGGCGCAGCCAGAACTGCGCGCGGGTCTTCTTGCCGTCCGATGACAGCGCCTGCGCCATGGCAAGCGCGGCGCCGTACTTCTCGATGTCCCGCTCCGTCGCGCGCCAGGCGTCCCGGGCCGCCCGCTGCGCCGGGCCATAGCGTTCGAGCACGCGCAGGGCATGGGCATGGACGATCAGGCTGGGGGCGTCCTGCGGATCACGGGCGATCAGCACGGTGGTGATCTCGGCCGCCGCCCGCGCCTGACCGGTCGACAACAACCGCGCCGCCGCCAGCCGCGCCTCGTCCGGGTCCAGCGTCGTCTGGGCGCCCCCCGCGCTCGCCAGCACCAGGCCGAGGATGCCGGACAGGACGAGCCGTTTCATCACTGCTCCGCGATGAATCCACCCGTCTCGCGGATGCCGTTGTTGTTGTTGCCGGGCGAGCCCTCGACAAAGAGGATGCCGGCGATCTCGCTGCCGTTGGGGCCCGCCAGCACACCTTCCCAGTTGCCCGAGCGGATCACCTGGCCGCCCACCACTTCGGAGGCATCGCCCGTGCCGATGGTGGCGTTGGTAAAGTCGATGGTGGAATCCTGCAGCGAGATGAACCCGTCCAGCGCGCCGATGGGCTGGCCCGCATCGTTGTAGAGCGCCCGGTTCGTCACGAAGCCGCCCACGGTGCCGGTGTCATCGAAATCGTCGAAATCCACCGCCAGTTCCACCTCGCCGGTCACGTAGGTGATGACGTTCTCGCCGCTCGGTCCTGCGTTCAGGTTGGTCCGCACCCCGGCATATTCACCCGAGTAGGAATAGATGCCCGTCGCGGGCAGGTTCGGCGCGCCGCCCAGCCGCTGCGCCCCGGCCCCGCCATAGCCGAACTGGATGTAGGCGGGCGTGCCCACCGCCGCCACCTGCGACGCGCCGCTGTCCGAGCGGCGGAAGACCGCGAAATACTGCACCTCGTTCGACCCCGGCGCCGGCGCGCTCTGGTAGGCGTCGAAGCCGTTGCTGAACTGTTCGGTCGGGATGCGCTGATAGGCGTTCTGCGGATCGTCGAAGGGGATGTTGTTCAGCGTCAGCGTGTCGGTCGCGGCGTCGTAGGCGATGTTGTTCAGCGTCAGGAACTGGCCCTGCTCGTCGAGATACACGCTCCCCGATGCGCCGTCGGCGCCGCCCTCGTCCACGGCGTCCCCGCCAAAGGGGGGTGTGCCGCCACAGCCTGCAAGGCCAATCCCGAGCGCAAGGCCCATCCATAGACGTGTCACGTTATCTGCCCTCAAAATATATCTTTGTTTTGTGCGACCTTTCCAAACCGGGGCGCGGCTTGTCAACGCGCGATGGCGCGGGCGGGGCACTTTCCACGCACAGTGCTACCGAAAAACAATACCCTATATCGCGGTTCCGATGCCGCTGCCCCGCAGATATAGTGAATCGCGAATCCCAAGCCCATCACAGGACCGCCCGCATGACCCTCACGCCCGAGCAACAAGCCGAAATCGACGCCCTGCGCAGCCAGACCCAGCAGACCCTGCGCGCCACCGTGCCGGGGATGGAGGCGCATCTCTACAAGGCGTACGAGGTGCTCGACCACGGTTTCATCCGGGTGATCGACTACATGGGCGACGATTCCGCCATCTGTCAGGCGGCGCGCGTCAGCTACGGCAAGGGCACCAAAAGCGTCCAGAACGACGAGGGGCTGATCCGCTATCTCATGCGCCACTGGCACTCGACACCTTTCGAGATGTGCGAGATCAAGCTGCACGTCAAGCTGCCGGTCTTCGTCGCGCGCCAGTGGATCCGCCACCGTACCGCCAACGTGAACGAATACTCGGCCCGCTACTCGATCCTCGACCGCGAATTCTACATCCCCGCGCCCGAACACATCAACGCGCAGTCGGTGGTCAACAACCAGGGCCGCGGCGGCGTGCTGGAGGGCGAGGAGGCCGCCCGCGTGCTCGAGATCCTCAAGGCCGACAGCAACCGCGCCTACGACCATTACGAACAGATGATCAGCCAGGAAGGGCAGGACGGTCTGGCCCGCGAACTCGCCCGCATGAACCTGCCCGCCAACGTCTATACCCAGTGGTACTGGAAGGTGGACCTGCACAACCTGTTCCACTTCCTGCGGCTGCGCGCTGACGCCCACGCGCAGTACGAGATCCGCGTCTACGCCGACGCGATCTGCAAGGTCGTGGCCGACTGGGTGCCCGCCGCCTACGGCGCGTTCGAGGATTACCGCCTGGGGGGAGCCACCCTCTCCGGCAAGGCGCTGGACTGCGTGCGGCGGATGCTGAAGGGCGAGGAGGTGACGCAGGAGAACTCCGGCATGTCCAAGGGGGAATGGCGGGAGTTTGAGGGGGTTTTGAACGACCCCGCGTAGCGGGGGCAAAACGCTCCAGTGGAGTGTTTTGAGTGAAAAACGGGCGCGCAAACTTGCGCGGCCAGGGCAAATCGGAAATGCCATGTGCGCGAGAAGGATAGGTACCGCAGAGTTTTTTGAGGCCAACCCGTTCTGCTGTTTTTGTGGTGGAACTGTAATCGCGACTACTATTGAACACGCACCCCCAAAGGTCTTGTTTAGGAATAAGTATAGGCTCAAGGGATTGGAGTTTGCTGCCTGTGAACGCTGTAATATGGGGCGCTCCGACTTGGACAACGTCGCGGCATTCTTTTGCATACTTTCTGGGGCTGGTTTTGACACTGGTCTTATCGACGACTATTGGGAACGCATCGCTCAAGGCGTTAAGAACAACACGCCCGAAGTCCTGGACTACATTGGTACTCTTGATGCACCGGAGGTCTGGGATATTGGCTCTGGCCCGGAGCATTTGCATAAAGTCGGTATAAATAAGAGACTCTATGTCGATTGGCTAAATCCTTGGGTTGCGAAGCAAGCCTGTGCGCTTTGGTACCATCACACGAGAAAAACAATCACAGAAACCATGTGCATCTTAGTCAGATGGATGGATATGGAGGGAATACTTAAGGATGGAATTCCCGAAAGTTTGATTGAAGTCGCGCCATCTCGTGGCGCTTTACAAATGGGTAAAATGAACTCTTCGGATCAATTCGCTTACCGTTATAATCTTAATCCAGCCGAAGGCATTGGTATAGTTATTTTGGGTGCTCACGGAAGTTCGGTTGCGTATGCGTTAATAATGTCGAAAGGTCATATGTTGGAAAGATATCGCACACGCTATCGTGGCGACCTCTTTGCGACGTCAGCTCAAAGGGGGATCGAATTGTGGAGCCCCTATGAGACCGGGTTCATTCGAGCGGATAGCCAAATGGGACCATTTCAGGGCATTTAACGTTGGAATACATGCCAAATCTCCGATTTGGCAGCGCCCGAACCGCCCCCACGGGGCGGGCGCTTCTCGCCCACCCCTCGGTTCGGGCGCGGTGTCATACTTATAGCGATCCGCTTGATGCAAAGGCCCCCGGGGCTCCGCCCGTCCCAACCTCAATTGGTCCCCCGGACCAATTGCCGGGCAAGCCCGGACCGGTTGTGACCCCCTCGGTCCGGGCGCCGGCGTACGCGCCCACCGACCGCCCCATAAATCAAAAATAAACCAGTATTAACAAAGATTTACCGTTACCCATGGGTAACCCCGACACGACAGATTGACACCGCCGGAAATCCCCCCAAACTCCGCACATGTTCGACCTGTCGCATCCCCCCGTGGATTTCCTCGAAAATCCCTTCCCGCATTACGACCGGCTGCTGGCCGAGGCGCCCGTCTGCCCGCAGCCCGACGGCTCGGTCCTCGTCAGCCGCCATGCCGATCTGAACGCGATCTACCGCGATACCGGCCTCTATATCTCCGACAAGAAGCAGGCCTTCGCGCCCAAGTTCGGCCCCGGCTCGCCGCTCTACGAACACCACACGACCAGCCTCGTGTTCAACGATCCGCCCCTGCACACCCGCGTGCGGCGCATCATGACCTCGGCGCTCACGCCCAAGGCGCTGGCGCGGATGGAACCGGGGCTGATCGCCACGGTGGACACGCTGCTTGATTCCATGCCCGAGAACCCCGACCTGGTGGAGGATTTCGCCTCGACCATCCCGATCCAGATCATCGGCAACCTGCTGGACGTGCCGATGGCCGAACGCGCGCCCCTGCGCGACTGGTCGCTCGCCATCCTCGGCGCGCTGGAGCCCACCCTGACCGACGCGCAGCTCGAACGGGGCCATGCCGCCGTGCGCGACTTCAAGGCCTACCTGCAGGACCTCATCGCGCGCCGCCGCGCCGCCCCCGGCGACCCGGAGACCGACGTGCTGACCCGGCTCATCAAGGGCGATGACACCGGCAGGCTGACCGAGGTGGAACTGATCCAGAACTGCATCTTCATCCTGAACGCGGGCCACGAGACGACGACGAACCTGATCGGCAACGGCCTTGCGCTTCTGCACGACCATCCCGATCAGAAGCGCCGCCTGATGGACGATCCCGCGCTGATCGACACCGCGGTCGAGGAAGTGCTGCGCCTGCGCTCGCCCAACCAGTTCGGCAACCGCGAGACGACCGCCCCGGTCGAGATCGGCGGCCACGCGATCCCGGCGGGGACCAACCTGCACCTGTGCATCGGCGCGGCCAACCGCGACCCGGCAGTGTTCGACGCCCCCGGCACCTTCGACATCGCGCGCCGGCCCAACCGCCACCTCGCTTTCGCCGGCGGGCCGCACGTCTGCGTGGGGCTGACACTGGCGCGGATGGAGGGGCGGATCGCCATCGCCCGCTTCCTGCGCCGCTATCCCGGTTACGCGCTGACGGGCGATCGCGTGCCGGGCGGGCGCATCCGGTTCCACGGATACCGTCACCTGCCGGCGCGGCTGGGCAAGGCGCGCGGGCAATAAACGCTGGACAGGTCGCGGTGCCCCGGTCAAACTCGGGCCGTGACACAGCTACGATACACGAGGGGAAACATGCGTCTTTCAACCGGGGCGATGGCGGCAGTCGCCATGACACTCACCACGCTGGTGCCTTCGCAGGGCGCGGCGGACGCCAAGATCTACGCCTACCCGTCGAAGGCGAACTATTGCCCTGCCGGGCTTCAGCCGATCACGATTTCAGGGGTGATCTGCTGCGGCACGCCGAACCAGAGCGTGACCTATCAGCAGGTGATGGCGCATCCGGTGCGCCGGCACAAGCCGGTCAGACATCATTACGTCCGCTCGGCCCGCGCCCATTGTCAGGCGGGCCTCAAGGGCTGCGACTGATCCGGTCGGCACGGTCCCGGCATGCGCATCCCGGGACCTGATCGGATCCGCGATGGTCAGAGAAGGCTGAGATCCGTCGCCATCTGGCGACCGTCGCGGCCTTCGGTCAATTCGTAGCTCACCTTCTGGTCATCAGCCAGACCTGTCAGCCCCGACCGTTCCACGGCCGAAATGTGTACGAAAACGTCGTTCCCTCCACCTTCGGGTGCGATGAAACCGTACCCCTTGGTCGTGTTGAACCATTTCACGGTGCCAGTTGGCATGATGTCCGTGCCTCCTTTGATCTTTGCGTTCCCGCCGCAGCAGGGCAGGCCCCGCAACAGGCGGCGCCCACAGGTAAAAAGATTGAGCGTCGGCACGGAAAATCAAGTTTCGGCGCCGAATTTCCTGCAATAAACTGGCCGGGAACGAGGAAAGGGCCCGTGAAATGCGCATCTACGGATTGAAGAACTGCGACACCTGCCGAAAGGCGCTGAAGGCGCTGCCGGGGGCGGAACTGGTGGACGTGCGCGCCGACGGCATGGACCCGGCGGTGCTCGATGCCGCGCTCGCGCAGTTCGAGGGGGCGCTGGTGAACACGCGGTCGGCGACCTGGCGGGGTCTGGACGAGGCGGATCGCGCGCTGCCCGCGCGCGACCTGATCCTCGCGCATCCCGCGGTGATGAAACGCCCGGTGATCGCGGTGGGGGATGCGCTGTTCCTCGGCTGGTCGCCGCAGACCCACGCGCAGATCAAGGCGCTGTCCTAGCGCCGACCGGCTCAGGCGGGCCGTCGCGCGCCGCGCAGCGCCCGGTCGAACGATACCGGCCCCGCGCCCTTGATGATCAGCACCACCAGCAGGAACAGCCAGAGCGCGCGCTGGTCCAGCAACAGGGCGTCGGGAAACCGGTCGAACCACGCACCCAGCGCGGCAGACTGCCCGTGTCCCAACAGATCGGTGATGGATTGCACCACGACGAAACAGGCCATCCCCAGGGCCGCGAGGCGGGTGAAAAGGCCCAGCACGATGGCGACGGGCAGGACGAATTCCGCCCATGTGCCCGCGACGACCACGAGGTGATGGAACAGGCCCAGCGCCTCGGTGTCATAGCCTGCCGCCTCGAAGGCCCGGGGAAAGATCTGCGCGTAGGCCCCGGGGGCTGGCACGAACAGGCCGGTGGGGCCGTCGCCCAGCTTGGTCAGGCCGGAATTGAGGTAGTAGACCAGCAGCACCGCGGCAAAGAGAAACCGGGCCAGCGTCGGCACCAGCCAGTCGGCCTGCGTCAACCGAAGCGCAAGGGCATCATAGCGTGAAACAAGCGGCGACATGTCTGTTCCTTTGTCAGGGGGCAGCGAAGGCCCCGGCCGTCAGGGCAGCGGCAAGGCTGGTGCCAAGATCGAAGCCCGGTGTGCGCAGCAGGGCGGCATCCACCGCGTCGCCCAGTGTCCGGCCCGCTGCCAGCGCTTCCAGCCAGTCGGCAGCACCTTCGGGCAGGGGATGCGGTGCGGGATCGTATTCGGGCCGGGTGACCAGCACGTCCTGCGCCACGTTGGCGGGCTTGGGCGCATCGGGTTGCAGGTTGTAGCGCCAGATGTCGTAGAGCGGCCAGCGCGAGCGGAGGATGCGGGTGGCGGGCGCGAGCGTCAGGGTCAATGCCGGAAGGTCTTCGGGCGGCATCGAGGACAGCGGGGCCGGGTCGAAAGGGGCCGCGTCCGCCGCGTGGTAGGACTGCCGCAGCGCGAGGTCGAGCCTGGCGGCGTCGGACAGGTAGCCGATATGGGCAAGGGGCGCGACACCGCGGATGAAGTCGGGAAGCGCCGCGCCGTAATGCATCATCACCGGGGATGTGGGCGGATGCGCCCGGACGAAATCGGTGGCGAGGCGGTCGAAGGCCTGTGGGCCGATCAGCCTGCGCACGAGCGGGAAGGCGGTGGTCATTGCCTCGACCAGCGACACCGTGACGTTGTTGCGGTAGACGGCATATCGCCGTTCTGCCGATGCCGACGCGCCACCGGACAGGCCGGGCGGCACCGGCGACGCCGGGTCCAGCAGCGCGGCGCGGAATGCGCGTTGCGAGGTCATCCGGCCAGCGCCCGGGCGGCGCGTCCGGCTTCGGCGCGCAGGGTCGGCCAGTCGGGAACGTCGTTGTCCCATTCCACCAGCACGGGCTGCGGGCCGGTCTGGCGCAGGGCGTGGTCAAGCAGGGCCCAGACCGGGTCGGCCACCGGTCGCCCGTGGCTGTCGATCAGCAGCGGGGCGCCATGATCGTCGGTATCCGTGTCGTGACCGCCCACGTGAATTTCCTTCACCCGGTCGGTCGGGTAGCTGTCGATGTAGGCCTGCGCGCTGATGCCGAGATTGGTGGCGGAAATGAAGACATTGTTCACATCCAGCAAGAGACCGCAGCCCGTTCGCCGGGTCAGCGCGGCAAGAAAGTCGCATTCGGACAAGTCGGACTCCTCGAATACGAGGTAGCTGGAAGGGTTTTCCAGCAGCATTTGCCGCCCCAGAACCTCTTGCACCTGGTCGATGTGGTCGGCCACGCGGTCCAGCGTCCCTTGGGTATAGGGCAGGGGCAGCAGGTCGTTCAGGTATTCGGCCCCGTGGGTCGACCACGCGAGATGCTCGGAGAAACTGGCCGGCTGCGCCCGGTCGCAGAGCCGTTTCAACCGGGCGAGATGATCGCGGTCGAGCGGCCCTTCTCCGCCGATGGACAGGCCGACGCCGTGCACGGACAGGGCAAAGCGTTCGGACAGCGCGCGCAACTGTGCCATGGGGCGGCCACCGTCGCCCATGTAGTTCTCGGCGTGGATCTCGACCCATTCGACGGGGCCGGGATCGGCCATCAGGTCAATGAAATGCCGGGGTTTGTATCCCACGCCGGGGGCATTCGGCAGCGGGTCTGCGAGGCGGGCCGCGTCGAGCATCCTGTCGCTCCGTCGTGTCGGGGGAAAGACCCCGGACGCGGCGTCCGGGGCCGGGGGCCGGGTCAGGCGGGCAGGTCGCGATCCAATGCCTCGAGCGAGCCGGTACGGGAGGTTCCGTCCGCCATGTCGGGCAGTTCGATCTCGGCGCAGGTGCCCTGATCCACGAGGGTCCAGGCGTTGCCCTGATAATCCTTGACGGAGGTTCCCGCGCAGGTGGTGCCGGGGCCTGCGGCACAGTCGTTTTCCCCCGCGAGGCTGACGCCGTAGCACTTTTCCTTGGAGGCGGCGTCGGCGCTGGTGGCGTGGGCGGTCATCGCGGCGGCGACGGCGCCCGCGATTGCGAATGATTTCATGGCGTTGGACATGGTTCCTCCTGTTGATGCAGCCAAAGACGGTGTGCCCCGACTAAAGCAGGCAGCCGGGACACGCGCCATTCACGACCGAGTGTGTCACGATTCTGTCAGGAACCGGATCGGATTCTTACGGTTCATTGCGTGAAACCGGGCCCTTGGGGGCGCCATTGTTTCAATCGGGGTCCGGGCGGCGTGGGCCGCCCGGCAAATGTTACATACCGCGCAGGTCGGGCGGGGTGGCTTCAAGCCCGAGTGTTTCAGCGATCTCCGTCAGGGCCGCGACGCTGGTCTGCTTTTCGCCCAGCCGGCGGACCGAGACCGTGCGTTCCTCGACTTCGCGGGCGCCCACGGCAAGGATCACCGGCACCTTGCCGACGGAATGTTCGCGCACCTTGTAGTTGATCTTTTCGTTGCGCATGTCGGCCTCGGCGCGGACGCCCTTGGCCTTGAGCGCCGCGACGACCTCGGCCACGTAGTCATCCGCTTCGGAGGTGATGGAGGCGACGACGACCTGGCGCGGGGCCAGCCAGAAGGGCAGCTTGCCCGCGTGCTCTTCGACGAGGATGCCGACGAAACGCTCGAAGCTGCCCAGCGTGGCGCGGTGCAGCATGTAGGGCCGGTGTTTCGCCCCGTCCTCGCCCACGTAGGTCGCGTCGAGCCGTTCGGGCAGGTTCGGGTCCACCTGGAAGGTGCCGCATTGCCAGACCCGACCGATGGCGTCGGTCAGGTAGAAGTCGAGCTTGGGGCCGTAAAAGGCACCGTCGCCCGGCTCAAGCGTGTAAGTGCGGCCGGTCTTGCGGATCGCCTCTTCGAGCGCGTTTTCGACGTAATCCCAGCTTTCCTCCGTCCCGACCCGCTTTTCCGGGCGGGTGGCGAACTTGATCTCGAACGTCGGGAAGCCGAGTTCGGCATAGATGTCGGCGAGGAATTCGATGAAGCGGGCACATTCGCTTTCGATCTGGTCCTCGGTGCAGAAGATGTGCGCGTCGTCCTGGGTAAAGCCGCGCACCCGCATGATGCCGTGCAACGCGCCCGAGGGTTCGTAGCGCGTGCAGGACCCGAATTCGGCCAGCCGCAGCGGCAGGTCGCGGTAGGACTTGAGCCCCTGGTTGTAGACCTGCACGTGGCAGGGACAGTTCATCGGCTTGAGCGCGTTGATCCGGGTTTCGGCCTTGTTGACCGCCGCCGCATCGTCGTTCTCGCCGTCGCGGCTTTCGTCGACTTCGACGATGAACATGTGGTGCTGGTATTTGTCCCAGTGCCCGGACATCTCCCACAGTTTGCGGTCGACGATCTGGGGCGTGTTGATCTCGTTGTAGCCGCCCGCGCGCTGCTTGCGGCGCATGTAGTCCTGCAGCGTGGTGTAGATGGTCCAGCCGTTGGGGTGCCAGAACACCTGGCCCGGCGCTTCCTCCTGCATGTGGAACAGGTCCATCTCGCGGCCCAGCTTGCGGTGGTCGCGCTTGGCGGCTTCCTCGAGCATGTTGAGGTGCGCGCGCAGCTTTTCCTTGCCGGTGAAGGCCACGCCGTAGATGCGCTGAAGCATCTGCCGCTTGCTGTCGCCGCGCCAGTAGGCGCCCGCGATGGACATCAGCTTGAACGCGTCGCCGGGCACCTGCCCGGTGTGTTGCAGGTGCGGGCCACGGCACAGGTCCTGCCAGTCGCCGTGCCAGTACATGCGCAGCGGCTCATCGCCCGGGATCGCCTCGATCAGCTCGACCTTGTAGGGCTCGCCGTTGTCCTCGTAGTGCTTGATCGCGCGCTCGCGGTCCCAGACCTCGGTGCGGACGGGATCACGGGCGTTGATGATCTCCTTCATCTTCTTTTCGATCGCACCGAGATCCTCGGGGGTGAACGGCTCCGCCCGGTCGAAGTCGTAGTACCAGCCGTCCTTGATGACGGGGCCGATCGTGACCTTGGTGTCGGGCCAGATCTCCTGCACGGCGCGGGCCATGATGTGCGCGAGGTCGTGGCGGACCAGTTCGTTGGCCTGTTCCTCGTCCGCCATGGTGTGGATCGCGATGTCGGCGTCGCCGTCGATGGGCCATGCCAGGTCGAAGTGCCGGTTGTTCACCGTCGCGGAAATGGCCTTCTTCCCCAGAGATTTGGAGATGTCGGACGCGACTTCGCCCGCAGTGATGCCTGCGTCGTAGTGCCGTTCTGCGCCATCGGGAAGGGTAAGAGTGATCTGGGCCATCTGGGCCTCCTCGTCGGTTTGGCGCCTACGAGACGCCCGGTTGCGGGTATGTGTCCGCGCGTTCTGGCAAGCGGGGGGAGGCGCGTCAAGGGGCCGTCTGGCCCGGCAGATTGCAATCCGGGGACGCAGGCGGTCTATTTCCGGCAGGAACCGGTCCGGTCGTCGGGCCGGCGCAACGGAGGATGACCCGATGGTGGAAGTGGAATGGCAGCGGCTCAAGGCACATGAGATCCGGAGGCTGGCAGCGGCGGACGCCGTGGTGATCCTGCCCGTCGCCTCGATCGAGCAGCACGGCCCGCACCTGCCGACGATGACCGACACGCGGCTGGGGCACGAGATCGCCATCCGGGCGGCGCGGCGCGCGTCTGAGACACGCCCGGTGGTGGTGGCGCCGGTGGTCTGGACCGGGTTGTCGGAGCATCACATGGCGTTCGGCGGGACGCTGACCATCGGGCCGGACACCTTTCGCGCGCTGCTGGGCGATCTGGTCGCCGCGCTGACGCGGCAGGGGTTCCGGCACGTCCTGATCGCCAATTCCCACGGCGGCAACACCATCGCCCTGCAGCAGATCTGCAACGAGCTGGCGGTGACCTCGCCCGCGACGCTGGTGATGACGAGCTATGCGTCGGAGGCGGCGGCCGAGATTAAGGAGCTTCTGGAGGATCAGGACGGGCTGCAGCACGCCTGCGAGGCCGAGACGTCCATGATGCTGGCCTGCGAAGGCGGACTGGTGGACGCAAGCGATCTCGCGGCGCTGGCCAGCACGCCGGGCAGGGCGTTCCTGAAGGCGGGAAAGGGATCCTATCGGTGGCGGCCCTTCACCCATCTGACGGGCAACGGGGTCGCCGGAAACCCGGCGCGGTCGAGCGCCGAGAAGGGCGAGCGGCTGCTGGAGGCCGGCGCGACGCAGATCGCGGCGCTCATCACGGACCCCGAGACATGGGCGGATCCGGAAGACCTGCGCCCCGGCGCGGTGGGCGGGGTGCCGTTCGGGGATTGAGTTCGGTCCGGGCCGCCCTATCTGCCGTTCTTGCCGACCCGAACCGCCACTGACGAAAGACCGCCGCATGTCCGCAACGCCCGCCCAGGACTCCTTCAGCACCATCGCAGGAACGGAGGAGGGCGACCGGCCGGACCCGCAGGAGGGGCGCAACGGCCTGCGCCACATCGCGTCCCTGTCGATGACCAAGGTCGCGGACGGATTGATCGACCCCAAGCTGGTGCTCGCGTGGCTGGTGACGGCACTGGGTGCGCCCGCCGTCTTTGCCGGGGCGCTGGTGCCGATCCGGGAGGCCGGCGCGCTGCTGCCGCAGATGCCGCTGGCGGCGGTGCTTCAGCGCATGTCGCGGCGCAAGTGGATCTGGGTGCTGGGCAGCGCGGGGCAGGGTGCCGCGGCGGCGTTGATCGTCCTCGCCGCGCTGACGCTGAAGGGCGACGCAGCGGGATTCGCGATCTGCGCCGCCTTGGCCTTGCTGGCGGTCTGCCGGGCCGCCTGTTCGGTGTCCTACAAGGATATCCTTGGCAAGACGGTCACCGAGACGCGGCGCGGCGCCGTCACCGGGCTGGCGGGGTCCGCGTCCTCTGTCGGGGTTCTGGTCTTTGCTGGGGTGCTGATCCTCGGGCCGGGGCAGAGCCGTGGCGTGATCGTCGCAGCCATTGCGCTGGCGGCGGTGTTCTGGGGGCTTGCGGCACTTCTGTTTTCCACCTTGGAAGAGGAAAAGAGCGAAAAGGGCAGCGGCACGGACGCCGATTTTTCCGTTCTGAAGGACGACCCGGCCCTGTGGCGTTTCATCATCGTCCGGGGCTTGCTGGTCTCGACCGCGCTGGCGCCACCTTACCTTGTGGTCCTGTCGGGCGAAGGGACGCTGAACAAGCTGGGTGCGTTGGTGCTGGCCTCGGCGCTGGCGTCGCTTGTCAGTTCCTACGTCTGGGGGCGGCTGTCGGATCGGTCCAGCCGGCGGGTGCTGATGTTCGCGGGGCTGCTGGGGGCGCTCGCGATGGCGGCCGCTGTCGTGCTCTGGTTCGTGGGGCTTGCGGCGCACTGGGCTGCCATGCCGCTGGTTCTGTTCGTGCTGATGATCGCCTACCACGGGGTGCGGCAGGGCCGGTCCACATACCTCGTGGATTTCGCCCCCGAAGAGAGGCGCGCGGCCTATGCCGCCGTCACCAACACCGTGATCGGGGCGCTCTTGCTGGGCGCCGGGGTGCTTGGGGGCGGTGCGGCCCTGATCGGGGCGCAGGCGACGCTGATGCTCTTTGCCGCGATGGCGGTTGCCGCGTTTTTCATCGGGCGGGGCCTGCCCGAGGCGGAAGCGCGATGAATACCGAAGTATACGTTGACTGCGACGCTTAACGGCGTAAATACGACTTGTGGACCTTGCACTTATACCCGTGAAGGAGAGCGGTATGCCTAGCTACAACCGGACATTCGATCTTTCGGTCGCGGACCTGGACATGATCGAGGAATCCCTGCGCGCGCGCGGGCGCGAACTGTCCCGGATGCGCCTTGCGCTGAGCGGCGACAATCCCGCCGACATGGAATCGATTCGCGTGATCGAGGAAGATCAGCGCGAGAACGAGGAACTGCTTGGGCGGCTTCACGATCAGAAGATCTTCTACCGGCCCAAGAAGTCCACTTACATCGGCGGTTGATCTCAGGCGGCCCGCGCGGCGAAGACCGCGTAGGCCATGAGCAGGCAGCAGACCCATCCGGCGGAGAAGATGATCGGGCGCAGCGGCAACCGCGCGGCCCCCGTGATGTATCCAACGGCATGGGCCACCCGTAGCCAGAAAAAGACGATTGCGGTCCAGTAGGTCAGCGGGCCGAAGCCGTCGAGCCGGTCCACGATCAGCACCAGAATGGCAAATGGAATGCCCTGTTCCAGCAGGTTCAGGTGCGCGCGGTATGCGCGCTGGACCCATGGCCGGTGCAGGGCCGGGTTGCCGATGCGCACAAACCCGTCCGGCGCGTCGGCGGGCAGGGAGCCGGGCGGCGCGGTGTTCACGCCGACGATGTAGGGGATCCACAGCGATGCGGCGAGGACCATGAGGCCGGTCAGCACGGCCAGTTCTGTCGGGAGATTTTCCATCTCGCGTATCCTTTCAACAGGATGGGTTGATCACATCGCCGCCTTGATCGGCGTGCCGGTTTCCAGCCACGACTTGAGCGACGAGGCGAGGCGCGCCCAGCCTTCGGCGACACCTTCCTGCCCCGCGGGTAGGTCGTAGTGTTCGATGGTCAGCTTGCAGGTGTCGCCCTGTGGTTCGATGATGAAAGCCATCCGCGAGGCGGCGGCATCGGGGCCGAAGAACAAGGGTTCGAATGTGGCCTCGATCCTGGTCTTCGGCGTCACCTTGACGGGCCGCTGGATCAGCATGGTGCCGCCATCGGGGGTGAGCCAGCTCAGCCTTCCGCCCTCGCGGGCTTCGCCTTCCACCCGGTCGCACATGAAGTGGTAGGCGGCCATGCTGTCGGGGTTGCTGAGCGCGTCCCAGAGCGCGTCCTGGGTACATCTGATGAATGTCTGCATCACGAAATCGGGTTTGGTCATGTCAGTGTTTCCTTCGAGGGTTGCTTTGAGGTCGATCACCGCTCGGGCCACCGGTTTCGCGCGCATCGGCTCGATCCAGCGGTCAATGGTTTGTTGGAGAGGGACGGCGTTCAGGTAGTGGTATTTGAACCGCCCCTTCTTGTGGGTCACGACCAGCCCGGCCTCTTCGAGCTGGTTGAGGTGCTTCATCACGCCAAAGCGGGTCATATCCAGGTGTTCCGTCAATTCCTGCAGCGTCTGCCCGTCGCGCTGGCGCAACGCGTCCAGCAGGGTGCGGCGGGCAGGATCGGCAAGTGCCTTGAAGATATCGTCCATGAAAACCTTATAGGTGATTAATAGGTCACGTGACAATATGGTAACTTGATAATCTGGCGGTTGTCCTTCGCCGGCGCCCCGCGCATGATTGCGGCGAGACACGGAGGACCCATGACAGAGACCGCATTTCTGGAAACGAAATCAGGGCGTAAGCTGGCCTATCACCGTATCGAGGGGGTAGGCCCCTGCATCGTCTTTCTGGGCGGTCTGAAATCCGACATGATGGGCACCAAGGCCGTGTTTCTCGAAGACTGGGCGCGGCGCAACGGCCGGGCCTTCCTGCGATTCGACTATTCCGGGCACGGCGAGTCCTCGGGCGATTTCACGGATGGCTGCATCGGCGACTGGGCCGAGGACACGGCCGAGGTGGTGGCGGCGCTGACCGAAGGACCGATCCTGCCGGTGGGGTCTTCTATGGGGGGCTGGCAGGCGCTGCTGCTGGCCCGGTCGCAGCCGGAGCGGCTGGCGGGTCTGGTGACCATCGCGGCGGCGCCTGATTTTACCGAAGACGGCTACTGGGCCGGTTTCACGCCCGCCCAGCGCGCCCGGATCGAGGCGGGGCAGACGGTGGAACTGCCGTCGGATTACATGGAACCCTACAAGGTCACGCCGCGCATGATCACCGACGGGCGCAACCAGCTGGTGCTGCGCAGCCCGCTGCATCTGCCGTTCCCGACGCGTTTCCTGCAGGGCACCGCCGATACCGCCGTCAGTGTCGCGACAGCGACGCGGTTGCTGGAACATGCCACGGGGCCGGACATGCGGCTCTTGCTGGTCAAGGACGCCGATCACCGCTTCTCGGACGGTCCCTGCCTTGATCTGATCGTTCAGGCGATACATGAGGTATTGGCGTCAAATGTCTGAAAGAATGAAACAAAGGGTTTCCCTGATTACACTTGGAGCGCGCGACCCGGCGGGGCTGGCCGCCTTTTACGACGCGATGGGATGGCAGCGGGTGGAAAGCCCCGACGGGATCATCGCCTACGACCTGATCGGGCAGGCACTGGGGATCTACGCGATCGAGAAGCTGGCAGAGGACATCGGCGTGCCGGTCGAGCGTCTGGGGCACGGGGCCGCCACGCTGTCCTACAACGTCCGGGACAAGGCGCAGGTCGCCCCGCTGCTGGCGCGGGCCGAGGCCGCGGGAGGCCGCATCCTGCGGCACGCGCATGACATCTTCTGGGGCGGATACGTCGGCTATTTCGCGGACCCCGAAGACCATGTGTGGGAGGTGACACACAATCCTTACGCCCCGCTGTCGGCGGAGGGTGCCTTTCGCTGGAACGGCTACGGCTGATGCGCAAACCCGCCAGCATGTGGAGCCTTGAAACGCTCGGGCGGGTCCGACTGTCGAAACACTTCTTCATGCGCGATTTCCTCTATTCCGAGATCTCGGGCTTTCACGGCATCCCCAACGTGCCGGACGATCCCGATCTGGCGATCGCGAACGGGCGGGCGTTCTGTACCGCGTTGATGGACCCGCTGGAGGAAACCTTTGGCCGGGTCGCGGTGCGGTCCGGATATCGAAGCCGGACGCTGAACCGCTATGGCAACGAGAACGGGCTGAACTGCGCCAGCAACGACAATCCGATCGAGTGTCACATCTGGGACCGGGGCGCCGGCGCGGATGCGGTGGCGGGCGCCAGCGTGGTGATCCCCTGGTTCGCAGACCAATATGCCGAAGGGCGCGACTGGCGGGATCTGGCGTGGTGGGTGCATGACCATCTGCCCTATTCCGAGATGTGGTTCTTTCCCAAGCTCTGCGCGTTCAACCTGGCCTGGCGCCCGACGCCGAGGCGCACGATTTCCAGCTACATCGCGCCGCGGGGCACCTTGCTGCGCGCGGGGGCGGAACCGGAAGAAGATGCCGCCGCCCGTGCGCGGCGTTATGCCGATTTTCCGCCGCTTCGGGGCATCATCCTGCCGCAGGTTGCGGCAGCGCGCGCCCGTGATATAGATGATGCGGCGGGCAGGGGTCCGGATTGAAATACTTTTGAGATCAACAAGGTGCGCTGATTTATGGCCGAGCCTCTGGTCCTGTTGCCCGGCATGATGTGCGACGCGCGGCTGTTCGGCCCCCAGATCGCGGAACTGTCGGCGGATACCGCCGTGATGCTGGCCCCGATCACGCGGGGCGAACGCATCGAAGAGATCGCATCGGGCATCCTCGACCTGCTGCCCAAGCGCTTTGCCGTGGCCGGGCAGGGCATGGGAGGGGTCGTCGCCATGGAACTGCTGCGGCGGGCCCCCGATCGGATTACCCGAATATGCCTGATGGGCACCAACCCGCTGGCCGAGACGCCCGCCACTGCTGCCGACCGGGAGCCGCGGATCGTGCGGGTCCGTTCCGGCCGTCTGCTGGAAGTGATGCGCGAAGAGCTTCCGGCGTCGACGCTGGCACCGGGGGCGCAGCGGACCGATGTGCTGGAACTGGCTCTGGATATGGCTGAAACACTGGGATCCGAGATCTACATCCGTCAGGCGCGCGCCCTGCAGCGGCGGCGCGACCAGCAGGCAGCGCTGCGAAAATGCCGCGCGCCCGCGCTGATCCTCTGCGGCCAGCACGACACTGTCAGCCCGGTCAAGCGCCACAGTTTCATGGCCGAGCTGATCCCCTATGCCAAGCTTGTCGTTCTGGAGAACGCGGGGCACCTGCCGACGCTTGAGCAGCCGGGCGAGACCACGGCGGCGCTGCGGGAATGGATGAACCAGCCGCTGGTCCTGCGCTAGGGGCGCGACCGTTCGTTCAGCAGGCGGCTGCGGGTGCCCTGGGCAAGTACCGTGACAGGGCGGACCGGCGTGGCGCTATCGGTGTCGAACAACGGATTGTCCCGCCAGCGCCCGGTGATGCGCCGCAGCGCGATGCGCGCCACCGCCGCGCCGACCAGCCGTATGATGCCCTTGTGCCGTGTTTTGTCGTTGCCGGCAGGGATGAACGCCTGCGCCGTGACGGGGCCGAGCGCGGCAGTGTCGGCGATTGCGGCGGTCCGGATGGCAACAAAGGACATCCGGGGATCGCGCGGCGTGTTGAAGAGGGGTGTGCCGCAGCACGACGCGTACCAGCGCAGCAGGTTCTTTTCACCGAAGGAAAAGACCGCCAGATGTTCGCTGCCCTTCGTGAGGATCAGATGGTCGGGCGTGGACTGGAAAACGCCGACCGCACCGGGGGCCGGGTCGGGCTGATGCAGGTACAGTTCCGCCGCGCGGCAGTCCTTGCAGAAACATTCCGCGTGCGTGCCCATGCGGGGGGAGAAGTTCCGCAGATGCCCCTCGATCTGGCCACAGGTGCAGGTCAGATCGAGGGGCGCGCGGGTCATACCGGGGTGGAGGCCGCGGAATTGCCCTTCGGCTTGTCGGAGGCCTTGGCCGGTGCATTGGCGTTCGCCGTCTTTTTCTTGCGATATCCCGGCGGCGTGCGGTCCTCGTGGTCGTCGATGAAGTCGAGCACGAGCGGGCGGATGTTGTCGCGCCAGCTGCCGCCGGCGAAGATCCCGTAGTGGCCCGCACCCTGTTCGAGGTGGCTGGCCTTCTTGCTGTCGGGCAGGCCCGTCAGCAGGTCAAGCGCCGCGACGCACTGGCCGGGCGCGGAAATGTCATCCTTGGAGCCTTCGACGGTCTTGACCGCGACGGTGGTGATCTTGCCGATATCCACCCGCCGACCGGCAACGGTGAAGCTGTTGTTGGCGATCTCGTGGCTCTTGAAGATGCGTTCGACGGTGGAGAGGTAGAATTCCGCCGTCATGTCCATCACGGCGAGGTATTCGTCGTAGAACTTGTTGTGCTTGTCGTAGTCGTGCGCTTCGCCCCGGGCAACGCGGGCGATCTGGTCGCTGAAGGCCTTGAAATGGGTTTCGCCGTTCATGGAAATGAAGGATGCCAGCTGCAGCAGGCCGGGATAGACCTTGCGCCCGACGCCGGCGTACTTGAACCCGACGCGCTGGATCATCATGTGCTCGAGCTGGCCCATGGTGACGCTGTGGCCGAAATCCGTGACTTCGGTCGGGGCGGCGCCCGGATCGATCGGGCCGCCGATTAGGGTCAGGGTGCTGGGCTGTGCCTCGGGCTCTTCCTCTGCCAGGTAGGCGGTCGCGGCGAGGGCCAGCGGCGCGGGCTGGCAGACCGCGATCACGTGGGTCTTGGGGCCAAGGTGGCGCATGAAGTCGACGAGGTAGAGGGTGTAATCCTCGATGTCGAACTTGCCCGCGCTGACCGGGATGTCGCGCGCGTTGTGCCAGTCGGTGATGTAGACATCGCAATCCGGCAGCAGGCTGATGACGGTGGAGCGCAGCAGGGTCGCATAGTGGCCCGACATCGGGGCGACCAGCAGGACCTGACGGCGCGGCGTGCTCCGGCTGGGCGCGGAGAAATGCAGCAGGTCGCCGAAATCGCGCGAGAGCACCACTTCGGCCGTGACGACGTGATCCTGCCCGTCCTCGGCGGGGATGGGGGGAATGTTCCAGTCCGGCTTGACGACCATCCGGCTGAAGGTGCGTTCCGCCACTTCGCCCCACGCGGCCATCCAGTTCAAGCCAGGGTTTGGAAACATCGAGAAAGCAGGGTAGGATGCAAAGGCAAGCGCCGATGCGCCGAGCCATTGATTGGTATTCCTGACGGTCTCCATCAGGTCGTAAGATGCCATAGTCCGCATTTGGGTCTCCTTTGGGACCTGATTTGCGCATTCACCGGCCCGGTCCCTGAAGCGGTTCTTCAAATGCTGCACCTGCAAAGATAGGAGCAAAAGGTTAAGATGACAACTAAAAGCACAGGCGATACCGGATTGAGCGAGGCATCCCTGGCACGGATGGCGGCGAACATGAAGAAGGTCGAGCAGCTGACGGAACGCCTCGGGCAGGTCATGGCGCACCGCAAGACCCACCGGCAGGCGCTCGATGGACCGAACCACGATCTCTTTGCCAAGGCGCAGCAGGCCTACCTGACGGAGGCGATGACGAATCCCGCGAAGCTGATGGAACATCAGCTGGGTTTCTGGACCAAGACGATGACCCATTTCGTGGAGGCGCAGCAGGCGCTGGCCAAGGGGACGCTGTCCGCGCCCGAGGACAAGACACCGAGCGACCGGCGGTTCACCAATCCGCTGTGGCAGACGCATCCCTATTTCAATTTCGTCAAGCAGCAGTACCTCATCAACGCGCAGGCACTGGAGCAGGCCGTCGAGGACGTGACCGACATGGACCCGCGCGAGAAGAAGCGGCTGGCCTATTTCAGTCGGCAGATCATCGACATGATGAGTCCGACCAACTTCCTTGCCACCAACCCCGATGCGCTGGAGCGGGCGATCGAAACCGAGGGCGAGAGCCTGGTGAAGGGGATCGAGAACCTGATCTCGGACCTCGAGGCCAACGACGGCGAACTGATCGTGCGGCTGGCGGACGAGAAGGCGTTCAAGCTGGGCGAGAACATCGCGACCACGCCGGGCAAGGTCGTCTACCGCAACAAGATGCTGGAACTGATCCAGTACACGCCGACCACCGAGAAGGTGCACAAGACGCCGCTGCTCGTGTTCCCGCCATGGATCAACAAGTTCTACATCCTCGACCTGAAGGAACAGAACTCGCTGGTGAAATGGGTGGTCGACCAGGGCTATACGCTGTTCATGGTGTCCTGGGTCAACCCCGACAGCACCTACCGCGACGTCGGGATGGAGGACTACATCGAGGACGGGTACCTGGCCGCGATGCGCGAGGTCAAGGAGATCACCGGCGAGGATCGCATCAACGTCGTGGGCTACTGCATCGCGGGCACGACACTGGCGATGGTGCTGTCGCTACTCAAGCAGCGCGGCGACGATACGGTGAAATCCGCGACCTTCTTCACCGCGCTGACCGATTTCTCGGACCAGGGCGAATTCCAGCCCTTCCTGACCGACGATTTCATCGACGGGATCGAAGGCGAGACCAGGGACAAGGGGATCCTGCCATCGGTCATCATGGCGCGGACCTTCTCGTTCCTGCGGTCGAACGACCTGGTCTATGGCCCGGCCGTGAAGCACTACATCATGGGGGAGACACCCCCGGCGTTCGATCTTCTCTACTGGAACGGGGACGGGGCGAACCTGCCCGCGAAGATGGCGATGCAGTACCTGCGCGGTCTGTGCCAGCGCAACGAGCTGGCCGAGGGCGGCTATGACCTGCTGGGCCACACCCTGAAACTGGACGATGTCGACGTGCCGCTGTGCGCGGTCGCCTGCGAGACCGACCACATCGCGCCGTGGAAGGACAGTTTCCGCGGGGTGCAGAAGATGGGATCCAGCGACCGGACCTTCATCATGACGCAGTCGGGTCATATCGCGGGGATCGTCAACCCGCCGTCCAAGAAGAAATACGGCCACTACGTGAACCCGTCGCTGGAAGGGGATCACACGCGCTGGCTGGAAGAGGCGAAGTTCCACGAGGGGTCGTGGTGGCCGCGCTGGGAAAAGTGGCTGAAGAAGCGGTCGGGCACGCGGATTTCGGCACGCACGCCGGGCGACGACGGGCGCAAGATCCTGTGCGATGCCCCGGGCGACTACGTGGCGAAGAAGGCAAATAGCTGATCTCGCTGTCATTTTCTGCATGCGCGAGGAATTATGCTGCAATGCAGAAAAAACCTTGAAATGCTGCGACGCAGCATGTATATACTTTAGGCAGACGCGGAAAGCTGGGTTCACCACTGGACGCGGAAGGCGGGGATCGCCCCCGTTGAAGTAAACAGAGTAACCTGAAGGATATACAGAGATGACCAAGACACCTGATATGACCGCGATGTTCAAAGACGTTATGGGCTCCTTCCCGGTCGACACCGCCGCAATGGAAGGCGCGTTCAAGACAAGCGCGACCCTGAACGAGAAACTGTCCGGCGTGGCGCTGAACGCCGTCGAGAAATCCACCGAGGTTTCCTCCAAGTGGACCAAGGACACCATCGCCAAGATGACCGAGATGTCCAAGGCGAAGGCCGAGCCTGCCGACTATGCCAAGGCGATGTCCGAGTTCGCATCGGCGTCGGCCGAATCCGCCGCCGAGCACATGGCCGCCTTTGCCGAGATCGCGAAGAAGGTCCAGATGGACACCGTCGAACTGATGATGGCCGCCGGCAAGGACATGCAGGAAGAAACGACCGCCGCCATGAAGAAGGCGTCGAACGACGTGCAGGCCGCCACCAAGAAGGCGACCGCGAAGTAAGAGAAGACGCGCGACCCCATTCCCTGATCGGGGGAGCCGAAGGGCGGGTGCTGATGCACCCGCCCTTTCTTTTTGTGAAACATGGGCCTAAGCTGCAATGCAGCACGTATTCGGGAGGATGACTGTGGCGGACCAACCCAAGCCTTTGCTGATCAAGCGCTACGCGTCTCGGAGGCTTTATAACACCGAGACCAGCGATTACGTCACGCTGGAGGATATCGCGGGATTCATCCGCGATGGCCGCGAAGTGCAGATCGTGGATCTCAAGTCGGGCGACGACCTGACGCGGCAATACCTGTTGCAGATCATCGCCGAGCACGAGAGCCGGGGCGAGAGTGTGCTGCCGGTGGAAGTGCTGAACGACCTGGTCCGCAGCTACATGTCCGGCAACGTATCGGTCGTGCCGCAATTCCTGCAGGCGTCCTTCGACATGCTGCGCGACGGTCAGGCCAAGATGATGGAGAACATGTCGTCGATGAACCCGATGGCGACGATGCCGGGGATGGAGGCGGTCAAGGCGCAGCAGGAAGCCTTCATGAAGGCGATGACCGCCGGATGGGGCGGCAAGGGCGGGATGGGGACCACGATGCCCGAGATGCCGTCGAAGGACTCCGAGCCGTCAGAGAGCGCCGAGGATCTTGACGCGATCAAGAAGCAGCTGGCCGAGCTGCAGGACAAGCTCTCACGGATGAAGTGATCCGACAGCCGGGGTGCGCGGTCAGGCGGCGGCCCGTGCCGTACGGTCGAGCGCCCTGAGGATCACGTCGCACACCGCGTCGAGCTGTGCGGGTGCCAGATGCACGGGCAGACGCAGATCGCAGGCGCGCATCAGCATGGCGCGGGTCCGCGGCAATTCCGGCAGGTCGGGGATGAACCGCCAGTTCCAGAAGGCGCGCGCGTTGTCGGTGCTCTGCCCGAAGACCTGAACCTTGATCCCCATCTCTGCCGTGGTGGCGGCGAAATCGCGGATCGCGCCGTCGTCCATGCCGACAAGGTTGAACTGGATCGAATCCGGCGCGCGTTCCTCGCCCGTCAGGGGGGCGGGGACCTGCACGTGGGGCGACACGGACAGCCGTGCCGCGACGTGGTCGTGGTTGCGCTGTCCATCGCGTACCCGGCGGGGCAACTGCGGCAGTTGCGGCCGGATCACTGCGGCGGCAAGGTTGGACATGCGCATGTTGTAGAGCGGGAGCGTGTTCTGCAACGGCGCGAAAGCCTCCGCCAGCACGGGGTGCTTGTTCCAATTGTGCTCGTAGGCGCCTGACATGATGACCGCGCGGGCCGCCAGATCGGCGTCGTCGGTGATCAGTATGCCACCTTCGCCCGCGTTGATCATCTTGTAGGACTGGAAGGAAAAGCAGCCGATCCGCCCGATGGTGCCGATCTTGCGCCCCCGCCAGACCGTGCCGAGAGAGTGGGCCGCGTCCTCGATCACCGGGATGCCAGCGGTATCGCACAGCGACATGATGGCATCCATGTCCGAGGTATGGCCGCGCATGTGGCTGACGATGACGGCATCGACGCCGGGCAGTTTCACCGCGAAATCATCCATGTCGATGCGGTAGGTGTCGCCGACCTCGCAAAGCACGGGGCGGCAGCCGGCATGCAGGACCGCCGACGGGACGGCGGCAAAGGTGAAACCGGGTATCAGGACGCGCGCATTTTCCGGCAGGTTCAGGGCCTTGAGTGACAGGAACAATGCGGCGGAGCAGGACGAGACCGCAAGGGCATAGGTGCTGCCCATCATATGCGCGAATTCCCGTTCCAGCAGGCTAACCGGCGCCTTGGTGGCGGCGGTGTAGCGAAAGAGGTCCGCATCCTGCATCAGGCGCGTGATTTCGGCCAGGGCCTCGGGCGGGATGGGTTCGGCGCGGTGCAGATCCGGAAGGTTCATTTCACATTTCCCAAATTGGACTTTCCGTTTTTGTAAAACAAAAAGGCGCGCGCAAAAAGCGTTTTCAGGATCTGGATCGTGAAGGTTTGGTGACGTCCGGTCAGATGCCGAGGCGGTCCCGCAGGCTGTACCAGCTCATCGCCAGGACAAGCAGGGGGGTGCGCATCGCGGGGCCGCCGGGGAACGGGGTGTTGGGAATGGCCGCCATGGTGTCGAAGCCGTCGCTGTCGCCCATCACCGCCTTGGCCATCAGCGCCCCGGCGTGCGTGGCGGTGCCCAGTCCGTGACCCGAATAGCCGGACGCGGAAAGCGTATTCCGCCCGACGCGCGCGACGAACGGCAGGCGTTTCATCGTGATGCCCAGCGTGCCGCCCCATGCGTAGTCGATGCGCACGTCACGCAACTGCGGAAAGATCTTCGACATCGGTTCGCGGACCTTGGCGGCGATGTCGGCGGGAAACTTGTAGCCGTAGCTTTCGCCACCGCCAAAGAGCAGCCGGCCATCGTGCGACAGGCGGAAGTAGTTGACGACGAAACGGCTGTCGGCCACCGCCACGTCGCGGGGCAGCACGTCCCTTGTGCGGTCGCCCAGCGGTTCGGTTGCCGCGACGAAGTTGTTGATCGGCATGACCCGCGCCGCGACCTTGCGGTTCAGACCGCCCAGATACCCGTTGCAGGCGAGGATCACGTGTTCGGCCTCGATCCGGCCAGCGTCGGTGCGCACCGTGCAGGGGGTTCCGTCTTCGACGTGATGGGCCGGAGAGGTTTCAAAGATCCGTACCCCGGCAGCCGCGGCGGCCCGCGCGAGGCCAAGCGCGAAGTTCAGCGGGTGCAGGTGCGCGGCGCCCATGTCGAGGATGCCGCCCACGTAATCGGGGGAGGGGCAGACGCCCTGAAGCGCCGCGTGATCCAGCACTTCGATCTGGTCGTAGCCATAGCGTTTCTCGAGATGCGCGGCGTAGGCGTGCAGGTGGTTCAGGTCGCCCTTGTCCGAGGCGGTCCAGGCCACGCCGGGCTTCAGGTGGCAGTCGATCCCGTGTTCCGCGATCAGCGACTTGACCAGTGCCTTGGCGTCCTCGCCCATCTGCCAGAGGCGGGCGGCGTGGTCCTGCCCCACCATGCGTTCCAGCGAATCCTGTTCGACCCTTTGTCCGCTGCCAAGCTGGCCCCCGTTGCGGCCCGAGGCGCCGAAACCCACGCGCTGGGCGTCGATCAGGATCACCTTGCGCCCGCCCTTGGCGAGGTGCAGCGCGGCCGACAGACCGGTGTAGCCCCCGCCGATCACGCAGACATCGGCCTTGTGGTCGCCCTTGAGCGCGGGGAAACGCTCGTGCGGGGTCGCGGTGGCGGCGTACCAGCTTTGGGGATACTCGCCGCGGCGGTCGTTGGCGTAGAGCAGGTTCACATCGGTCTCCGGCGGGGGCGGTTCAGACGTTCATCAAGAGGTGTTCACGCTCCCAAGGGGAAATCACCTGCAGAAATTCGTCGTATTCGGCGCGTTTCACGATGGCGTAGACACGGGCGAATTCCGGGCCGAGCACCTCGTGCAGCTTCGTCGCTTCCTCAAAGAGGTCGAGCGCGTTGCCCAGAACCTGCGGAATGTCCCCGTCGCCGTCATAAGCATCGCCCTTGAACTCGGGCTTGGGCTTCTTGCCCTCCATCAGGCCGAGGTAGCCGCAGGCGAGGCTGGCGGCAATGCCGAGATACGGGTTGCAGTCCATCCCGGCGAGCCGGTTTTCCACCCGGCGGGATTCGGGCTTGGACAGCGGCACGCGGATGCCGGTCGTGCGGTTGTCGCGGCCCCATTCGAGGTTGATCGGCGCCGCGTGGTCCTTGACGTACCGGCGGTAGCTGTTGACGTAGGGCGCGATCACCGCGAGCGCGTCCGGCATGTGGTTCTGAAGCCCGGCGATGAAATGCGAAAAGGCGTCGGTCTCTCCGCCTTGCGGCCCGGCGAACAGGTTCTTGCCGGTTTCGAGGTCGAGGATCGAATGGTGGATGTGCATGGCACTGCCGGGTTCGTCCGCGATCGGCTTGGCCATGAACGTGGCGTAGCAGTCGTGGCGCAGCGCGGCCTCGCGGATCAGGCGCTTGAAGTAGAACACCTCGTCCGCCAGCTTGACCGGGTCTCCGTGTATCAGGTTGATCTCGAGCTGGCCCGCCCCGCCTTCCTGCGTGATGCCGTCGATCTCGAAGCCCTGCGCCTCGGCGAAGTCGTAGATGTCGTCGATCACCGGGCCGAATTCGTCCACCGCGGTCATCGAGTAGGCCTGCCGCGCGGCGGCGGGCCGGCCGGAGCGTCCCATCATCGGCTTGATCTCGTGCGCGGGGTCGAGATTGCGCGCCACCAGGAAAAATTCCATTTCCGGCGCCACGACCGGTTCCCAGCCCTGTTCGCGATAGAGGCCGACGACCCGCTTGAGCACGTTGCGCGGCGAGTAGGGCACGGGGTTGTTGTCGCGGTCGTAGGCGTCGTGGATCACCTGCAGGGTCCAGTCCGCCGTCCAGGGTGCCGCCGTGGCGGTATTCATGTCCGGGCGCAGGATCATGTCCTTTTCGATGAACCCGTCGTCGCCCGCGGCCTCGCCCCAGTCGCCGGTGATGGTCTGGAAAAAGATGCTGTCGGGCAGGTGGAAGTATTCCTGACGCTCGAACTTGGAGGCGGGCACCGCCTTGCCGCGCGCGATGCCGGGGAGGTCGGATATGATGCACTCGATCTCGTCAAGGCGTTTGCCTTCGAGGTAGAGTTGTGCTGCCGGGGGCAGCTCGGTCATCCAGTCGGCCATCAGGCCCTCTCTTTCTTGAAGAATTCGGCCATCTTTTCGGCGATGGCGTGGTTGTCGAGCGGCTGGTCCAGAAGGGTGGTCGCGGCATCGAGCTGGGCGTCGGGGACAACGCCCCGGCCCCTGTGACGGATCAGCCCGTCGATGAAGTCGGATTCGTATTCGGGGTGGGGCTGGATCGTCCAGATCCGGTCGTCGTAGAGCAGGGCCGCGTTGGCACAGAATTCGGTCGCACCGATGACCTTTGCGGTGTCGGGCTTTTCCACGACCTGGTCCTGGTGCCAGGCATTGATCGCATAGTTCTGTCCCTCGATCGGGTAGACCACCCGCCCGACGGACCAGCCGCCCTTGAACTTTTCGACCTTTCCGCCCATTGCCTGCGCGATGATCTGGTGGCCGAAGCAGACGCCGATCATCGGCACATGCGCGGCATAGCAATCGCGAATGAACTGTTCGAGCGGGGGGATCCACGGATGCGGCTCGTAGGCGCCGTGCCGCGAGCCCGTGATGAGCCAGCCCTCGGCGTCGTGGATGCTGTCGGGCATTTCGCCGTCGACGACGGACCAGGCCTGGTAGGTGAAATCGCGGTCGCCCAGCAGGCGGGCGAAATAGGCGTCGTAGCGCCCGCCGGACGAAAGTTCTTCGGGCGGGTGGCCGGTGATGAGAATGCCGATCTTCATGACTTCTCCTATACCGTGTCGAGGTAGATGATGACCCGCTCCTCCGGGGTCAGTTCCTGCATGTAATGCACTTCCTGCCGCTTTGTCAGCACGAGGTTGCGGATCAGCTCGGGCGCGAAGATGCGGGCAACCAGGGGGTCGGTCTCGAAGGCGTCGATCGCGGCTTCCCAGGTGGCGGGAATTTGCGGCAGGTTGGCCTCGTAGGCGTTTCCGGTGACGGGGGCGGGCGGGGTCGCCGCATCCTCGATCCCGGTGATCGCGGCCCCGAGAACGGCGGCCAGCATCAGGTAGGGGTTCACGTCGCCGCCCGACACCCGGTGTTCGATCCGCCGCGCGGCGCTGCTGCCCGAGGGGATCCGAATCGACGATGTCCGGTTCTCGTAGGCCCAGCTCACGCCGGTGGGCGCATGGTTTCCGGGAACAAGCCGGTCGTAGCTGTTGAGATGCGGCGCAAAGACCAGCGCGGAGCCCGGCATCGCCGCAAGGCAGCCTGCGACGGCGTTCTTCATCAGGTCGGTGCCCTCGGGCCCGCCGTTGTCGAAGACGTTCCTGCCGTTCTGGTCCAGCACCGAAAAATGCGTGTGCAGCCCCGATCCGGGATAATCCTCGTACGGTTTGGCCATGAAGGAGGCGGCAAAGCCGTGACGCCGCGCCAGTCCCTTGACCAGCATCTTGAACAGCCAGGCATCGTCGGCGGCGCGCAGGGCGTCGTCGGAATGCATCATGTTGATCTCGAACTGGCCCAGACCCGCCTCGGAAATGGCGGTATCGGCGGGAATGTCCATTTCCTCGCAGGCGTCGTAGAGATCGGTGAAGAAGTTGTCGAACTGGTCCAGTGCCCGGATCGACAGCGTTTCCGCCGCCTTGCGCCGCTTGCCGGAGCGCGGGCTGACGGGCACTTGCAGGTTGCGGCCCGAATCGTCGATCAGGAAGAATTCCAGTTCCACCGCGCAGACCGGCGTCAGGCCGCGGGCCTTGAATCGGTCCAGCACGGCGCGCAGCGCGTGTCGCGGATCGCCATCGTAGGGGCGGCCATCCTCGTGGAACATCCAGATGGGGAGCAGGGCCGAGGGCGTTTCGAGCCATGGCATCGGGAGGAAGCCCCGTTCGGTCGGCCGCAGCACCCCGTCGCGGTCGCCGCTGTCAAAGACCAGCGGGCTGTCGTCGATGTCCTCGCCCCAGATGTCGAGATTCAGGACAGAGAAGGGGAACCGGGTGCCCTCTGTCGTTACCTTTTCGGCAAAGCGGGTCGGAATACGCTTGCCGCGCGCTTGCCCGTTGAGGTCGGCCGCCGCCACACGGATGGTGCGGACATGCGGGTTCTTGCGGAGCCAGTTCTTCATTTCTCACCTGTCGGGCGGTGGGCCGGGCCTTGCGGTGGTGCCACGCGGCCAGTGCCGCCCATACGCCGGATAATTTGATCAAAAGTTTGATACTACCGGATCAGATTGGGGCGCAAGCGTATTTTTTGGCGGCCGTCCCGGGGCAGGTGCCGGTTGAGCCGGGCGTTGACGAGGCCGAAGAGCCCGATGATGACCAGTGTCAGCAGGATGAAATAGCCCGCGAGGATCGGGTACGGAATGAAGGGGTTGAAGGTCTTGTCCGCGAAATAGCTGGCGTAATACAGCGCGTCGCCTTTCTGCTGGACCGCCGGAAAACCGCTGAAGAACACCAGCGTGGTGGCGTGGAACAGGAAAATGGCCTCGTTCGTGTAGGCGGGCCACGCAAGGCGCAGCATGGTGGGCCAGATCACCCGGCGAAATCGTTTCCAGCCCGACAGGCCATAGGCGTCGGCCGCTTCTATGTCGCCCTTGGGAACCGATTGCAGCGCCCCGTAGAAGATCTCGCCCGTGTAGGCGGCCGTGTTGCAGAACAGCACGACCAGTGCCCCGAGCCACGCGGCGGAAAAGGGATCGAAGATCGCCGCCTGCTGCTTGAGCGTGAGGAACAGGAAATAGCCGAAGAAGAACTGGATGAAGAGCGGCGAGCCGCGGAAGATGAAGATGAACCACTCCGACGGTTTGCGCAGGAGCGGGTTCGGGCTGGCCTTGCCCACGCCCAGAGCGGTGGCCAGAAAGAAACCGCTGAGCAGCGCGAGGGTGCCGAAATAGATGTTCCACAGCATCCCCGAGCCGATCAGCGTGAACTGGTCGCACAGGGTGAAGTTGTCGCGTGGCAGGAGGCGTTCGCCGATGCCGAGCGATCTCAGCCCGTAATCCTGGATGGTCTGCAGGCAGCTCATGCCGCTTTCCTTTGCGCTTCGCCGCCCATGGTGGCCTGGCCCCGCGTCAACCTGTTCATCAGGCGGCCCAGCACGATTTCCGACACCCGCGTGAAGACAAGGTAGAAGACCAGCAGCGCGAGGAAGTACCACACCCGCCAGTCGCCATGCGGATAATCGGTGAAGCGCGGGGTCTTGGCCGCCCCGAGCTCCCGCGCCCAGTAGACGATGTCCTCGACCCCGAGCAGGAAGAGCAGGGGGGTCGACTTGATGAGCACCATCCACAGGTTCGACAGGCCGGGCAGGGCGTAAACCCACATCTGCGGCACGAGAATGCGCCAGAAGGTCTGGCGCGGCGACATGCCGTAGCTTTCGGCGGTCTCGAGCTGCGCGCGGGGCACGGCACGCATCGCGCCGAACAACACGTTGGCCGCGAAGGCACCGAAAACGATGGCAAAGGTCAGCACCGCAAGTGCGAAACCGTAGGTTTCGTGCACCCACTGCGGGGAATTGCCGAGCGGCATCTTTGCGGCCTGGCAGACCAGAAAGTCGCTGCCCTGCCGGATCGGCTGGTCCCAGTCGGGGCATTTCCACAGGTGGCGCAGGTATTCGATTGCCTGGTCCAGCGCGATGACGAAGAAAAGGAAAAAGGCGATGTCGGGCACGCCGCGGACGATGGCGATGTATCCCTTGCCGAACCAGCGCAGCGGCGCGAAACGCGCCCTGGCTGCCATGGCCCCGCCAAAGCCGAAGGCCAGCGCGGTCGGCGCGGTGATCGCCAGCAGCAGCAGCACGGTCCCGAAGGCGGTGTAGAAGGCGAGATGCTTGCCCGTCGTCAGGTAGCACCACAGCCAGCCGAACCCCTCCAGCGTCGACGGATCGGCGCAGGCTTCAAACATGGCGCGGTCCGGTGCTGGCGCCCGTGGCCGCGAGGCGGAAAAGGGGAAGGTCAGGTATCATCGTGCAGAAGGGGCGGACCGCCGGCCCGCCCCGTTCCCTTTTGGGATCAGAATGTCTTGGCGTCTTCGCCGAACCACTTGATGATGAGTTCGTTCAGGCTGCCGTCATCCTTCATGGACTGGATCGCCGCGTCGAGCTTTTCCTTCAGCTCGGTATCGCTTTCGCGGACGCCAACGCCGATGCCGCCACCGAGCGGCACATCATCGCCGACAAAGCTCAGTTCGCCGCCGGATTCCTCGACCGTGGGGGCCAGGGCGTCCTTGTCGGCGAAGACCGCATCGGCTTCGCCCGACATCACGGCGGCGACGGTTTCGTCGTAGGTTGCGAATTCCAGCAGGGTTGCGCCGGATTCGGCGACATGCGCCGCCTGGATGGTGCTGGTCTGTGCCGCGACGACGCCGCCGGTCAGGTCCGCGTCGGCGGATTTCGCGACATAGGCGGAAGCGGCGGGCGGGAAGTAGTTCTGGGTGAAGTCGATGACCTCGTCCCGTTCATCGGTGATCGACATGCCGGCGATGATGGTGTCGTAGTTGCCGGAGGTCAGGTTGGGGATGATGCTGTCCCACTCGTTGGTGACCCATTCGCAGGTCAGCTCGGCACGCGCGCAGAGCTCATCGCCCACTTCACGCTCGAACCCGTCCACTTCGCCCGCGTCATTGAGGAAGTTGTAGGGAGGGTAGGCGCCCTCGGTGCCCATGCGGACGGTGCTGGAATGCGCGTCGGCGAATGCCGATCCGGCCATCATGGCCAGCGCCGTGGCGGAAAGGATGATCTTTTTCATAACTGGATACTCCCGTTGTGTTTTTCGTTGCGGTTTACGTTGCGTGGGTTGCCGAAAGGAACCCGCGCAGGCGTTCTGATTTGGGGGCGCCGAACAGGGCGTCCGGCGCGCCTTCTTCCTCGATCAGGCCCTGATGCAGGAAGATCACGTGGTCCGACACGTCGGCGGCGAGCTTCATGTCGTGGGTGACGATGAGCATGGTCCGCCCTTCGTTCGCCAGATCCTTGATGACCTTGACCACTTCCTGCTCCAGCTCCGGGTCGAGTGCGCTCGTCGGTTCGTCGAAGAGCAGCGCCTCGGGTTCCATGCACAGGCCGCGTGCGATGGCCGCGCGCTGCTGCTGGCCACCGGAAAGCTGGGCGGGGTAGACATCGCACTTGTCGCCGATGCCGACCTTTTCCAGATAGCCGCGGGCCGATTTCTCGACCTCCGCCCGGTCGCGTCCAAGCACGGTGAGCGGCGCCTCCATCACGTTCTGGAGGATGGTCATGTGAGACCACAGGTTGAACTGCTGGAACACCATGCTGAGATTCGTGCGAATGCGCAGCACCTGTTTGGGATCGCTGGGGCGGCGCGCATGGCCGCTGCCCTTCCAGGTCACCGGTTCCCCCTTGAACAGCACCTCGCCCTGCTGGCTGTCTTCGAGCAGGTTGCAGCATCGCAGCAGCGTGGATTTGCCTGACCCGGACGATCCGATGAGAGAGATCACGTTGCCCTTCGGCGCGCTCAGGCTGACGCCCTTGAGCACCTCCAGCGCCCCATAGGCCTTGTGCAGGTTCTTGATCTGGATAACCGGGGTCTCGGGGGCCACGTGTGTCACTTCTTGTCGTTTCGATGTGACATAAGGGAATAATTTCCCCCGGATTGCAACGCCGCGTTTGGGAAGGGCGCCCATGAAACGGGCTGACCAAGGGTCAAGTGCCCACGGGCAGGGCGGTCGGCCGTGTCGCGGGCCGGATCGACCCGTCAATCGCCCTCGACCCGCTGGCGCGCCATGGCGCTGTCCTTGTCCTCGACCCCCAGCAGGTTGGTCACCAGTCGCAGCAGCGCGTCTTCCTCGTCGGCGCGGGTGCCGTCGGCGAGGACAACCTTCCAAAGCGCCTCGATCACGGCGACGCGATTCTCGTAAGGCACCGCGTCCTTGATCGCGCGGGTGAAGCGGACGGTATCCGGCGCCTGCGATTCGAGTTCTTCGGCATCGGCCCGCAGGGCGGTCGCCTCGTTCTCGGTCAGACCGTAGCGGTCGCGGCAGATCTGCTCGATCCGTAGCACCTCGTCCGCGTCGTAGTCGTTGTCGGACCGGGCCACGCGCACGAGAAGCGCCGTCAGCGCAAGACGGGCATCCGTGTCGGCAAGGGGGGCGGGATCGGGCTGGGTCAGCCGTTTGATGAAATCTGCGAACATGCGCAGGATATAGAGCCCGGTGCGGGGCTTGCCAACTCAGAGATTGCGCAAGGCATCCTCGCGGGCGATCTGCATGTCCTGATCGGTCAGCCCCAGCGCGGTTTCGATGGCGAGAAGCTGGATTTCCTCCTTCTCGTCCCGCGCGCCGTCGGCCAGCGCGACGGACCACATCGCTTCTCCCAGTGCCTTGCGGTCGGCATAGTCGACTTCCTCGCGCAGGAGTTCGACGAACTCCGGCGTTCCGGGCGCATCCCGCTCGAGCGCCTCGCAGGTGGCACGCAGCTTGGCGGCCTCCAGCGGTTTCAGCCCGAAGGTCCGTGCCAGGATCCGGTCGATCTGGCCCACCTCGGCGGCGTTGTAGTTGCGGTCCGCCAGGGCCACGCGCACCAGAAGCGCCCCAAGCGCAAGTTGGGCGTTGGGCTGGGGCAGGGGTTTGGGGGCCGGTTTGCGGCGGGGAAAGAGGCGTTCGAACATGACGGTCTACCTAACTCAGGTCCGGTGGATTGCCAAAGCGTAAAGTGTCGATCGCGATGCCCTGCGGATCGGTATTCGTCAAGACCACGCCGGCGATGTCGCGGATGTCGCCCGCGCGGGCGAAGCCGAGCGTCATTTCGCCCAAGGGTTCGACAGGCACGGCCCCGATCACCGAACCGTCCCGGCGCAGGAACTGCGCCAGCGCGGCACCCTCCTCGCCGCCGCGCAACTCGAAGGACAGCGCGCTCTGGTCGTTGTCGAATAGCCACGCGATCGCGCCCTCGCCCTGTCCCTCGCGGCGCGGATAGCCGGCCGGGCCGTAGCCGTTCAGAACCGAGTTGCCATAGAAATGCACGACGGACAGGTTCTGCCCCGGGGCCCCCGGCAGCAGGATCAGCGGCCCCAGCGCCGCCCCGATCACCTGATCGTGGGTGTCAGCCGCCGCGAGACCCTGACCGGCGAACCGTTCGCCGAATCCCGCGCCGTCCAGTATCAGGACATCATCCATGCGCAGGCCGGGGCCCCCGCCGGACCGGATATCGTCGAACGTGATGACCCGCGTCAGCGCGAGGCTGTCGGGATCGACGAGGCAGACCGGCGCGCCGCAGGCCAGCAGGCCCGTGGGCGTCAGGGACAGAAGGAGTGCGCGCAACAGCATCATGCGCGCAGATTAGCACGAATTTCAGCCGTCGTATCCTTCGACGATCACGAGATCGCCTTCGGAGACGGGCAGGCGTATGTCCTTGGCGCTTTGGTAGGCATCGCTCTCGTAGCAGGCGATGGCTGCGGCGAGGCTGGGAAACTCCAGCACCACGGTGCGTGCGCGCCAGTCGCCTTCGCGCAGGTCCTGCGCGCCGCCCCGCACGAGGAACCGCGCCCCGTATTCGGCGAAGGGCGCGGCATTCGCCGCCCGGTAACGGTCGTAGGTTTCGGCGTCTTTGACGTCCATCCGGGCGATCCAGTATCCCTTTGGCATCGGGGTCTCCTATCCGAGGTTGGCGAAATGAGAGGCAAGGCGTTTCGCTTCGCCCTCCAGCCCGTAGGGCGGGTTGAGGATGAAAAGGCCCGATCCGACCATGCCGTGTCCGGGCCGCGCGGGGGGAAGCGGACCTCGTGACGCAGGGCCTGCGGATGCGCCCCCGCCAGCGCGGCGAGCATGGGCTGGTGCGCCTGCGTCGTCAGGATGGGATACCACAGGGCGATGATGCCGACGTTCCAGGCGCGTGCCAGCCTTTGGATGGTGCGCGGCAGGGTCTCGTAGTCCGACTTGATCTCGTAGCTGGGGTCGATCAGCATCAGGCCCCTTCGCGGGGTCGGCGGGACGAGGGCGAAGGCCGTTTCGATCCCGTCGCGCAGGTGGCACTTCGCCGGGTAGGGCGACATGGCGAGGTCCAGCGCGGCGTGTTCGGCGGGGTGCAGTTCCGCCAAGTGGATCCGGTCGTCGGGGCGCAGCAGCCGCGCGGCGATCAGCGGCGAGCCGGGATACGCGCTTGGCCCATGATCAGCCCGCACGGCATCCAGCACGCGGAGGTAGGGGTGATCCGCCGGGAACCAGCCACGGGCGCGGTCGATGCCCTGCGCCGCCTCGCCGGTCTTGCGCGCCGCGGCATCGGCCAGATCATAAAGCGCCCGCCCGCCGTGGGTTTCCATGTAGGTCAGCGGCTTGTCCTTGGCGGTCAGGTAATCGAGCATCCAGGCCAGCAGCCCGTGCTTGTGAACGTCCGCAAGGTTCCCCGCGTGATAGATGTGCTGGTAGGAGAGCATGGGGTGGTTCTAAGGGATGGGATGGGAGAGGGGAAGGGTGGGTTAAGGGTTAGAGCGGGCCGGTTAGGTCTTTCGCGCTGAACGCGGCAAAGAAGGGCTTGGAGTCAAAATTGATGGCGTCGACACTAGTTGAGTTCGGAATTGCGGCGTCCAAATGGCTCGGCGAATGAGCGGCCTAAGGAATTGGCCTATTTAGGCCTTTGCGAAGCACGCCACGATGTCCGAAGGAGTTATGGTAGTATTATTAATGATCTTCTGTGCGTTAATCAGCTGCTCATAGAGTAGCCCGACCCTCTTAACGTCGTCGACGCTCATAAGGCCTTCCGACACTAACCGCTCTAAAAGTTGCCGGATACGTTCAGCTAGAAAGAGCGAGCGAATATTTCCTAAGCGTTCGACTAGAATGAACGAAACGGCTCGATCAATTTCCGGCTCCTCAGGGAAGAAGTGACGGTGAGCTCTATGGAATCCGTATATGCCCGGATCAAACCTAGCGGTGGTCAAATAAATCCGAATGATCTCTTCTTTACTCAATACGCTTTCGAGCCATCTAGCCAAAGCGAACTCAACAATTTTTCTTCGCCACGCAGGCGAAAGTTTAGCAAGGAAATTTGTACGAGCGCACTGCTGAGTTATTGAAGAACCGCCGGATATCCGGCGTCGGCGAGCGAACTGCCAACTGGCTCGAGCGACCCCCCGCCAATTTATGCCACGGTGACTATAGAAAGCCTGATCTTCAATCGACAGTGCGAACGGAATAATAATATCAGTCCGGGCACCGATTCTTGCTGCTTCGGAAATCTCAAGTTTGCTCCGGTACAAATTGTACTCGACGTTGCTTACCAGTGGAATTCTTGCCAAAAACGAAGTCACTCGAGCGCCCCAAAGAAACAAGTTTTCGTTTTGCTCCCTTAGGCTTAATCGAAAAATAAAGGTTCCGATTAAAAACCAGACAGCGCCTGCGACCACGGCAGTTTGGGAAGGATCAATCAGCTCAAATTCATTAGGAGAAAATTCACCGAGTGGAATATTATCAAAGAGCAGTATGATAGATAGAGCCGAAAAGCTAAGCAATAGAAAGACTGGAAAGGAGGAATATGAAAAGTAACCAGAAAAAAGTTTCAATCCAAATGGATTGTCTGCGCCTTCCAGCCTCCAAGACGGCAGCACCAGAGAGTTTTCTCCATATCGAACTCCCATAGAGCGTCGCAGAAGAACAATCTTTCTCTCAGCAAAAACTCTATTCCGTCGCGAGCTTGCAACGTGATTTATCGACATTACGGAGAAAAATGTTGAGAATATGATAAATGCGGTTGTAATCAAAGGCAGCACATCGGGCTGAACGTCGTTCGCAGTCCAGTCTACGTGCAACTGGTATCCAAAGAACCAGATGACTGGGGCGAGCAATGAAGTAGTATTGGTCGCCCACAGAAATGCTTTCTCTTCGGCGTCAAGTCTTTTCGCGGCTAGCTCGAACTCGGCTAAGCCTATGCCGTCGTCGAACCTGTGCCCCGCATAGAACCGTTCGTCCAGATCAAGCTTGTTTTCCAATGAATTTGCGCCCGACCGCTATAGTTTCTTCCACGTCCAAGCTACGCATAGACAGAACAAAAGACAATTCAGCACCATTCATCGAAACGCTGTTGCGTGAGACTTAGCAAATCCCGCTATATTTGCATATGCCTTTGATAGCCGGCGCAGCATGAATGACGTCTCTATGTCATTTGAATGCTCGCTTTCCTCGAACTGAGGCAACAGACGCAGCGAACCTCCGCTTTCCGTTCCTTTTGACTATGCCCGCTGTCGGCTATGCGTCGACTAAGCGCATGAAGCAAACGGCAGAAAGGTCCCACATAGGCGTTGATGCCTAATGCCGGGAACGTCCGCCCTCCACCAACTCCTCGTCAAACCAACCGCGAGACTTCCTTCGCCGCCCGGACGAAATCCTTGAACAGCGGGTGCGGGGCAAAGGGTTTCGATTTCAGCTCGGGGTGGAACTGGACGCCGATGAACCACGGGTGGTCGGGCCACTCGATGATCTCGGGCAGGCGGCCGTCCGGGGACATGCCGGAGAAGACGAGGCCGGTGTCCTCGAGCTTTTCCTTGTAGGCGATATCGACCTCGTAGCGGTGCCGGTGGCGTTCGTCGATCTCGGTGGCGCCATAGGCTTCGGCCACGCGGGAGCCGGGGGTCAGCACCGCGTCGTAGGCGCCGAGCCGCATGGTCCCGCCCTTGTCGTCGCCGACCTTGCGCTCGACCTTGTGGTTGCCCTGCACCCATTCCTTGAGGTGGTAGACGACCGGTTCGAACCGTTTCCTGCCGGCCTCGTGGTCGAATTCCTCGGACCCCGCGGTCTTGAGCCCGGCGAGGTTGCGCGCGGCCTCGATCACCGCCATCTGCATGCCGAGGCATATCCCGAGGTAGGGCACCTTGTGCTCGCGCGCGTATTGCGCCGCCTTGATCTTGCCCTCGGTGCCGCGTTCGCCGAAGCCGCCGGGCACGAGGATGGCGTGGAAGCCTTCGAGGTGGGGCGCCACGTCCTGCGCCTTGTCGAAGATCTCGGAATCGACCCATTCCACGCGCACCTTCACGCGGTTGGCCATGCCGCCGTGGGTCAGCGCCTCGGCGATGGATTTGTAGGCGTCCTCGAGCTGGGTGTACTTGCCCACGATCGCGACCTTGACCTCACCTTCGGGGTTGTGGATGCGGTCGTAGACGTCGTGCCACATGGCAAGGTCGGGCCGGGGGGCCGGCGAGATGTCGAAGGCGTCGAGCACCGCCTGGTCCAGCCCTTGGGCGTGGTAGGCGAGCGGCGCCTCGTAGATGGATTTCAGATCGTAGGCGGCGACCACGGCCTCCTTGCGAACGTTGCAGAACAGCGCGATCTTCTCGCGTTCCTTTTCCGGGATCGGCTGCTCGGAGCGGCAGACGAGGATGTCCGGGGCGATCCCGATGCTTTGCAGTTCCTTGACGGAGTGCTGGGTCGGCTTGGTCTTGAGTTCGCCCGAGGCGGCGAGATAGGGCAGCAGGGTCAGGTGCATGAAGATGCACTGGCCGCGCGGCTTGTCGTGGCTGAACTGGCGGATCGCCTCGAAGAAGGGCAGGCCTTCGATGTCGCCCACGGTGCCGCCGATCTCGCAGAGCATGAAATCGACCTCGTCATCCCCGATGTGTAGGAAGTCCTTGATTTCATTGGTGACATGGGGAACCACCTGGATGGTCTTCCCGAGGTAGTCGCCGCGGCGTTCCTTTTCCAGCACGTTGGAATAGATGCGCCCCGACGAGACGGAGTCGGTCATGCGGGCTGGCACGCCGGTGAACCGTTCGTAATGGCCGAGATCGAGGTCGGTTTCCGCCCCGTCGTCGGTCACGAAGACCTCGCCGTGTTCGAAGGGCGACATGGTGCCGGGGTCGACGTTCAGGTAGGGATCGAGCTTGCGCAGCCGCACGGAGAAGCCGCGCGCCTGCAGCAGGGCCCCCAGCGCCGCCGAGGCCAGTCCCTTGCCCAGCGAGGAGACCACACCGCCGGTGATGAAGATGTAACGCGCCATGTTCTGGAAAGCCCCCGTGTTGTCGCATTTCTGTGGCAAAACAAGCCTGACGCGCTGCGGAAAACCGCAGCACCACGGGACTTAAGCCTTACAGGATTCGGTTGTTCTAGGCAAGGGCATCCGCAACATCATGTTGCGAAAAACGTCCCCGCCTCAAGGTGTTGTGTTTTCAGATCAATCTGCCGCCGGGACGAGCGGTGCGTCGTCGCCCGCGGTGGGTGGCAGCAGGCTGTCACCGGCCGGTGCGGTGCCGTCCGTGTCGGACTGGCTGGCAGGCGCCACGCCCAGACGGTCGATGACGGAAGCGCCCGAGGATTTCTGCGCCACGATGATGGTCAGCGAGATGGAGGTGACGAGAAACGCCGCGCCCAGCAGCCACGTCAGCTTGCCCAGCGCCGTCGCCGCCGCGCGGCCCGAGACGGCACCGCCGCCGCCGCCCATGCCAAGACCGCCACCTTCGGATCTCTGGAGCAGGACGACCGCGATCAGGCCGAGGGCCAGCAGAAGGTGAATGATCAGAAGGACGTTTTCCATGACACCGCTTTCGTTTCCGTTTGGGGGTATCTAGGCGTCTTTTTTCCGCGGGGCAAGGGAGGATTGGCCCTGCCGCGTGGCCCGGTGGCCCTCCGCCGACGGCCAAGACAAAGACCGCCCAACGGGGTGGGCGGCCTTTCTCGAAGCGGTTCTCGACCACGCCTGAGGTTAAGAGGGCTATCCTGGAATTGAGGTGTATCAGACTCGCTTCTTGCAACCAAGATACCACAATTCGCGGTGGATTTCGCCTGCAAAGTGACGGGCGATCAGAAGGGGTTGGCCGATTTGCCGCTTACCGGCGCCCCGCGATCTCGGCATGTCGCGGATATGGACAAGCGCGGGGGACTGGGGCACTGTCGGCCCATGCCGCACGACCATTCCTCCGACGATCCCCATGCGCTCCTGCCGCCGGAACCGGCGCTGCGGGTCAAGGCGCTGGAGACCTTGCTGACGCGGAAGGGATTGATAGACCCCGCCGCGCTGGACGAGATCATAGACACCTACGAGAACCGCATCGGCCCGCAAAACGGGGCGCTCGTGGTGGCGCGGGCGTGGTCGGACGCGGGGTTTCGCGCAGCACTGTTAGAGGACGCAACCGCTGTCGTGGCCGAACTGGGGTTCTTCGGCCGGCAGGGCGAGCACATGATGGCGGTGGAGAACACGCCGGCGCAGCACAACATGGTCGTCTGCACCCTGTGCAGTTGCTACCCCTGGCCGCTGCTGGGCATCCCGCCCGGCTGGTACAAGTCCGACGCCTACCGGGCCCGCGCGGTGCGCGAACCGCGCAGGGTGCTGGCGGATTTCGGGGTGGAGCTGCCCGCCGAAACCGCGGTGCGGGTGTGGGATTCGACCGCCGAGATGCGCTATCTCGTAATACCGCGCAGGCCGGAGGGGACCGACGGCATGGACGAGGAGGCGCTGATGAAACTCGTGACCCGGGACAGCATGATCGGCACGGGCCTCGCGAGGACGCCATGAGACCACGCATGGATCGCACCGGAACCGACCGTACGGGCGCTGACCCGGTCCTTTCGGGGGCGCTGCCGTGACCCGCGTGCATGACATGGGCGGACGCTACGGGGACGGGCCGGTCGTGCCCGAAGAGGAAGGCGTGCTGTTTCACGCCGACTGGCACCCGCGGGCGATGGCGGTGACACTGGCGGCCGGGGTGCTGGGGCAATGGAACCTCGACATGTCGCGCCACGCGCGCGAACGGCTGGCGCCGCAAACCTACATGCGCTTTTCGTACTACGAGAAATGGATGGCCGCGCTGGCGAACCTGCTGGTGGAGCAGGGGGTGGTGACGCGGGGCGAATTGTCGGGCGAGACCGAGCCGCAACGCAGTCCCCTGGCCGAAAAGGCGCTGAAACCCGCAGAGGTGGCGGCCGTGCTGGCGCGCGGGGGGGCGGTGGACCGGCCCGGCGGGCCTGCGCCCGTTTTTGCGGTGGGCGATGCCGTGATGACGCGCGCGCCCGCCGAGAATCCGCAGGTGCGGGGAGGGCATACCCGGCTGCCCGCCTATGCGGCGGGTGCGCGGGGGCGCATCCTGCGGCTGCATGGCACCCATGTGCTGCCCGACAGCAATGCCCACGGGAAGGGCGAGGCGCCCGAGCCGCTTTACGCGGTGGCGTTCCCGGCCTCGGAACTCTGGGCGCATCCCGAACATCCGGGCGACGAGGTCGTGCTGGACCTGTGGCAGAGCTACCTGCGCCCCGCGCCATGACGCGGCCCGAACCGGTCTTCGAGGCGCCCTGGCATGCGCAGGTCTTTGCGCTGACGGTCCATCTGAACGAGGCCGGGCAATTCAGCTGGCCGGACTGGGCCGACCGGTTCGGCGCGACCCTTCAGCGGCACGGGATGGACCGTGACCTGAACGGAGGGGAGGATTACTTTGCGGCCTGGCTGGAAACGCTGGAGGCGCTGCTGGCCGAGCGGGGGATGGCGGACACGGGCGATGTCGGCGCGCTGCGGGACGCCTGGGAAGCGGCCTACCTGCGCACGCCGCACGGGGCGCCGGTCCGGCTGGACGACGCTCCCGGCTGACGCCGGGTCGCCCCGCCCGCCGTCCCGTCATTCGTCGACGTCGTCGATGTCGGCCTGACCCGAGAGCGCGCGGCGCACGTGGCTCCAGCTCAGCCCGATGCCGAGCACGAGGCTCAGCGCCCCCAGCGCCAGCCAGACGTTGAAACTCGAATTGTCGAGCCGCAGCACCTGCAGGTCATACAGCACCCAAAGCGCCGCACCGACCACCGCCAGCACCAGCAACATGCCGAAAGCCCCGATGGAGCGGAGCGTGGCGCGCAGGTAGATGATGTAGCCGATCAGCAGGAGCAGCCCCAGCAGGACCGCGATCGACAGGTTGGCGCCGCCGTAGTCCATCACCCAGTTGGTGTAGTTGTACTCCGTCGGATTGAAGGTCGCCGCCAGAAGCAGGAAGGCGCAGAGCCAGCGCGTCATGAAACCCATCTTGAGACCCCTCTTTGCCGTGTGGCGCCGTGCATAACGCCTCGGCCCGGACAAAGTCCATGTTTCCGACGGGCCGCCGCGCATGTCCCGCGGGTTTCGGCGTTTTTCAGTTTCACCCGGCCGGCTTCGACGTTATAGCGAGGCCGGTTGCCAAAAGGGGAAATTCATCATGGCCAATGTCGTTGTTGTCGGTGCCCAGTGGGGAGACGAGGGGAAAGGCAAGATTGTCGACTGGCTGTCCGAGCGCGCCGACGTGATCGCGCGGTTCCAGGGCGGGCATAACGCGGGCCACACGCTGGTGATCGACGGCGAGGTCTTCAAGCTGAGCCTGCTGCCCTCGGGCATCGTGCGGGGCGGAAAGCTGAGCGTGATCGGCAATGGCGTGGTGCTGGATCCGTGGCATCTGGTCAAGGAGATTGAGGGGCTGCGGGGACAGGGTGTCACCATCAGCCCAGAGACGCTCATGATCGCGGAGAACACGCCGCTGATCCTGCCGATTCACGGCGAGCTGGACCGCGCGCGCGAGGCGCAGAATTCGGTGGCCAAGATCGGCACCACCGGGCGCGGCATCGGCCCGGCCTACGAGGACAAGGTGGGGCGCCGCGCGGTGCGTGTGGCGGACCTGGCCGACGAGGCGACGCTGGAACTGCGCGTCGACCGCGCGCTGGTGCACCACGACGCGCTGCGCCGCGGGCTGGGGCTGGACCCGGTGGACCGCGACGCGCTGCTCGCCGCGCTCAAGGAGATCGCACCGGCGGTGCTGGAATACGCGGCACCCGTCTGGAAAGTCCTGAACGAGCAGCGCAAGGCCGGCAAGCGTATCCTGTTCGAGGGCGCGCAGGGTGCGCTTCTGGACATCGACTTCGGCACCTACCCCTTCGTGACCTCGTCGAACGTGATCGCCGGGCAGGCGGCGACGGGGACAGGCATCGGGCCCGGCTCCATCGACTTTGTCCTTGGCATCGTGAAGGCGTACACCACGCGGGTCGGCGAAGGGCCGTTCCCGGCGGAACTGCACGACGCGGACGGCCAGCGGCTGGGCGAGAGGGGGCACGAGTTCGGCACCGTTACGGGACGAAAGCGCCGTTGCGGCTGGTTCGACGCGGTTCTGGTGCGCCAGACCTGTGCCACATCCGGCGTGAACGGCATCGCGCTGACCAAGCTCGACGTGCTCGACGGCTTCGAGACGCTGAAGATCTGCGTCGGCTACGAGCTTGACGGCGAGACGTTGGAGCATCTGCCGACCGCCGCGGATCAGCAGGCGCGCTGCACCCCGATCTTCGAGGAGATGCCGGGCTGGTCCCAGTCGACCGAAGGCGCACGCAGCTGGGCCGATCTGCCGGCGGAAGCGATCAAGTACGTGCGCCGGGTGGAGGAGTTGATCCAGTGTCCGGTGGCGCTACTCTCCACCTCGCCGGAGCGTGAAGACACCATCCTGGTGACCGACCCCTTCGCGGACTGAGGAGGTTCCATGGCCCTGAGTTACAAGGCCCGGCGCCGCTGGGCGCTCGTCATCCTGCTGATCGGGCTGCCGCTGTACATCGTGGTGGCGCTGAACGTGGTGGCGATGTTCGATCGCCCGTCGATCCTCGTGGAACTGGCGATCTACGTCGGGCTTGGCATTCTCTGGGCGATCCCTTTCAAGTTCGTGTTCAAGGGGATCGGGCAGGCCGACCCCGAGACGCGGGACGACTGAGGCCACCCTCTCGGCAAGGGCCGGACCACCTGCACAGGCCTGCCGCGCATATGAAAAGGGCCGCCCTGGTGGGCGGCCCTTTTCATGAGGTGGTATCGGGTCTCAACCGGCGGCGCGCTGGTCCGGCCGGTAGCCGATATCCTCCGACACGGTGAAACGGCCGCCCTTGATCTTCTCGATCTTGCCCGCGCGCAGAAGCTGGCCGAACGAGCGCAGCCCGTCCTCCCGGCTGAAGCCGTCCTCGGGGCCCACCTGGCGCACCTTGGTCATCAGTTGCGGGCGCGAGAACTGTTCGAAACCCTCGACGAAAGACATGTAGGCGGCTGCGGCCTCAAGCAGTTCGGACAGGGAATGGGCGCCCATTTCCTCGGCGTATTCGGCGAAACTGACAGCGCCGTTCGCGGGCGCCTTGGGTTCGGCCACAACGGCGGAGACGCGCCGGGGCCGTACCGGCCCCTCGGCGCGCGGACGGTCCACGTCGATCCGCTGTTCGGCGACCAGTTTCAGCGGGGCGGGGCGCGCCTCGCCCGGTCGGGCGGTGCGGCTGCCCGACCCGACGGGCCGGCGGGGGCGCACGACCTCTGCCAGGTCCGAGCGGAAGGCGCGGTCCTTTTCCTCGCGCTCCGTGTCGGTGCCGATGGCGCTGTCCGCCTTCTTGGCCGCCACGGCGGCGCGCAGATGGGCAAAGGCATTGCGGCGGGTCGTGCTTTCGGGCTCGTCCATCTGGTGGTCGGCCTCGGCCATCAGACGTGTCATGTCGCCGCTGCTCTCGTCTTCGATCGCGGGCAGGGTGTGGCGGGAGCTGCCGGCGACATGGCCAGACGCGGGATTGCGGTCCAGCGCCGCGCTGTCGCCCTCGATGTCCTTTTCCAGCTCGGCCAGTTCGCGGGCCAGTTCGCGCTCGTCCTCGGGCGACAGCGAGGTGCTGCCGCTCTTGGCGGGCGCGAGATCGTCGAGGTCCATGTCGCCGTCGGCGTCATCGTCGGAGAGCGAGAAGTCGTCCTCATCGTCGTCCAGCGACATTTCGAGGTCGTCCTCGTCGTCGTATTCCTCGAGCTGGCCGCGCGCGATCGCGGCTTCGAGGTCGGCGCGTTTGACCTTGATGACGCGCGCGCGGGGCTGTGGCGCCTGCGTGTCGGCCTCTTCGGTCTCCTGTGCCGTCTCGGCGTCGGCGACGTCGCTGTCCTCCGCCCATGTCTCGTCCTCGGTCTCGGCCGCGATGTCGAAATCGTCGTCATCCTCCGCGAAGGCGGCATCCTGCGCTTCTTCGGCCCGGTCCTGTTCGAGCGGGGCGTCGTCCTCGTCCGCCTCGTCCGTGTCGAACAGGTTCGAGAACGCCTCGTCGGTGTCCTCGGTCTCCGCCTCGTCGGAAAGGGCCGCCGCCTCAGCGTCGTCCTGCGTATCGTCCTCTTCCATCGCGAGGCGGTTCAAGATGTCGGTGTAATCGTCGTCTTCCGCGGCCTCGTCCTCGGCCTGCTCTGCCGCGTCGTCCGCGTCCAGCGCGTCTTCGATGTCGTGGCGGGCGAGGACGACAGCGTCCTGTTCGGCCACGTCCTCGCCGCCCATGTCGTCGTCGCCGTAGAAGGCGTGCGAATCGGCGGAGGCCGTGGCGATAGCGTGCTCGTCCTCGACATAGCTTTGGTCATCGGCGCTGTCATCGTGCTGGGCGACCACGGCGCGGATGCGCTGCAGCTTGGCGGCGATGCTGTCCGGGGCGGGGGCGGCACGGGGCGCCGGCATCGGCTCGGCCTCAGCCTCGGCCAGCTCGGGCTGGTCCGCGATATCGGCGGGCTCTTCCTCGAAATCGTCCGACGCGGCGGCATCGGGGGTGCTGTCGGCGAAGAAGGATTCGACGTCGGCATCCGGTTGGCCGGGAACGATGTCGCTCTCCTCCTCCTCGGCAGCGGCCGCTTCGAGTGTGGCGACGGCGGCGGTATCAGCGACATAACCGATCTCTTCGGCCGGCATTTCCGCTTCCGGTGCCGTCTCTGCCTCTGCCTCGGCCTCGGCGGTCGCGGTGTCTGGCAGGTCGGCGACATCGACATGCGCCTCCGCCGCGATCGCGGCGTCCCGGGCATCGACTTCGGGCTGGGCCGGAGCTTCGGCGGGTGCCTCGGCGACGGGTGCCTCGGGGGCGGGAGATGCGGCGGCAGCCTGCGGTTCCGAAACGGTGGATTTGGCGACCGGCGTCTGCGGCGCCTCGCGGTAGTCGTCCAGCGCGCTGAGGACGATCTTGCCCTCGTGTTCGCGCGCCTGCACACGGCGCGAGATTTCCTTCTGAGCGATCCGGGCCAGCATTTCCGCATCGGGCTGCGGCGGCTCGGCGCCGAAGTAACGGTCATCCGCCGCCAGGTCGCGGAAATACTCCGCAATCGCCTTCATGGTGCCGAAGCTGTCATCGAAACCTTCCAGCGTGCACGAAAACGTGCCATAGGAAACGGTCAGGATCTTGTTGTTACTCATCATCGGATGCTCGTCCTCTGCGGTTGTGCAGAAATCTGTTTACCACGATGTCCAAGACCAAACCGGCCCGAATCTGTGCAAGGCATCGTATCATTTCAAGGCCAGAATGTGATCTGTTTCCAATACGAGGGCAAATGAGCCATGACTGACGGCATTGTTGCCGGGACGAAAAGCATTGTTCACGATGCGGGTCCAATCACGCTGGTAGGTGGGGGCCATGCTACCGCGCAAGAACTTGCCGAAGCGTTGACGCTGGCGCCCAGGTGCGTCGCGGCCGATGGCGGCGCGGCGATGGCGCTGCGCGCGGGCGTGATGCCCGAAGCGGTGATCGGGGATTTCGACTCCCTCGCGACCGAGGACCGGCTGGTCATGCCGGCGGAGCGCCTGCATTTCATCGCAGAGCAGGACAGCACTGATTTCGAAAAGGCGCTGACCCGGATCGCGGCGCCTTTGGTGATCGCCGTGGGCTTCACCGGCGGCCGGCTGGATCACCAGTTGGCGGCGCTGCACACGCTGATGGTCTGCGCCGACCGCCCCTGCATCCTGCTGGGCGCGGAGGAGGTGACCTTTCTGGCGCCGCCGCGGATTTCGCTGCCGACCGTACCGGACGAGGTGGTTTCCCTGTTTCCGCTGGGGCCCGTCACGGCGCGCAGTTCCGGGTTGCACTGGCCGCTCGACGGGCTGGAGTTCGCGCCCGGCGTGCAGTCTGGTACATCGAACCATGCCACCGGGCCGGTCACGGTCGAGGTGGATTGCCCGTCGATGCTGATGCTGCTGCCGCGCAGGATGCTCAGGCCGGTTGCGGCTTCACTTGTTGCGCCAGAAGCCGGGCGGTGGCCTGCTCGCGCAGGATGATATAGAGGCCCGCGACCATGGTGACGACGATGCCCGCACCGGCAAGAAGGTTGGGCAGGTCGCTGAAGATCACCCAGCCCAGCAGCGTGGCGAAAGGAATTTCGAGGTACTGCATCGGGGCCAGCGTGGCGGAAGGCGCGTAGCGCAGCGACCATGTCATCAGCAGGTGGGCGAGGGTGCCGAGCACGCCGATGGCGATCAGCAGGCCCCATTCCCGGCTGTCGGGGCTCTGAAGGCCGAGCACCGGCAGGTCGAGGAGGGAGCCCAGCAGCAGGAGGGGCGCGATCATCACCACCGCCATGACCCCGCTGACCGCCTGAAGGCCGATCGGATCGGTTTGCCGCGCGATCTGGCGCGTGATCAGCATGAAGACCGAGAAGTTCGCGGCGACGAAGACCGGGAGTAGCGCGGGCCAGCCGACCTCGGCAAAACTGGGCTGGACCACGAGCAGGGTGCCGATGAAGCCGACAAGGCAGGCGAAGAGGCGGCGGACACCGACTTCCTCTCCGAGCACGAAGCGGCCAAGGATCAGCATGAAGAACGGCATGACGAACAGGATCGCGATGGCGTCGGCCAGCGGCAGATAGGTCAGGGCCGTGAACATGCCCAGAATGCCAACGACATGCAGCAGGGTCCGCAGGAGTGTCAGTGCCAGCACGCGGCCCCGCATCCGCCAGAGCCGGCCCGTCGCCCAGACCAGCGGGATCAGCATCAGCGCCTGAATGGCGAAGCGGAACAGGACGACCTGCACAAGCGGGACGGACGCGCCCAGCAGCTTTGCGATGGCATCTCCGGCGGGTGCGAGGATGCAGAAGCCCAGCATGAGGCTGATTCCAAGGAGGGGGCGGTCTTCACTCATCCGCGCAAGCTATGCTGTCGCGCGGGGGCGGACAAGGCGGCCTATGCGGCGGGACGGCCCAGCTCCACCTGGTTGCGGCCCTTGACCTTGGCGGCATACAGCGCCCTGTCGGCCTCTTCCATCAGGCGGCTGCCCCTTTCCTGGGGCGAAACACGGGCATGGCCCGGCTCCGCGACAGCGGGAGGGATGGACGCCATTGCCATCCCGATGCTGATCGTGATCCGCACGGGCGTCGCGCTGCCGGGCAGGTCGAACGGCCGGGAGCCGATCAGGTTGCAAAGCCGCCCCGCTGCCTGCCGCGCTTCGGGCAGGGTCAGGCCGGGCATGACGATCATGAATTCCTCGCCGCCGATGCGGGCTGCCAGATCGGCCGGGCGCAGTGCGCCGCGCAGCCTGTCCGCCACCTGCACCAGCGCGGCATCGCCCGAGGCATGGCCGAAAAGGTCGTTGATCCGCTTGAAATGGTCGAGGTCGCAGACCATCACCGCAAGGGGGCGTCCCGCGCCCTGGGCCTGGTCGGCGAGCTTGGTCAGGTGCGGCATCGCGTAGCGGCGGTTGTAGAGGCTTGTAAGAGGGTCGAGGCTGGCTGCCCTGAGGCCCGAGCGGATGGTGTGGCGCAAATTCTCGGTCATGCGCTTGCGCCGCAGCAACGTCCTGAGCCGCAGGGCCAGTTCGCCTGCGTCGAAACCGTCGGTCATCAGGTCATCCGCGCCGAGGTCGAGCGCGCTGGCGGCAAGCGCCGCGTCGGCCACGGTCTGCAGAACGAGGATGCCCGCGTGCCGGGTTCGCGCGGTCGCCCTGAGGGCGGAGATCAGCCGCAGGTTATCCTCGGGCCGGACGACGGTGCCGTCTATGACGAGGACGAAAACATCCGGTGCCGTGGCGATGACGCGTTCGCTCATGACGTCGCTGCCGCCGGCCAGTCGCACCCGCCCCCCAAGGAGCGGCCGCAGCGCGATGGACCAGCGTTGCAGCCTTGCGCTGTCCTGTCCCACGAGGACGAAATCGCCCTGTGGACCGAAGGGCATTTCCGGTTCGGCGAAGCCGAGCGCACGGTCCGCGTCGTCGCGAAAGCGCAGGTCGGCTTCGGCATTGAAGGCGCGGATCAGGCTGCGCACCCGGCTGAGAAGAAGGGTCTCGTCGAAAGGGCGGACCAGCACATCCTGCACACCCGCCTCGAGCGCGGCCATGCGCGTGGTGCGATCGTTCTCTCCGGCGAGGGCAAGGACAGCGACAGGTCCGCCGCGGGGCCGGTCGGACAGCCGCCTGCAGAGGTCTGCCGCCGATCCGTCGGGCAGATCCATCGCGCTGATGATCAGGTCGGGCCCCTGCGAACGTGTGATTTCCAGCGCTTCCGCCAGCGTGCCTGCCTGCAGCACGCCGAAGAACGCGCTGGCGAGCTTGACCTTGAGCATGATCCGGTTGGTGGCAATCGGATCCACGATAAGGATTTTACCTTGCATGCCCCCGTGCTCCGCGAGATGAATGAACAGACTTGATCACCAACTTCTTGGGCCCATTGGTTAACAAAGCGTTGCCAGGCCCTCAAAAACCGGAGATCCCATGCGAAATGCGCAAGAGTCTGCCGAACGTTTTGCCCTGCAGGCGTTGGCCTGGCTGGTCGGCAACGACGACCTGCTGCCGGTGTTCCTGGGCAGCACGGGCGCGTCCGAGGCAGACCTGAAGCAGCGTGCGGCCGATCCGGTCTTTCTCGGCGCCGTGCTCGACTTCGTCATGATGGACGACGCCTGGGTCGTCGCCTTCTGCGATTCGGTCGACGCGAGCTACGACAGGCCGATGATGGCGCGGGCCGCCCTGCCGGGTGGCGAACAGGTGAACTGGACATGAGCGCGTTCGGCGCTGTGCTCTTCGACAAGGACGGTACCCTGTTCGATTTCGCCGCCACCTGGGAGGCGTGGGCAACGGCCTTTCTGACCAGATTGTGCGGCGCGGATACCGACCGGGCCGTGCGCGCGGGCAAGCTGATCGGTTTCGACCTGCGGACCGCGAAGTTCGCGCCCGACAGCGTGGTCATCGCCGGCACGCCGAGCGAAGTGGCAGAGGTGCTGCGCCCGTCGTTTCCGGAGCTGTCCGGCCCGGCGCTGATCGCCGTGCTGAACGAGGAGGCCGCGCGCGCACCCCAGCGCGAGGCGGTGCCGCTGGTGCCCCTGCTGACGGCGCTGCGCGACCGGGGTCTCGCGCTGGGCGTGGCCACCAACGATGCGATCGGCCCCGCGCGCGTGCACCTGGCGGAAGCGGGGGTCGCCGGGCTGTTCGATTTCATCGCGGGTTTCGACAGCGGTTACGGGGCCAAGCCGGAAGCGGGCCAGATGTTTGCCTTCGCCACCGCCTGCGATCTGCCGCCGAGGCGGATCGTCATGGTCGGGGACAGCGCCCATGACCTGCATGCCGGGCGCGCGGCGGGAATGGCCTGCGTGGCAGTGCTGACCGGGATGGCCGGGCGGGACACGCTCGCGCCGCTGGCGGACGCGGTCCTGCCCGATATCGGGCATCTGCCCGCATGGCTGGACGCGCAGGGCGACACAACCGGCTGAGGGTTTCCCCAAAGCGACATGATCCGTCGCGAACGGAACGGATGGGCGCGCGGGCCTGATGCCTTCTGGGGGAAGCCTCAGGAGAGCGATCATGACAGAGACCCTTACCAAACGCAAAACGCGCAGCGGCGGGCGCGCGGGGGCCAAGACCCGACGCGGCAGCGCGGTGATCGAGCAGATGCCGTGGAACCCGCCGGTCAATCTCGACCGGCCCACGGAACCGCTGACCGAGGAAGGGGTGCTGGCGATCCACGACGGGGCGATGCGCATCCTCGAGGAGATCGGGATCGAGTTCCTGAACCCGGAAGCGGCCGGAATTCTGGCACGGGCGGGCTGCACGGTGGACGGAGACAACGTCCGCATGGGGCGGGACATGGTGATGGAATGGGTGGGCAAGGCCCCGTCCGAATTCACGCTGACCCCGCGCAACCCGGACCGTCGGATCACCGTCGGCGGCAGGAACCTGCTGTTCGGCAACGTTTCGTCGCCGCCCAACTACTGGGACATGGGGATCGGGCGCAAGGTGCCCGGCACCCGCGAGATGTGCCGCGACCTGTTGCGCCTGACCCAGTATTTCAACTGCATCCATTTCGCCGGTGGCTACCCGGTTGAACCGGTGGACGTGCATGCATCGGTGCGGCACCTCGACGTGCTCTACGACAAGCTGACGCTGACCGACAAGGTGATGCACGCCTATTCGCTGGGCAAGGAGCGGGTCGAGGACGTGATGGAGATGGTGCGGATCAGCCAGGGTCTGACGCACGACGAGTTCGACGCCAAGCCGCGCATGTACACCAACATCAATTCGACGTCGCCGCTCAAGCACGACCATCCGATGATGGACGGCTGGATGCGCCTCGCCCGGCGGGGGCAGGGGCTGGTGGTCACGCCCTTCACACTCGCGGGGGCGATGGCCCCGGTGACCATGGCCGGGGCGGTCGCGCAGTCGCTGGCCGAAGCGTTGTGCGCGGTGGTCCTTGCACAGATCATCCGCCCCGGCTGCCCGGTGGCGATCGGCACCTTCACGTCCAACGTCGACATGAAATCGGGGGCGCCCGCCTTTGGCACGCCGGAATACATGCGCGCGACCCAGATGACAGGACAGATGGCGCGGTTCTATGGGCTGCCGTTGCGGTCGTCGGGCGTCTGCGCGGCCAACGTCCCGGATGGGCAGGCGATGTGGGAGACCTCCAATTCGCTCTGGGCGGCGGTGCAGTCGGGCACCAACATGGTCTACCATGCCGCCGGCTGGCTGGAGGGCGGGCTGATCGCCAGCCCCGAGAAGTTCATCATGGACTGCGAAGTGCTCCAGCAGATCCAGCGCTACATGCAGCCCGAGATCTGCGCCACGGGGCCCGACGAAATCGCGCTCGATGCGATCAAGGCGGTGGGCAACGCGGGCCATTTCTTTGGCATCCAGCACACGCAGGACCGGTACACGACCGCGTTCTACCAGCCGTTCCTGTCGGACTGGAAGAACTACGAGGGATGGGAGGCCGCCGGATCGGTCTGGACGCCGGAGCGGGCGCACCACATGTTCAAGGAGATCGTGACCAGTTTCGAGCCGCCGCCGCTGGACATCGCGATCCGCGATGAACTCGCCGACTTCGTCGCACGGCGGAAGGCCGAAGGAGGCGCGCCGACCGACTTCTGACCACGGCGGCGTCGGGGTCCCTGTCGGAGCCCCCCAGCGTTGACGGGCTGTTAATTCCTTTGCGCCATGGTGACCGAGGGGCATCATGGGAGCAAGGGACGCATGCACGGTCTTATCAACCGCAGCATCCAGAACTACATCTGCGCGAATTTCGGTGCGCACGGCTGGCGGGAAGTGGTGCGGCACGCCCGGCTCGAATTCGACAATTTCGAAGCGATGCTGATCTACGAGGATCGGCTGACACACGCCGTGGTGGATGCGCTGATCCTGATGGCCCGCCGCAGCCGCGACGACCTGCTCGAGGATTTCGGGACCTTCCTGGTCGCGGACCGGTCGTTCGAGGGCGTGCGCCGTCTTCTGCGTTTTGGCGGGGTCACGTTCGAGGATTTCCTGCATTCGCTGGACGATCTGCCCGACCGCGCACGGCTGGCCGTGCCCGACCTGCACCTGCCCAGCATCGAGCTGCGTGCCGAAATGCCGGGACACTACAGGTTGTTGTGCCGGTCGCCGCTGGCGGGTTTCGCGCACGTCATGGTGGGCGTGCTGCGCGCGATGGCGGACGATTACGGGGCGCTGGCCCTGCTTGAGCCGACCGGCGCGGACGGGGACGCCGAGACGCTGTCGATCACCCTGATCGAAGCCGACTACGCAGAAGGCCGCGCCTTTGAACTGGGGGCTCGGGCGGGATGACGGTGGCGTTCGGCGCGTCGGCTCTCGATGTTCTTTGCCCGATGCATCTGGTGATCGGCGCGGCGGGCCGGATCCTGCACGCGGGGCCGACAGCGTGCAAGCTGGGCCGGGACAGGCGGCTGGAAGGGCAGGAGTTCCTCGACGTGTTCGCTGTCAACCGGCCCCGCGCCATCGCGTGCTTCGACGACCTGCGCCGCCTGCGGGATACCCGTCTGCACCTCGAGATGCGCGCCCCGCCGCACACGGCGCTCAAGGCGGTCCTCGTCCCGGCGGGGGATGCGGAGGAAAGGCTGATCGTGAACCTGTCGTTCGGCATCTCCATCGCGGAGGGCGTCCGCGACTTCGCCCTCAGCAACGCGGATTTCGCCGCCACCGACCTCGCGATCGAGATGCTGTACCTGATGGAGGCCAAGACCGCCGCGATGGAGGAATCGCGCCGGTTGAACCACCGGCTTCAGGGCGCGCGGATCGCGGCGGAGCAGCAGGCGGTCACCGACACGTTGACGGGCCTCGCGAACCGCCGGGCGCTGACCGGGGTGCTGGCGCGGCTTGCGGCGGGGCGGGTGCCCTTCGCGCTGATGCAGATCGATCTCGACTTCTTCAAGGCGGTCAACGACACGCTGGGTCACGCCGCCGGCGACCACGTGCTGCGGCAGGTCGCCCGGATCATGCGCGAGGAAACGCGCGACTGCGACACCGTCGCGCGGGTGGGGGGCGACGAGTTCACGGTGGTCCTTCCGGATGTGCACAGCGCAGACACCTTGCGCCGCACGGGCGCACGGATCATCGAGCGGGTGGCGGAACCGATCCCCTTCGACGGTCACCAGTGCCGGGTCTCGGCCAGCATCGGTACTGTCTGGGCGCGTGAAGGCCACGCGGGCGGGATGGATCTGCTGATGGCGGACGCCGATCTCGCGCTCTATGCCTCCAAGCGGGCGGGGCGGGCGCGTCACACCTTTTTCGACCCCGCCATGCGCGCGCCGGGGCCGGACCGCCGCCGGCGCGACCGGCGCGATCCACAAACCGCCTGAGACCGTGGCCGGGCAAAAGCGTTCGGAGAGGCGAGGAACGATGGACGGCTGCGCGGCCCTGTCGTATCACCCCTGCCATGAAAGGCCCCCTTCACCTCATGCGCCGTGCCGTCGAGCGGCTGTCGGAACGCCGCCGCCGCGCGCGCTTTGCCGCGTCGCTGCGCCATCTCCACGGCCCGCGGCGCCTGGAGACGGCGCAGGGCGATGTCGTGGCAATCGTTCTCGTGCGGAACGGCAGCTACTACCTCGATGCGTTCTTCGACCACTACCGCAGCTTGGGCATCCGGCATTTTGCCTTCATCGACAACGGATCGACGGACGACACGCTGGATCGGCTCGCGGCACGGACGGATTGCGTCGTCGATCAGTGCACCCTGCCGTTGTCGCGCTACGAGGACCTGATCCGCGCCTACCCGGCCGACACCTACGGCCGGGACCGCTGGTGCCTTTACGTGGACATGGACGAGATCCTTGATTTCGAGGGCGCTGCGACCCACGGCATACGGGCGCTGACCAGTTACATGGAGGCGAAAGGGCATACCGCGATGGTCGCCCAGATGCTGGAGATGTTCCCCAAGGCGCCGCTGGCCCAGACCGCGCACCTGCCGTACGACCGAGTGCTTCGCGAATTTATCTACTACGATATCGGCAGCGTGACCCGCTACGATTACCACAGTCCCGAGATCCCTTTCTCGGCGCTGCTGCGCGACAACCGGCTGTCGAGCGAAGCGGTGAAATTCCGTTTCGGCGGGGTGCGGGGCAAGGTGTTCGGGGAAAACTGCTGCCTGACCAAGCACCCGCTGATCTTCAACGGGCCCGGCGTCAGGCCCGCGCCGCACCCGCACCTGTCGATGGGGGTCACCGTTTCCGATGTGACACCGGTCATCCAGCACTACAAGTTCGCCAACGACTCGCTCAGACGGGACGCGGAATCGTTGTCTTCGGGCGATCTGGCGCATGGCGAGGACGCGGCGCGCGCGCAGGTCCAGTCGGCACATCCGGACCTTAGCCTGTTCTCGCTGGACGCCCGGCGCTGGAACCGGGTGGAACTGCTGGCGCGGGCGGGCTTCACGGTCACATCGCAGGCCTATGCCGACCATCTCGAGGCGCTTTCGCCGTGACGCTGGCGGCCATCGTCATCGGCCGGAACGAAGGGGCGCGGCTGATCGCCTGCCTCGACGCGCTGGAAGGTCAGGCGGACCTCGTGATCTATGTGGACTCGGGCTCGACGGACGGGTCCGTCGCGGCGGCCGAGGCGCGGGGCGCGCAGGTCATCTCGCTGGACATGTCGCAGCCCTTCACCGCGGCGAGGGCCCGCAACACCGGGCTGTCCGCGCTGCCGGGTGACACGGAGCTGGTCCAGTTCCTCGATGGCGATTGCGTATTGCGAACCGGTTGGATCGACACCGCGCGGGCGTTCCTTGAAGGGCACCCGCAGGTCGCCGTGGCCTGTGGCCGCCGCCGCGAAAGATATCCCGAGGCAAGCCTCTATAACGCGTTGATTGATGCGGAATGGGACACGCCCGTGGGCGAGGCGAAGGCCTGTGGCGGCGATGCCCTGATGCGGGTGGCGGCGCTGCGCGCGGTGGGTGGATACCGCGATACGCTGATCGCGGGCGAGGAACCTGAACTTTGCGTGCGCCTGCGCGCCGCCGGTTGGCAGGTCTGGCGGCTGGACGCCGAGATGACGTGGCACGACGCGGCTATGACCCGCTTTGTCCAGTGGTGGAAACGGACGCGCCGCGCTGGCCATGCCTTTGCCGAAGGGGCGGCCCTGCATGGTGCACCGCCCGAGCGGCACTGGGTGGCCGAAACCCGGCGCGCGCTGATCTGGGGCGCGGGGATGCCGCTGGCGATCGTGCTGCTGGCGCTGCTGGTCACGCCCTGGGCCCTGGTGCTGTTGCTGGTCTACCCGCTTCAGGTCCTGCGGTTGTCGCGGCGGGGCGGCATGACCCGGGCGCTGTTCACCGTGCTGGGCAAGTTTGCCGAGGCGCAGGGCGCGCTCCAGTTCCTGCTGGGCCGCGGGCGGAGCCGCATCATCGAATACAAGTAACCGGATCAGCGGCGGCGCAGGGCCTGCCGCGTCAGTCCCGGCAGGATCATCAGGCATTTCGCGTAGCGTGGCACCATGCGCCGCGGTGATTGCAGGGCACGCCACAGCCATTCCAGCGCCAGCATCCGCATCAGGCGCGGGGCGCGGACCTGATGCCCCGACAGGAAATCGAGCCCGGCGCCGATGGAGGCGAATCCGACGCGTGGGGCGCGGTCCCGTCCACGGGCCGCAAGGATTTCCTGCTTGGGCGCGCCGAGCGCGACAAAGCACAGCCCCGCGCCGCTGGCGGCAACCGCGTCGAGCAGCGCATCGGCTTCGGCCCCGGCGGGGTCGAAGCCGTAGGGCGGGGCGTGGAGATGCACGATATTCAGGCCCGGCGTGCGCCTGACGAGAGCATCGGACGCCCCCTCCAGCGCGTGCTGGCTGCTGCCGACAAGCGCCACCGGCACGCCCGTTTCGGCCGCCAGATCGCACAGCGGCAGGATCATGTCCGATCCCGGCATGAGTTCGAGCGGACGGCCAGCGAGACGCGACAGCCAGACGATGGGCCGGCCATCGGCCACGACCAGATCATGCGCCCGGTAGGCGGCCAGAAAGTCCGGTTGCCGGGGCAGCTTGGTCAGATGATCGAGGTTGAGCGTCGCCAGCGCGAATCCGTCGCGCGCGATGAATTTCTCCTTCACCGCGCGAAACAATGCGGCGCGTGTGGGGATATTGACCTCGACTTCGGTGGGGGGCGTGCCAAATTTCACACGTCACCGGCCTTTGCCCGACCCCGGGACGGCGCCGCCCGGAGCGACAGGTGTTCAAGAAAACAAAGCATGATCAGCGGGTTACATTCAATCTTTTGCGCGACTTGTTTGGTTCGGGGGGAATCTAGCCAGATGACAGGGCGCGGGCCAGATGATAATTTCATGCCTCGACCCCCACATCCGACGCCGGGACAACGATCCGCCCATGCCCAACGGCCTTGCCTATCTGATGCTGATGATCTGGCCGATGGTGTGCCTTGTGCTCTTCCGCACGCAGAAGCTGGAGCGCGCGCTCATCTGGTCCATCCTCGGAGGCTACCTCTTCCTGCCGCCGCTGGCCGAGTTCAACCTGCCGTTGGTCCCGGCGATGGACAAGACCTCGATACCCAACCTGAGCGTCCTGCTGATCCTGTTGTTCGGTGTGCAACACAGGGTCAACCCGTGGCCTCATGCCCGCACGGCGCAGCTGCTGGTGGCGGGGCTGATCCTGTCCGCCATCCCGACCGTGCTGACCAACGGCGACCCGATTACATTCGAGGTGCTGAGGGATGCGGACCCGATCGTCTTCATCGTCGACCAGTTGCCGGGGCAATCGGTCCGTGACATCGGGTCGGTCCTGATCGCGCAGATCCTCAGCCTGGTGCCGTTCCTGCTGGCGCGCCAGTTCCTCGCGTCTGAAAGCGGTCTGCGAGAGCTGCTGACCGCGCTGATGGTGGGGGCGCTCGTCTATTCCGTGCCGTCGCTGATCGAGATCAGGCTTTCGCCGCAGATCAACGTCTGGGTCTACGGGTTCTTCCAGCACTCGTTCGAGCAGATGATGCGTGCGGGGGGATTCCGGCCCATCGTATTCCTGCCTCATGGCCTGTGGCTGGCACTGTTCGTCTGCACCGGGCTGATCGCCGCTGCCGGGCTTGCGCGGGTGGCCGAACCCGAGCGGCGCCTGCGTGCCTTCGCGATCGTCGCCTATCTCGCGGTGCTGCTGGTGCTGTGCAAGAGCCTTGCCTCGCTGGCCTACGGCCTCGCACTGACACCGCTGGTGCTGTTCGCGCCGATACGCTGGCAGGTGCGGCTGGCGCTTCTGTTCGCGGTGGTGGCGGTGGTCTATCCCATGCTGCGCAATTTCCAGCTGGTCCCGCTGGATGCCATCCTTGCGCAGGCCGAAGCGATCAATCCCGCGCGGGCGCAGTCGCTGGAGTATCGGTTCAACAACGAGGAGCAGCTTCTGGCGCGGGCGGCGGAAAAACCGCTGTTCGGCTGGGGGGGCTGGGGCCGCAGCCTGATCCGGGACGGGGAGACGGGCCAGATCCTGTCGATCCCCGACGGGCGCTGGATCATCATCTTCGGCACGTTCGGCTGGCTGGGCTACATCTGCGAGTTCGGCCTGCTGGCGCTGCCGATCGTGATGCTGGCCGTCTACATGCGCCGCCAGGGCGAGGGCGCGCTGTCGCCGCTCGTGGCGCCGCTTTGCCTGATCCTCGGGATCACCATGGTGGACATGCTGCTGAACGCGACCCTCACGCCGCTGACTTGGCTGACCGCCGGCGCACTTCTGGGACATGCCGAACGGCTGATGCCGCGTGGGTCCGTCGCACCGCGGCATGCGCTGGGGCAGGCGGCCATGACCCCGACCCGCCCGCGCGAGGGCAAGCGCACGGTGCTGTGAACGGCCCAAGCCGGGCCGATTCTGATGAATGTGGCAGTATTGTTTCCACACGCGGAAAATTGATCCGTCACCGCCGCGATTGTTGTGTTAAAGGAGAGTCGGAAGTGGTCGGCATCTTGGCAATCCCCTTGAAAACATGGGGTGCGGCAAAATAAGGCATAAAATTGCCTTAATTGGCCTGTTGATACACCCGGTATTTCTGAACTCGGACATGGGGCCCAGACCTGCCGCACGCACAGGCCGGGGATGATTTGAACATGAAGACGTCTCGCAACCGCACGCCGCTCGGCGAGGACATCGCAATTGTGGGCATGTCGGTGAACGTACCGGGTGCCGCCGGAGTGGATGCCTACTGGGCCAACCTGCGCGACGGGGTGGAAAGCATCCGCCGCCTGTCGGAACAGGATCTGCTCGACGCGGGCGAAAGCCCCGAGAACATCGCGCGCCGCAACTACGTGCCGGCGGCCGCGCCGATGGAGGGATTCGAGACCTTCGACCCCGAGTTCTTCGGGTTCTCCCCAAAAGACGCCGCCATTCTCGACCCGCAACACCGCAAGTTTCTCGAGGTCGCGTGGGAGGCGATGGAACAGGCGGGTCATCCGCCCGAGACGATCGCGGGCGACATCGGTGTCTACGCGGGCTGCGGCATGGGCAGCTATTTCTATTTCAACATCTGCTCCAACCCCGATCTGGTGGACGACGTGGGCATGTTCCTGCTGCGTCATACCGGCAACGACAAGGATTTCCTGTCGACGCGGGTCAGCCACGTGTTCGACCTCAAGGGACCGTCGATCAACCTGCAGACGGCCTGTTCCACGTCGCTGGTGGCGATCCACTATGCCGCGCAGGCGCTGCGCGCGGGCGAAGTGGACATGGCGCTGGCGGGCGGCGTCACGATCGAGCTGCCGCAGGGGCGGGGGTATCTGTTCAAGGAAAACGAGATCCTGTCGCCGGACGGGCATTGCCATGCCTTCGACCATCGCGCGCAGGGCACCGTCTTCGGCTCCGGCGCGGGCTGCGTGGCGCTGCGCAGGCTCAGCGATGCGGTGGCGGACGGCGATCACATCTGGGCGGTGATCAAGGGGTCGGCGGTGAACAACGACGGCGCGGCCAAGGCAGGGTATCTCGCCCCGTCGGTGGACGGCCAGACGGCGGCCATCACGGCGGCGCTGGATGCGGCTGGCGTCGCGGCGCAGAGCATCGGCATGGTGGAATGTCACGGCACCGGCACCTACCTCGGCGACCCGATCGAGGTCGCGGCCCTGACAGAGGCCTACCGGACCCGGACCGACGCCGCGGATTTCTGCCGCATCGGCTCGGTCAAGACCAACATCGGCCATCTGGACACGGCGGCGGGGGTCGCGGGCTTTGCCAAGGCCGCGCTGGCGCTGCACCACGGTCAGATCCCGCCATCGCTGGGATTCGAGGCTCCGAACCCGGCCATCCCCTTCGAAGGCAGCCCGTTCCGGGTGAACGACCGGCTGACCGACTGGCCGGGCGGCGAGACGCCGCGCCGCGCCGCGATCAACGCGCTGGGCGTGGGCGGCACCAACGCCCATGCTATCATCGAGGAAGCGCCCGAGCGGGCCGCCTCGGATGACAGCGACTGGCCGTTTCATCCGCTCGTGATCTCGGGCCGCTCGCGCGCCGCGCTCGATGCCAATGCCGCCGCGCTGGCCGCGCATCTGCGCGCCCATCCCGAACAGCCGCTGGCCGACGTGGCGTTCACCCTCAAGGAAGGCCGCCGCGCCTTCGACAAGCGGCGGGTCGTCGTCGCGACCACCCACGCCGAGGCCGCCGATTTGCTGGAGGCGGGCGACTCCCGCCGCGTGTTCACCCACGACACCCTCGGTGACAGCCCCGAGGTGGTGTTCATGTTTCCCGGCGGGGGAGCGCAATACGCCGGGATGGCGCGCGACCTCTACGAGACGGAGCCGGTCTTTGCCGACTGGATGGACCGGGGTCTGGCGCATCTTCAGCCGCAGCTCGACTACGATATTCGTGCGCTCTGGCTGCCCCGGCCCGCGGACCGCGCCGCGGCGGATCGCACCCTGAAGAAGCCCTCGGCGCAGCTGCCTCTGATCGCCATTACCGAATACGCGCTGGCGCAGCTCTGGATGTCCTGGGGCGTGCAGCCTGCGGCGATGGTGGGCCATTCGATGGGCGAGAACGTCGCCGCGTGCCTTGCCGGCGTGATGAGCTTTGAAAACCTGATCGACCTGGTGCTGCTGCGCGGGAGATTGTTCGACGAGGTGCCGGCGGGCGGCATGTTGTCGATCTCCGCCCGGCTGGAGGACATAGAACCGCTGCTGGGTGACGATCTCGACATCGCATCGGTCAACGCGGCCGAACTGATCGCGGTATCCGGGCCGCAGGCCGCGCTGGACGAGATGCAGGCACGCCTGACCAAGGCCGGGTTGGACCATCAGCGCATCGCCATCGACATCGCCGCCCACAGCCGGATGCTGGAGGGGATCCTCGGCCGTTACCGCGACTTCCTTGCCGGTCTTGACCTGCGCGCGCCGCAGATGCCCTTTGCCTCCAACCGGTCGGGTGAGATGATCACGGCCGCACAGGCCACGGACCCCGATTACTGGGTCGCGCAACTGCGCAACACCGTCAATTTCGCCGACTGCATCACCACGCTAAGCGCGGCGCGCAAGCGCGTGTTCCTTGAGGTCGGGCCGGGCAAGGCGCTGTCCTCGCTGGCGCAGATGCACCCGTCGGTGGCGACGGGACAGGTCCTGTCCTCGCTTCGTCATCCGGAGCAGGACCTGCCCGACGATCTCTACTTCATCACCGTTTTCGCGCGGCTCTGGGCCTGCGGCGTCTGGGCCGACTGGTCGCAGATCTGGGGCGAGGCGCGGCGCAACCGCGTGCTGCTGCCGACCTACCGCTTCCAGCGGGCCAGCTATTTCATCGCGCCCGGTGTGGCCGCGCAAGCGCTCCCGCAGCCCGCCCTGACACGGTCCGACGACATCTCGGACTGGGGCGCGGTTCCTGCGTGGAAACCCGCTTTCGCCGACGTGGACCTCGATGTGCTTGCCGATCTCGGCGCGCAACCGCTGACATGGCTTGTCTTCGAGGATGACGCGGGCCTGTCCGCGCCCGTCATCCACCGCCTGCGCGAGGCGGGCCACCGGGTCGTGACGGTGCGCGCGGGTGACGCGTTTTCCCGCGTGGCCGAAGACGGTTTCACGCTGGCAGCGGAACAGGGCAGGGCGGGCTATGACCAACTGATCGCGGCACTGCGCGAAGGCGCGCTGATACCGGACCGGATCGCACATTTCTGGCTGACCGACGACGCGGTCGCGCCGCGGCCCGGTTCCTCCGTCTTCGATCGCAACATCGAACAGGGGTTCTGGAGCCTCACGTGGCTGGGGCAGGCGCTGACCGAAGCGGGCATCGACGGCACGCTCCAGCTGATCGTGTTCACGAGCGGCGCGGCACAGGTCGGGACCGAGGCGCTTCCGCATCCCGAAAAGGCGCTGGTCACCGGGCCGGTGGGGGTCATCCCCCGCGAATTGGCCGAGGTGACGGCAACGCAGGTTGACCTGCCCCACAGTGCCCCCGTCACGGCGCGTCGCGGCTGGTTCGACCGGTCGGAAACCGCCCCGGCGCGGGCCGACCTGACCGACCGGCTGATCGAGGAACTGATGTCGGCAGCGGGGTCGCGCATCGTGGCCTACCGCGGGGAAAAGCGGTACGAGATGGGGTACAAACCCCTGCCGCTGACCGAGGCCGAAGGTGCTGATTTCCGCGACGGCGGCACCTACCTCGTCACCGGCGGCTTTGGCGGGATCGGCCAGACCCTCGCCGCCGACATCCTCGCGCGGCACCGGGCGACCGTGATCCTTCTGTCGCGAGAGGCGTTGCCACCCCGTGCGACGTGGCAGGACCATATCGCGCGGCACGGTACCGCTGATCGCACCGCCCGCCGGATGCAATCCGTCATGCGGCTCGAGGAAATCGCCCGCGCGCGCGGCGGGCAGATCGAAGTGGCGGGAGGCGACGTGGCCAACCTCGCGCAGATGCGCAGGGTGCTCGACGACGTGGCGGCGCGTCACGGCGGCCTGACCGGAGTGATCCATGCCGCCGGTGTGCTGGACGATGCGCCGATGCTGGGCAAGGACGACGCCCAGATGGATGCCGTGCTCACGCCCAAGGTACAGGGCCTGCGGGTGCTCGACCAGCTGCTGCCGGACGGGACGCTCGAACTGCTGGTTCTGTTCTCCTCCACGTCGACGGCGACGCGCGCGGCGGGGCAGGTGGATTATGTCGCCGCGAACGCATGGCTCAATGCCTTTGCCGCCGCGCGGCGGGGCGGCAGGACGCGGGTGGTCGCGGTGAACTGGGGCGTCTGGGCCGACGTCGGCATGGCCGCGAACGCGCTGCCGGGCACGGCCAGTGACGTGCTGCCGGCGCGGCCGCTGGACGCGGCGCTGCTGCGATCCGCGGGATCCGACACACGGGGCGACACGGTGCTGACCGCGCCGCTCGATACCGGGCACTGGGTACTGGACCAGCACCGGACGTCGGAAGGGCAGGCGATCCTGCCGGGCACCGGCTATGTCGAGTTGCTGGCCGAAGCGGCGGCGACACAGGGAATGGATTCCTTCGATATCGAGGATCTCTACTTTCTCCGCGCCATGCCGGTGGCCGAGGATACCCCGAGGCAGATGCAGATTGCCCTGTCGCCCCGCGATCGGGGGGTCGCCGTCGAACTGCGCAGCGATTGCGTCTTCTCGGGCAAGCCGGGGTGGCAGCTTCATGCGCAGGCGGTACTGGCCCCGCTGGCCGAAGCGCGACCCGTCGCGCTGGACCTCGACGCGATCGCGGCGCGCTGCCCGGACGTGGCGCAGGGCGGAGAGACACGCCTGACCTCGCCGCAGGAGGCGCATCTGTCCTTCGGACCGCGCTGGCACGTCCTGCGTCACACGGCATTGGGCGCAGCCGAGGGGCTCGCCACGTTGTCCCTGCCGGAAGAGGCCCGGGGCGACCTCGAAAACGGCTACCTCCTGCATCCGGGTCTGATGGACCTCGCGACCGGCTGGGCCATCTCGCTGGTGCCGGGATACGCGGCGGCGCACCTGTGGGTGCCGGTGTCCTACGGCCTGATCCGGGTGCACGGCCCGCTTCCGGCCGAGATCTGGTCGCATGTGCGTCTGGCGGCCGGCCATGCCGCCGATGGGTTCGCCCGTTTCGACGTGACGGTGACCGATCCAGCCGGCACCGTGCTGGTGGAGGTGCGCGATTTCGAGATGAAGCGCCTCGAGGGTGGGTTCGCAACCCCGCCTCTGACAGCCGGCGAAGTCCGGCTGGAGGACGAAGCGGAGCGGGATGCGCCCATGTCCGCCGCCGAGGAACGGCTGGCCTACCTCGTGTCGCAGGGCATCCGCGCGGCGGAAGGCCCCGAGGCACTGCGCCGGGCCCTCTCGCTCAGGCGGCCGCAGGTCATGGTCTCGTCCCTGCCGCTGGACGCCCTGATCGCGCAGGCCGACCAACCCGTGAAGGCGCCGCTCAAAAGCGGGCAGAGCTTCGAGCGCCCGGACCTCGACGGCAGCTATGTCGCCCCCCGCAACGGGATCGAGGAACGCCTTGCCGAAATGTGGGAGGGTCTGCTCGGCGTCAGCCCCGTCGGGGTCGAGGACAGCTTCTTCGATCTTGGCGGCCACTCGTTGATCGCGGTGCGCCTGTTTGCCAGCGTCAAGCGCGAGTTCAAGGTCGAATTCCCCATTTCAGTGCTGTTCGAAGCGCCCACGATCGGGAAATGCGCGGCGCTGATCGCGGCGGAAACCGGAAGCGCCGGCACCTTGGCGAAAGACGGGGCGGCGGCGCCCGCGCCCGAGAAGTTCGAGTTCCTGGTCCCGCTGAACCAGAGTGCCCACAAGCAGGCCGCGCCCCTTTACGTGGTCGCGGGCATGTTCGGAAACGTCCTGAACCTGCGCCACCTCGCGCTGCCGTTCACCGCCGAACGCCGTGTGATCGGGGTTCAGGCGCGCGGGCTGATCGGGGACACGCCGCCGCATCTCACGATCGAGGAGGCGGCAGCCGATTACCTGCGGGAGATCAAGCGTCTGCAACCGGAGGGGCCCTATATTCTCGCCGGGTATTCCGGTGGCGGCATCACCGCCTACGAAATGGCGCAGCAATTGCGCGCCGCGGGTGACGACGTGGCGGTGCTGGCCATGCTCGACACGCCGCTGCCGGTACGCCCGTCCCTGTCGCGGCCCGACAAGGCGCTGATCAAGCTGGCCGAACTTCGGCGCAAGGGGCCCGCCTACCTGGCCGAATGGGCGCGCAACCGCTGGTCTTGGGAAATCGAGAAACGCCGCGGCCTGCATCAGCCGGGGCAGGACGCGCCGGGGGCGGAGTTCAACAATCACAAGATCCAGGCGGCGTTTCTCGGCGCGGTGGCGCAGTACCGCACGCCCGCATGGGACGGTCCGATGACATTGTTCCGGCCTCCGATGGACCTGCATTGGCAGGTGACCGGCGGCAACTGGGTGTCGGCGGAGCGTGAATACGTGTTCGAGGACAACGACTGGCGCAAGTTTGCCCCCAACATGGAGGTCGTGGAAGTGCCGGGCGATCACGTGAGCATGGTCTTGGCGCCCAACGTGACGGTCCTGGCGCAAGAGTTGCGCGAGGTGATCGCGGCAGCGTTGCTGCGGGATGACGACGTGCGGGCGACGGCGGCGGAATGATGGCAGATCCCCGCGTTCTTGTCGTGCTGCTGAACTACCGCACGCCGCAGATGACCTTGCGGGCGGCACAGTCGGCGCTGGCCGACATGCCGGCGGAGGCCGAACTTGTCATCGTCGACAACGCGTCCGGCGACGGGTCGATGGTCATCTTCGAACGCGCCGCGTCGGAGTGGAACCTCGGGGCGCGCCTGCGCCTCGTCCAGTCAGACCGGAACGGCGGTTTCGGGGCGGGCTGCAACATCGGGCTGGCGCAGCGGATGTCGGACGGCAGCGCGCCCGACTTCTATTACCTGCTCAATTCCGACGCCTTTCCGGACCCCGGCTGCATCCGCACGCTGCTCGACCACCTCGGGCGTCATCCCGAAGCCGGCTTTGCCGCCAGCCACGTGCGCGGCGAGGACGGCGTGCCGCATACAACCGCTTTCCGCTTTCCGTCGATCGCGGGCGAGTTCGAGGGGGCGATGCGGCTCGGCCCCGTGTCGCGCCTGCTGCGCCACGCCATCGTCGCGCCACCGCTGCCGACCGGGCCGACGCAGGTGGACTGGGTCGCGGGGGCCAGCGTGATGATCCGCGCCGCAACGCTGGACGAGATCGGCACATTCGACGAGACCTTCTTTCTCTATTTCGAGGAAACGGATCTGATGAAGCGGGCGGCGCGCGCGGGCTGGACCTGCTGGTACGTGCCCGAGGCAAGGGTGGTGCACATCGGGTCGGTCTCGACCGGGATGAAGGAATGGCAGCGCATGCCCGCGTACTGGTTCGCATCGCGGCGTCACTACTTCGTCAAGACACACGGGCGGGCCTATGCCGCCGCCGCCTGGGCCGCTCGGCTCGGCGGGTCGGCCCTGCACGCGCTGCGCTGCGCGCTGACCGGCCGCAGACCGCAGGACCCGGCCCATTTCACCCGCGATCTGGCGCGCCACGGTCTTGGGCTGCGGCCGGGCATCGCCGGCGCCCCGCCCCGTGGCACCGCAACGGAGGACAGACCATGACCGCCACTTTCCAGCCCGCCGGTTTCAGCGCCATCGTGATCGGCGACGAAAGCCTCACCATCGCCTGCGGAGACATGATCCTCGCCGGCGGACACCGTGTCGTCGCCGTGGTCACGCGGGACACCACGGTGCGGGGCTGGGCCGAGGGCCACGGCATCGCCACGTTCGACGCCCCGCGCGACCTGCTGGGGGCGGAGGTGCGCGCGGACTGGCTGCTCAGCATCGCGAACCTGCGGATGATCCCGCAGGATGTGCTCGCTCTGCCTGCCAAGGGAGCCATCAATTTTCACGACGGCCCGCTGCCCGCCTATGCCGGCCTGAACACGCCCGCCTGGGCGATCATCAACGGCGAGACGCGGCACGGCGTGTCCTGGCACGTGATCGAAGGCGGCGTGGATGAAGGCGACCTGCTGGCGCGAAAGCGCGTGGACATCGCCCCGGATGACACGGCATTCAGCCTGAATTCCAAGTGTTATGCCGCCGGTATGGAGAGTTTCGGCACGGTGCTGTCGCAGCTCGAGGCGGGCACGCTCGACCGCAAGCCGCAGGACCTGAGCCAACGCAGCTATTTCGCACGTGACGACAGACCGGCCGGTCAGGGCGTGCTGGATTTCGCGCGCCCCGCACGGGAACTGTCGGCGTTGGTGCGCGGTCTCGACTTCGGTGAGTACTGGAATCCCCTCGGTCTGCCGAAGCTGGCACTGGCCGAGCGGGTTGTCGTGATCGGCGGTCTCGACCTGACCCGGCAGAGCGCCGCGCCCGGCACGGTGATCGAGGTCAGCCGCAGTTCCGTGACCGTGGGCACGGCGACACAGGCTGTCCGCCTGAGCGATCCGGTCGATTTCAGTGGTGCGCCGGTCGACCTGACCCGCTGGCTGGAGGTGGGGGACGTTCTGGCGGCTCCCAGCCTTACCGATATGCCCGTCGATGGCGAAGCGCACTGGCGCGGTCTGCTGGCGTCATACGAACCCGGGAAGCTGCTGCTGGCCGGTGCAGGGTCGGAGGCGCCGGATATCGCGACGATCCCGCTGGAGACCGGGACCCTCGAACAGGGCCAGATCGCTGTCGCTGCCGCGCTGGTCGCGCTGCGGTCGGCGGGGCAGGACGCCGCCCTGCTGGCGCTGCCCGCGGGCGGACAGGGTCCGCTTGCCGCCCCGTGGCTTCCCCTCGCGGTGGCGGCAGAGAACGACACGCGGCCCCAAGACGTGGCGGCCGCGGTTGCCGCGGGTCTTGACCGCGCCAGCAAGAGCGGGGGACGGGCCGCCGATCTCGGCCTGCGCGATCCCCGGATCGACCCCAGCGCCATGCCCGATGTGGGCCTGACAGAGGCGGACGGGCTGGTCCCGGGCACGGCTGCGACCGTCTCTCTCTCGGGGCGGCTTTTCTACGATGCCGCGCGGATGGACGCGGAAGCGGCCGGGTTGCTGGCCGCCCGTCTGAACGCGGCCTTCGCGGCACTGCCTTCGGCGGACACCTGCGGCGCGGTGTGGGCCTTGCCGGAAGACGAACGGCGACGGATGCTGGTCGAGTGGAACGCCACGGACCGGCCCTACGATGCCGTGACGATCCACGCGGCCTTCGAAGCGCAGGTAGCGCGCACGCCGGACGCGGCGGCACTGGTGTTCGAGGACGAAATCTTCAGCTATCGCGCCCTGAACGCCGCCGCGAACCGGCTGGCGCACCGGCTGCGTGCAGAGGGGGCAGAGCCGGGCATGCCGATCGGGCTTTACTGCACGCGCAGTCCTGACCTGCTGATCGGCGCGCTTGCGATTCTCAAGGCCGGCGGCGCCTATGTCCCGCTCGACCCGGCGTACCCGGCGGACCGGATCGCCCACTACATCGCCGACAGCGCCGCGCCATTGATCGTCGCGCAGTCGAAGATCGCGGCGCAACTGCCTGACAACGCGGCGAAAGTCGTCATGGTGGACGCGGATCACGGCGCGGAGAGCGACAGCGATCCCGACCCTGTCGCGCGCCCCGACGATCTTGCCTACCTGATCTATACCTCCGGTTCCACGGGAACCCCGAAGGGGGTGATGGTGACGCACGGCAATGTCGCCAATTTCTTTGCCGGAATGGACGACCGGATCGACCACGACGAAGGCTCGGTCTGGCTTGCGGTCACATCGCTGTCCTTCGACATCTCCGTGCTGGAGCTGTTCTGGACGATTTCGCGCGGGATCAAGCTGGTGCTGACGGGCGACGAAAGCCGCACCTTGGTGTCGAACGGCCCGCTTGCGTCGTCAGGGCGGGGCATCGACTTCAACATCTTTTACTGGGGCAACGACGATGGCGTCGGTCCGGCCAAGTACGAGCTGCTGCTGGAAGGTGCGAAATTCGCCGATGCGCACGGTTTCAACGCGGTCTGGACTCCCGAGCGTCATTTCCACGCCTTCGGCGGCCCCTATCCGAACCCCTCCGTCACCGGTGCCGCGGTCGCCGCCGTGACATCGAATCTGGCGATCCGGGCCGGGTCCTGCGTCGCGCCGCTACACCATCCCGCGCGCATCGCCGAGGAATGGGCGGTGATCGACAACCTGACCAACGGGCGCGTCGGGCTGGCCATCGCGAGCGGCTGGCAACCCGATGATTTCGTGCTGCGGCCCGAGAACACGCCGCCGGACAACAAACCGGCGATGTACACGTCCATCGACCAGTTGCGCCGGCTCTGGTCGGGCGAGGCCGTCGCGTTCAACAAGAAGGATGGCACCCACCACGCGGTCGTCACGCAGCCGCGGCCCGTGTCGAAAACCTTGCCCATCTGGGTCACCACGGCGGGAAATCCGCAGACCTGGAAGGAAGCGGGCGAGATCGGCGCAAACGTGCTGACCCATCTTCTGGGCCAGTCGATCAACGAGGTCGCGGACAAGATCGGCATCTATCACGCCGCACTGCGCGAAGCGGGCCACGACCCGGCCGATTTCAAGGTGACGGTCATGCTGCACACCTATCTGGCCGAAACCCGCGAGGAGGCCGAGGCGGTGGCCCGTGAGCCGATGAAGGATTACCTGCGTTCGGCCGCCGGGCTCATCAAGCAGTACGCATGGGCGTTTCCCGCCTTCAAGAAGCCCCAAGGTGCCACCAATCCCTTCGACGTGAACCTCGATGGTCTTTCCGACGACGAGATGGACGCGATCCTCGAATTCGCCTTCCAGCGCTATTTCAACGACAGCGGCCTGTTCGGCACCGTGGCGGACGGGGTGGCAAGGGCGGAAGAGCTCAAGGCGATCGGCGTGGACGAGGTGGCGTGTCTGATCGACTACGGCATCGCCGTTCCCGACGTGCTGGAAGGGCTGAAGCCGCTCGCGCAGGTGCTTGCCCAGGTCAACCAGGGGACCGAGCTGGCGGATGACGATTTCTCCATCGCCGCGCAGATCCAGCGCCACGGGGTGACCCATCTGCAATGCACCCCGTCGATGGCGCAGATGCTTGTCACGAATGACGAAGCGCAGCAGGCGCTTGGCAGTGTGCGGCACCTGATGATCGGGGGAGAGGCGCTGCCCGGTTCGCTCGTCTCGGCGTTGCAGGCGCACAGCGGGGCACGGATCCAGAACATGTACGGCCCGACGGAGACGACGATCTGGTCGACGACGCAGATGATCGGCGGGTCCGACGCTGTCACCGCGCCGATCGGGACGCCGATCGCGAATACGCAGGTCTTCATCCTTGATGACAAGATGCAACCGCAACCCATTGGGGTTGCAGGGGAACTCTGGATCGGCGGCGATGGTGTGACGCGTGGCTACTGGCACCGCACCGAGATGACGGCAGAGCGGTTCGTGCAGAATCCCTTTGGCACGGGGCGGCTTTACCGCACGGGCGACGTGGTGTCTTGGGATGCGTCGGGATGCCTGCATTTCGCGGGCCGCGCGGATGCGCAGGTCAAGATCCGGGGCCACCGGATCGAACTGGGAGAGATCGAGGCGCGCCTCGCGGCGCTGCCGGGGGTGACCCAGGCCGTGGTGATCGCCCGCGAGGGGCCGGGCGGTGCGCAACTGGTCGGTTATGTCACGCCGAAGACCGCGGTGAGCGAAGCCGCGGCCAAGGCGGCGCTCTCGCAGGATCTGCCTGCCATCATGGTGCCGGCCGCCATCGTCGGGTTGGACGCCATGCCCCTGACGCCCAACAAGAAAATCGACCGCAAGGCCTTGCCTGCGCCCGCTGCGCGCGTTGCCGTGCCGCGTCCCGCGCCGGAGGCGGCGCAGGTGGCGGATCACGCCCCGGCGCAGGCAAGCACGGAAACGTTGCAGCGCGTCGCGCAGGTCTGGACCGGGCTGCTGGGCGTGGCCGATATCCGGGCGGAAGACAACTTCTTCTCGCTGGGTGGCCATTCGCTGCTGGCGGTTCAGGCGCACCGCGACATCAAGGCGGCACTGGGGGGCGTGAGCCTGTCGATCACCGACATCTTCCGCTTTCCCACGTTGGGTGCGCTTGCCGGACACATCGACCGGGCCAGTGGCGGCGCGGCCCGGAGACGACCGGCGGCGCCTGAGGCCCGGTCGGCCGGTCCGGCGCCGGAACTGCGTCAGGCCATGCCCGAACTGCCGCCGCAGACGGCCGATATCGTCCGGAAGCGCCGGGCCATGCGCGCCGCGCGGCGCGGGGCGGATGCCTGACCGCGCCGCCCTCCAGCGCGCGGTCCGGGGCCTGTTCGACGGGCCGGTGGCGGTGGGCCTGAGCGACCCGTCGATGCCGCAGCCCGGCCTGTTTCCCGAGGAGGAGGCGGCGCTGGCGGGCATGGTTCCGGACCGGCGCAGGGAATTCGCGGCGGGACGGGCGGCCGCCCGGCTGGCCCTTGCAGAGGCCGGTCACGCGGCGCAACCCATCCCGATGCAGGACAACCGTGCGCCGCTCTGGCCCCCGGGGGTGGCGGGCAGCATCACGCACACCCGGCGCCTGTGCATCGCCGTGGTGTCGGATCGGGTCCGCGCGCTTGGCCTGGATGCAGAGGAAGATCATCCGATGGATGAGGAAATGATTTCAACCATCTGTTCGGAAATGGAAATATCAAGATCCGGTTCTATCCCGGAACAGCGTTTCGCCACGATGATATTCTCGGCCAAGGAGGCGGTCTACAAGGCGCAGTTCGCCCTGACGGGCGCGCTGTTCGGATTCGAGGTGCTGGACGTCACGCTGGAGCCCGATGCCGGCCGCTTTGCCGCGCGATTCCTGCAGCCCGTGGGCCCCTTCGCGGTCGGCGACAGCCTGCCGGGCCGGATCGCCGAAGTGGCCGGGCATCTTGTCACCGGAGTTGCGATTGGGCAACGTCCCGGCAAAGGAGCCTGACCCGATGGAACCCGTTTCGCGCCGCTTTGCCCTTACCGGCCTGACGCTGCTCACGCTCTCTCTGGGCGCCGGGGCGGCGTACATGACCCGCGGCCGCCGGCATGGCGCGGCGGAGGCGGAGGCGCTCTATGCCGAGCCGCTCAGCCCGCCGGCCGGGGCTCTCGATGTCTATCATCTGGGTCACAGTCTCGTGGGGCGGGACATGCCCGCGATGCTGGCGCAGCTTGCCGGGCCGGGGCACGGCTATCACACGCAACTGGGATGGGGCACGTCGCTGAGGGACCACTGGGAACCGGAGGTGCCGATCAACGGCTTCGCCGAGGAAAACGCACACGACCGGTTCCGCCCCGCGAAGGAGGCGCTGCGGTCCGGGGACTACGATGCGCTGGTGCTGACCGAAATGGTCGAGATCCGCGATGCGATCCGGTATCACGACTCCGCCGAATATCTTGCCCGATGGGCCGGGCTGGCGTGGGATGCCAATCCGGGCACGCGGATCTACCTTTACGAAACGTGGCATCACACCGACGACGGCAATGGTTGGCTGGCCCGGATCGACCGTGACCTGCGGAAATTCTGGCAAGGGCGGGTCAAGTACCCGGCGCTTGCAGCGACGGATGCCCCCATTCACCTGATCCCGGCGGGGCAAGTCATGGCCGCCTTCGTCCGGGAGGTCGAGGCGGCGGGCGGCATCGGCGGTATCACCAGTCTGCATGATCTCTTCACGCGACGGGCGGACGGGACGCCGGATACCATTCATTTCAACGATCTGGGGGCCTATCTGGTGGCACTGACACATTACGCGGTGCTGTATCACCGTGATCCGCGCGGGCTCCCTCACGCGCTGAACCGCGCCGATGGCAGCGCGGCGACTGCGCCGTCCGCCGAGGCCGCAAAGGCGATGCAGAAGGTGGTTCGGGAGGTCGTCGCGCGCCACCCCGAGACCGGTGTGGCGGCATGAGCCTGCTGGGCATCGCCGCATCGGTCGTGATGATCGGTCACAGCCTCTTCGGGACGGACGGCCCCGACATGCTTCAGGAGGCCCTGCGCGCCGGAACCGGCGAGGGGACCGTGCGGGCGCAGATCATCAATGGCGCGCCTTTGCAGTACAACTGGAACGAATCCGCCAATGCCGAGGGCATCGACGCGCGGTCGGTCCTGCCGGAAGGCGGTACCACACACGTCATCATGACCGAGGCGATCCCCCTGGCGAACCATCTCAAGTGGTCCGATACCTTTGTCTATGCGCAGGCTTTTGCGGGTCTTGCCGCCTCGGCCAATCCCGACGTGCACATCTACGTGCAGGAAACCTGGCATTCGCTGAAAAGCGGGACCGGTGCGCCGGTCGAGAATGACGAGGGCGCAGGCACACCCTGGCGCGCGCGGATCGACGAGGATCTACCGGCCTGGGAGGAGATCGTGAAACAGGTTGCCGCCGTCACGCGCGATGACAGCACCGTGGTCGGCCTGATCCCGGCGGGTCAGGCGATGGCGCGGCTGCATGACGAGATCGCGGCGGAGCGGATACCGGGGCTGACCGACATCTCGGCGCTGTTTGCCGATGACATCCATCTCAACGACACAGGCCACTACTTTGTCGCGATGGTGCAATACGCGACGCTGACCGGACAGGATCCGCTGGGCCTGCCCACGGATTTTCACGACCGTTGGGGACAGCCCTTCGACACCCCGGACGAAGATCTGGCACGCCAGTTGCAGCGGGTCGCCTTCGAGGCGGTGAAGGCCTACGGCGGCACGGTGGTGGCCCCGGTGCCGCCCGCCAGTGGCCCGGTGGCCGCCGGGGCGAGTCCGACTGCGCCGACGGGCCCGCCCGCATTGCCCGAGACACCCGCGCCCGACCTCGTCGCCGCGGCGCAGGGGGAGGTCGAGGGAACGAACCGCGTGGCCATCGGGCTCGCCGCGGTGACGGACTGGAGCACGCAGGCGCCTTTCATCGACTTGATGAAAACCGCGCGCCGCTGGATCGGCCATGAACCGGGCCGGTTCGGGGGGATGGAATACGAGGAGCTGCTGGCCGGCGGGTTCCTGGACGACGACGGCTGGCCGCTGCGCAAGCCCCGCACCCTGAGCAGCATCGGCACGCTGATCCTCACCGACATGCCTCCCGAGGCGCAATCGCTTGCGGGGCGCTACCGGCTGGCGTTCGACGGCAAGGGCGTGATCGAGGTGACGGGCCGGGCCGAGAACGTGCGCTACGGCGACGGCGAGGTGACCTTCGACTACACGCCCGGTCCGGGCAGCGTCGACATCCGTATCCAGCGGATCAACACGTCGGACCCGCCGCGCGCCATATCGGTGGTCAAGCAGGAGAACCTCGACCGTTTCGCCGCGGGTGCGGTCTTCAACCCGGACTGGACCACGCGCATCGGCCAGTTCAGCGCCTTGCGGGTCATGGACTGGATGGAGACCAACGATTCCACCCTCGCCAGCTGGGCGGACCGGCCCATGCCGGATGACGCGACCTGGGCAGGGGGTGTGCCCATCGAGGTGATGGTCGATCTTGCCAACGCGATGGAAACAGACCTCTGGGTGAATGTGCCGCATCTTGCGGACGATGATTTCGTCCGCGAATTCGCGTCGCTGGTGAAGGCGCGGCTGGACCCCGCGCTGAAGGTCTACGTGGAGTTTTCGAACGAGGTCTGGAACTGGCAGTTCGAACAGGCCCGCTGGGCCGATGTGCAGTCGCGGGCGCGCTGGGATCAGCAGGACAAGTGGATGCAGTACTACGGCCTGCGTGCGGCGGACGTGGCGCGCCAGTGGGCCGAGGTCTTTGCCGGGGAGGACCGCGCGCGGCTCGTCAACGTGATTTCCAGCCAGACCGGATGGCTGGGCCTCGAGACCGAGGCGCTGACCGCGCCGCTGGCGGTGGCGGAGGGGCTGCCACCCCCCGTGGAGGCGTTCGATGCCTATGCGGTGTCGGGCTATTTCGCGGCCGGGCTGGGCACGGCGGAACGCGCGCCGATGGTGCGTGACTGGCTGGGCGAAAGCCGCAAGAGGGCCGAAGCCGCGGCACAGGCGGAAGGGCTGACCGGGACGGCGGCGGAAGACTACGTCGCGGCGCATCGTTTCGATTTCGCCTTTGACCTTGCGGCGCGCGAGCTGCGGGATGGCGGAGTCAGCGGCGCGACGGAGGACACGGTGGCAGACCTCATCACGCGGGTCTGGCCCTATCACGCCAAGGTGGCGCAGGCGCATGGCCTTGACCTGGTGATGTACGAGGGCGGCAGCCACGTGGTCGGCATCGGCGCGATGGTCGATGACGCGGAACTCACCTCTTTCTTCCAGGCGCTCAACTATTCGCCGCAGATGGGCGCGCTCTACACCACGCTGCTGGAGGGGTGGAAGGCCGTCGGCGGGCAACTCTTCAACGCCTATTCGGACGTCTACGCCCCGACGAAGTGGGGATCCTGGGGCGCGTTGCGATTCCTTGGGGACGACAATCCGCGATGGGATGCGCTGGTGGCGTTCCAGTGAGGACGAGCGTCCTGATCCCCGCCCATGACGAGGCCGCCTATCTGCCGGGGTGCCTGCGGGCGCTGTTGGCGTCGGAGGATGTCGCCGGGGGCGTGGAAGTCATCGTGATTGCCAACGGCTGTTCCGACGAAACCGCCGAGGTGGCGCGCGGTTTCACGGCGCAGACGCAGGCGCGGGGCTGGGAGCTGATGGTGCTGGAGCTTGCGAAGGGCGACAAGCTGGGGGCCTGGAACGCGGGCGAGGCGGCAGCCGGCGGTGCGGTGCTGATCTACCTCGACGCGGATGTGACCGTGTCACCGCCGCTGATCGCGCAGCTGGCAGAGGCGCTCGACACCGACGCGCCACGTTACGCCAGCGGTCGGCCGCGGGTCACCGTCCCCGAGGACACGCTGACCCGCCGTTACACGAGGTTCTGGCTGACCACCCCGTTCATGACAAGGGGGGTGCCGGGTTTCGGGGTGTTCGCGATGAACAGGAACGGCCGGGCGCGCTGGGGCGACTGGCCCGATATCATCTCGGACGACACGTTTGCGCGGCTGAACTTCACCCCCGAGGAACGCCTGTCCGTCCCGGCCTCCTACGACTGGCCGATGGTCGAAGGCTTTGCGCGGCTGGTGAAGGTCCGGCGGCGACAGGACATCGGCGTGGCCGAGATCGCGCGCCGCTACCCCGAACTCGTGACCCATGACGATCCGCCGGGTGGGACAAGGCCCGTCTGGCGGCGGGCGTTTCAGGATCCGGCAGCTTTCGCCGCCTTTTGCGCGGTCCGCGCCGCGATCAACCTGCCGGTGCTGCGCAGCACCGACCGCTGGGCGCGCGGGCGCTAGTCTTTCGCCGCCGTCATATGCCCTGCGAGCTTTGCCGCTTCGATGTCTATGTCGTGGCGTTCCAGCGCGCGGGCCCGTCCGGCATCGGCCATTCGGCAAAGGCGGTCGTGCGGGGCCTCGGCGAGGTCTTCCATCGCACGGGCGAGGGCGGCCACGTCGCCCGCGGGCACCAGCCAGCCGGTTTCGTCCGGGCGTACCAGTTCGGGTGTTCCGGCGATATAGGTGGCAATGACCGGTCGTGCGGCGGCCATCGCCTCCATCACAACCATCGGCAGACCCTCGGCAAAGCTGGGCATCACGAGCGCGTGGGAGGCGGCCAGTTCAGCGTTGACCCGTGCCTCGTCCACCCAGCCCGTCAGTGTCACCCGCGCGCCAAGGTCCAGATCCGCGATCAGGGCCTCGATCTGGCCGCGCATCTCGCCGTCGCCCAGCAGCGTCAGGTGCAGGTCCGCCGTGACTTGGGCCATGGCCTGAACCAGCGCCAGCTGGCCCTTCTGCTCCACCAGCCGGCCAATGGCCACCACGCGGCGCGGTCCGCCCTGCAGCGGGACGGGGTTCGCAAAGCGCGCAGGTTCGATGCCGCAGTGGACCACGTGGATGCGATCCCACCCCGCCGGGTCCGCCCAGCGCATGAGCTGGGAGCGTCCGAAGTGGCTGACCGCGACGGTAAAGGCGGCCCGGCGCATCTTCATGCCCAGCGACAGGGCGCGCGGGGCGTCGAACTCCTCGGGGCCGTGGACGGTGAAGGAATAGGCCGGCCCGCCCAGCATCCGGGACAGCATCGCGACCGCCGCGGCATTGGTCCCGAAATGGGCATGAACATGGTCGATCCCGGCGGCGCGGCACTGGTGCGCGACCTGCGCGGCCTCGGCGAGGTAGATCAGATGACGTAGCCGCCCGACCTCGGACACCCGGCCCATCTGCCACGCGACGCGCATCGCGGCCACGAACGCGGCAGGAGCGCGGCCCAGCGCACGCAGCGCCGCGCCGGCAAGGGTCGAAGCCCCCTTTGACAGGACGTAGTCGGTCCGGTCTGCCTCGTGCCGGTCCTGCGTGTCCACGAGCCGACCATCGTGCGGGCGCATGGCGATCCGCGTCACCTCGTGCCCCTGCCGTTCCAGTGCGCGGATCTCGCGGCGGATGAAGCTCTGCGACGGCTGGGGATACGTATTGAGAACGTAGGCGATTTTCACGGTCTTTTTCCGGCTTTCACAACTTTGCCCCATTGCCATGTCATGACGCTGGCGCAGGACGCAAGGACGCATTATGCAGCGCCTGAGGCAGAAGTGAGGCGTTTTTCGAGTGTTTGCGCGGGTTTTCGATGTGCTGAAAGGCAATCGCCTCATGGCCCGCGCCCTGCGCTCCGCCTCGTGGATCGTGCTGGGGTACGGGGCGTCACAGGCCATCCGCCTCGCGTCGAACCTGATCCTGACCCGGCTGCTTTATCCCGAGGCGTTCGGCCTGATGGCCCTGATCAGCGTGATCACCGTGGGTCTCACGCTGTTTTCCGACGTCGGCATCACGCCCTCGATCTCGCAGAGCAAGCGCGGCGACGACCCGGATTTCCTGAATACCGCCTGGACCATACAGGTGATCCGCGGCGTGCTCCTGTGGCTGGCCGCCTGCGCCATGGCCTATCCGGTCTCCGTCTTCTACGACCAGCCCGATCTGGCCCGGTACCTGCCGATCGCGGCGCTGGCGCTGATCCTCGGCGGCTTCAACCCGACCCGCATCGAGACCGCGCAACGGCACCTTCTGGTGGGGCGGCTGACGGTGCTGGACCTCGCGTCGCAGGTGATCGGGATCATCATCATGATCGTCCTGGCCATCGTGATGGAATCGGTCCTGGCGCTGGTGATCGGCGGCGTCGCGGGGGCAGGGGCCAAGCTGCTGCTGACGCATTTCGGCCTGCCGGGCCTGCGCAACCGGTTTCGCTGGGAACGGACCGCCGCGAGCGAGCTGATCCATTTCGGCAAGTGGATCTTCCTGTCCACGCTGTTCTGGTTCTTTGCCAGCCAGGGTGACAAGGCGATCCTCGGAAAGTTCCTGACCCTTGAAACGCTGGGCATCTACAACATCGGCTACTTCCTTGCCAGTTTTCCGCTGTTGCTGGGGCTGAACGTGACGGGGCGTGTGATGATACCGGTCTACCGCGAGGGGGCGGCGCCGGACCGGCTCGCGCGGCTGCGGTATGGCCTGACGCTGGGGGTCGGGGGGATGCTGGTCGTCATGGCCCTGATCGGTCCGTGGCTCGTCGATCTGCTGTACGACAGCCGGTACGAGAGCGCGGGCGGGGTTGTCGTGCTGCTGGGGCTGGCGCTGATCCCGCAGGTGATCGGGATGACCTATGACCAGGCGGCGCTTGCAGCGGGGGACTCGCGCCGGTTCTTCATCTATTCCGCGCTGCGCTCGACGCTTCAGGTCTCCCTGCTTCTGCTGGGTGCCTTTCAGGGCGGGCTGGTCGGCGCGATTCTTGGCATGGGGCTCGCCATGGCGCTGTCGCATCTGGTGCTGATCTGGCTGGCCCGGGCGCATCACGTCTGGGATGCGCGCCACGATCTGCTGTTCTTTGTCTTGGGCGGAATCGCCACCGTCCTGGCGCTGTGGCTGCACATGGCGGCGCTGCAGGCGCTGACCGCCTTTGCCTGACCCTTGCGGGTCGGTCGCGCGGCGGCTCAGCCCTGTCCCGGATCGGCCTGCCGCGCCAGCCGGGCGTTGCGCCCCCGCTGGCCCGCCTCGGCCCGGTCCTGCCAGAGTTTGGACAACCCGCTGCGCCGCTTGATGCGTCCGACCTCCGGGATCGACACGACGGGCACCAGCCCGGTCTCGCGCTCCATCTGGCGGGCGGTGCGGATCACGGGGCGGCGCAGTTCAAGCAGGAAGGCGAGGCCGAGCCCGAGCATGAGCGAGGCCGCCGCGCCCATCGCCGCGCGTTTCTTGCGGCTCATGCTGATGGGGTAGTCGGGCACGCGGGCCTCTTCCAGTGTCGTCAGCCGCTCGCCCCGCGCCGCATTCTCGAGGGAAAATCCCACCTCGGCTTCGTTGCGCCGGGTGGCGATCACGTCCAGCTGCCCCTGAAGCTGTTCCATCCGGCGCTGGAACTTGGTGAGCGTCTGCTCCACCTCGGGTGTCGTTTCGATGCTGGCAGCCAGTTCGGCGCGGCGGTCCTGCAGCAACTCGCGCTGGGTCGTGAGGCTGTCGATCTGCGCGTCTAGGTCGGCTTCCTCGCGCGCGATCGTCTCCGCCCGGGCGTTGCGGTCTATCCGGCTTCGCGCCAGCTGTGTCGCGATGATCTCGCGGTCCAGTTCAAGCAGCGCGTCGTTGATGCTGGCGATCTCGGAGCGGACGAATTCCAGGCTCCCTTCGATGGAGATGTCGTTGGCGCTGCGGTAGGCGGCGAGTTCCTCGTCCAGTCGGGCGATCTCCCCGATCAGCTGATCCTCCTGGGCGGAAAAGAATTCGAGCGTCTCGCGGGTCTGCTCACGGCGCTGCGCGGCGGCCAGATCGCGGGTGCGGTCGGCGAATTCATGCGCGACGGCCTGTGCCTTTTCGGGGTCGCCCAACCGGGCGGTGATGGTAAGCACCGCGATGGTGCCATCGTCGGCAAAGCCTTCGCGGGTGGCCGCCACACCGTTGATCGTCACCGAGCGGCGCAGCAGATCCACCTTTTCGGACGGACGCAGCGCCGGCAGGTCGGCAAAGAGGTCGAATTTCTCGATCATCGCGCTCAGGCTGTCCCGCGCCATGAGCTGCTGCTGGATCAGCTGAAGCCTCCTGGCCGAGGACGCCTCGACCGTGGAGGGGGCAAGCGAACCGGCGATCTTGGGCTGTTCGATCTGGATGACTTCGGCGGATTCGTAGACATGCGGCTGCGACAGCGCCCAGTACAGCGACAGGAAGCATCCCGCGATGAAGACGAACGAGATGATCCCGATGCGGCGGCGCACCATGTCCAGGAAGTCTGCCAGGGAATAGATTGGTCCCATGTGCCCGTCACCTCAATGCAAATGACCCCTGAACGGCGCGGCCGATCTGGGGTTTTCCGTCTTACACCATCGAATTCGGGCGAAGTTGAGGCACAAACTTGCCGGCTCGCCCGCTTTACCTGTATGTTGGCAGGCTGTTCTTGCGCGCGCGGTTCAGCACGACACCCAGAAGCGGGACCTGACCATCCAGCATCCGCTCGCATTCGACAAGCTGCCGGCCCATAGTCCGCGTGCCATCGGACACCAGCAGCATGCCGTCGAGCTCCGGCAGGAACGCCGATACGTCATCGTGCCCCAGCATGGGGGGCAGGTCGTAGATCACGAGGCCGGGCCGCAGCGCGGCGCGCATCTGGTCAAGGGTGCGGGACAGCCTTGGATTCTGCAGGGTTTCGGCGGCGTCCGGGTCGGGCCGCGCGTTGAGGCCCAGCGCCAGGGTGTCGCTGACACGCTGGATGTGATCCTTGAGGGATATCTCGCCGCGCAGATAATCCCGCATGTCGCACGGCGGGGTGATGCCCATCGCCTTGTGCAGGCCGGGATCGCGCATGTTCAGATCCATCAGAATCGTCCGCGATCCGGCGATGCGCGAGAGGCTCAGCGCCAGGTTCAGGGCGGTGAAGGTGCTGCCACAGCCGCGGGTCGGAGCCGATACCGCGATGTTGACCCAGCCGTTTTCGCCGGTCGTCTTGCGCAGGCGGGTGCGCAGCAGGTCAAACGCTTGCACCGCGAGACTGTCGCGGTCCGCGTCCACGACGGGGATCGAGGTGCTGCGCCTGTCCCGATCGCCGGGCGCCGCGAGGTCGAGTTCTTCCCACTGGGGCAGATCGCGCTCTGCCAGCCCGGACGCTGGCGTGTGCGCCGTGATCGCAGGTGCGGGCGACACGGTGGGCATCTGCATACCCGGCGTGGGCATCGCTGCCGCGCTGTCGTCCGTGCCCGCCGGCTGGTCGGGCTGCGGGCGCGCGTCGCGCGCCGCCGCGGCGCTGTCCGTGCCCGCACGGTGGCGCGGCCGGATGCTGTGCCGCAACCCGTCCGGGCGTGCCCAATCGGCGTCTTCCGCGCCGAAATCCGAACTGTCGGCCCTCAGAAGATTATCCTTCATTCCGGCCTCCTTGGGGGTGTCTGACATGGGCAGGGACCATACCACAGTGTTCTTCGGCGCTAAAGCAAGCCATCGTTTCAATACCCCGTCTGGCGCAGGACCACGCCGACCGTCTTGTACAGGATCGTCATGTCGAGCCGCAGGGACAAGGCGTTTTCGTAGGCCTCGTCGACCCCGTGGCGGTAGGTAAACCTGTTGTTGTTGCGCGCGCTGACCTGCCAGAGGCCCGTCAGACCGGGACGTACAGCGAAATAAGCCTTGGGATTACCGTAGAGTTCCAGTTGATCCACCATCATCGGGCGCGGGCCGACAAGCGACATCTCTCCCTTGAGGACATTGATCAGCTGCGGCAGTTCATCCAGCGAGGTGGCCCGGAGAATCCGGCCGACCCGTGTGATTCGGGGATCGTTGCGCAGTTTCTGGAGCGCGTCCCATTCGGCCTTGGCCGCCGGGTCGCTGGCCAGCAGCTCCAGCAGGACCTTGTCCGCGTCGCGCACCATGGTCCGCAGCTTGATGATCGAGAATGTCTTGCCGCGACGCCCCAGACGGTCCTGCCGGTAGAAGGGCTGGCCCCCCTCGATCCAGAGCGCGATGGCGCAGAGCGCGATCACCGGCACCCAGATCGGCATGGCAAGGACGATCAGCGTCAGGTCCATCAGACGCTTGAAGCCGTTTCTGTAGGGTTTGGCAGGCGTGTGTTTGCGCGCTATGGCTGCGTCCCAGAGGGGCGCCGTCGGTGCCGTTACGCTTTCCGCTCCGACGACGAATACCGGCGTGACGGACTGTTGATCAACAAGATCGAACAGCCCGTAGCCCGGTCGATCCATCTGGAATTTCTTCATCACAACCCCCCAGGGTCGCATCATAATGTTGACCCGGTGCGGACATGCCCGCACCGGGCCGTTACTGGTCACTCACCCTGCCGAACCACGAAAAACCGGCAGTACTTTCCGCGATGCATACGCCCAATCAGGACCGCATGACAGGGATTCGCCGATCAATTTTGTGCAAGCACGGCGGCCATTTCGTGACCGGGCGAGGCAGGCACCACGGCTCGGGCCAATTGTTAGCATTTTTTCGCCTCAATTGGCCGGATTTGTCGGAAACAATCTGTTTCACGGTCGACTTCGGCCAATCTTGCACGCAGCGCGCGAAAATCGCCTCCGCCGATGGCGATCCGGCCCAATCCCACGTGAACAATGCGCCGCACGAAGCTGGATTGTCGGCATATGCGCCTTGGGCGTTTGCCGCCGCGTCGTTGGAATCGCCTAGGCAACGGCAGGGCAGAGCGATGTGGGGGGAAGTGGCAGCCCGTAGGGGAATCGAACCCCTCTTTCCAGGTTGAAAACCTGGCGTCCTAACCGATAGACGAACGGGCCACTGACCGTGAGCGGTTCATTAGGGTTTTCGGTGGGGGTCCGCAAGCAGAAATTTCCCCAAGTCCGAGATAATCTGCACTCAGGCGCGTGCCGCGTCTTCCAGCCGCAGCTGTACGCTTTGCCTGCCGCGCCAGGTGTTGATGTCGAGCCGGCCGGCGAGGTGAAAGCGCGCCCCGCCGTGCGCCTCGAGCGCCGCGCCGAGGGGAGAATCGTACGCGCCGAAACAGATCGCGTCCATCTTCGTGCCCACGCCGTCCCCGAAGCTGATCTTGAGGTGGCTGTCGCCGAGACGCCTTGCGAAATGAACCTTCATGTCGGCAAAGACATAGCGCGGCGCAGGGGCCGCCGCCCCGAAGGGGCCGGCTTCCTCGATGCGTTCGGCCAGTTCGACGGTGGCCGCGCCGGGCATCAGCAGACCGGTCACGTTCAGGTCCGACGGTCCGGCCAGATGCGCCCCCTGGCGGGCCAGCAGTTCCGCGAGCCGCGCCATCGCGGCCTCAAGCTTGTCCTCCGCCACGGTCAGCCCGGCGGCCATCTTGTGCCCGCCCCCCTTGAGCAGGAGCCCTTCGGCCGCCAGCCGCTGGATCGGCGCGCCAAGGTCTATGCCGTTGACGGAACGGCCCGACCCCTTGCCGATTCCGTCCTCGATCCCGATCACGATGGCCGGACGGTTCGACGCCTCCTTGAGCCGCGAGGCCACGATGCCCACGACGCCGGGGTGCCAGCCGGGGCCGGAGGCCCAGACCAGCGGGGCGTCGAAACCGCGCGCTTCGGCCTGTGCCAGGGCGGCGGCACGCACCGCCGCTTCGACGTCGCGGCGCTCGGTGTTCAGCGAATCCAGCCGCTCGGCCAGCGCGGCGACCTCGTGCGAATCGTCGGAGGCCAGCAGCCGCGCGCCAAGGTCGGCCTGTCCGATCCGTCCGCCCGCATTGATGCGCGGACCCAGCAGAAAACCGAGGTGGTAGGCGGTGGGCGCGGTGTCCATCCTCGCCACGTCGGCCAGCGCGGCCAGCCCCGGCCGGTCGCGCCGGGCCATCACCTTGAGCCCCTGGCGGACGAACGCCCGGTTCACGCCGACCAGCGGCGCCACGTCCGCCACCGTCGCGAGCGCGACCAGATCCAGAAGCGCCATCAGGTCCGGCCCCTTGCCCCCCGCCGCGCGCAGTTGACGGCCCGCTTCCACCAGCATCAGGAACACGACCGCGGCAGCGCAGAGATGCGCCAGCGCCCCGTCCTCGTCCTGCCGGTTCGGGTTCACGACTGCCAGGGCCTCGGGCAGCGTTTCACCGCCCAGGTGGTGATCCAGGATCACCACGTCCGCGCCCGCCGCGGCGGCCACCGGGCCATGGGACAGGGTACCGCAATCCACGCAGACGATCAGGTCATGCGCGGCGGCCAGCGCGGCCATCGCGGCGTCGTTCGGCCCGTAACCCTCGTCGATGCGGTCGGGGACATAGAGCGTCGCGGAATGGCCCATCCGGCGCAGCCAGATCAGCAGCAGCGCGGCGGAACTGCCGCCGTCGACATCGTAGTCCGCAAAGATCGCGATCCGTTCGCGCCGGTTCACGGCCGCGAGGAACCGGGCCGCGGCCTTCTCCATGTCCTTGAGCGTCCTCGGGTCGGGCAGCAGGTCGCGCAGGGCAGGGGCAAGAAAGCCCGCCGCTTCCTCCGGCGGCACGCCGCGGCGGGCCAGCACCTGGCAGACCGCCTGCGGCAGCCCGGTGCGCTGCACCAGCAGCTCGGCCGCGCGTTCGTACTCGACACCGGGACCGACCCAGCGCCGTCCGGTCAACGAGGCCTCAACGCCGAGAAAGCTCACCTTCACCCCGTTTCATTGTTCCAGAAATACACGTCGCGGCGCCCGCCAGGGGCGCGCCTTCAGGCCCGGTCGACCGGCGTGCGGTAGTTGATCCGCCGCACCGATCCGGTCTTGGACCGCATGATCAGGGTCTCGGTCGTCATCCAGCCCGGCTCGCGCTTGACACCCGGCAGGATGTTGCCGCCGGTCACGCCGGTCGCGGCGAAGATCACGTGCTCGGTCACCATTTCATCGCGGCTGTAGACGCGGTCGAAATCGGTGATGCCCGCCTTGGTCGCGCGGGCGCGTTCGTCGTCATTGCGGAACAGCAGCCGGCCGTACATCTGCCCGCCCATGCACTTGAGAGCGGCGGCGGCCAGGACACCTTCGGGGGCGCCGCCTGCGCCCATGTACATGTCGATTCCCGTTTGCGGGTCGGCGCAGTGCATCACCCCGGCGACGTCACCGTCGGTGATCAGCCGGATCGCAGCCCCGGTGTCGCGGACTTCGGCGATCATCTCTTCGTGGCGCGGACGTTCAAGGATGCAGACCGTGATATCCGAGGCCGCACAGCCCTTGGCTGTCGCCAGCGCCTTGACCCGTTCACCGGGGGTCATGTCCAGCGTGACGACCCCGGTCTCAAAGCCGGGACCGATCGCCAGCTTGTCCATGTAGGTGTCCGGCGCATGAAGCATGGAGCCGCGCGGACCCATCGCGATCACTGTCAGTGCGTTTGGCATGTCCTTTGCCGTCAGCGTCGTACCCTCGAGCGGGTCGAGCGCGATGTCCACGCCGGGGCCGTTCCCGGTGCCGACTTCCTCACCGATATAGAGCATCGGCGCCTCGTCCCGTTCGCCTTCGCCGATGACGACCACGCCCGCGATGTCCAGCATGTTAAGCTGCGTGCGCATCGCGTTCACGGCGGCCTGGTCCGCGGCCTTCTCGTCACCCTTGCCGATCAGCTTGGCCGATGCGAGGGCAGCCGCCTCGGACACGCGGGCGAGGCCGAGGGACAACATGCGGTCTTGGAAATCGGCGGATGTGGGCATGACAATTCCTTGCTGGTTTGAATATTGCCCCGTCCTCTAGCGCGCCCGGTGGGTTCACACAAGCGCGCCGGCCCCCATGGCGCACCCGGCCCGTGTTTCACGGGCCGGGTGCCTGTTTTCAGGGATATATCTCGCCGGCGAACCATGTGTCGGCGGGCACCCAGTCATTTCCGCTGCCGCCCCAGCCCTGGTTCACGTAGAACCACCGGTCATAGACGGTCTCGTTCCAGCAGAAGACAAAGCACTTCCGGACCACGCGGCGCTGCCAGGCATAGCCATAGGCCACCGGATAGTGGCTGAGCCAGCCGGTACCGATCACCGCCGGGGTGTCCCGGTCGCGGATCGAATTGCGGGCGTATTCGCGCAGGCGGCTTTCCGAGGCGCCGACGGAATTGTAGTGGGTGGTCAGGCTGGTTCCGGTACGCCCCACGAAATAGGCGCTCGCGTCGCTCATCTCCCAAGGGTAGGTCGCGCCCTGGCCGAAGATGCAGAAGGTGCCGACGTCGTCCGCGATCTCCTCGATCACGTTGTTGACGCCGGTGGTCTGCGAGGTGGGCGAGATCACGTTCGCCCCGGTGCCGCCGTCCTGCCGGTAGAGCCCCCAGCGCGGCGCCCAGTAGCTGTTGCCCGTCCCGGCCTGCCGGTCCCCCCAGAGGAACAGGATGGTCCAGGCCAGTGAACCGCAACCGATGGCGCAGCCGTTGACCGTGTATTGATTGTAGGGTTGTTCGCTGACGTTTCCGTCCGCCCAGTAGTATGTGTAGGCCATTGAAATCACTCCTCGAAAAAGTTCATGCCGCTGCCGGGCTTGCGGTCCGACGGGGTGCTGTCCGATACCGCGAAGAACGGCAGCGTCTCGCGCAGCCCCGACCGGTAGGAGACATGCATCTCGAACGAGACTTCCTGCGGCAGCGCCTCGTCCGCGACGTGAAGGGCGACCGCGCCGCTGCCCTCGGGCGTATCAAGGGGTTCGATGCGCACCAGCCGCGCGCCCTCACCGGAGACTTCGACGGCGGCATCGGATTCGAGCAGGGCAACCCGGTGCGTGGTGCCGGTCTTGATCCCTTCGCCCATTTTCGCAACGAGGTCCTCGATCTCCCATGCAGGGGCCGCGTTGCGCGCGAGATCGGCCAGAAGGGGGCCGAACGTCTTGGCATAGACCTTGCGCAGCTGGGCCCAGCTTTCCACCTCGCGCAGCTTGACCCGCTGGGGGCGCGCGCCGCGATTGATGGTCTCGGGCTTGTCCTGCAGCGGATCGCCGTCGTCCTTCGGCTTTTGTGAGGGCCGCACGAGGGTGGAGGAGATCCGGCCCCTTGCCTTTTCCATGTCGTCTGGCAGCCCTTCGATGGGCAGCGGCAGCTGTCCGGTCTGGGCGGCCATCTCGCCATCCTCGGTTTCGCCGACGTAGGACAGCGCATCGACCTTGAAGATGCGGGCGACCTTGCCGCCCTTTTCCTCTGCCGCCGCCGCGATCTGCCGGCTTGGCGGTTCCCGGTCGAGCGACCAGTGGGCGATGGGGTGGTCGTGCCCCTTGCTTGCCGCGATGATGAAGCCGGTATCGGCAGGCATCGCCATCTTGCCGCCGCGGTCGCCGCGACCGGTGATGGCGGCGGGGCGATCCTCCCCGCGGCCCAGGTCGACCGCGAACTCGTAATAGGCGACCTCGTCGAGGTCGGGGCGGAACAAGGCCGTGACCTGCGGCATCAGGCGTGCCCGGCCGCCCGTGGGGTCCATTTCCGTACCCCTGACGGTTTCGAGCAGTTGTGCCGCACGGCGCCTGATCGCCGTGGGGACTTCTTCAATATGAATTTGCATCTGTTTGCTCCCTTGAATGAAAGGGGCGCCTGGAAATATCTCGGCATACGCGATGCCCGCGCCCCGGGATACCATCAACCGGGACTAGAATTTCGCCAAGTACGGGAATCCTTACCCGTTTTCCGCGGGTGCAGCGAAACGGCCCGAAGTCAACTTCGGGCCGCAGATGCTTGTTTTGAAATGGATTTGTGGAGAGCGGCTCGCGCCGGTCAGACTTCCTCGATCCGCAGGGCGACAGGTGCGCCAGCCATCACGCCGGTGCCGTCCATCGCGGCGATGGCGCGTTCGAGATCGGCAGGTATCGTCCGGTGGGTCACGATCAGCACCGGGGCCGAGGCCGCGTCGTGTTCGTACTGGCGCATCCGGTTGATGCTGACGCCCGCCTCGCCGAGGACCGTGGCGATCTTGGCGAGGGCGCCGGGTTTGTCCACCAGCGCCATCCGCAGGTAGTAGGGGGCCGGTGTCTTGGACTGGGCCGATTTGGCCTGCACCAGCGTGGTCGCGGGCTGGCCGAAGACCGGCAGCCACACGCCCCGCGCGATGTCGCAGACATCGGCCATCACGGCACTGGCGGTGGGCCCTTCGCCGGCCCCGGCGCCGCGGAGCACGATCTGGCCGACGGCGTCCCCTTCGAGCACCACCATGTTGGTGCCGCCGTCCAGTTGTCCGAGCGGCGAACTGTCCGGCACGAGGCAGGGCTGCATGCGCTGTTCCAGCCCGCGCCCGGTTTTCTGGGCAACGCCCAGAAGCTTGATCTTGTAGCCCATGTCGGCGGCGGCGCGGATGTCCTCGATGGTGACCCGTTCGATCCCCTCAAGCTGAATGCCGTGGAAATCGACCTGTGCGCCGAACGCGATGCTGGACAGGATCGCCAGCTTGTGCGCCGCGTCGATGCCGCCTACGTCCAATTGCGGATCGGCTTCGAGATAGCCGAGCGCATCCGCCTCGGCGAAGATGTCCTGATAGGTCTGGCCGGCGCTTTCCATCCGCGTGAGGATGTAGTTGCACGAGCCGTTCATCACGCCCATAACCCGCGTGATGCCATTGCCCGCCAACCCTTCCAGCAGGGTCTTCACCACGGGGATGCCCCCGGCGACGGCCGCTTCGTAGCGCAGGCTCAGGCCCTGTGCCTCGGCCAGTTCGGCCAGAGCCTGACCATGGATCGCAAGCATCGCCTTGTTGGCGGTCACGACGTGTTTACCCGCCTTCAGCGCGGCCTCCGTTGCGGCCTTGGCCGGGCCGTCGGACCCGCCCATCAGTTCCACGAAAACATCCACGTCGTCCCGGGTGGCCAGCGTGACCGGATCGTCTTCCCAGTCATATCCTTTCAAGCTGACGCCACGGTCGCGGTCGCGGGTGCGGGCGGATACCGCCGACACGCTGATCTTGCGCCCCGTGCGCGCTTCGAGCAGAGCCGCCTGTTGCCGGATGATGCGCAGAACGCCGACGCCGACCGTGCCCAGACCGGCGATACCAAGGCGAAGGGTGTCAGACATGGGCGGGATCCTTTGGCTGGGGGGAAGAGACGGTTTTGCCGCGATGTAGCCGTTTCGATGGTCGCGTGCAACGCGCGAGACCTATTGCAGGCCCTCTGCCAGCCGCTGGCGTTCCCGGCCCGTGAGCACCGAGCCCCGCAGCCGGGCGGCGCGGGCGCGCAGCCGCGCCACGCGCGCCTCCAACTGGGCCTGGGTGGCGCCGGCATCCACGCGGCCCGCCGTCGCCTGTGCCAATACCGGCTCCAGCGGCACAAGGTCGGGATATTCCGAAGCGGCCAGTTCCGGCGACACGGTCCTGTCCAGTTCGGGAAACTGGGTGCAGGCCGCAAGGCCACCGGCAGCCAACAGGACGATGAGGGCGCGAATGCTCATGCGGACTTTCTTGCACCAGCGCGTTTCACGGCGCAAGCGGGCTTTGCTTTTGAACAAGGGTTCATTAGTCAGGTGCCATGGCACGTACCGCAGGTTCACATTCCGACATTACCGGCCCCAAGGTCCGCGCGGCAGCGCAGAAGCTGTTCGCCCGCGGCGGCTATGCGGCGGTGTCCATGCGGGCCATCGCGGCCGAGGTGGGCGTGCAGGTCGGGGCGCTTTACAACTATACGCCCGACAAGCAGACGCTGCTTTTCGAACTGATGCGCGACCATCTGGAAGAGCTGCTGACGGCGCTTCCAGTCCCGGCGGGCGACGCGCTGGCACAGCTTGAAACCTTCGTGTCTTTCCACATCCGCTTTCACGCGGACCGGCCCGATGCGGTCTTTATCGCCTATATGGAGCTGCGCAACCTCGACGAGGAAAACTTCATCACGGTCGAGGCGTTGCGCCGCAGGTACGAAGACCGGCTGGAGAATATTCTGCGCGCGGGCGTCGACAGCGGTGCCTTCGCGGTGCAGGACACCAAGATCGTGACGCTGGCGCTCATCGCCATGCTGACGGGCGTCAACACGTGGTTCCGCGAAAGCGGCCGGCTGTCACTGGACGAGGTCGTGGCGCAGTACTGGGACATGGTCCGCAAGGCGGTGGGCCACACCGCCTGACGGGGGAGGGGTGGGCCGCGTGCCCACCCTGCGGGTCAGTGTGCGGGCCGGATGAACTTGCCGTTTCGCAGGTCGGCAAAGGCTTGTTCCAGCTCGGCGCGGGTGTTCATCACGATGGGTCCGTGCCAGGCGACCGGCTCTTCGATGGGCGCGCCGGAAATCAGCAGGAAGCGCACGCCTTCCTCGCCCGCCTGCACCGTCACCTCGTCGCCGGTGCCGAACCGGATCAGCGTGCGGTCACCGCTGAGATCGCGGATGTTCACCTCTTCGCCCGCGACTTCCTTTTCCAGCAGCACGCCCGACGGGGCCGACGCATCGGCAAAGGCGCCGGCACCTTGGAAAATATAGGCGAACGCGCGGCGGTAGGTATCGATCCGGAAGGTCTTCTTCACGCCCGCAGGCACCGTGATGTCAAGGTATTGCGGATCGGCGGCGATGCCGTCCACCGGGCCGGTCTTGCCCCAGAAGTTGCCGGTAATCACCTTGACCCGCGTACCGTCGTCGTCCGTCACGACCGGGATATCCGCCGACGTCACGTCCTGATAGCGCGGCGCGGTCATCTTCTGCGCGGAGGGCAGGTTGCCCCAAAGCTGGAAGCCATGCATCTGACCGCGGGCGTTTCCGGCGGGCATCTCCTGATGCAGGATGCCCGACCCGGCGGTCATCCACTGCACGTCGCCCGCGCCCAGCGTGCCGGTGTTGCCCAGTGAATCGCCGTGTTCCACCGTACCTTCCAGCACGTAGGTAATGGTTTCGATCCCGCGGTGGGGATGCCAGGGGAAACCCTTTTCGAAATCCTCGGGGCGTTCGTTGCGGAAGTCGTCGAACAGCAGGAACGGGTCCAGTTCCGACGGGTCCTGAAAGCCGAAGGCGCGGTGCAGTTTCACGCCGGCCCCTTCGAGGGTGGGGATCGCACGGCGGGTTTCTAGGGTAGGTCTGAGGGACATGATCGGTCTCCTGTGACTGGTATGCCCGTGGGATATAGGAGCGGGCGGGCCGCGCACAATGCCGGCCGCCGCGCGGTCCCTGTGCATTTCTGCAAAGGCCCCGACCGCCGATCACCCGCTTGGCGAGAATCACCCTTTCGTGTCACGCTGGGATTTTTAGCAGGTATTTCGGTTCTTCATTCATTTCTTGCGCAAGGATTCCGTTCATGAAGCTCATTCATCCCACGCTGGCCCTCGGGCTTGCCCTTGGCGCCTCGGTCGCACTGGCGCAATACAAGCAGGATCATCTCTGTGTCGACGGGACCAACCGGATCTGCAACATCCTGCCCGCCGATCTGGACGGGCTGGCGATAGGTGTTCAGGGATATACCCCCTCGACCGACCGCCGGAACGAGGACCAGGCCCAGCAGATCAACTTCGATTACTTCGGCTGGCAGAGCTTCGCGGCGCTCAACGCGCCGGCTGACGCCAGCGGCCGACCCATCGGCGTCATCGGAAGCGCCCCCGAGGCCCCGCGTGTCTGGGAAAGCTTTGCCGGCGTGGACGATGTTTTTCCCGGCAATGCCATCGTGCCCGACATCTGCGACGCCGGCGGACGCATGACGCTGGCGCGGACCTCCAAGGTGACGACGTCGAGCTTCATCCAGCCGATGACCCCCTATCCGCTGATCGACGCCGCGGGGAACTTCGTTTTGTACGATGTCCGGATCAACGACGCCGCCGTCGGATACCTCGAGGAGAACGGGCTTACCACCAAGGCCGGGCAGCAGGCCTTTGCGGACGCGGGCGGTGTCTGGGACTTTCCGCGTGGCAAGGACGGCGTGGTCGGCGCGATCGAAGTCAAGACGTCATGGCGCCTGCTGGAGAACGGCGACAACCCGCTGGGGTATTTCACCCTGCCGGTCACCGTCGTGGTCGCGGCGGAAGACAGCGCCAGCGGCGCGCCGATGTGCCTGGAGGAGATCGCGGGCCTGACGGGCATGCACATCATGCAAAAGGTCGCGACACCCGAGGAATTCGCCGAATTCTGGATCTGGGCGTCGTTCGAGCACGCCTCCAATGCGCCGCTCGCCAAGGGGGCGCCAATCTCGCAGATGGATGAGCAATCGACCCTGAAGAACCGCGAGCCCGCCGCGTCCTGCCCCATTCCGGACGATGCCGCCGGGCCCTATGCATTCTTCGATGCGGCCTGCACGGACGGTGGTGCGGCCTGCACGCCGAACGCACCACCGGTCGGCGCGGATTTCAAGTGGCAGGCGCAGATGCCCTACGGCGGCGCGTATCTCTTTGACGACCGTTTCGGCACGCAGGTCGTCCGGTGCTGGGATCTCTACGCGACGGGGCAGGAGGTGAACGCCCGGTTCAAGGCCGCGCTCGCCGGGACGATCTGGGAAAACTACGACCTCATCGGTGTCCAGTGGGCCAACGACCACGGGGATTATTACGCGGAAAAGATGAAGCCCTTTGCCGCGCCCATCTACATGGTGAACTCGACGCTGGAGACGTACCTGCAGATCAACCCGGTGCTGGATGCCCACGGAGGCCTGAACCGGGACAGGCCTTCTTCCTGCATCAACTGTCATGACATGGCGCGGGATGCGATCGGCAACCACAGCAACTTCAGCTTCCTCGGGGGCTACGCCAAGTAGCCCGTTCCGGCCCAGGTCGCAATCAGGCGCGACAGGTCGCGTTCGCGGCCCGCTGATGGGTGGCACCGGGACAGGAGGATGGCATGAAGGTCGGTTTCATCGGTTTGGGAAACGTCGGCGGCAAGCTGGCAGGCTCGCTGCTGCGCAACGGGGTGGCATTGCATGTGCACGACCTGAACCCCGCGCTGGTGGCGCGGAAGGTCGAAAAGGGCGCCATCGCCGCCGCGGATCCCGCCGCGCTGATGCAGGCCTGCGACGTGGTTATCACCTGCCTGCCAAGCCCCGCCGCCTGCGCGGACGTCTTCGCGCAGATGCTGCCCCATATCGGGCCGGGCAAGGTCTGGATGGAAATGTCGACCACGGACGCGGACCAGATCAAGGCCCATGCGGAGGCGGCCATCGCCCGGGGCGGGGAGGCGGTCGACTGCCCGGTGTCGGGCGGTTGCCACCGCGCGGATACCGGCAACATCAGCATCTACGCGGGCTGCACGCGCCCCACCTTCGAAAAGGTGCTGCCGATCCTGACCCACATGGGCCGGCGGATCCTGCATGTGGGCGACGTCGGTGTGTCCAGCACGCTGAAGGTGATGACCAACTATCTTGCCACGATCAACCTGCTGTCGCTGTGCGAGGCGCTCACGGTGATGAAGGCGGCGGGGATGGATCTGGGCGTGACCTACGAAGCGATCGCCGCTTCCTCGGGCAACTCCTTCGTCCATGAGACCGAAAGTCAGCTGATCCTGTCGGGATCGCGGGATGTGAATTTCACCCTCGACCTCGTGCAGAAGGACGTCGGGCTGTTCCAGAAACTGGCCGACGATCACGGCGTGCCGCTGGAACTGTCGCCGCTGATGATCGAGATGCTGACCGATGGTCAGCGGCGATACGGCGTGACCGCGCAATCCGACCGCATGATCGAACGTCTCGAAGAGGCAACGGGCCTCAGCATCACGGCGCCCGGATTTCCCACCGAACTGGTGGACGACGAGCCCGAAGAGCGCGGCTACGAGGTGCCGGTGCGCCGATAGGGCCCCAAACGCAGAACGCGGCCCCGGTCAGGGGGCCGCGCTCCGATGTCTTCGCGTGGTTCGGCTTATGCCAGTGCGAGGTTCGTCGCCGATTCGCGGCCGTCACGGCCGGCTTCGATGTCGAAGGTCACTTTCTGGTCGTCTGCCAGGCCGGTCAGGCCGGCGCGCTCAACAGCGGAAATGTGCACGAACACATCTTTGCTGCCGCCGTCGGGCGCGATGAAGCCGAAGCCTTTTGTTGCGTTGAACCATTTTACGGTGCCAGTGGCCATATCCGTAGTCTCCGTTTTGGGGCTGTCCGCAGTATGCGACAGCGTGGCGTAGTCGGTCTGGATCGGGACTGAGCGCCGTGTGAGGGAGACAGTGGGTCGAAAAAGAATAACGTAAGCAACGTCCGTCTATCACAAAACACGACGAAAATCAAGTGTCGATGACCTTCGCGCGCCCGATGTCACCCAGCGTCAGAGCGCGGATTTCCTCAGCAGTTCGGGACGTTCACGGCAAGGCCGCCGAGCGAGGTTTCCTTGTACTTTTCCGACATGTCCGCGCCGGTCTGGCGCATCGTCTCGATACAGGCATCGAGGGGGACGAGGTGCGTTCCGTCGCCGCGCAACGCAAGGGAGGCCGCGGAAACCGCCTTGATCGCTCCCAGCCCGTTACGTTCGATGCAGGGCACCTGCACCAGTCCCTTGACCGGATCGCACGTCATGCCGAGATGGTGTTCCAGCGCGATCTCGGCGGCGTTCTCGATTTGCTCCGGCGTGCCGCCCATCACGGCGCACAGACCGGCGGCTGACATGGCGGCGGCGCTCCCGACCTCGGCCTGACAGCCCGCTTCCGCACCGGAAATGGAGGCGTTGAACTTGACTAGTCCGCCGATGGCGGCTGCGGTCAGCAGGAAATCCTCAATATGCGCCTCCGAGGCGCCGGGCACGTGGTCGAGGTAGTATCGCAAGGTGGCCGGCATGACCCCGGCGGCCCCGTTGGTGGGGGCGGTGACAACCTGGCCACCTGCCGCGTTCTCCTCGTTCACGGCCATGGCGTAGACGCTCATCCAGTCGTTGATCGTGTGCGGCGCGCGCTGGTTCTGGCCGCGTTCGGCCTGAAGGGCGTCGTGGATACCCTTGGCGCGGCGTCTGACGTTGAGCCCGCCTGGCAAGGTGCCGTCGGTGGTCAGACCCCTGTCGATGCAGTCGTTCATCACCTGCCACAGCCGTTTCGCACCTTCGCGCAGATGGATCTCGCCGTTGCGGGAAATCTCGTTGGCGCGCTTCATCTGCGCGATGCTTTTGCCCGAGGCGCGGGCCATTTCCAGCATCTCGGCGGCGGATTTGAAGGGGTAGGGCACGGGGTCGCCCTCTTCGGTGTTGCGCCCGGCTGCCAGTTCGGCTTCGGTCATCACGAAACCGCCGCCGATGGAATAGAAGGTCTCTCGCAGTGTCACGTCGCCCTGGGCGTCTCGTGCCATCAGCATCATGCCATTGGCGTGGCCCGCGAGTTTCGTGTCGTAGTCAAAGACCATGTCCGCGCCCGGATCGAAGTGCAGCGGCGGCAGCCCGTCGACCTCGATGGTGTGGGTCTTGGCGATCTGCGCAAGCACGGCTTCGGCCCTGTCGTGGTCATAGGCCTGCGGCGTGAACCCGGCGAGCCCGAGGATCGTCGCGCGGTCGGTCGCGTGGCCGACCCCGGTAAAGGCGAGGCTCCCGTGGAGCGAGGCGCGCAGCCCGGCAAAACGGAAAGGCGACGCGCGCATCATGTCGAGAAAGCGTCCGGCGGCGACCATCGGCCCCATCGTGTGCGAGGACGAGGGGCCGATGCCGACCTTGAACATGTCGAAAACGGAAAGAAACATCAGGTGGCACTTCCTTCGGGTGGCGTCGCAAGACACGGCGCGGTGAACGGGGTTGGCCCCAAACCTTCGGCGTCCTGCGCGGCGCGGGTACAGGGCAGGGCTTCGACGGCGGCGCAAAGATTGCGGAGATGCGGCGTATCCGCAAGGCGGAACCATCCACGGTCCGCATCGCTGGGATAAAGCGCGCACCAGCGCAGACAGGCCGCCAGATAGAAATGCATCACGCCGGGGTGCGCCGGGTCCAGCCAGACGGGGCATTGCGCCGCCACTGCGTCGAGCGTCCCCAGATGCGTCGCGATGGCCGTCTGCATCGTCTTGCGCAGCGCGGCTTGGTGCAGCTTATCCGGGCCCGCGTATTTCTCCGGGTAGAACGTCATACGCAGCGCGGGGTGCAGGGTATTTGAAACGAAGAACAGCCATTTCAGGAAACCGGCGCGGTCCCGCATGTCGGGCGACGGCGCCAGACCCCCATGCCGGTCGGCGAGCCACAGCAGGATCGCGCCCGTCTCGAACAGCGTGCCCTGCGGCGTTTCCAGCACCGGAATCAGCCCGTGGGGATTCAGCGCCCGGTAGGCGGCCCCGGCCTGTTCGGCAGCGGCGCGGTTCACCAGTCGGGTCCGGTAGGGCAGCCGCCGGTGTTCCAGCGCCAACCTGACGATCAGCGACGCGTTGTCGGGGGCATAGTGGAGGATATACGCGCTCATGAACGCTGACCTACCGCAGGCACGGCGGCGCGCATGGCGGAAAACGACACTTCTGCGCCGGGCAGGGTCAGGCGCTTTACCGTCCGGGCCGCAGGGCGGCATCCTCTACACTGATCCGGTGATACAGCATCGCCGCGTTCAGCAGCGTAAAGACCACCGCCACCCAGGTCAGACCGAGGACCATCGGCGCCACGATGATCTCGGCGACCACCAGCGTGTAGTTGGGATGCGGAATGAACCGGTAGGGACCGCGCGCCACCAGGGGTTCGTCCAAGACGATGATCCGCGTGGTCCATCGGCCGCCAAGGGTGGCGAGTATCCAGACCCGTAGAAATTGCAGCAGCACGTAAAGCGTTAGCCAGAGCCGGTCGAGGTGGCTGTCATGCCCGAAGACGATCAGCGCCAGCACCCAGGCGGTGTGCAGCGCCACCATCACCGGGTAATGGCCCGCGCCGACCTCGCGGGCGCCGCGCGCCAGCAGCAGGGCGGTATTGCGGCGGGCGATGGCCAGCTCGGACAGGCGCTGGACCACGATGAACCCGAGGAACAGCGCGGCGCCGACAGTCATATCCCGACCTGTATCGGCAACATCGCGGCGGTGAAGCCGGGACCGAGCGCGCAAAGGGCGAGTTGCCCGCCCTGACCGGCCTGCAACACCCGGTCGAGAACGAAAAGCGCGGTGGGCGCCGACATGTTGCCTGCCGCCCGCAAGGTGTCGCGTTCGGCATCGAGCGCGCCCGGACGCAAGTCCATCGTGGCCTCGATCGCCTCAAGCACCTTGGTGCCGCCGGGATGGCAGACGAAGCGATCCACGTCATCCAGCGACATATCAGCCGCGCGCAGCATCCCCAGCAGGGCCTCGCGGAAATTTTCCTGAACGAAGGGGGGAATCGACCGGTCGAACACGACCCCGAGGCCGGATTCGTCCACGTCCCACCCCATGATCGGCAAGGTGTCGGGCCACAGGTGTTCCTGCCCGCTCCCCAACTGCACGCGCCCCGCGCCGTCAGCGGTGTCGGAACGCAGAACGGCAGCGGCGGCGCCGTCGCCGAAAAGGACGGTGGCGATGATGTCGGCCTTGCTGAGCCTGTCGCGCCGGAACGCCAGAGAGCAGGTTTCCACTGCCACCATCAGGATGGTCTGGCCGGGATGGGCCGACGCGAGCCGCTGCGCGATGGCCAGCCCGGTCACACCGCCCGCGCAGCCGAGACCGAAAACGGGAACACGGTGCACGTCGGTCCGGAATCCCATTTCCTTGTGGGCCTGCGCTTCGAGGGTCGGGGTCGCGATCCCCGTCGAGGACACGGTCACGATGGTGTCGACCTGTGGCGCGGTGATGCCCGCAGCCCGCATCGCGCGGTCGGCGGCCTGCATGAACAAGGCCTTCGCACCTTCCTTGTAGGCTGCACCACGGTCGGCCCAGCCATGATCGCTTTCGAACCATTCCAGCGGCTGGACGCAATAGCGCCTATCGACGCCGGCATTTTCGAACGCCGGGACCAGCCGTTCGAACTGCGGATAGGTCGGCGCGAGGAGACGCCGCGCGGTTGCCACGGCCGCGTCTTGCGTGAGTTCATGCGGTGGAAGTGCCGTTCCGATGCCATCGAGGCTGACAAGGGTTGCCTCAACGGCCCGTCCCCGGGGGGAGGAAAGAATCTGGAGCATCTACTGGCACTTTCGAAAAGGGTTACGAAGATGAACGACCGCGGTGCGGGCTTCGTTCCCGGCCCCGCAGCGGGGTACCGCCCCGGTTTGCCCCCGCGTCCTCCCGATTTCGGGCAGAAACACGGCGCTTGCCCCTCGCGCCGGGCGGTCAATGGCCCTATAAGCCGGTGAGGTTACGCAGAAGGAAGAAGTCACATGGCTGGTGAGCTGTCCCCCATCGACAAGGCAAAGTTCGTCGCCGCCAAGCGCGCGGCGCAGTTCGTCGAAGACGGCATGCGGGTCGGCCTTGGCACCGGGTCCACCGCGGCATGGCTCGTGCGGTGTCTGGGCGAAATGGTGCGCGAGGACGGCCTTCGGATCCGCGGTGTCCCGACATCGACCCGCACGGCGGAACTCGCACGCGAGGTCGGCATAGAGGTCATCAGCCTCGACGAGGCGAAATGGCTGGATCTCACCATCGACGGTGCGGATGAATTCGACGGGGATCTCAACCTCATCAAGGGCGGCGGGGGCGCGCTGCTGCAAGAGAAAATCGTGGCGACCGCCAGCGATCAAATGGTCGTGATTGCCGACATCGGCAAGGAAGTGGAGCATCTGGGCGCCTTTCCCCTGCCGATCGAGGTGATCCCCTTCGGCTGGCAGACGACACAGGCGCTGGTGGAGGAAACGCTCATCAGCATGGATGTGCTGGGCCGGTCCTCGACCCTGCGGATGAACGGCGACCGTCCTTTCATTACAGACGAAGGCAACCACATTCTCGACCTGCATCTCAACCGGATCGGCAACGCGCGGCAGCTTGCGCTGGTGCTGAACCAGATGCCGGGCGTGGTGGAAAACGGCCTGTTCATCGACATCTGTGACGCGGTCGTGATCGGCTACGGGGATGGCAGGGTCGAAGTGCGGGACATAAATGAAGGCACGGTTGCGACGGAGCGACTGGATTTCGTCGAGACGGACAACCTGTTTTCCGATCTCAGCGACTGATTGCAGACAAGGAACTTCCGAATGGCTGATACCGATTTCGACTACGACCTCTTTGTGATCGGCGGCGGGTCCGGCGGCGTGCGCGCCGCGCGGGTCGCGGCCGGGGAACACGGGGCAAAGGTCGCACTGGCCGAAGAGGACCGGTACGGTGGCACCTGCGTCATTCGCGGCTGCGTGCCGAAGAAGCTGATGGTCTTCGCGTCGGGGTATTCGGACGTGGTGGACGAGGCCAAGTGTTTCGGCTGGGACCTCAAGCAGGGACCGTTCGACTGGCACGACTTCCGCTACCGGCTGATGAAAGAACTGGACCGGCTCGAACAGGTCTATCGCAAGCTGCTGGCAAATTCCGGCGTGGAAACCTTCGACCAGAGGGCACGGCTCAGGGACGCGCACACGGTGGAGCTGGCGGACGGCACCACGAAGACCGCCAAGCACATTCTGGTTGCGACCGGGGGGCATCCGGTCCGGCCTGACCTGCCGAACGCGGACCTCGGCATCGTGTCAGACGACATATTCCACCTCGAGAAACTGCCGAAGTCGCTGCTGATCATCGGCGGTGGCTACATCGCCTGCGAATTCGCCTGCATCATGCGCGGTCTGGGTGTCGAGGTCACGCAGTACTATCGCGGGGCGCAGATCCTGCGCGGCTTCGACGAGGAAGCGCGCGGTCTGGTCGCGGAAAGCATGCGCGACAGCGGGATCGATCTGCACACGGGCACCAACATCGTCGAAATGTCGCTTGCCAGCGAGCGCGAAGAGGGCGGGCAGCCGACGGGCTCCGATGCCACGATGGGGGCCAGCGCCCAGCAGGCCGCCGATCTGCGCGAGTCCGCTGAAGGCGCGAAGGCAGGGCAATCAGGGCCGATCTGGGTCAAGTCGACCAACGGCGGTGAAAAGGTCTTCGACATGGTGCTGTTCGCCACCGGGCGCGATCCTTCCACCCATGACATGGGGCTCGAGGACATCGGTGTGAAACTGGGCCGCCGGGGCGAGATCGAGGTGGACGAGTACAGCCAGACCGCCGTGCCGTCCGTCTATGCCATCGGTGACGTGACCGACCGGGTCAACCTGACCCCGGTGGCGATACGCGAGGGCATGGCATTCGCCGAAACGGTGTTCGGCGGAAACCCGACGCCGGTGGATCACGAGCTCATCCCCTCTGCCATCTTCACCCAGCCCGAGATGGGCACCGTGGGGCTGAGCGAGGAGGACGCGCGTGACCGCGAACCGGTCGAGATCTATTGCACCTCCTTCAAGCCGATGCAGACCGCCTTTGCCGGCAAAGCGGACCGGGTGCTGATGAAGCTGGTGGTGTCCAAGGAAACCCGCGTGGTCCTGGGCTGCCATATCGTCGCACCCCATGCCGGGGAGCTGATCCAGATGGCGGGCATCGCGGTCAAGGCAAAGCTGACAAAGGAACAATTCGACGCGACCTGTGCGGTGCATCCGACCATGTCCGAAGAACTGGTCACCATGCGCAAGCCGACCCGCACCGCTTGAATCCGGGCGGTTTGCGCCCACATTCAAAAGCGTACATAGAGTAACCAGATAAGGCCGCGTTCCGCGGCGCAGAGGGGAACACGACATATGGCTGGCAATTCGGGCGGCCCCTGGGGAGGGGGCGGCAATGGCGGTGGAGGCCGCGAGAACGGACAAGGCGGCGGACAGGGCGGCGACCGTGGACAGAACGGTGGCGGTCGCGGCTCCGGCGGCCGCGGACCCGGTGACCGACCGCAGATCCCGGAAATCGACGATCTGGTCCGGAAGGGGCAGGAACACCTGCGCGTCCTGATGGGCGGCGGCAACCGCAACCGGGGCAATGGCTCCGGCGACAACGGCGGCAATGGCGGCCCCGCGCTGACACGGGGCACGGTCGGTCTGGGGCTTCTGGCCGCGGCGGGCCTCTGGGCTTTCGCCAGCTTCTACACGGTGCGGCCCGAACAGCAGTCCGTCGAGCTTTTCCTCGGCGAGTTCCACCAGATCGGGACGGAAGGTCTGAATTTCGCGCCGTGGCCCTTTGTCACCGCCGAGGTGTTCGACGTCACCACCAACCGGACCGAGACCATCGGCATGGGTCGCGGCGCGTCCGATAACGACGGGCTGATGCTGACCACGGACGAGAACATCGTCGATGTGGATTTCCAGGTGGTCTGGAACATCAAGAACGCCCGCGACTTCCTCTTCTCGCTGCGCGAGCCGGATGCGAGCGTGCGGGCGATTTCGGAATCCGCGATGCGCGAGGCGATCGCGCAGTCCGAGCTGGCCCCCATTCTCAACCGGGACCGGGGTGCCGTGGCCGAGCAGGTGAAAGTGTTGATCCAGTCGACGCTGGACAACCGCGAGACCGGCATCAACATCCTGCGCGTCAACCTCAACAAGGTGGACCCGCCCAGCCAGACGGTCACGGTGACGAACGCCGATGGCACGACGCGGCAGGGGTCCGCGGTGGATGCATTCCGGGATGTGCAGGCCGCCGAACAGGAGCGTGACCGTCTGATGCGTCAGGCGGATGCCTACGCGAACCGGCGCACCGCCGAGGCGCGCGGTGAAAGCGCGCAGCTGCTGGAATCCGCCGAAGGCTACCGCGCGCGCGTCGTCAACGACGCGGTCGGTGAGGCCAGCCGTTTCGAGGCGGTTCTGGCCGAATACGAGCAGGCCCCGGAAGTCACCCGGAAGCGCCTGTACATCGAAACGATGCAGAAGGTGCTGGGCGACGTCGACAAGATCATCCTTGAAGGTGGTGTCGGCGGGTCCGGCTCGGGGCAGGGCGTTGTGCCCTATCTGCCCCTCAACGAGTTGCGTCGCAATGGAGGGTCGAACTGATGCGTAAGATCGGATTTCTGATACCCGTCGTGGTGATTGCGCTTGTCGCGCTGCTGTCCTCCATCTTCGTCGTGGACGAACGGGAGAATGCCCTCGTCCTGCGCTTTGGCCAGATCAAGCAGGTCAGGACCGAACCCGGCCTCGGCTTCAAGCTGCCGTTGCTGGACGAGGTCGTGCGCTTCGAGGACCGGATCCTCACGCTCGAGACCGAGCTGATCGAGATCACGCCCGCCGACGACAGGCGTCTGCTGGTCGATGCGCTGGTGCTCTACCGTATCGCCGATGTCGTGCAGTTCCGTCAGGCCATCGGTGTCGGCGGCCAGCGTCAGGCCGAGAACGACCTGAGCGGCATCATGGAATCGCAGATCCGTGCCGTGCTCGGCTCGCAGGGGGTGACGTCGAACACCATCCTGTCGCCGGAACGGGCGGGGCTGATGGACCAGATCCGCGAGAATGCCGACCAGCGTGCAAGCGTGCTGGGGCTGAGCATCGTGGACGTGCGGCTGCGCCAGACGAACCTGCCGGAGCAGAACTTTGACGCGACCCTGCAGCGGATGATCGCCGAGCGGGACCGCGAGGCAACGGACGAGCGTGCCCGTGGTCAGGAAGCGGCCCAGCGGATCAGGGCGCTGGCTGACCGTACGTACGAGGAAATCCTGTCGGAGGCCCGGCGTGACGCGCGCATCATCGAAGGTGAGGCGGACGCCGAGCGCAACAGGATCTTCGCGCAGTCCTACGGCCGGGATCAGGAATTCTTTGAATTCTACCGGTCGCTGACGGCCTACGAGGAAGCGCTGAAGGGGCAGAACTCGACGATGGTGATGTCCCCGGATTCGGAGTTCTTCAACTACCTCCGGTCGGATCAGGGCAGCCGGTCTGTCGAGGGCGAGTTCAACGCCAGTGGCGCGCCCGCGCGTTCCGCGAACAACGCTCCCGCAACCCCCGCGGCATCCCAGCCCGCAGCACCGGCGCCCGAGGCGCAGGAGCCTGCCGCGGATGAAACCGCTGACGAGGCACCGGCACCCGCCGCCGAGCCTGCCGCTGAGCAACCCGCGGCGGATGCGCCGACGCAATGACGCTCCTGCTGCTCGCGCTCGGGCTGGTGATGATCCTTGAGGGGCTGGTGTACGCACTGGCCCCTTCGCTTTTGGAGCGGATGCTGGAACTGCTGCGCACCATGCCCGAACAGGCGATCCGGCAGATCGGTGCGCTGGTCGTCGTGGGCGGCCTTGTGCTCGTATGGCTCGCGTTCCAGATCGGGGTCTGACGGTGGCTGACGCCCGCTCTCGTTTCCGTCACCGGCTGTTGAAAAGCCCGTGATGTGCCACATCTTTGATGTTGCGGTGCATCTGTACACCATGCACTCTGTCGGCAAGATGCTTCGGGCAGCTTGCCCCATCGGACAAAGCAGGAGACAACCCCATGCAGTCACGCACACAAGTGCGCGCCGTTCCCTTTCACGAAAGCCGGATGTTCAAGGGCCTGATGCTGAGCCTGCTGGCCTTCGTGCTGATGGTGGCGCAATCCATCGCGGTTCTGGCCAAGCCGGAAAGCCTGGCGCCGCTGGCGGAGCAGATCAGCCCCTCGGTCGTCAACATCACCACCTCCACCGTGGTCGAAGGGCGTACCGGCCCGCAGGGCATCGTGCCCGAGGGCTCCCCCTTCGAGGATTTCTTCCGTGAGTTCCGCGACCGCAACAACGGGGGCGAAGGTCAGCGGCCCCGCCGGTCGTCCGCGCTCGGGTCCGGCTTCGTCATCTCCGAAGACGGCTACGTGGTCACCAACAACCACGTGATCGACGGGGCCGACGAGATCACGGTCGAATTTTTCTCGGGCAAGGAATTGACCGCCAAGGTGATCGGCACCGACCCCAACACGGACATCGCCCTGTTGAAGGTCGAAGCGGACAATCCGTTGCCCTATGTCAGCTTCGGCGACAGCAACGAGGCCCGGGTCGGCGACTGGGTGATCGCCATGGGTAACCCGCTGGGGCAGGGGTTCTCGGTAAGTGCGGGGATCGTATCGGCCCGCAACCGCGCCCTGTCGGGCACCTACGATGACTACATCCAGACCGACGCGGCCATCAACCGCGGGAATTCGGGTGGACCGCTGTTCAACATGGACGGCCAGGTGATCGGCGTGAACACGGCGATCCTGTCTCCCAACGGCGGTTCCATCGGGATCGGGTTCTCCATGGCGTCCAACGTCGTGACCCGCGTGGTCGACCAGCTGAAAGAGTACGGCGAGACGCGGCGCGGCTGGCTGGGCGTCCGCATCCAGGACGTGACGGAGGACATCGCCGAGGGCCTGGGCCTCGCGTCCGCGACCGGCGCGCTGATCACCGATGTGCCGGACGGTCCCGCCAAGGAAGCGGGCCTGCTGACCGGTGACGTCATCATGTCCTTCGACGGGGTCGAGGTGGCCGATACCCGCGCCCTCGTGCGTCAGGTGGGCAATTCCCCCGTGGGAGCGAGCGTTCGCGTCACGGTGATGCGCGAAGGCAAGAGCCAGACCGTCAAGGTCGTGCTTGGCCGTCGCGAGGACGCGGACAGCGAGGCCGTGACCGGCGCCGAGGAAGAAGAACTCGAGGAAGCGCCGGTTCAGCAGTCCATGCTGGGGCTGACGCTGACCCCGCTGACCGACGAGATCCGCGAGGAACTGGGTGCCGATGCCGGTACCATGGGTCTTGCGGTCACCGAGGTCGATGAAGCGTCGGAGGCGTTCGAGAAAGGGCTGCGCGTGGGTGACATCATCACCGAGGCAGGCCAGCAGAAGGTGACGTCCATCGCGGACCTCGAGGAACGTGTCGCCGCGGCAAGGGACGCGGGGCGCAAGTCGCTTCTGCTGCTGGTCCGCCGGGCGGGCGACCCCCGCTTCGTGGCGCTGTCGCTCGAAGGCTAGGCAGACCGCTGGCGCAGGACAGGAAAGGGCACCCCGGCGGTGCCCTTTTTCATTTTCGCGCTTCGCGGTCGGCGGCGGGCGGATCAGCCCGTATCGCGCTCGACCGCGATCAGCCCGAGGCTCCGCGCGGCCTCAAGCGACAGGACGCCGCTGTCGGGCCCGCTCTCCTGCTGATACCGCTGGACCGCAGCGCGGGTGGCATCGTCCATCTTGCCGGTAATCGCACCGTCAAACAGGCCACGTGCCGACAGGGCGCGCTGCAGCGATGACACGAATTCGGCGGTCAGCACCTCGGGACAGGGGGTCTCGAACCAGTTGTCGCGGCGGGGCACCACCATTTCCTGATGCGTTTCCGACCGGTAGACCGGCAGCTTGGCGACGCTCCCGTCCGGATTGACCTTTGCCGGCTCGACCTGGACCTGTTCGGTCACCGTCTCGAAGACCGCCGGGCTCACCGTCCGTCCCCAGCAGCTGCCGGGGGCCGCGCCTGCGGGGCCGTTGCGTGTCGCCTCGAGCACGCCGGGATCGGGGGGCGCGTCCGCGGCGGGGGCCACCCCGTCGCAGGATGCAAGAAGCGCGCAGAACAACGCGCCGAGACAGGGGCGCAATACGCGCGCCGGGGGGATAATCGCCTGTGACATGGCCCAATACCTGTGGGTCTGGTGTTTTGCCGCGACCCTAGCCGGTTTTCCCGACCTTGCCTAGCGCAGCGCCGAGAAATGGGGGTGGCAGACGACCATCCACGCCGCTAGAACATGCGGAAAGCAGATGAGGGAAGGGACCCATAATGGCCAAGATTACTTACGTGGAGCATGGTGGCAAAGAGCACGTCGTCGAGGTCGCCAACGGCATGACCGTGATGGAGGGCGCACGTGACAACAACATTCCCGGGATCGAGGCCGACTGCGGCGGCGCCTGCGCCTGTTCGACCTGCCATGTCTACGTCGATCCCGCCTGGGTCGACAAGCTGCCGGCGAGGGACGACATGGAAGAAGACATGCTCGACTTTGCCTACGAGCCCGACGCGGAGCGGTCGCGGCTGACCTGTCAGCTCAAGGTGACCGACGCGCTGGATGGCCTGCGGGTCCAGATGCCCGAAAAGCAGATCTGAATGCCTCGGCCGCCGCGTCGGCCCTGGCCATTCGGTCGCGGGGTTGCCTGTGGCGCCCTGATGCTCGCCGCGCTGGGGGCGGGCCGGGCGGTCGCGGATATCGAAGCCGCGCGCTACGACATGCCGACCGAGGTGTACGGCCACGGCGTTCTGCCCGGCGGGGAATACGCCGGGCTGGAGGTCCGGCTGACCGGGGGGCGTGTCATCGGCGTCGGCACGTTCGAGGCTGTCTACGAAGATACGGCGCCCCGCCTCGTGGATCTCGACGGCGACGGCGAGAACGAGCTTATCACCGTGATCTCGTATTTCGAAGAGGGGTCAGCGGTGCGCATCTTCGACGAGGTGCCAAGCGAGGGCCACCCGCGCGGAACGACCATCGCCGTCGTGGCGGAGACACCGCCCATCGGCACCCGGCATCGGTGGCTCGGTATCGTGGGGGCCGCCGATCTGGACGGCGACGGCCAAGTGGAGATCGCCTATGTCGACCGGCCGCACCTTGCGCGGGTGCTGCGGATCTGGCGCTACCGGGATGGCACGCTGGAAGAGGTGGCCCGCCTGCCGGGCGTGACCAACCACCGGATCGGCATGGCCGACATCTCGGGTGGCATCCGGCGATGCGGCGGGCGGCCCGAGATAATCATGGCGGACGCGGCGTGGCGTCGGATCGTTGCGGTGCGGCTTCAGGCGGGCGCGCTCACGGCGCGCGACGCCGGACCCTACCGGGGCAATGGCAGCATCGACGCTGCAATGGCCTGCTGATGCGCCTGTGTCGTGCGCTGATGCCCCTTGTCCTGCTGCTTTGCGGCCCCGTTTCGGCGCAGACGCAGCTTTCGCCGGAAGAATTCATGGACCACGCGGCAGGTCGTACCCTGACCTTCGAAAGCCTCGGGACGGGGCGGCTCGTCGGGATCGAGGAATTCCTGTCGCGCCAACGCACCGTCTGGGCGCGCAGCGACGGAAGCTGCACCTATGGCGAGGTCACCCTGACCGACAGCCAGGTCTGTTTCCGCTACGAGGACCAGTGGGGCGTGAACCACTGCTGGACACCCTACGAAGTCGACGGGACCATCATCGTCGTATCGCCGGGTGGCTCCCGCCAGCGGGTCAGTCGGATCACCGATCAGCCGGTGGCCTGCTATGACCCGCCGATGTCGTGAGCGGCGGCGCCGTCAGTCAAAACCGCGCCAGCATTTGCCTTCGTAGATCTCGTAATCCGCGGCAAACAGCTCTCGTATCCTTCCGCGCTGGGCCGGTGTCGGGGTGAAGCCGTTGTCGCGTGACCTGTTCACATGGGCGGCCTGGTCCGGCGGGATCGGCGCGCGGTCAAATGCGACGCGCACCATGTTGAGGGCGGGCAGCAGGTCTTCGAGCCGAAAGATCATGTCGAGCAGCGGCTTGCCCGCGTCATCGCAGATGTCGTCCGACATCGCGGCCACATGGGTCTGGAAATGCAGCCCGTAGGGTTTGATGTTGGAAGGCGAAGCGCGGCATTCCTCGATGGCCGCCAGAAACCGGTCGAAGTCCTGCTCCGGCTCGCCGCCGAACACCAGACGGTCTGTCATGAGGGAGGTTTGCGCCCCGAACCGTGCCGGATCGCTGCGCGCCCAGAGGTAGCGGAACTGGCTGACGCAGCGCGCCAACGGGTCGCGGCAAAAGGCAAAGCGGAAATAGCGGTCGAAATCGTCGGGATACAGATAGGTCTGCGCGAACAGGCAGCGCCGGAACTGGTAGGGGCCCAGCAGGACGCGGAAATTGTTGAGGATGTCGTTGTATTCGGCTTTGGGGGCCTGCAGGAAACCGGTCGGCATCATGTTCTTGTCGGTCAGGTGATACAGATCCCCCAGCATTTTGCGTGTGGACAGGCCCGCGCTTTTCTTGATGTGAAGCCAGAAGATGCCTGTCTTTCCGGTCACGTCGAGGGTGGGCAACCGGCTCACAAGGCCCGCCATCCGATGTCACGCCGGCAGAACCCTTCGGGCCAGTCGATCCGGTCCACCATCGCATAGGCCCGCGCCTGCGCTTCGGCCAGGGATGCACCGCGCGCCGTGACGTTGAGCACCCGGCCGCCGGCGGCGCGGAACTGCCCCTCCGCGCGGGTGGTTCCGGCGTGAAACACCATGTTCGCGCTGTCCTCCGGCAGCGCGTCGAGGCCCCCGATCACGCTTCCCTTCTCGTAGCTGCCGGGATAGCCGTCAGCCGCCATCACCACGGTGATCGCGTGATCCTCGGCCCAGTTGACCCGCGCGTCGGCCAGGCGGCCGTCGGCGGTGGCGTGCATCAGGTCGAACGCCTGCGCGCCCAGCCGCATCATGAGGACCTGGCATTCCGGATCGCCAAAGCGGACATTGTATTCGACCAGCCGAGGCGCGCCGTCGCGGATCATCAGCCCGGCGTAGAGCACCCCTTGGTAAGGGATGCCGCGCCGGACCATCTCGGCCATGCAGGGGCGGACGATCTCGTCGAGCGCCCGCTGCGCGATTGCGTCGGTCAGCACGGGCGCGGGGGAATAGGCCCCCATGCCGCCGGTGTTCGGTCCGGTGTCGCCGTCGCCGACGCGCTTGTGATCCTGCGCGGTGCCGATGGGCAGCACCGTCTCGCCGTCGCACAGCACGAAGAAGGAGGCTTCCTCGCCCTCCATGAACTCCTCGATCACAACTTCGGCGCCCGCATCGCCGAAAGCGCCTTCGAACATGGTATCCACCGCCGACAGGGCTTCGTCCTCCGTCATGGCGATGATGACGCCCTTGCCCGCGGCGAGGCCGTCTGCCTTGATCACGATCGGCGCGCCATGGGCCTTGACGTGGGCGCGGGCGGCGTCCGCATCGGTGAAGTGGCCGTAGGCCGCCGTCGGCGCCCTGGCCGCATCGCAGATTTCCTTGGTAAAGGCCTTTGACGCCTCGAGCGCTGCCGCGGCAGCCGAGGGGCCGAACACCGTGTAGCCCGCGGCACGCAGGTCGTCGGCGACCCCCGCGGCGAGGGGCGCCTCGGGCCCGACGATCACGAAGTCGATGTTGTTGTCGTCGCAGAAGACGGCGACGGCGCCGCCATCCATGATATCGAGATCGGCGCAGTCCGCGATCTTCGCGATGCCCGCATTGCCCGGTGCCACGATCAGCTTGTCGCACTTCGGGTTCTGCAGGGTGGCCCAGGCGAGACTGTGTTCGCGTCCGCCGCTGCCCAGAATGAGGATGTTCATGGGGCTGCACTCCCTTGGCCTTTGTCTGCTCGCGTTCTATTCTGCACCCGACCAAGACACAAGGACAGGACATGGACCTGATCGACGATCCGCGCGAAGGGCTGAACAGCCCCGAATTCTCCGTCACCGAAATTTCGGGGGCGATCAAGCAGGTGATCGAAGGCGAATTCGGACACGTCCGGATCAGGGGCGAGGTGGGCCGTGTCAGCAGGCCGAGGTCAGGGCATGTCTACCTCGACCTCAAGGATGACAAGTCGGTGATCTCGGGCGTGATCTGGAAGGGGGTCACCGCCCGGCTGGAGACGCAGCCCGAAGAAGGCATGGAAGTGGTTGCGACGGGGCGCGTCACCACTTTCGGGGGGCAATCCAAGTACCAGATCGTGATCGAGGACATCAAGCCGGCGGGGATGGGCGCGCTCATGGCGCTGCTGGAAAAGCGCAAGAAGGCGCTGGCGGCGGAAGGCCTGTTCGACCAAGGGCGCAAGCGGCCCTTGCCCTACCTTCCCGATGTCATCGGTGTGGTCACATCGCCTTCGGGTGCGGTGATCCGCGACATCCTGCATCGACTGCGCGACCGGTTCCCGCGCAAGGTGCTGATCTGGCCGGTCGCGGTTCAGGGTGCCAGATGCGCGCCCGAGGTGGCGCGGGCAATCGCGGGCTTCAACGCGCTGACCCCCGGCGGCGCGATGCCGCGGCCCGACTTGCTGATAGTCGCGCGCGGCGGCGGTTCGGTCGAGGATCTGTGGGGCTTCAACGAGGAAATCGTCGCACGGGTAGCCGCGGCTTCGGAGATTCCTCTGATCTCCGCCGTGGGGCACGAGACGGACACGACGCTGATCGATTACGTGTCGGACCGTCGCGCGCCCACGCCCACGGCGGCGGCGGAACTGGCGGTGCCTGTCCGGCACGAACTGGCGGCCTGGCTCGACAGTCAGGAAGCCCGGATGCGCGTGCTGCTGAGCCAGGGGCTCAGCCGCCGCGACCAGCGCCTGCGCGACATGGCGCGTGCGTTGCCCCGCGCCGACACGCTGCTCGACGGGCCGCGCCAGCGGCTCGACCGCGCGGGCGAGAAGCTGGAGCCGGCGCTGATCTCCGGCGTGCAGCGCCGGCGGGTCAGGCTTGCGGATGTGTCGGGTTCGTTGCGCCCGTCGACCTTGCGCCAGCGCGTGGGGCAGGAACGCCGCAGGCTGAACGAGGTCGCCGCGCGGCTGACGCCCGCCCTTGATCGGCTCATCGCGGCGCGGAGAGACCGCTTCGAGAGCCGTGCGCGGGGTTTCCGGCCCGCTGCGCTGGAACGCGACCGTGCCCGCAAGGCCGATGCCTTTGCCGCGCTGGTCGGCCGGCTGTCCGATGCGGGCCAGCGCCAGACGCGCGGCTGGCGGCAGCGGATCGACGCGCTGGACCGGCTTCGTGAAACGCTCAGCTACAAGGCGACGCTGGCCCGCGGCTATGCCGTGGTGCGCGGCGACGGCGAGGTCGTGACCGGCAAGGCGGCGGCGCAGAAGGCGGCACGGCTCGAGATCGAATTCGCCGATGGCCGCGTGACCGTCGGCGCGGCGGGCACGGGTCCGACAGGCAAAGCGACCTCACGCAAGTCGGGTGAAAAGCCGCCGGAGCAGGGATCGCTGTTCTAGGTCAGACACCGACCTTGGGGCCGAGGCATTGAAAGGCATCCTTGCCGGGGTCGCTTTCGACGATGCGCGTGGGAAAGCCGCCGTTGCGCAGAACCGCCACAATGCCGGTCGACGTGCGTTCCACCGCCCAGCACTGGGGGTCGGGGTTGTTCTCGTAGGTAAAGCAGATCAGCCCGTCGCGGGCGAACCATTCGCCCTCGATGCAGGTCCCATCCCGCTCCGACCAGCGGACGCGCCGGTCCTCCATGTAGCTTTCGGCGGCGGTCACGCCCCGTCCGTCGCCCCGGTCGAAATAGATCGTCTTGCCGCCCACGTAGTCCCGAAACGCCTGTGCGGTGTCCAAAGGCTCGGCCGATGCGATGCCCGCGCCCAGCAGCAGGGCCGCGATCAGCGGTTTCACACGCCGACCTTCGGGCCGAGGCAGATCATTTCCTCGTCGCCGTCCCGCGCCTCGTAAAGCTCGGTCGTCTGCGGGTCGTTCTCGAACCGGGCGATCAACCCGCCGGTGCCGCGCGAAAAGCTCCAGCACTGGGGGTCGGGATTATCCTCGTAGACAAAGCAGATCAGCTGCCCGTCCTGATACCATTCGCCCTCGCGGCAGTCGCCGTCGAGAAACGACCAGACGACACGACGGTTCTCGTGGTAGACCTCGGCACCGTAGGCGGTGCCGCCCCGCCCGTAGAACAGGGTCTTGCCGCGGGTGTAGGCATCGAACTCCTCGGCCGTCATGAGATCCTGCGCGGCGGCAGGCAGCGCCAGCAGGCTGGCGAGGATCAGGGCAATGCTTCTCATTCGGGCAGAGTGTCAGAAAGGCCCGAACGGTTCCAGTGGGGATCGAGGCTCATGCGACATCCTGCCACCGCGCGGCGCGCCGGTCCATGACCCGCCGCCAGACCGGCGGCACGAGCGCCACGACGGCCATCACGGGCAGGCTGTGCGGCAGGACAGGCATGGTGTCGGGGGTGACTTCCAGCGCCGGGAAGGCGCGGGACGGCCGCATGTGATGATCCGAATGGCGCGGGGCGTTCAGCATCATGGCGCTGGAATACCACTTGGGCGCGTTCCAGCTATGCTGTGGCCCGACCGGTTCGGGCTTGCCGGTATCGAGGCGGCGGCGCAGGCCGTAGTGCTGCACGTAATCCGACAGCAAGAGCTGCCACTGGGCGTAGAGCGCGATGCCGACATGGGCCGCGACGCCCGGAAGCCCCGCGAGCGCAAAGGCACAGGCCAGCGCCACGGCGCCGCCGCCGACGTAATACAGGTAGGGATGGCGCCAGAGGGCGGGCGGCGGCACGGCGCGGTTGCGATGCCGGTTCTCGGCGCGCAACCCGGCGAGGAATTCCCCCTTGAGGACATGACCGCAGTAGCGCCAGAAGCCCATGCCGAGCGGGGCCGAGTTGGGGTCCGCGTCGGTGGCGGCGTGGACATGGTGCACCCGAAGATGGGCCGACACATGGTGGCCATGCAGCAGCGACACGTAGATCGCCGCCCCGATCCGCCGGGGCAGGCGGCTGCGCGCATGGATCAGCTCGTGGGCGTTGGAATTCGACACCTGGCCAAAGAACAGCCCGAGGCCTGCGAAGATCAGCAGCCTGTCCACGAGGTCGAGATGCGCCCCGGCCCCCAGCGCCCACACCCCCAGCGCCAGCAGCGGGAAATGCACCGCCGCCAGCAGAAGGCTCAGCGACCGGCCCGTGGCGGGGCTGACCTGCGCGCTCCGTGGCAGCTTGTCCATGAAGAACACGAAAACCGTGATCGACAGCACCGACACGACAGGCCAGGCGCCGCCGAACAGGCAGGCGAAGGTCAGGAGGCCCGCGGGCAACAGGCTGGCAAAGGCGTACCACATCATCGTTTGCGGCTCCGGTCCGGGTCCGGGGTTTCTTATAGGCGAATTGTGTTCCCGCCTAGACGCGTATTGGGGATTTCGACGCGCAAACCGTGTCGAAATCGTCGCTTTTCGATCGCGGCAGGCGGCGGGGTTTTGCTAGGGTCGGCGCAGCCCCGGCGGGGCACGGCAGAAGGGAATGCAACATGGCGCTGGACGATCACGCAAACACCGGGAACGACGGGCCGAGGAAAGGCGTCTGGAAGTCCGGCAAGGGCAAGGGGCGGCGCCACACCAAGGGGCGGCAACTGCTGGACGGGCCGTGGGAAGAGGTACGCGCCCTGCTGGGCGACCGTCCCCGCGACCGCGACCTGCTGATCGAATTCCTGCACCTGATCCAGGATGCTTTCGGCCACCTGTCGGCGGCCCATCTGCGTGCCCTCGCCGAAGAGATGCGGATCTCAATGGCGGAAGTCTACGAGGTCGCGACGTTCTACGCGCATTTCGACGTGGTGAAGGAGGGCGAGACTCCGCCCCCCCCCTGACCATCCGCGTGTGCGACAGCCTTTCGTGCGAACTGGCCGGGGCCCAGGCCCTGAAGACCGCGCTGCAAGACGGGCTCGACCCGGCGGAGGTCCGCGTGCTGCGGGCGCCCTGCATGGGCCGCTGCGACACCGCGCCGGTGCTGGAGATCGGCCATAACCACATCGACCACGCGACACCCGAGAAAGTCCAGGCGGCGATCGCCGCCGGGGACACCCACGCCCATGTGCCGTCCTACCAGGCCTTCGACGCCTACAGGGCGGAGGGCGGGTACGAAACCCTTGCAGACCTGCGGGCGAGTGGCGACTGGGAAGCGGTCCAGCAGAAAGTGCTGGACAGCGGGCTACGCGGCCTCGGTGGTGCCGGCTTCCCGTCGGGCAAGAAATGGGGCTTCGTGCGGGGCAACGCCGGGCCGCGATACATGGCCGTGAACGGTGACGAGGGCGAGCCGGGCACGTTCAAGGACCGCTGGTATCTCGAACGCGATCCGCACCATTTCCTCGAAGGGATGCTGATCGCCGCCTGGGCGGTCGAGGCCGAAAAGGTCTTTCTCTACATGCGCGACGAATATCCGGCCGTGCTGGAGATTCTCCGGCGCGAGATCGCCGCGATCGAGGCGGCGGGGATCGTCGAGACCGGCTACATCGACCTGCGGCGCGGGGCCGGCGCCTATATCTGCGGCGAGGAATCCGCGATGATCGAAAGCATCGAAGGCAAGCGCGGCATCCCGCGGCACCGGCCGCCCTACGTGGCGCAGGTCGGCATCTTCGACCGCCCGACACTGGTGCACAACGTCGAGACGTTGCACTGGGTGGCAAGGGTCTGCCGCGAGGGGCCCGAAGTCCTGAGCGGGACCGAAAGGAACGGGCGCAAGGGATTGCGCAGCTATTCCGTGTCGGGCCGCGTGGCGAAGCCGGGAATGTACCTGCTGCCGGCCGGCTCCACCATTACGGACATCATCGATGCCGCGGGCGGGATGGCCGAGGGACATGTGTTCAAGGCCTATCAGCCGGGGGGGCCGTCCTCGGGCCTGCTGCCCGCGTCGATGGACGACATCCCGCTCGATTTCGACACGCTGCAACCTCACGGGTCGTTCATTGGGTCGGCCGCGGTGGTGGTCCTTTCCAAAGCCGACAGCGCGCGTGCGGCGGCGTTGAACATGCTGCGCTTCTTCGAGGACGAAAGCTGCGGCCAGTGCACGCCCTGCCGTGTCGGATGCGAAAAGGCGGTCAAGCTGATGCAGGCGGACCGCTGGGACACCGAATTGCTGGAGGAACTCAGTACCGCGATGGTCGATGCCTCGATCTGCGGTCTGGGGCAGGCGGCGCCGAACCCGATCCGGATGGTGATGAAGCATTTCCCCGACGAGATCTGAGGCGTCCGATCCGGGGCAGGCGGCCGCTTTGCGACCTCCTGTCAGCCGAATCTTGCCTGTGCCCCGCGTCTTTCGGTTCCCTCGGGCATGGCGCGGTGCCAAAAGGGGCGCACCTGCCAGAGGAGAACGAGATGCGAGGTATGATCGGAGCCGTGCTGGCCGCCAGCGTGACCGTCTGTGGCTGTGCCGCCCCTTCGGCGGGCATCCTGCCGGGCCGGTACGAGGTTTTCGGCGTGGAAGAGGGCGACATGCTCAAACTGCGGGCGGGGCCGGGGACCGGGTTCGTCGAACTTCTGGGCATGCCCAACGGCACCGAAGTGGACGTCGGGCGCTGCGAATCGACGGGCGCGACCCGCTGGTGCGAGGTCACCCTCGCAGACGCGCGGGGCGCCACCGGCTACGCATCCTATGCCTACCTGCGGCGGAAGTAGCGGGCGCAGAGGCGACCGCCGGCGGCGTCAGCGGTCGGCCTTGTCCACGCCATAGGTCTGGAACAGCTTGCCCTGCAGCATGAAGAAACCGAACATCGCCACCGGCAGGCCGAACGTCTTGAAATAGACCCATGTCTCGGTGGAGAAGCTGCGCCAGATCACCTCGTTCGCGATGGCCAGCCCGATGAAGAAGTACATCAGCCGCCGGGTAAGCAGCATCCAGCCGCCATCCTGCAACGGCATAATCTCTTCCATGACGTATTTCAGGTAGGACTGCCCCCGCAGCAGCCCGACGGCAAGGATCCCGCCGAACAGGAGGTAGATCATCGTCGGCTTCATCTTGAAGAAACGGTCGTCGTTCAGCCAGACCGACAACCCGCCGAAGACCACCACGAGAACCACGGTGGCCACCTGCATGCGGTTGAGCCGGCCTGTCAGCGCCCACATGATCCCGGTCGCCGCAACCAGCAGCGGGATGAAAGCGGCGGTGACCACGATGAACCCGTCGTACTCCGTCCCGGCGATGGTGAAGGTTCGGTCCTTCAGCCTGAGGTACGCGATGAAGAACAGCAGGATCGGGCCGTACTCGAGGGCCGATTTCAGAAAGGGGTTCACTTCCCGGTGTGTCGCCATGTCGTCGCGCTCCTTTATCCGCCAAGTTCCACTATCACAGCGCCCGCCGCGATCAATGCCATCAGGGCCACGCGGCGCGGGCCGACCGTCTCCTTGAGAAAGACAACCCCGATCAGCGCCGCGAAGACCGTCGATGTCTCGCGCAGGACCGCGGCCTCGCCCACCTTGTCGAGCCGGGTCGCCATCATGATGGCACCGAAGCTGGCAAAGGCGACCAGTCCGCCGAACAGTCCGCGCAGCATCAGCGGCCCGACCTCGGGCGGGGCGGCCATCCGGCGCCAGCGCACCGCCGCGATGACCGGCATGACGACACCGTCGATCATGAAAAACCATGCAAGGAAGGTAAAGGGATTCTCGGTCGCGCGGATGCCGTAGGCGTCGAAGGTCGTGTAGAGCGCGACGAAAAGGCCCGTCAGCACCGCGAGACCCAGCGCGGCGTTCAGCGTGTCGCGCTGCGCCTCGAGCTTGCGCAGGTTGTAGACCGCTAGGCCGAAGATGCCCGACAGGAGCACCGCCACGCCCATCCACTGCACGCCCGTGAACCGTTCACCGAAGATCAGGTAAGCACCGATCACCGCGAACAGCGGCCCGGTGCCTCGCACGACCGGATAGACCACCGTGTAGGCACCCTTGGTATAGGCCCATGCCTGAAGCAGCTTGTAGCAGACATGGATCACCCATGCCCCGGCAAAGATGATCCACATGTGCGGCTCGGGCCATGGCACCACGAAAAGGGCAAAGGGTGCCGCCATCACGCAATAGCAGAAATCCACCGCGCCGCGCGTCATCCAGGGGTCGTGACGCCCTTTCTGCAGCGCGCCGAACACCGCGTGCAGGACCGCGGCGGACAGCGCCAGGACCAGCGCCAACTGGTGGCCCGCAGGGGTACCTTCGATGGCAAGCAGCCAGTCGCTCATTCACGCAACCTCGGAACCGGGGCCCGGCAGGGACTGTTGGTCAACAGAAGTTTCAAGCCAGGAACGCCCCGATGTTCGAGACCATCGCCGCCGATCTGACCAATTCGTTTTCCGCGACCCCCATGAGCGTCGCGGCCCTGCGCATGGGCATGGCGCTGCTGTTCGGCGCCATCATCGGGTTCGAACGCGAATGGCGGGCGAAGCCCGCGGGATTGCGCACGCACATGCTGATTTCACTGGCCGCCTGCGTCTTCATTCTTGTCGCCTTCGAGATCAGCGCGCTGGACTTCGGCGACGACGACACCCGGCGGGTCGATCCGCTGCGCCTGATCGAGGCCGTGACGGCCGGTGTGGCCTTTCTGGCCGCGGGCGCCATCTTCACCTCGGGCGGCAACGTCAAGAACCTGACCACCGGCGCCAGCATGTGGCTTGCGGGCGCGATCGGCCTGTGCTGCGGTGCCGGGCGCGTCCCGCTCGCCGCGCTGGCGACGGTGCTGGCCCTCCTGGTGCTCATTCTGCTGACCTGGGTCGAACGGCGGTCGCCGATGATGTCTGACGACCCGGACTGAAAATCATCTGTCGTAGCCAACCAGTGCATCCGCGAATTCCTGCGGGTCGAAAGGCGACAGGTCATCGATCTGCTCGCCCACCCCGATGGCATGGATGGGCAGGCCGAACTTGTCAGCCAGCGCGACCAGCACGCCCCCTTTTGCGGTGCCGTCGAGTTTCGTCATGACCAGACCCGAGACATCGGATATTTCCTGAAAGACCTTGACCTGGTTCAGCGCGTTCTGCCCGGTGGTGGCATCCAGCACCAGCAGCGTGTTGTGCGGCGCGGTCTCGTCCTTCTTGCGGATGACGCGCACGATCTTGGCGAGTTCCTCCATCAGGTCGCCGCGGTTCTGCAAGCGGCCCGCGGTGTCGATCAACAGCAGGTCGGCCCCGTCCGCCTGCGCCTTGGTCATCGCGTCGAAGGCGAGGCTTGCCGGGTCGGAGCCCTGTGCGGCCGTCAGCACGGGAACGCCGGCACGGTCGCCCCAGACCTGCAACTGTTCCACCGCCGCGGCGCGAAAGGTGTCTCCTGCCGCGATGACGACCTTCTTGCCCGCCGCGCGGAACTGGCTGGCGAGCTTGCCGATCGTCGTGGTCTTTCCCGATCCGTTCACGCCGACCACCAGCACCACCTGTGGGGTCTTGGGGTAGATCGGCAGGGGCCGCGCCACCGGGTCCATGATGCGACTGACCTCGTCGGCCATCAGCTGCTTGATCTCGACCACCGAAAGCTTCCGGCCGAAGCGCCCCTCGGCCATGTTCGCGGTGACGCGCAGGGCGGTATCCACGCCCATGTCCGCGGTGATCAGCAGTTCCTCGAGCTGTTCGAGCATGTCATCGTCCAGCACCCGGCGCACCACGTTCTTCTGGCTGGCGCCCCGGCCCATGATACGGCCCAGGAAACCGCCCTTGCGTGCCGGTTCCTCCACCGCGTCAGACAAATCCGGCGCGACGGAGGTCATCGTGGTGCGCAGCGGGGCGGGCGCGGCCTGCGGCGGAACGGGATCGGCGAGCGGCGTCACCTCCGGCGGCGTATCGCGCTGCGGCACCTCCTGCGGCGGGCTGGTGGGCGAGGGCAGCTCCTCCGGTGTCGGGTCCTGCGGTTGCGGTGCCTCGGGCGGCGGCGTCGGGTTCGGCTGCGGCTGCGGCGCGGGATCGGGACGCGGTGCGGGATCCGGCGCCGGAGTCTCCCGCGGATCGGGATCCGGGGCAGGATCGGGGCCCGGGTCCGGGACGGTTTCAGGCTCCGGCTCCGGAACTGTTTCAGGCTCCGTTTCCGGTACTTTTTCCGGCTCCGGCTCGGGGACCGGCTCCGGTTCGGGGGTGGGCTTTGGATCGGGTGCGACCGTCTTGATGTCGGGTTCGGCATCGGCGGCGGGCAGGGGGGCCGGTTCGCGGTCCACCGCCTCGGGGAGTGCGGCGGTGGCGGCGGCGGGGGCTTCCTCCATCACCTCGTCGACGCCGGCCGCTTCTTCCTCGCCGCCGTCGCTGACGATCGCTTCAAGTCCCTCGTCGATCTTGGAAGAGGACTTGAACAGCCGGTCTTTCAGCTTCTTGAAAAATGCCAAGGGGTATCTCCATTCCGGTTTCCATTGAAATATAGGCTACCTGGGCGGGATGGAAGGGCGCGGCGTGCAATTGACATGACAGCTGGCCCGTTCCACCAAGAGGGCATGACCCGTTGGCTGATCCTCGCTGTCGCATTGCTTGCGCCGCCCGTGCTGGCCGACGCGCCGGGGCGCATGTGCTCTTCGGGCAAATGGGGACACGTGGAATGCATCCGGTCGGCGCATTTCGTCTATGATACCTGCAACGCCATCCGGACATTCGCGGATCGTCATGACCTGAACCGCGATTTCTTTGCCCGGCTCATCTGGCAGGAAAGCCGGTTCGACCCCAACGCGCTGTCCCACGCGGATGCGCGCGGCATCGCGCAATTCATCCCGTCCACCGCCGCGCTGCGCGGGCTGAAAGACCCCTACAATCCGGCGGAGGCGCTGGAGCATTCCGCGCAATATCTGGCCGAAATGGTTGCACGCTACGGCAACGAAGGCATGGCCGCCGTGGGATACAACGGGGGCGAGCGGCGCGCCGAAGGCTTCCTGAAGGGCGGCGGGCTGGCCCCCGAAACCGTGCAATACGTTCCGATCGTCACCGGCCTTTCCGCAGAGACCTGGCGCGACGACCCGCCCAAGGCACATGACATGCGCCTGTCGAAAACGTCAGACTTCCTGCCCGCCTGCTACGAGATGGCGCGCAACAGGCGGATCACCGCGCTCGCGCGGCCCAAGGCGCGGGTGAAGCCGTGGGGCGTGCAGGTCGCCTTCGCCACCTCCGAAAAACTTGCGCGGGCGCGCGTGACGGAACGCACGGCAAGTTGCCGGGCCGCCGTGAAGGGCGAGACGACCGACCTCGTGTTCAAGAAGAACCGGGTGAGCGGGCGGAAGGGCTACTACTTTGCCCAGTTCGGCCGGAACCGGAGAGAGGATGCGCAAGCGCTGTGCGATGCCATGCGCCGCCAAAGCTGCATCTGCCTTGTCGTGCAGAATTGATCCGCGACCGAGGCCCCGAACCGGACGACTGAGACAGAGAGGCGGCTAGGGGCGCTTGTCCGCGTGCAGCGCGCGTCCCGCCTGCACGCCGGGGCGGGCGCCCATCAGATCGAGCCAGCGCGCCATGTGCGGCTTGTCATCCAGTGTCTGTTGCTGGCCTTCCCACAGCGAAGCCCAGCCCCAGATCGCGAAATCCGCGATCGACGGGAAATCGCCGGCAACATACTCGTTCCCCGCCAACTGACGATCCAGAACCCCGTAAAGCCGTGCGGTTTCCGCGCGGTAGCGGTCCTTGGCATAGGGAATGTCCTGTGGCGGATCCTGTCTGGGGGCGAACTTGAGGAAGTGGTGGGCCTGACCGGCCATCGGGCCAAGCCCGCCCATCTGCCACATCAGCCACTGGTCCACCGCGATGCGTTCCCGCTCGGTGCCGCCGCAGAATTGCCCGGTCTTGCGGGCGAGATACTGAAGGATCGCACCGGATTCGAATATGGAGACCGGCGCGCCGTCGGGGCCGTCCGGGTCCACGACTGCGGGCATCCGGTTGTTCGGCGCGATCTTCAGGAACGCCGGGTCGAACTGGTCGCCCGCGCTGATGTCCACCAGATGCGTGGTGTAGGGCAATCCCATCTCCTCCAGCGCGATGGAGATCTTCCATCCGTTCGGGGTGGGCCAGTAATAAAGGTCGATGGGGGCGGTCATGCCGGTTCTCCTGCCTGCGCGGCTCCATCATGCCGGTTTTGCAGCGAATGCCAAGGCGCGGCTCTTGACCTGCCGGTGGCCGCGCAGTAGCACAGCGGCGTGGTGATTTGTTACCGGATTGCGGGCCACGGCAGGCACAGCCTGTCAAAACCGCTAAAAGGTCGAGGAAAGACTCCTTTCGCTTGACCGCGTCTGGAGTTTTTTTGTGGCCCGCAGGCCAGGCCGAAAGGATACGAAAATGAGCAAAGACTGGCATCCCAGCACCCGCGCCATCCATGCGGGCACCCGCCGCAGCCAATACGGCGAGGTGAGCGAGGCGGTATTCCTGACGCAGGGCTTCGTCTATGACAGCGCCGAACAGGCCGAGGCGCGGTTCGAGGCGCTGGGCGAGGACGAATTCATCTATGCCCGCTACGGCAACCCGACAGTGCGCATGTTCGAGGACCGCATCGCCGACCTTCTGGGCTACGAGGATTGCTTTGCCTGCGCCTCCGGCATGGCCGCCGTCAGCGGAGCGCTGACCGCGTTGCTCAAGGCGGGGGATCACGTGGTCGCCGCCCGCGCGCTCTTCGGATCCTGCCTTTATGTGCTGGAAGACGTGCTTGGCCGCTTCGGGGTCGAGGTCACGTTGGTCGACGGCACCGACAATGCCGCCTGGGATGCGGCAATTCGTCCCGACACGCGCCTCGTGTTCTTCGAGAGCATCTCCAACCCCACGCTCGAAGTCGTCGACATGCGTCACGTGGTCAAGGCGGCACATGCGGTGGGCGCGATCGTCGTGGCGGACGATGCCATGGCGACCCCGGTATTTTCCTATGCCAAGGCCTGCGGCGCGGACATCGCCATCGTCTCGACCACCAAGCACGTGGACGGGCAGGGGCGGATGCTCGGCGGGGCGATCTGCGGGCCCCGCGACCTGATCCGGGGCCCGATCGAAGCCTACATGAAACACACGGGCGGCGCGATGAACCCCTTTGCCGCATGGACCCACCTCAAGGCGCTGGAAACCATGGGCCTGCGGGTGCGTGCACAGGCCCAGACCGCGCTGGCGCTGGCCGATGCGCTGGACGGGCACGACCGTATCGCAAGCGTCCGCTATCCGACCCACGCCGCCCATCCCCAGCAGGCGCTGGCACTGGCACAGGCCCCGGTGGGCGGCACCGTCATCGCCTTCGAGGTCAAGGGCGGCAAGGAAGCCTGTTTCAGGTTCCTCAACGCGCTCGAGATCATCACGATCTCGAACAACTTCGCCGATGCGAAGTCCATCGCGACCCACCCCGCCACCACGACGCATCAGCGGCTTGCGCAGGAACAGAAGGATGCGCTGGGCATCTCGCCCGGTCTGGTCCGGCTTTCCGCCGGGCTGGAGGATCCGGCCGACCTGATCGCCGATCTGGTGCAGGCGCTGACGGTCTGAGCCGCCAGCCGGTCGGGTTTGACCGCGCAGGATGCAAACTGTGACATATTCTCCTGTGGTAATCCGGGCGGGGCAACCTAAGTATCGGCTTGCAAGGACAATGGGAGCCTGAGCCATGAATGCGATCACGTCAGTAGAAAAGGCGCCGGAACGGTCGGACGCCGAAAAGGCACTTGAAACCCTGCTCGCCTGGGCCCGTTCGGCCAGCAAGGAAGAGGTGGCCGACCTCGACCCCTCGGTGTCGCGGCTTCTGTCGGACGCTCCGGAGTACCCCCAGTTTCGCCGGGACTATCCCGACGATTTCGCGGTTGGCGAGGTCTACAAGTCGTCCCTGCCGGACCTCCAGAACGGCCCGAGCAGCCTGATCCGGGGCGCGCGCCAGCAGATCCAGCACGTCGGCATATCCAACTTCCGCCTGCCGATCCGCTTTCACACTCGCGACAACGGCGATCTGACGCTTGAAACCTCCGTCACCGGCTCCGTCAGCCTCGAGGCCGACAAGAAGGGCATCAACATGTCGCGCATCATGCGCAGCTTCTACAAGCACGCCGAGGAGACCTTCAGCTTCGACGTGATCGAGAAGGCGCTGGACGACTACAAGACCGACCTCGAAAGCATGGACGCGCGTATCCAGATGCGGTTCTCCTTTCCCATGAAGATCGAGAGCCTGCGCTCTGGCCTGTCGGGCTACCAGTACTATGACGTCGCGCTCGAGCTGGTCGAAAAGGACGGGGTGCGGCGCAAGATGATCCACCTCGATTACGTCTATTCCAGCACCTGCCCCTGTTCGCTCGAGCTGAGCGAACACGCAAGAGCCACGCGCGGGCAGCTGGCGACACCGCATTCGCAACGCTCGGTGGCGCGGATTTCGGCCGTGATCGACTGCGCCAAGCAGTGCCTGTGGTTCGAAGACCTGATCGACGCCTGCCGGCGTGCGGTGCCGACCGAGACCCAGGTGATGGTCAAGCGCGAGGACGAACAGGCCTTCGCCGAACTGAACGCGGCCAACCCGATCTTCGTCGAGGACGCGGCACGTCTGTTCTGCCAGCAACTTCAGAAGGAACCGCGGGTGGGCGACTTTCGCGTGGTGGCCAGCCATCAGGAAAGCCTGCACTCGCACGATGCGATCTCGATCCTGACCGAAGGGCCGACTTTCGAAATGGCGAGCATCGATCCCAAGCTGTTCAATACGCTGTTCCACGTCGGCTGACATCGCGGCATGGCGCGGTCGGGGCCCGGTCTTCGGACCGGGCCTTTTGCGTGTCTGCGCGGCGCCCGCGCCAGCCTCCCGAAAGCCGTCCATGCTGCAGCGCAGAGACCTGCAGAACCGGCGCGGCGGCTATGCATTTTTGGTGGTACTCCCCGACACTTGGCAGGGCTATTTGGGGGTCAGGGAAGAGACCACAAGCACTAAGGCACTTTCAAATGACCTACCAGACCACCATGACAACAACCGGCTTCGGCGCTTCCGCACACGCGGTCCGGGCTCGGGTCGGTGCGTTCTTCAACACTCTCGGCAAGGCGATGGTCGCAAACTCCGCCGGTCAGCGCCGCGTCAACCAGGTTCTGGCCCTGCAGGCCAAGTCGGACGACGAACTGGCCGCGATGAAACTCAAGCGTGACAACATCGTCTATCACGTGTTCAAGGACCTCTACGCTTTCTGAAGCGCACCCTTTTTTCCAGATCAACGGCCCGGAGCCGTGCCGCCTCAAAAGCCGCACGCCGGGCCGTTTTCATGTCTGGCGGGGGTGTGCGCTTGACACCGCGATTGCCAGACGCCAACGCTGCCGCATGATGGATCTGCGCCCTGTCGGTTACGTTGTCGGCCTTCTCGTGGGGGTCATGGGGCTTGCCATGACCGTACCACTGCTGGTCGATCTGGCCGAAGACCGCGGCCATGTCTTCGTCTTCGTCGAGGCCGGATTGATCACCACGGCGGCGGGCGGACTGATGGCGCTGGCCTGTGCCAACGGGGTCAAGCAGGGGCTGACGATCCAGCAAACCTTTTTGCTGACCACGGGCGTCTGGGTGATGCTGCCGATCTTCGGGGCCCTGCCGTTCATGCTGGGCGCGACGCAGTCCAGTTTCACCAACGCGGTATTCGAGGCCATGTCGGGGCTGACCACCACCGGTGCCACAGTGCTCACCGGGCTGGACGACCTGCCCAAGGGGCTGTTGCTGTGGCGCGGCATCCTGCAGTGGCTGGGCGGCATCGGGATCATCATCGTCGCCATGGTGTTCCTGCCGGAACTCAAGGTCGGGGGCATGCAGATCTTCAAGTCCGAGGCCTTCGACACCTTCGGCAAGATCCTGCCCCGCGCCGGCCAGATCGCGACACAGATTTCCGTCATCTACCTCTGGCTCACGGTGGCCTGCGTGTTGAGCTACCTGGCGCTGGGCATGAACACCTTCGACGCCACGGTGCACGCGCTGACCACGATTTCCACCGGCGGGTTCGCGAACTACGACGCCTCCTTCGGGCGGTTCACCGGGGCGCCGGAGTACGTGGCCAGCCTTTTCATGATCCTCGCGGCACTCCCTTTCGTGCGCTACGTGCAGCTCATCAACGGCAATCCGCTGGCGCTGCACCGCGATCCGCAGGTGCGCGGCTTCGTCATGACGATCGGGGTGCTGGTGCTGGTCATGGTCCTGACATTGCAGCACGTCTTTCCCCACGACGTCGAACAGAGCTTTCGGGAGGCGTTGTTCAACATCACCTCGATCATCTCGGGCACCGGCTATGCCTCGGTCGACTACATGACCTGGGGGCCATTCGCGGTCGCGCTGTTCTTCTTCATCGGGCTGATCGGGGGCTGCGCGGGCTCCACGGCCTGCTCGATCAAGATCTTCCGCTACCAGCTTCTCTTTGCGTCGATCCGCGCCCAGCTTGGCCGGATCCGGTCGCCCCACGCCATTTTCACGCCCCGCTATGACGGGCGGCCCGTGGGCCCCGACGTGCTGTCGTCGGTCATGTCGTTCTTCATGTTCTTCGTGGTGACGCTGGGGCTGATTTCGGTCGCGCTCAGCATGACGGGGCTCGATTTCGTCACCTCGGTCTCGGGGGCGGGCGCTGCGCTGGCAAACATCGGCCCGGGGCTGGGCGACATCATCGGCCCGGCCGGCAATTTCAGCACCCTCAACGATACCGCCAAGTGGATCCTCGTCTTTGCCATGCTGCTGGGGCGGCTGGAACTGATGGTGGTCTATGTCCTGTTCACGATCAGTTTCTGGAGGGCCTGATGGCCGACACGACGCAAACGCGCCCCCTGGGCGCGCAGATTTCGCACATGCTCAAGGACAGGGGGGTCGATGTGATCTTCGGCATTCCGGGTGTGCATAATCAGGAAATGTACCGCGGGATCGAAGAGGCGGGCATCACGCACGTTCTGGCGCGCCACGAACAGGGCGCGGGTTTCATGGCCGACGGCTACGCGAGGGCCACGGGCAAGCCGGGTGTCGCCTATGTCATCACCGGGCCGGGACTGTGCAACATCATGACGCCGATGGGGCAGGCCTATTCCGACAGCGTTCCGATGCTGGTGATCTCCTCCTGCCTCGACGAGACAGCGGCGCGGCGCGGCCAACTTCACCAGATGAAGGACCAGCGCGCGGCGGCGGAGACCGTCTGCGACTGGTCGGAGGAGGCGCGCACGGCCAAGGCCGCCTATGCGCTGATCGACCGCGCGATGGCGGAATTCACCGCCAGCCGCCCGCGGCCCAAGCATCTGCAGGTGTCCATCGGCCTGCTGGAGGCCGAGGCCCCGGCCGCGCGCGCACCCCTGCGCCCGACGTCCCGCGCGACCGGAACGGCCGATGGGGTGGCGCAGGCGCTGGCCCTGCTCGAAGGGGCGCGAAGGCCGCTCTTCGTCTTCGGCGGCGGCGCGCAAGCGGGGGCCGAGCCGGCGCGCGCGCTCCTGCAGAGGCTCGGCGCGGCCAGCTTCACCACCTATGCCGGTCGTGGCATCGTGTCCCCCGACGCGCCGCTGCACTTCGGCAGCTATCTCTCTCGCCCGGACAGCGCCGATGTGGTCGCGAGGGCCGACGCGGTCATCGCCATCGGCACCGAGTTGGCGGAGGTCGACATCTGGCGTCCGGATCTGGGCCACGCCGGGCAGATGCTGCGCGTCGATCTCGATCCCGAAAGCCTGACCGATGCCGCCCGCGCCGACTGGCACGTGCAGGCGGACGCCGCCGCGTTCCTGTCCGATCTGCTGACCGCCCTCGACGGCAAAGCGGACCGTCACAGCGACTGGACGAGCGAAGAAGTCGCCAGCGCGCGGGGCAAATGGCGCCGCGACGTCGAGGCGGAGTATCCCGGCATCCCCGGCATCACCGATGCCCTGCGTGACTGCCTGCCCGACGGGACGATGGTCTATTCCGACATGACCCAGTTCGCCTATGCCGCGACCGAGGTCTGGGACATGGACCGTCCCGGCCACTGGCATCATCCCTACGGGTTCGGCACGCTGGGCTATGCGCTGCCCGCCGCCATCGGCGGTGCAGTGGCGCGGCGGGGGCAGCCCACCCTGGCGATTATGGGCGACTACGGCTTCCATTACACGATGGCTGAGCTGGGCGTGGCTGTGGAACTGGGCCTGAGCCTGCCGATCCTGTTGTGGGACAATGGCAAGCTGGGCGCCATCGAGGCCAGCATGGTCGGCGCACAGATCGCGCCGAACGCGGTGGTCGCGCGGAATCCGGATTTCCCCAGACTGGCCGAAGCCTTTGGCGCCCGCGCCGTGCGTCCATCGAGCCTGTCGGAGATGCAGCAGGAAGTGCGCTCGGCGTTCGATGCTGATGGTCCGACGCTGATCTACGTGACGCCCGACTTGGCGCGCTGAGCCGCTTTTCAGGGCAACCGGCCGGATCCCGTGGGGTTTCCGGCCCTGTCGGCCGTGTCAGTCCCAGCAGCTCACGAGAACGGTCATGCCCTGCGCGGCAAGGCGCAGGTCGCGCGGGGCGATCGTGCCGGAACGGTCGCTCGCCTCCAGCGTCAACCCGGCGCCGCTGGCCAGTTCCGCGATCACGGCCGCATCGACGGCGAAACTGACGTCCTCCGGCAGTTCCCGCGCCCCGGTGGCGCGGGGCAGGAGCATGCCCATCACGTTGCCGCTGGCATCGAAGACGGGCCCGCCCGCATCGCCGGCCTGCGCGCCGAGGGACAGGCGCTTGACGCTTTCCTCGCCCTGCAGGCCGCGCACGTCCGACAGGGTGCCGAAGGTCAGTGTCGCCGCCGACAGGACCCCTTCGTAGGAGAAGCCCGCAACGGACACCTCTGACTGGAGCCGCGGCGCCTGGACCCCGAATTCCGCCACCGCAAGGGGTGCCAGCGCCTCGCGCGGGCGCAGCAGGGCCACGCCGCTGGCGCTGTCGACGGCGATCACGTCGGCTTCGGTATCGCCGTCGATGGTCAGGCGACCGCAGCCTTGCACCGCTTCGGATGTGGTGGCGACGGCCCCGTCTGCGTCCACGAAGAAGCCGGAGCGCGCGATGCGGGGCTGGCGCACCTGCAGGCCGGCCACGAGGTCCACGGCCTGTTCCTCTCCCGCGCCTTCCGCCGGATCAAGCACGCCGGGCAGGCGGCGCAGGCTCTTGGACATCTCGGCGATCACGCGGCGGCGGCGTTCCTCGTCGCCGGCGGGCCAGATCAGGGTAAAGCCTTTGATCTGTCCGTTCTCGAGCGACACCTGCGTCTGGCTGATGATGCTGCCGTTCTCGCCGATCAGTTCGAACGAGGTGCTGCTGCGCTCGCGCGGGCCATTCAGCGGCACGATCTCGAGGGTCTGCATGATGTCGTAGAGGCCGAACAGCGTATCCTGGTCGCCCTCCTGGCTGATCAGCAGCACCCGCGCCCCGATGTCGCCGATGCTGTTGTACTGCGCAAAGGGCGGTTCGTATTCGGACAGCGCCACTTCTGCCGTGGGCATCACGATCTCGATCCCGGCCTTGTCGTCCCGCACGGTCTGCAGGCCCAGGCCGTCCAGCACCGCGTTGTATTGCTTGAGCAGCGCCGCGCGCTGCAGCGTGGTCAGCACGCCGGTCACCTCGAAACCGTTGGCCTCCTGCCATGCGGCCATGGAATTTCGCGTGCCCCTGCCGAAGGCACCGTCGATGGCCGCGTCGTAGAAGCCTGCCCACTGCAACGCGATCTGCAGGTCGCGGCGTTCCTGCCCGTCCAGCAGGCGTTCGGACTGGCGTGCCTCCTGCACCGTTTCGTCGGCGGGCTCGGGTTCGGGGGCGGGCGCCTCGGCAAGCGGTTCATCCTGCGGGGCCGCCTCGGCGGGGTCTTCCGCCGGCGTGGTTGCGACAGAGGCGGGCGGTTCGATCACGCCGTTGTTCAGCACGTTGGCGCCGATGGGCCAGAACTGCTGGCGAAACCGGATGCTGAGCTGGATGAAGCTGTCGCGCGGCACCAGACCGTCACGGACGTAGCTGCGCAGCACCTCTTCCGCGTCCGCACGCCGGTACGGGCCGACGGCAATGCCGTACCAGCCCCCGCCAAGGGCAAAGCCGTTCACGTCTTCCAGCAGGGAGGCATAGGCGCGCGCCCGGTCCGTGGCTGCGGCAAGGCTCGGCTGCGCCTCGATCTGGACCCAGACGATCTCGTCCGCGGCCTGTGCGAATGTGGGGCTGGACATGGGCGGAGAGAAGACCAGGGTTGCGGCGCAAAAAGCCAGAACAAGACGGATCATCGTGGGGCGTACTTTCACTGAATCGAAATCCGGCGCAGATAAGCAGGAAACCGCCACGATTGCCATGGCTTATGGCCCGGATTTAATCACAATGCCGCAATTGACGCCTTGCGGCGACAGCCGTAGGTAGGGCGCGCACACCAGGAGGTCCTTCAGATGTCCCGAAATCCCGACGCGCCGCGTTCCTTCCAGGCCATCATCCTTGCCCTTCAGGCCTACTGGGCCCGGCAGGGCTGCGCGGTGTTGCAGCCCTATGACATGGAGGTCGGTGCCGGCACGTTCCACCCGGCCACCACGCTGCGCAGCCTCGGCACGCAGCCCTGGACAGCCGCCTATGTCCAACCCTCGCGCCGCCCCACGGACGGCCGCTACGGCGAGAACCCGAACCGCCTGCAGCATTATTACCAGTACCAGGTCCTAATCAAACCCAGCCCGCCGAATTTGCAGGAGCTTTATCTGGGATCGCTCGAGGCGATCGGGATCAACATGGATCTGCACGACATCCGATTTGTCGAGGACGACTGGGAAAGCCCGACGCTGGGCGCATGGGGGCTGGGCTGGGAAGTCTGGTGCGACGGCATGGAAGTCAGCCAGTTCACGTATTTCCAGCAGGTCGGCGGCCACGACTGCCACCCCGTCTCGGGCGAACTGACCTACGGGCTGGAGCGGCTGGCGATGTACGTGCTTGGTGTCGATCACGTGATGGACATGCCGTTCAACGATCCCGACGCGCCGATCCCGCTGAAATACGCCGATGTCTTTCGCCAGACGGAAGAGGAATACGCGCGCTGGAACTTCGACACCGCCAATACCGAGGTGCTGCTGCGCCAGTTCGAAGAGGCCGAAGCCCACTGCAAGCACATCCTCGACCAGCCGGCCGAGGATCCCAAGACCGGCAAGCGTATCGTCATGGCGCATCCGGCCTATGACCAGTGCATCAAGGCGAGCCACATGTTCAACCTGCTGGACGCACGCGGCGTGATCTCGGTTACGGAACGCCAGGCCTATATCGGGCGGGTGAGGGCGCTGGCCAAGATGTGCGCGGACGCCTTCGTGCAGACCCGTGCCGGCGGCTGGACCGGGGACGCGGCGTGAGCGGCAAGATCATAGGAATCGTCATCTTGGTATCTGCTCTGGTCGCGGGCGCGGCGCTCTATTACCTGCAGGTCTACGGCTACTACGACGAGGTGCGTCAGGAGAGCGTGGCCCTTGTTTCGCTGAACTCGGGCCAGTCCGAGGAAATCCCCGCGGACGGCATCACCGCGATCGACGCGGACAGCTCGCCCATCCGGTTCCGGGCCTGTTTCACCACGCCGCTGAGCCTCGCCTTCCTGACCGAAAGCTACGAGATGGTGCCCGATGCCACGCCCCGCAACGCGCCCGGCTGGTTCTCCTGCTTCGACGCGGAGGCGATCGGCACCGCGCTAGACGCGGGGGGCGCGCTCGCCTTCATGGGACAGAAGAACGTCGCTTACGGCGTGGACCGGATCGTCGCCATTACCGAGGACGGGCGCGGCTACATCTGGCACGAACTCAACGACTGCGGCGAGAAGGCCTATGACGGCACCGTCGTGGGCGAGGAATGCCCGCCGCGCCCGGAGACAGCCGCGGACTGAGCGCGCAATTACCGGATTTGCTGGAACCATATGCCGGGCTCGTGCGCTCTGCCCTTCATGGGGAGGCGCTGCACATGGCGGACAAGTCACACGAAGGTCTGAAATGGGTGATGCGCGCGGGCTACGGTGCGCGGGCCATGATCTACGCGACGATAGGGGTGCTGGCCATCATCGCCGCCTTCACCTCGGTCGAGGCGTCGGGCACCGAGGATTCCCTCCAGACACTTCGCGCGCAGCCCTACGGTGTCGTCGCACTCTGGATGATCGGCATCGGCCTTCTGGGCTACATGGTCTGGCGCGTCATCGCGGGCATCGCGGACGTCGAGGATCATGGCACCGATGCCAAGGGGATCGTCGCGCGGGGCGGTCAGGTGGCTACTGGCCTGATCCACGCGGGTATCGGCGTGTCGGTGCTGTCGCTCGCCATGGGCAACGGCGGATCGGGCGGCGACAGCACGCAGGACTGGACGGCCAAGCTCATGAGCATGCCGATGGGCCGCTACATCGTGGCCGTGGGCGCGCTCGTGCTGCTGGGGGCCGGCATCTACTATTGCTACAAGGGGTGGAGCGGGAAGTACAAGGAACACCTCGCCGCCTCGACCTTCACCACGAGGTTCGATCCGGCGATCAAGGGTGGCCTGATCGTCTACGGGATCCTGCTGTCGCTCGTGGCGCTGTCTATCGGCATCGCGGCCCTCAACGCCGATCCGTCGCAGGCCGGCGGACTGGGCAAGGCGTTGCACACGTTGCGGACGCAGCCCTACGGGCCGGTTCTTCTGGGGATCGCCGGCGTGGGCCTGCTGGGTTTCGCGCTCTACAACGTCGTTGAAGCCGTGTTTCGTATCGTGCCCAAGGTCGAAGGCCCGGACGTGGAAACGCTGGCAAAAGCGGCCACAGGCTGACGGCTGGGTCTGGACGGCAGGGAGCGCGACAGTTATCCCTCCGCCACGTTCCCAACCAAAGTGTGACCCGTGCCAGACCTGCTGATCGAACTCTTCTCGGAAGAAATTCCCGCCCGCATGCAAAGCCGCGCCGCCGCCGACCTGCAGAAGCTGGTAACAGACGGTCTGGTCGAAGCGGGTCTGACCTATGCGCATGCCGCCGCCTTTTCCACGCCCCGCCGCCTGACCCTCGCGCTGGAGGGGATGCTCGCCGCCAGCCCGCGCACCGTCGAGGAACGCAAGGGCCCCAAGGCGGATGCCCCCGAAAAGGCGATCGAAGGGTTCCTGCGCGGCGCCGGCGTCAGCCGGGACGCGCTGGAGGAACGCGAGACCCCGAAGGGCACGATCCTGTTCGCACGTATCGAAAAGCCGGGGCGCCCGGCGGCGGAGATCGTCGCCGAGGTGCTGGAACGCACGATCCGCACCTTTCCTTGGCCGAAGTCGATGCGCTGGGGCAACGGGACGCTGAAATGGGTGCGTCCGCTGCACTCCATCATCTGCCTCATCTCGGACGAGAGCGGGGCCGAGGTGGTGCCGCTCGACATTGACGGCATCCGGGCGGGCGACAGCACCCGGGGGCACCGCTTCATGGCGCCCGACAGCTTTGCCGTCACCGGGTTCGAGGATTATGAGGCCAAGCTGGCGCGGGCCTGCGTCACGCTCGACCCGCAGGCCCGGGCGGATACCATCTGGCACGACGCGACGAACCTCGCCTTCGCCGCCGGGATGGAAGTGGTCGAAGACGCGGGACTGCTCGCCGAGGTCGCGGGCCTCGTGGAATGGCCCGTGGTCCTGATGGGCCCCATCGCCCCCGATTTCCTCGACCTGCCGCCCGAGGTGCTGCAGACCTCCATGCGCGAGCATCAGAAGTTCTTTTCCGTGAAGAATCCCAAGACGGGCCGGATCGAGAAGTTCATCACCGTCGCCAACCGCACGACCGCGGACGAGGGTGCGACGATCCTCGCGGGCAATGAGAAGGTGCTTTCCGCGCGCCTGTCGGACGCGAAATTCTTCTGGGAAAACGACCTGCGCGTGGCGACGTCCGAAAAGGGCATGGAGACGTGGGTCGACGCGCTGCGCGACGTCACCTTCCACAACAAGCTGGGCACGCAGGCCGAACTGATCGACCGGATGGCGGCACTCGCGCGCGAGATCGCCCCGATGGTCGGCGCCGATCCCGACCGCGCCGAACAGGCCGCCCGCGTGGCCAAGGCGGATCTGTCGTCCGAGATGGTCTACGAATTCCCCGAACTTCAGGGCCTGATGGGCCGCTACTACGCCGAAGCCGCCGGGCTGCCGGCCGATGTCGCTGCCGCCGCGCAGGAGCATTACGCGCCCTTGGGGCCGTCCGACCAGGTGCCGACCGCGCCCGTCTCCATCGCCGTGGCGCTGGCCGAGAAAATCGACAAGCTGACCGGCTTCTGGGCCATCGACGAGAAGCCCACCGGGAGCAAGGATCCCTTTGCGCTGAGGCGGGCGGCGTTGGGGGTTATTCGGATATTGGTGGAGAATGATATTGGTCTTGCTTTGGCCGACCTGTTTCGTGCGAGTGGCAAAATGCATGCTTGGGAAGAAGGCAATGAGTACGGCGCAGCACTGACTGACCTCCTCGCCTTCCTCCACGACCGCCTCAAGGTCTACCTGCGCGACCAGAGCATCCGCCACGACATCATCGACGCCTGCATCGCGATGGAGGGCAGCGACGACCTGACCCTTCTCGTCAAACGTGCCCGTGCGCTGAACGAGACGCTGAAAACCGATGACGGCGAGAACCTGATCCAGGGCTTCAAGCGCGCCAACAACATCCTCACGCAGGCGGAGGAGGCCGATGGCGTCGAATACTCCTTCGGAGCCGACCGCAAGTTCACCGAGACGGAGGAGGAGCGCGCGCTTTTCGACGCGCTCGACGCTGCCGAGGCGCGGATCGGCATCGCGATGGAGACGCAGGACTTCGCCACCGCCATGGCCGCGATGGCAGAGCTGCGTGGCCCCATCGACGCCTTCTTCGAAGCGGTGCAGGTGAACTCGGACAATGGCACGATCCGGCGCAACCGTCTGAACCTGCTGAGCCGGATCCGCACCACCTGCACGTCGGTCGCCGATCTGACCCGGCTCGAAGGCTGATCGTGGCCTTGTCCCGCGGCCGGACGGGCAGGGCGCGGGGCTTGCCAGACCGCGCAATCGGCCTATGCTGCCGGGGAATGTCCAAGGTGCTGCAGTGCAGAATAACCCCTATACCACACTAGTCACGGCCACCGCGCCCATCACCAACGAGACTCACGGGGGGCGGGCAAAATGCCTGCAGCGGCTGGTGCGGCTGAACCTGCCGGTCCCGCGCACCGTGGCCCTTTCTTTTGAAGCGGTACGCCATCTGGCCGACGCGCAGCTGCCCAACGTCGATGCGGTCGTGGGCGAATTCCCGCAGGATGCGATGCTGTGCGTCCGCCCGTCCAGTCAGGATCCCGACTGGGGCGGGCCGGGCGCGGTGCTGAACATCGGCATGAACGACGCCATGCACGAGGTGCTTTCGGCCTCGCTGGGGGAAGACGCGGCAGCGCGTCTCTACACCCGGTTCGTGCAGTCCTACGCGGTCAACGTGGCCCGGCTGGATCCCGACATGTTCGACGAGGTCAACGGCGATGGCAGCGCCGCGCTGGCCCAGTCCCTGCAGGCCTACGAGCAGGAGACGGAGGAAACCTTTCCGCAGGACCGCACGACCCAGCTTTCCGCGGTCCTGCGCTCGATGGCGCGGGCGTGGAACGGCACCTCGGCCCGTCTGCTGCGCCAGGCCAAGGGGCGCCGGCGGATGCCGGGCTGGGGCTGGTGGTGCAGGAAATGGCCTTTGGGGTCGGGTCCGGTCAATGCGGGTCCGGGGTGCTGCAACTGGTCAACAGCGACTCGGGCGCGCCGCAGATCACCGGGCGCTATCTCAGCCAGTCACAGGGCCGCGACGCGCTCGAAGGGGATGCGGCGGCGCTCTATCTCACCCGCGATCCCCGCGGCGACTCGCTCGAGGAACTGGTGCCGGACGCCTTTGCCGAGCTTACCGAACACGCCGCGCTGATGCGGCGAAAACTGCGCGAGGAGATGCAGGTCGAGTTCGTGATCGAGAACGGCCGCCTGCACATCCTCGACGGCGTGCGCGTGGCCCGGTCCTCGCGGGCGGCGGTACGGATCGCGGTGGCACTGGCCGATGACGGGATCATCCCACGCGAAGAGGCCCTGATGCGCGTGCAGCCGCGCACCCTCACGGAACTGCTGCACCGGCAGGTCGATCCGCGCACCAAGCGCGACGTGATCGGGCGCGGTATCGCCGCAAGCCCCGGCGCCGCCACCGGCAGGATCGTATTTACCGCGACAGAGGCCCAGGCCAGCGCGGCACGCGGCGAACCCTGCATCCTGATCCGCCGCGAAACATCGCCCGAGGACATTCGCGGCATGCATGCGGCCGCCGCGGTGCTGACCGAACGGGGCGGGATCACCAGTCACGCGGCGGTGATCGGTCGCGGGATCGGGCTGCCCTGCGTCGTGGGCGCGTCCAACATGCGCTTCAACCTGCGCAAGGGGCAGATCACCGCGCCGGATGGCCGGGTGTTTTCGACCGGCGACGAGATCACGGTCGACGGCACCAACGGACAGGTGCTGGCCGGGGCGGCGCAGATGCGCGAGGCGGCGCTGGACGAGACCTTCAACCGCCTGATGTCCTGGGCGGAGAGCGCCGCCGATATCGAGATCCGCGCCAACGCCGACACCCCGGCCGATGCGCAGACCGCGCGGAACTTCAACGCGCACGGCATCGGGCTGTGCCGGACCGAACACATGTTCTTCGATCCCGGCCGCCTCACCGTCATGCGCGAGATGATCTTTGCCGAAACCGGCGAGGACAGGCGCGCGGTTCTGGAACGGCTGCTGCCCATGCAGCGCGACGATTTCACCCAGCTTTTCCGCATCATGCAGGGGCAGCCGGTCTGCATCCGCCTGTTCGATCCGCCGCTGCACGAATTCCTGCCGTCGGACAAGGCGGGGCAGCGCGAACTGGCCGAAGCGCTGAACCTGCCGCTGTCGGACGTGACACGGCGCGTCGAGGGCCTGAGCGAATACAACCCGATGCTGGGCATGCGCGGCGTAAGGCTGGGTGTAGTGGTGCCGGAAATCTACGAGATGCAGGCCCGCGCGATCTTCGAGGCGACCATCGCCGCCAGCCGCGACGGCGAGCCTGTGGTCCCCGAGGTCATGATTCCCCTCGTCAGCGCCCGGCGGGAGGTGGAACTCATCAAGACGTCGGTGGATGCCATCGCCGCCGCCGTCCGCAACGAGACCGGCGTTCAGTTCACCTACCGGCTGGGGGTCATGGTCGAAACTCCGCGCGCGGCGCTGCGCGCGGGCGAGATCGCGCCGCATTGCGCCTTTCTCAGCTTTGGCACCAACGACCTCACACAGATGACCTATGGCCTGTCGCGCGACGACGCCGGCCGCTTCATGTCGAACTACGTCCAGCAGGGGGTCTTCCCCGAAGATCCGTTCCACGTGCTCGACACGGATGGGGTGGGGGAGCTGCTCAAGCTCGGCGCGGAACGGGGGCGTGCAACCCAGCCGGGCATCACCCTGTCCATCTGCGGAGAGCACGGCGGCAACCCCGAATCGATTGCCTTTTGCCGCGCTGCGGGATTCGACTACGTTTCCTGTTCGCCGTTTCGCGTTCCGGTTGCACGTCTGGCGGCGGCCCAGTTGGCGATCGCCCACAAGATCGGGTAGCAGGCGGGTCTTTGCCGGCTAGAACTGGCCGTTCAACATGTCGCACGGCCCCACGGGTTTACCTGCGCGCCGATCTTGGCTAGGCCCGCCCAAGCTGAAATAACATAATGGTGCGCAAAATGCGTCTGTTCCTCTCTGCCGCCAGCCTCGTGCTGTTGTCACTGATGACGGTTCTGCCCGTCGCGGCCCACGCCAATGCCTTCCAGGCCCAAGAACTCGCGCGGCTGGAAACCAACGGTCTGAAATCCGCCGGCGCGAAGCGGCTGAAGTCCTTCGTCTCCGCGCCGAAGGGGGCGCAGGGCGACGTGAAATTCTCGCAGGCCTGGCTCGATGCCCAGCCCAAGGCGACGGGTTCCGCCGAATGGCGCTGCCTGGCCGAGGCGCTGTACTTCGAAGCGCGGGGTGAAACCGTCAAGGGCCAGTTCGCCGTTGCCGAGGTCATCAAGAACCGCGTCAAGAGCGGACGTTTCCCCGGTTCCTTTTGCGGGGTCATCAACCAGGGCACGGGCAAGAAGTACCAGTGCCAGTTCACCTACACCTGCGATGGCCACAAGGAGGTCATTGCCGAGCCGATGGCCTTTGCTCGGGTCGCCAAGGTCGCCCAGTACACCATCGACGGCAAGGTGCCGCCGCTGACCGATGGGGCGACGCACTACCACACCACCGCCGTGCGTCCGCGCTGGAGCCAGGTCTACACCCGGACCACCCGCATCGGCGTGCACCTCTTCTATCGCCATACCTGGCGGTCGGCGTCGAACTGACGCCGCTTTCGGGCGCCAGTCCGACGGATTGCGGGCTGTCAAGGACGCGCCGAGCGGGTAGAGAGACCCCGAAACCTCCGCCCGCGATCTGCCCCCTTGCCGAAAGCCCGATCCATGTCCGATGAAGCCCGCCTTGCTTTTGCCCACCCCTCAGAGCGGGCGGAGGCCCTGGCCGGGCCGGACCCGCTGGACCGCATTTCACTGCGCGATCATATCGTCGAAGTCGAGATCGGGGCCTTTCAGGCCGAACGCGGGGTCACCCAGCGGGTCTGCTTCAACGTGGTCGTCGAAGTACAGCCCCTGACCGGGCCCGTGGACGACGACGTCGACCGTATCCTCAGCTATGACCGCGTGACGGAGGCCATTGCCGCCGAACTGGCGGTCGAGCGTCTGGCCCTGCTGGAAACGCTGGCCGAAAGGGTGGCCGAGCGGATCCTGCTGGAGCCTCAGGCGGTGCGCGCCTTCGTCCGGATCGAGAAGCTGGACCGCGGGCCCGGCGCGCTCGGGGTAGAGATCGTGCGCGCGCGCGGCGATGCCCCCGCCGCCGAGGTTTCGCCGGATGCCGCGCCGCATCCCGAACTCGTGTATTTCGGCAATGCCGCCATCGCCTCGCCGCATCTGCCGGGTTGGCTGGACCAGCTGGAAACGCTCGGTCGTCCGCTGATCCTCTGCGTCGGCGCACCGGACCGGACGGCCCCGCAGGTGCCGCACCGCATGGCGCAACGCCGGATCGACCTGCTCGCGATCGAACAGAACGCCTGGGTGCTGGCGGCGCGCGATCCCCGCTGCGTGGTGGTGGCCACCCGCACGGAGCTCGACTGGGCGATGCGCAACGGGCAGACCTGCGTCTGGGCCCCGTCCAAGATCGTGCTGGATTCGGTCGATTCGCCCTCCGTCCAGCCCCGCGACTCGGTCGCGTTGGCCGCATGGTTCGCCGCGACGTTCGATGCGCAGGAAATGCTGGTGATCGGTGCCGACCTGCCCGATGGCGCGGATGTGCCCCTGCAGGGCGTGGCCCTCGATCAGGCCCGGCTCTGATGCGCTACGTTCGCCCGCTGGTGCAGGTCGGCACCGTCCGTCCGGACGACGCCCATTCTCTCGCCGGGGGATGGGCCTGGTTCAACCAGGTCGAGGTCCTGTCCCGGCAGGAACCGCCCGCCATCCTCCCGGCGCGTGACGTGCCGGCCAGCCGGCTGGCGACCCTGACGGACCCGAGGCCGAACATCGGCGGTCTGAGCCTCGACCGGCCCCGCGTGATGGGTATCCTCAACGCCACGCCCGACAGTTTCTCCGACGGTGGCAAGCACGCCGCCGCGGCGGACGCCATCGCGGCGGGTCTGCGGATGCGCGAGGACGGCGCCGACATTCTGGATGTCGGCGGTGAATCCACCCGTCCGGGCGCGGTGACCGTCCCGGCCGGGGAGGAGACCCGCCGCGTGGTGCCGGTCATCGCGGGGCTGCGCGACAGCGGCGTGCTGATCTCGGCCGATACGCGCAAGGCCGATGTCGCGCGCGCGGCGCTCGACGCGGGCGCGGGGCTCATCAACGATGTGTCCGGCTTCAGCTACGACCCCGCGCTGCAGGGGGTCGCGGCCGAGGCAGGCGTCCCGGTCTGCGTGATGCACGCGCTCGGCGATCCCGCCACGATGCAGGACGACCCGCGCTACGACGACGTGCTGCTGGACGTCTACGATTACCTCGATGCGCGCATCGGCGCACTGGTCGCCGCGGGCATTCCGCGCGGGCGCATCATCGCCGATCCGGGCATCGGCTTCGGCAAGACCATCCAGCACAACCTTGCTTTGCTCTCAGGCCTGTCGCTGTTTCACGGATTGGGTGTCGCGATCCTGCTTGGTGCCTCACGCAAAGGTTTCATCGGGAAACTCGGGCGCGCACCCTTGGCGGAAAGCCGCGCAGGCGGGTCCATCGGCGTCGCCCTCGCGGGGGTGACGCAGGGTGTCCAGATGTTGCGGGTTCATGACGTGAGAGATACCGTACAGGCGATCACGCTCTGGCGTGCGGCTATTTCAGGACGGGCAGATGACTAAGCTTTTCGGCACCGACGGCGTGCGCGGCACCGCCAATATCCACCCGATGACCGCCGAGATGGCGCTGCGCATCGGCGCGGCCGTCGGCAGGTACTTCCGTCGCGAAGGCAAGGGCGTGCACCGCGTGGTGATCGGCAAGGACACCCGGCTGTCGGGCTACATGTTCGAGAACGCCCTGACGGCGGGGCTCACCAGTTCGGGCATGAACGTGCTGCTGCTGGGGCCGGTGCCGACACCGGCAGTCGGGTTGCTGACCCGGTCCATGCGCGCCGATCTCGGCGTGATGATTTCGGCCAGCCACAACCCCGCGCAGGACAACGGGATCAAGTTCTTCGGCCCTGACGGCTACAAGCTGTCGGACCAGGTAGAGGCCGAGATCGAGGCGCTGGTGGCCGATGGGGTCGAGATGGTCCAGGCCCCCGAGATCGGCCGGGCCAAGCGGATCGACGACAGCCGGTTCCGGTATATCGAACGGGTGAAATCCAGCTTTCCCCGCCAGATGCGGCTCGACGACCTGAAGGTCGTGATCGACTGTGCCAACGGCGCGGCGCACCACGTCGCACCCATGGCGCTTTGGGAACTGGGCGCGACGGTGGTGCCGATGGGCGTGTCGCCGAACGGGCACAACATCAATGAAAGCTGCGGGTCCACCCACCCCGAAGCGGCGGCGGAAGCGGTGGTGGCCCATGGGGCGGATGTCGGCATCTGCCTTGACGGTGACGCCGACCGGGTGATCCTGATCGACGAGAACGGCAACGTCGGCGACGGCGACCAGTTCATGGCGCTCATGGCGGCGCGGTGGGCGGCGGAGCAGCGGCTGGCCGGCGACGCGCTGGTCGCCACGGTGATGAGCAACCTCGGGCTCGAGCAGTTTCTGCAGGACCGCGGCCTGCGGCTCGAACGCACCGCCGTCGGCGACCGTTATGTCGTCGAACGGATGCGCGAGGGGGGCTACAACCTCGGCGGCGAACAGTCCGGTCACATCGTGATGACGGACCACGCCACCACCGGCGACGGCCTCATGGCCGGTCTGCAGTTCCTGGCGGAAATGGTCCGTGCGGACCGCCGCGCCTCGGAGCTGCTTCACCAGTTCGACCCGGTGCCGCAGTTGCTGAAGAACGTGCGCTTTGGCGCGGGGCAGACCCCGCTGGACATGCCGGATGTGCAGGCCGCGATCTCGCAGGCGGAGGCGGAACTGTCCGGAGGAGGCCGGTTGCTGATCCGCAAGTCGGGCACCGAACCTCTGGTGCGGGTGATGGCCGAACACGAGGACGCCGAGTTGATGGCCCGCGCGGTGGACAGCGTCGTCGCGGCGGTCTCGCAGTCGGTCGAGGCCTGAAGGCTCCGGGCCTCAGGGCCGGGCAAAGAGCCGCCGCAGGGCGCCGTACTGGCTGAGCGCCAGTCCCGCAAGGATCAGTGCCATGGCCTGCAGCAGGCTGGGCGGCAGCGGTTCGCCAAGCAGCGCGGCGCCCAGCAATACCGACCACAGGGGCACCTGGTAGTTCACCAGCGACATGAAGACGGGACCGGCGCTGCGCACCACCAGCACCCTCAGGAAGTTCGCCGCGGCGGTAGGCACGATGCCCAGAAACGCGATGACGCCCAGCATGTAGGCGCTGCCGATCGCGGGCGGCCAGCCGTCGACGGCCAGCGCAAGCGGCACCGACAGGCAGGTGCCGATGAGCAGCAGGACCGTGGCAAGGCCGATGGGGTCGACAGGCGGCAGGCGCCGCATCAGGATCGAGCTGAGGGCATAGCATGACGCCGCGCCCAAGCAGGCGAGCCGTCCCGCCGTCTCGAGCGTGCTGCCGGTATGCGCCAGTGCCTGACCGCCGATCAGCACGGCAACCCCGGCAAAACCGATCAGGAAACCTGCCAGCCGGCGCAGGGTCATCCGTTCGCCCGGCACAAGAAAATGCGCGAGCGGCAGCAGGATCAACGCGGTGGAGGCCATGCTGACCCCCGCATACCCCGAGGTCACATGCTGCTGACCCCAGGCGAGAAAGGCAAAGGGGACCGCACCGCTCAGCGCGCCCACGGACACAAGGGCAACGACCTGGGACCGGTCGGGCGCGGCATAAAACAGGGGGCGGCCCCGCAGGGTCCAGATCACCACCATCACCAGCGAGGCCAGCCCCACCCGCGCCGCCGCGACCCAGAAGGGGGGCAGGGCCGTCAGGGCGATTTCCGTCACCATGAAGGTGCCGCCCCAGATGATGCCGAGCGTGGCAATCATCAGCCAGCTTGTCGCGGTGATCCGGGGGGTGGTGTCCATGGCGCCAGATAGGCCGATGTCCCGATCCGTCACAACCCGAAACTGCGGGCGACCGTATTGACCATCGGCGAGAAAAGCTATGTTCCGCATTGCCCGCCGCGCGCGGGACCGGACAAGGAAGGTTTATGGATACCGAAGGCTTCATCGTTGTCGTGGGCATGGCGTTCGCCATTGTCGCCATTCTGTACTGGATGCAGGTCCGCAAGGACGGACGCCGCAACCGCAAGGACTGACAACCGGTCGCGTCGGGCAGCCGTGATAACCAGCGCGGGAACTTTCCGGTCGTTTCGCATGTTCGCTTCCGAAGGAGGAACTGAACATGGACTGGACGATACTGACCGGCCTATTGGCCTTCGTGACATTGGCCATCGTGGTGTATGTCGCCCTCAGAAGCAAACGCAGGGTGGACGACAGGCGTAAAACGCCCGAAGCCCCCAAATCCACCCTCGCGGCGGATGCACCTTCAAAGGGCAAACCGGCGGACGTCTGAGACGCCGCCCCGCGCAACGAAAAGGCCCGGTCCTGCGACCGGGCCTTCCTGTATCGGATCGGGCCGTCTGGCCGATCAGTTCTTGGCCTTGTCCACCATCTTGCCGGCGGAAATCCACGGCATCATCTCGCGCAGCTTCTCGCCGACCTGTTCGATCTGATGCTCGTCGTTCAGGCGGCGCGTGCCCTTGAAGAAGGGCTGACCCACGGCGTTCTCCTGCATGAAGTCGCGCACGAACTTGCCGCTCTGGATGTCGGACAGAACCGCCTTCATCCGCGCCTTGGTCTCGTCGTAGGGCAGGATCCGCGGACCGGAGACGTATTCGCCGTATTCCGCCGTGTTCGAGATCGAGTAGTTCATGTTGGCGATGCCGCCTTCGTAGATCAGGTCGACGATCAGCTTCACTTCGTGCAGACACTCGAAATAGGCCATCTCGGGCGCGTAACCCGCCTCGACCAGTGTCTCGAAACCCATGCGGATCAGTTCGACCAGCCCGCCGCAGAGAACCGCCTGCTCGCCGAAGAGGTCGGTCTCGCATTCCTCGCGGAAGTTCGTCTCGATGATGCCCGAACGGCCCCCGCCGATGGCGGAGCAGTAGGAGAGGCCGATTTCCAGCGCCTTGCCCGACGCGTCCTTGTCCACCGCCACGAGGCAGGGCACGCCGCCGCCCTTGACGTATTCGCCGCGCACGGTGTGGCCGGGGCCCTTGGGTGCCATCATGATGACATCGACGCCTTCCTTCGGCTCGATCAGGCCGAAGTGGACGTTCAGACCGTGGGCAAAGGCGATCGCGGCGCCCTCGCGGATGTTGTCATGGACGTATTTCTTGTAGGTTTCCGCCTGCAGTTCGTCGGGCATCGTGAACATGATCAGGTCGGCCCAGGCCGCGGCCTCGGCGATGCCCATGACCTTCAGGCCTTCACCTTCGGCCTTCTTGGCCGAGGGCGAGCCTTCGCGCAGGGCGACCACGAGATTCTTGGCGCCGGAATCGCGCAGGTTCAGCGCATGGGCGTGGCCCTGGGAGCCGTAGCCGAGAATGGCGACCTTCTTGTCCTTGATCAGGTTCACGTCGCAGTCACGGTCATAGTAAACGCGCATATCGGATGTCCTCTGGTTGGTGTGTTCCGTTGCGCACCATAGGGAAGTTCGCGCTGGCCGCCATTGATGTTCTGTGTGTATTTGGGAAACAATGAAAAATGTCATTCGCCAAAATGGAGAAACTCGGAAAAATCATGCTTGATGACCTGGACCGGCGCCTGTTGCGCTACTGGCAGGCGGAGCCGACGCTCGGCCCCGTCGACCTCGGGGAACGCTGCGGCATCACCGCCGGCAAGGCGGCGCGCCGCATCGCGCGGCTCGAGGAAGCGGACGTGCTGCGCGGGGTGGGCGCGGTGATCAACTGGGCCGCGCTGGGATACGCGGTCGAGGTATCGCTGCGGGTTACGCTGGACAAGACGCAGGGGAACGCCTTTGACCGGTTCCTCGCGGAGGCCCGGCAGGTGCCCGAGGTGATCGAGGTGCAGACGTTTCTCGGCCGGGTCGACGCGCGGCTGTCGATCATCGCCCGCGACATGGCGCACTACCAGCACATCTACCGGAGCCGGATCCTCACGCTGCCGCACATCGCGGATATCGAGGCGCTGATGCACGTGGCCCGGATCAAGCGCGAGGCGGCGCTGCCGCTGTGACCGATCTCGACGACATCGACCGCAAGCTCATCCGCGCGCTGGCCCGCGATGCGCGCCAGTCGGCAAGCGCGCTCGGTAAACGCTTCGGGCTGTCGCAGCCCGCGACATGGCGGCGGATCCGCCGACTGGAAGAGGCGGGCATCATCCGCGAGCGCCACTTGCGTCTGAACGCCGAGGCGCTGGGTTTCGGCGTGACCGTCTTCCTCGGCATCAAGCTGGCGACCAAAGGGCGCGTCTCGCTCGAGGATTTCGAGCGCGCGGTGGTGGCCATTCCCGAAGTCCAGACGGTGGAGCACGTGCTGGGCATGTACGACTACCGCCTGCGGGTTGTCGCCCGCGACCTGCCGGATTTCGAACGTGTCCTGCGGCGGCGCATCATGACGCTGCCCGGCGCGGGAGAGGTGGAAGCGAACGTGCTGCTGAGCGAGGAGCGGTTGCCGGGCCCCCTCTGATCCGCGCGGACCCCGGCGACCCTGACTTTATTTCCGGCCGTCCGCCGGATGGCTTTGCCAAGGCGGGCGCAAAGGATTAGCAGTCGTACCAAACAGGAGAATGACATGGCGCTGCTCAACACGATCGACCCGGAGGGTCTTGAAGAATTTTCCGTGGTCTTCACCGACCGCTCGCTCAACCACATGTCCGCCGCGTTCCAGCAGGTGATGCGCGACATTTCCGCCGTGCTCCGCGAGGTCTACCAGGCCGACGCCGTGGCCGTGGTGCCCGGTGGCGGAACCTTCGGGATGGAGGCCGTGGCCCGCCAGTTCGCGCGCGGTGCCGATGTGCTGGTGGTCCGCAACGGCTGGTTCTCCTACCGCTGGTCGCAGATCATCGAGAACGGCGACCTGACCGGCGCGGTGACGGTGATGAAGGCCCGGCCGCAGGGCAATGCCCCGGCGAGCCCCTACGCGCCCGCCCCGATCGAGGATGTCGTGCAGGCCATTCGCGATCAACGGCCGCAGGTGGTTTTCGCGCCGCACGTGGAAACCTCCGCCGGGGTGATCCTGCCGGATGATTATATCGCGCAGATGGCCGCCGCCGCGCAGGAGGTGGACGCGCTCATGGTGCTCGACTGCATCGCCTCGGGCTGTGCCTGGATCGACATGCGCGCCCTGGGGGTCGACGTGCTGATCTCGGCGCCGCAGAAAGGCTGGTCGGCGTCGCCCTGCGCGGGGCTGGTGATGATGTCCGAGCGCGCCGAGGCCCGGCTGGCCGAAACCACGTCGGACAGTTTCGCCATCGATCTGGCAAAGTGGCGCGCGATCATGAAGGCCTACGAGGACGGCGGCCATGCCTACCACGCGACGATGCCAACCGACGCGCTGCGCGGCTTCCGCGACACCATCCTTGAAACCCGCGAGCATGGCTTCGCTCGCCTGAAGGAGGCCCAGTGGCGACTGGGAGACGGTGTGCGCGCCCTGTTGCGCGACAGGGGCGTCGTTTCCGTCGCCGCCGACGGGTTCGGCGCGCCGGGCGTCGTCGTCAGCTATACCGACGACCCCGAAATCCAGTCGGGCCGCGCCTTTGCCGCCGAGGGGATGCAGATCGCGGCGGGCGTGCCGCTTCAGGTCGGCGAACCCGAGGGATTCAGCACCTTCCGGCTGGGGCTGTTCGGTCTCGACAAGCTGTACGATGTGGACGGCACGCTTGCGCGGCTCAAGGCAGTGGTGGACAAGGTTCTGTAATCCCCTGACGGGAGCGCGATCCGACAGGTCGGGTTGGAGTATTTATGGCATAAAGAAGCGAGGCCAAGTCCTTCTTTATGCTGCAAATACTCAAACCTGACAGGGCCACCGGCGCGAGGATGAAGACGTCTTACCGGACCCCCAAACCCATCTGCATGAGCATCTTTCGCACCGGCGCAAGGCTGTAGAGCGCGTCCAACCCGGCGGCGCGGGCGTCGCGGGCCACCGGCGTGCTGGCCTGGCTGGCGCGGTTCAGCAGGTCGATGCCCGTGATCCGCAGCCGGATGTCGCCATGGCGCGCCTTGTGATAGGCGTCCAGCATCTCGGCATCGCCCAGCCCGTCCGGCCGGGCCTGCGCGAGCTCCAGCAGGGTTGCGATATCCGTCAGTGACATGTTCAGCCCCTGCGCGCCGATGGGGGGCAGCACATGCGCGGCCTCGGCGATCAGGGCCAGCCGTTCCCCGTTCAGCCGGGCGGCCTGCTGGCTGATGATGGGCCACAGGTTGCGCGGCGTGACGAGGGTCAGCGGCCCGAACAGGTGGCAGGAGCGCTCGGACATCTCGCGCTCGAACTCAGGCACCGGCATCGTGGACCGGGCAAGCTGCGCACGCCCGTCATCCATCCAGACGATCGCCGAACACGGCAATCCTTCGTGGTCGGGCAGGGGCACCAGCGTGAAGGGACCGCCGGTGCGATGAATCTCGGTCGACACGTTGTCGTGCGGGATCGGGTGGGTCACTGCAAAGGCAAGGGCCTTTTGTCCGTAGCGGCGTGTCGTGACGGGAATGCCGGCCGCGGTGCGCATCGGGCTGTCGCGTCCATCGGCGGCGATCACCAGCCGCGCGCTGATCCGGCTGCCGTCGGTCAGGGTCACGCGCGCCTCCGCCAGTCGGGTAAACAGCGATGTCGTCCCGGTGCCGGGGCGGAAATCGACCCTGTCCAGTGCGTCAAGCCGGCCCACCAGTTCGCGCCGCAGCAGCCAGTTGGAAAAGTTCCAGCCAAAGGGCGCGTCCGAGATGTCGGCGGCGTTGAACTCCCGCGTGACGCGCGGTTCCGGCTCCGCCCCGCCGGCATCGACGATCCGCATGATCTGCAGCGGTGCTGCCTGGGGGGCCAGCGCCTCCCAGACGCCCGCGTTCTCCAGCATTCGGCGGGCGGGTTGCAGCATGGCGGTGGTCCGCATGTCCGCACCTTCCGCATCGCGCGCCGTCACCGGCGGGGCAGGGTCCACGCAGATCACGTCGAAGCCCGCGGTGCCAAATGCGGCCGCAGCCGTGAGCCCGGCAATGCCGCCGCCCGAAATCAGGATGTCGCAGTCATATGTCATGACCGCTATTTAACCCTTCAGCAGGCCAAGGAAAGCCGCCAGATCGTCGGTATGGTGATGGATGTGCGCGGCATCGCGTCGCGTCGGCGCGACGTGGATCGTCTGCATGCCCATGGCGTGGGGCGCGATCAGGTTGCGCGCGTCGTCCTCGAACATCGCGCCGCGTGCCGGGGTCAGCCCGTCGAGCGCGAAGACGGTGTCGAAAGCCGCGCGGTCCGGCTTGGGCAGGAAGCCCGCATGTTCGACACCGTAGATCGCATCGAACAGCCCGCTCAGGCCGCGGGCCGCCAGCACCCGTTCGGCATAGGGCGCGCAGCCGTTGGTATAGACGATGCGGCGCCCCGGCAGGTCACGGATCTGCGCGGCCAGTTCCGGATCGGGGGTCAGGCTGTCCATCGAGATATCGTGCACGTCTTGCAGGTAGGGGGCGGGATCGACGTCGTGTTCCCGCATCAGCCCCGCCAGCGTGGTGCCGTGGGTTTCCCAGTAGTGCAGCCGAAGGCGGTCCGCCTCCGCGGCGTCCACACCCAGAGTACGCATCACCCAGTCGGTCATGCGCACCTCGATCAGCGCAAAGAGCTGCGCCGAGGGGGGTACAGCGTATGGTCGAGGTCGAAGACCCAGGTGTCCACGTGAGAGAAGGCATCGCGCATCATGTGCCCGTGTTAGGCGCTGCATCGCGGCCCCGCAAGTCTTGCGCTGCGGTCGAAGGGCGGTAAGGTGGCGCGTCAGAAAGGAAATGCCATGCCGCCGCCCAAACCCGGCTCCACCGATGCCTATACGATGATCCTCGATGCCATCGATTCCGGCATCTATCGTCCGGGGGACCGGCTGGTGGAAAGCGAGCTTGCGGACCGTTTCGGCGTGTCGCGCACGCCCATCCGCGAAGCGTTGCAGCGGCTCGAGACCCAGTCGCTGCTGGCCCGCGACGGGCGGAGCCTGATCGTCGCCTCGCTCGATCACAACCAGACGGCGGAACTCTACGTGGTGCGCGGCGAACTGGAGGGGCTGGCGGCGCGGCTGGCCGCACGGCACGCCACGCCCGAAGAGGTCCGCGTGCTGCGCGAGATGGTCAGCGCCGATGACGCGCTGGTCGGCGATCCGACGGCGCTGGCGCGGTCGAACCGCCGGTTTCACAAGCAGATCCACCTCGCGTCGCACAATCGGTATCTCGTGCAGCAGCTTGACCTCGTCTACCGTTCCATGGCCCTGATGGCGACGACCTCGCTTGCCGTCGAGGGACGCGGAGAGATCGCGCAGGCCGAACACGACAGGATCGTCTCGCGGATCGAGGCGCGGGACGAGGATGGCGCGGACGAGGCATTGCGCGCGCATATTTCGCTCGCCTTCGTGACCCGGCTCAAGCAGGAGGCCGCGCGGCTCGAGACCGAGGGCTGACGGGCGAGAGCCCATGCGCCGTCTTGTCCCAGAAAAACGGGTCGCGGATACATTCGCGCAAGGCCTTGAAGGCCGCGAGAGCGCCCATGGGGAAATACATCGGCGTCGTAAGCACCCAGACCATCAGGTGCCTGTGCGCAGGCCCTGACACGGCCACCGCGGCGATGGTCAGGTTCACCAGTTCCGCAAGGACGAAACCGGCCGCCATCGCCCAGGTGGCGTGCGGCCCCAGCGTCAGGGCGAGAGGATGGGTCACCCCGAAGAGGGTGATCCAGAAGGACCACAGCAGGGGCGCACAGGCAAACTGCGAGAACGTGGCCAGCAACAGGGTCTGGACACCCAGGAACCGCTTCCAGCCCAGATCGCGCAGCAGTTGGCCGGGCCGGCGCATGTGCACGCACCACGTGATGAGAAACCCCTTGAGCCAGCGGGACCGTTGCCGCACCCAGGGCCAGGCGCGGCAGTTTGCCTCCTCGTAGGTGACGGTGGGGAGCAGTTCAGTGACATAGCCATGCCGCGCCAGCCGCACGCCGAGGTCCGCGTCCTCGGTCACGTTGTGGGCATCCCAGCCGTTCAGCCTTTCCAGAATGTCGCGACGAAAGAACAGCGTGGTGCCGCCCAGCGGGATCACAAGGCCCAGCCGGGCGACGCCGGGCAGGATCATCCGCCACCAGGTGGCGTATTCGATGGTGAAACAGCGCGAGATCCAGTTGGCCCGGCTGTTGTAGTAGTCGAGGACGCCCTGCAGGCAGGCGACATTGCCCGGCGCGTCCCGAAAGCGGGTCACCACCCGTTCGATCTGGTCCGGTGCCGGTGCGTCTTCCGCGTCCCAGACCCCGATGATGCTGCCTTCGCAGAAATCGAGGGCGTAGTTCAGCGCGCGCGGCTTGGTGGTCAGCCCGTCGCCCTGCGGCACCTCGATCACGGTGATCCAGTCCGGCAGGTCGGTGCGGCCGATGGTGTCGCGCGTCAGGTTGTCGTGTTCCTCAAGGACGAGGACCACGTTGAGCAGGGACTTCGGGTAGGTCAGCCGCGACAGACGTGCGATCAGCGCGCCCGCGATTTCCGTCTCTTCGAGCAGCGGCACCAGAACCGATACGCGGGGCAGGCGAAACGGCCCGACCGTCCCCGGCGGCTGCGGGAGCGTGTCATCCTGAAGCGGGGAGACCTGCGTGACGAAGGCCGCCAGCTTCAGTCCGGTACTCAGGGCCAGGGTGGCGAACGCCCAGAGCATCGCGACCGTCATGACCCACAGCGGGGCGACCAGCAGCGCGAGGATAAGGCCGGTGACAACCGCGGCGGCGCCGTAGTGCCGAGCGCCGCGCCGGGACTGCCAGGTGCGGCAGCTTTCCACCGCCGGAACCCGTTGCGCCGCCTTCACCGCCAGTTCCGGGCCGTAGAGCCGCCCGATCTGACGGCGGATCTGCCGCGCGTCCGAAATGACCGGGAGCAGGGCCAGCCCCCCGGTGCCCATGCAGGCGCGCAGCCTGTCGAAATCCTGTGGCCGTTCGGTGGCCACCAGCAGCAGGCCGCCGATCCGCTGCCAGGGCACGACGCCGAACCGCAGGCAAAGCGCGGCGGGCAGATCGCGGCCAAGTGCCATGTCGGGCGGATCGGCGGACAGGTCGACCCGGTGGGCGCGGTACTGGTGCGAAAGGGCCTTCAGCACGTCCTCGCGCCCGACCATGCCCTCGGCGATCAGGATCTCACCCAGCGGCGCGTCGATGCGCATCTGCACCCGTAGGGCGTGCCGCAGGTCGGCCGCGTCGATGGTCCCGGCATCCACCAGGTATTGACCCAGGGGCGTGCCCGTCGGCGCAGGCGGCGCGACCTTCACCTCCGGCCAATGCAGGCGAAGGTTGCTCATGCTCTACCAGCCCGGCTATTCAAGATGCCGGCACGGTAGGGCCTTATTGGTTAAGGCCGGATTAAGAGAAGATTAACAACGTCCTAACGGGCGGGGCCGCTATCAGGCATCCGCCGCCACCTTACCGCGCGCGGCCATCGCCTCGGCAAAACGTTCGAACAGGTAATAGCTGTCCTGCGGCCCGGGCGAGGCTTCGGGGTGATGCTGAACCGACCAGACAGGGCGGCCGTCCAGCCGGATCCCGCAGTTCGAGCCGTCGAAGAGCGACACGTGGGTTTCCAGCACGCCCTTGGGCAGGGATTGCCCGTCAACGGCAAACCCGTGGTTCATCGAGGTGATCTCGACCTTGCCGGTGTCGTAGTCCTTGACGGGGTGGTTCGCCCCATGGTGCCCGTGGCTCATCTTGACGGTCTTGCCGCCCAGCGCGAGCGCCAGCATCTGGTGTCCGAGGCAGATGCCGAACACGGGCAGGTCCGTCTTGTCGAGCACCTCGCGGATCATCGGCACCGCGTAGGTGCCGGTCGCCGCCGGGTCCCCCGGCCCGTTGGACAGAAAGACGCCGTCGGGCTGGTGCGCCATGATGTCGTCATACGTCGCCGTCGCGGGCAGGACCGTGACCTCGCATCCGGCCGAGGCGAGGCACCGCAGGATGTTGCGCTTTGCACCGTAGTCCACCGCCACGACCTTGTGGCGCGGGGCGTCCTGCGTGGGATAGCCATCGGGCCAGGCCCAGCGCATCTCGTCCCAGCGGTAGGACTGCGCACAGGTCACATCCTTGGCAAGGTCCATGCCCTCGAGCCCGGCAAAGGACCGCGCGGCGGCGATCAGCCCCTCGATGTCGAAGTTGCCTTCCGGATCATGGGCAAGCGCCACGTGGGGCGCGCCCAGGTGCCGGATCGCGCGGGTCAGCCGCCGGGTGTCCACGCCGCCAATCGCGATGCGGCCGCGTGACGCGAGCCAGTCCGACAGGGGCTGCGCGTTGCGCCAGTTGCTGGGGTCGGTGGGCATCCATTTCACCACCATGCCGGCCGCGACCGGGTCGCCGGTCTCGTCGTCCTCGGGGTTGGTGCCGACATTGCCGATGTGCGGGAAGGTGAAGGTGACGATCTGGCCCGCGTAGGAAGGATCGGTCATGATCTCCTGGTAGCCCGTCATCGCGGTGTTGAAGCACAGTTCCGCCGTGGTCTGGCCGGTCGCGCCGAACCCCATGCCGTAGAAAAGCGAGCCGTCCGCAAGGGCGAGACAGGCAGTCGGGCGGGGGGGAGTGGGCGCGGACATCGGGGCAGCCTCCGGAACGGGATGTGGCAGGGTAAACGGCTGGCAACCTACTGCCCGGCGGTCATGGGGTCAAGGCTGCGCGCGAAAACAGATATGAAGCGAAATCAATCACTTGACGTTACGTGCGTCCCCATTGCGCGGCGGGCGGCGTGAAGGTATGTTAGGCACTTTGACACCTGCTGGACCAAATGGGGACCATATGACACTGCGCACGCGCATTTCGGAATCGCTGAAACAGGCGATGAGGGACAAGGATGCGAACCGCCTGTCCACCCTGCGGCTGATCAATGCCGCGATCAAGGACAGGGACATCGCGGCGCGCGCCACCGGCAATGACGATGGCGTCGGAGACGACGAGGTGCTGGCGATCCTCGGCAAGATGGCCAAGCAACGTCAGGAATCCGCCCGCGCCTACGAGGAAGGCGGCCGGCTCGACCTCGCGGAGCGCGAGAACGGGGAAATCCTGGTGATCGAGGAATTCCTGCCCCGTCAATTGTCCGAAGCGGAAGTGGCCAAGGCCGTCGACGCGGCGATCGCGGAGCAGAACGCCACGTCGATCCGCGACATGGGCAAGGTGATCGGCGCCCTGAAAGGCCGTTACACCGGCCAGATGGATTTCGGCAAGGTCGGCCCGATGGTCAAGGACCGGCTGAGCTGAGGCCCCGCCGGCGCTGCATCAGTCAAGCGTCAGTTCGCTGATTGCCGTGTCGCTGTAGCGGCTGCCGGGGTAGGTGGCCCGGATCGTGAGGCTGATCCAGCTCACCGCGTCCAGACCCGTCGTGTCGAAGGCCTGCATGGTGGTGTCGTCCCGCAGGGCGATGGCGCCTTCGGCCCGGTTGGACGCTTCGAGGTACAGCTCGCGCACGCGGCCGTTCTTGAGGAAGATGTCCTGCGACTTGGCATAGCCGGTGACCACGCCCAGACGGCGGACCGTGGTGGGCCGGTCGAAACTGACGGTGATGCGCTGGCCCTCGCCGGTGCCGCCGACACCTTCCACCCAGGCGGTTGCGAGATCGTTGTCGAACATGTTCGTCAGCACGTAGCTGTTGCGCCCCTGCGATTCCAGCGTGGAAGAGGCGCAGACCCGGGCCGGACCCGCCCCCAGCGTGAGCTGGCGACAGGATTCGCCGGCCATCGCGGGCGCGCGGGCCTGTGCGGCGGGCGGGGCGGGCTGCTGGGCCACGGGGGTCGCAGGCACCGGCCCGGCAGCGCCCTTGCGCCGTTCCCATCCCCGCTGCACCGCCGCGAGCCGCTGATACCGGGGCGGATGCGTGGCCGACCCCTGTTCGCCAAAGCTCTTCCACAGCGCCTGTGTCTCGTCCAGCGTCGCGCCGAGCGCGGCCAGCGTGAAACCCGCGTATTCGTCGGCCTCCAGCTCGGTGGGCGGGCGTGATCCCCCCGCGGTGATCGTGTGGCCCTGCAGGTGATGCCCGACCTCGTGCGCCATCACGGCATAAAGCTGCCAGTTGCTGTCCGGCTTGTCCCGGTAGGTCCGCATCCAGACCGGGTTGAACGCGAGGTACCGCTGCTCGTCGATGATGACGGCGGCGGCATTCCCGACTTCCTGCGTCTCGACCACCTGGAAATTGGGCGCGAGGCCGGACACGCCGAGGATGTCGTTGACCACCGACCACACCTCCTGCACCGAAAAGGCATCGGCGGCGGCAAAGTCCGAAATCTCGATATTCACCTTCTCGCAGCCGAGGATGGTACAGGCGACCTGTTCCTCCGCCCGGACGGGAAGGGCGAGCATCATCAACAGGGCAAGCGGGGCTTTGGCAAAGGGGGGCATGGCGATCTCCGGAACCTCGTTCGACTTAATCGCGCCGAAAATTCCGGTAAAACCCCCTGAACAGGGGATATCAGCGCCTCAGCGACCGGTTGAGGTCGTCGTAGAGCGCGATCCGCTCTTCCTCGCTCAGAAAGCGGCCGATCTCGACTTCGCGGCCGTGCCCGGACAAGGTGATGTAATGCGGCACCGGGCCGTCCTTTTCGTACTTGGTGACTTTTGTCCAATAGCGGTTGCAGTCCCATTCCTTTACCTCGCCCTTCGGCGTGCGGTGGGTCAGCCGGGCCGTGTCGGCATCGAGAATCAGGATTTCCTCGATCTGTCGGGACCGATGGTTGGCCTGCAGGGCAAAGTAGATCCCCGCGACCGCGGCAAGCATAAAGGGCAGCAGACCCCAGAGCAAAATCGTCCCGAGCAGGGGGAGCGTCGGGATCAGGATCAGGGTAAAGGTGGTCAGGATAAAGGCGGCGAACCCCCGCGCCGGCAGGGATTCATGCGGCCAGAGGCGCATGCGCTGCGGCGTTTCATCGGGCTGTGTGGTCCACTCGTACGGCATGGGCGAATGATAGCCGCATCGCGCGCCTTGGCAATGCGGCACCTGCGCTCATCCGGCAGGCCCCGCGCGCCGTCGGGCGCGCGGCATCTGCACCGGTCTGATCAGGAAAGGTGCGCCCGCAGCATCCAGGCGAATTTCTCGTGTGTCTGCCCGCGCTCGATGCACAGGTCCTCGGTCAGGGTATCGCCTTGTTCGGCCGCCAGTTCACCGGCACCGGCCAGCGTTTCCGCCAGCGTTTCCTGCGCTTCCTTCAGCAGGCGGATCATCTCTTCGGCGGCGGGTTCCCCCTCGGCCTCGGCCACCTTGGACCGTTTCAGCATGCCCGCGAGCGTGCCTTCCGCATGGCCCTGCAGCGCCTTCACCCGCTCGGCCAGGTCATCCTGCGCGGTGAAATGATCCTCGTAGATGGTCTGGAACAGCTCATGCAGCGGGCCAAAGGCCATGCCGGTCACGTTCCAGTGGAAATTCTGGGCGAGCATCGTGGTCACCGCGGTTTCGGCGACGCACTGGTTCAGCGCCTCGATGATCTGCGCGCTGGCATCGGTGGAAAGGGTCTGGGCTGTCTGGGTCATCTGCGCCTCCTGCATCTTGAAAGGGGTGCTGGCTGGCATCCGGCTGGCTTGCACCCCAAGCAATATAGGCGCCGTATCGCCTTGGCAAGGCAATTTAGAATAATTCTAAGAAGTAGGCGGCGAGAGAGCGGCGCCCAGCAGGAAGATCAGGTTGCGCCGCGCGTGGCGTGGCACGCGCGAATGCAGCAGGAAGGTCGCGCTGGCGGTGTCGTCGGTATCCAGCGCACGGGCCAGCGCCATCAGCCAGTTCTCGTCGAAGGACGTGTCCCGCTCTCCCTCGCGGAAGAACACGGGGCGCCGGCCCAGCGCCTGATGCAGGCCGCGGATCAGGATCTCGGACGCGGCCTGCGCGGCCACCTCGCGGTTCCCCGACAGCGCGGCGCAGGCACCGAACAGGTCGATGAAAGACTTGCACCGGCTGTCCCGCGACACCCGGCGCAGATGGGTCAGCAGCGGGGTCGGGGCGGGCGGCCCTTCGGGGTCGCAATCGTAGGCGCCCAGGATCCTGTGACGTACCGCGCTCATGCCGCCTTGCCACCGTCCAGCACCGACAGGCTGACCTTTTTCTTGCGGCACCGGTTCGCATAGGCCTTTTCCCAGTGGCCATAGCGGCCCATCACCGATTGCTGCGCCACCAGCAGCTCGATGAAGGCCTCGCGCTCGCCGTTCTTCTTGAGGCCCTTGAACACGGATTTCTGCGCCTTGGTCATGGAACACCCGATGCAATGGCCTTCACGCCTGAACTTGCAGACGTCGATGCAGGGACTGGGGACTTTGGGCATGCTATCCTCGTTTGACTGGGGCGGGGTGCCGCCTTGGCTGGGTCGATTTCAATGCAGTACCGGCGTTGCGGCGCCGGGCCTGCCGGGGCGGGAAGGCGGGGCGCTGCGGGCCATGCCCTGCATCGCGCGCCCGACCTGGGCGGCCATCAGCGCCAGATGCTCGGCCTGTGCGGCGGGGGCGATCAGGCTCGCGATCATCGCCGCCTCCGCAAGATCGCCCTGTGCGGCCTCGCGCACGAAGGTCTGCAGCACCGCCTCGTCCGCGCCGATGCAGCTGCAGCCCAGCCCGTGCCAGGTCAGCGGACGCCGGGCGTGCCGGCACAGCGCGCCGAGCAGGCGGTCGAAACCGCGCGTCTCGGCGGCGCCGCCCGCGGGGCCATAGCAGCGCGCGAACCCCCGGCTGACTTCGGCCTGTCCCTCGGGGCTCTCCCGCCACAGGCGCATCGACAGGATCAGCTCGGCCTCCCAAAGGGGAATGTCGGTCAGATGGCCCACGACGCTGCTGCCGGGAATGCGATCGGCGCCGGTCATTTCGTCAGGATCAGCTTGCCCGCGCGGGTGATGCGCAGGATGTAGGTCTGTCCGTCCAGAACGATGGTCGCCTTTTCCCCGTTCGCGACAAGGTCCCGGGCATCGTAGACGGCGGAGTCCGCGGCGGCGGCATCCGGCCGGGGCGTGGGCAGCTTGGACATCAGTGTCATTGTCCCGTCCCCGTGGCGCGCCCGCGCTCCAGATCCATCAGGTGTTCAAGGGCCACCCCCTCGATGCTGGCGGCGTCTCCGCCGGATTGCACGATGTCCCGCCACGCCGACGCGGCGGTCGCGCGCGGCCCCCGGTCTGTGTCACGCTCGGTCTTGGTCACGTCTGTCTCCTTTTCGTGAACATCCGGGCTGCCTGTCGCGGTGGCTGGGACGGGTTGGGTTCCGACTGCAAAGCTGAGTATTCGAGTCGGGTATTAAGGTATCGTTACTTTTTCCGACTAAATCAGTCAAGAAACTATCGAACGCCGATGCGGACCTTTGCCGGCAGGCCCCAGAACGGAAAAACCCGCCGTCCAGGCATGAACGGCGGGCTCGGGGCAAGTACGACCAGGGGGCGGATGCCGCGGCGGCAGCGGTCAGTCGTATTCCACCAGCAGGTCCTTCGCGTCGATCTGCGCGCCCGGCTGGACGTGGACAGCCTTGACCTCGGCGTCACGCTCCGCGTGGATGCCGGTTTCCATCTTCATGGCCTCGATGGTCAGGAGCAGGTCACCCTGCTTGACCTTCTGGCCGGCCTGCGCCGCGACGGAGGCAACGACACCCGGCATGGGCGCGCCCACGTGCTTGTCGTTGCCCGGCTCGGCCTTGGGCCGTTTCGCGGCGGTGCCGGCGACCTTCCGGTCGGGCACCCGGATCACGCGGGGCTGGCCGTTCAGCTCGAAGAAGACCTTGACCTCGCCGTCCTCCGTCGTCTCGCTCAACGCCTGCATCCGGATTTCCAGCGTCTTGCCGGGGTCGATCTCCGCCGAGATTTCCTCGGCGGGTTCCATCCCGTAAAAGAAGGTGGACGTGGGCAGGGTGCGCACCGGGCCGTACTGCTGGTGCCGTTCCATGTAGTCGACAAAGACCTTGGGATACATCAGGTAGCCGCACAGATCCTCGTCGTCGATCTCCATGCCGTCGAACTTCTCCGACAGGTCCTTGCGGGTCGCTTCCAGGTCCACGGGGTCGAGATGCTTGCCCGGCCGTTCCAGGTTCGGCTTTTCGCCCTTGAGAACCTTCTTGACGATCTTGTCGGGAAAGCCGCCGGGCGGCTGGCCGAGATTGCCGCGCATCATGTCGATCACGGAATCGGGAAAGGACACATCGACGTCCGGGTCTTCCACCTGTTCGCGGGTCAGGCCCTGGCTGACCATCATCAACGCCATGTCGCCGACAACTTTCGAGGAGGGCGTCACCTTGACGATATCGCCGAACATCTGGTTCACGTCGCGGTAGGTCCGTGCGACCTGCGGCCACCGGTCGTCCAGCCCCATGGCGGACGCTTGCGCTTTCAGGTTGGTGAACTGCCCCCCCGGCATCTCGTGCAGGTAGACCTCGGAGGAGGGGGCCTGCATCCCGGTCTCGAACGCGGCGTAATGCGCGCGCACCTCCTCCCAGTAGTCGGAAATCTCGCGGATCGCGGACATGTCGAGCCCGGTGTCCCGGTCGCCGTGCTGGAGCGCCGAAACCACCGAACCCATCGTCGCCTGCGAGGTGTTCCCCGAAAGCGCGTCCATCGCGCAATCGACGGCATCCACACCGGCCTCGGACGCGGCGAGAATGGTGGCGCAGGCGATGCCCGCGGTATCGTGCGTGTGGAAATGGATCGGCAGGCCGACCTCGGTCTTGAGCGCAGAGATCAGGACGCGCGCCTGCGCGGGTTTCAGCAGCCCCGCCATGTCCTTCAGGCCCAGCACGTGCGCGCCCGCGGCCTTCAGGTCCTGGCCCATCTTGACGTAGTACTTCAGGTCGTACTTGGCCCGGTCGGGGTCGAAGATGTCACCGGTGTAGCAGATCGTGCCCTCGCAGACCTTGTCGGCCTCGATCACCGCGTCCATTGCGACGCGCATGTTCTCGACCCAGTTCAGGCTGTCGAAGACGCGGAACACGTCGACGCCGGAGGCGGCGGCGGTCTTGACGAAATGCTGCACGACGTTGTCGGGGTAATTGGTGTAGCCCACCCCGTTGGAGGCCCGCAGCAACATCTGGGTCATCAGGTTGGGCATGCGTTCGCGCAGGTCGCGCAGGCGTTGCCACGGACATTCCTGCAGGAACCGGTAGGCCACGTCGAAGGTGGCGCCGCCCCAGCATTCCACGCTGAAAAGCTGCGGCAGGTTGGCGGCATAGGCGGGGGCCACCTTGATCATGTCATGGCTGCGCATCCGGGTCGCCAGCAGGGACTGGTGGCCGTCGCGCATGGTTGTGTCGGTAATCAGAAGCTGGCGCTGCTGGCTCATCCAGTCCGCCACGGCCTGCGGGCCTTTCTGCTCCAGCAGGTTGCGGGTGCCCATCATCGGCTCGCCCCGCGTGGCGGGCGGCCGGGGGTCACGCAGCTGCGCGGGCGGGCGGGCGTGGCCCTTTGTTTCCGGGTGCCCGTTCACTGTGATGTCCGCGATATAGGTCAGCACCTTCGTGCCCCTGTCGCGGCGCGAGGAGAACTGGAACAGCTCCGGTGTCTCGTCGATGAACTTGGTGTGGTACGTGTTGTCTAGGAACGTGGGGTGCTTCAGCAGGTTCTCGACAAAGGCGATGTTGGTGCTCACACCCCGGATGCGGAACTCGCGCAGGGCCCGGTCCATCCGGGCGATGGCCATCTCGGGGGTCGGTGCCTTGGCCGTGATCTTGGTCAGCAGGCTGTCGTAGTACCGGGTGATGACACCGCCCGCATAGGCCGTGCCGCCGTCCAGCCGGATGCCCATGCCCGTGGCAGAGCGATAGGCGGTCAGCCGGCCGTAGTCGGGGATGAAGTTGTTCTGCGGATCCTCGGTGGTGATACGGGTCTGCAAGGCGTGCCCGTTCAGCTGCACATCGCCCTGGCTGGGCTTGCCCGCCGCCTCGGCGATCGTCTTGCCCTCCGCGATGAGGATCTGCGCCCGCACGATGTCGATCCCGGTGACTTCCTCGGTGACCGTGTGTTCCACCTGCACGCGGGGGTTCACCTCGATGAAGTAGAATTTCTCGTCTTCCATATCCATCAGGAATTCGACGGTGCCCGCGCATTCGTAGTCCACGTGCGCACAGATCTTGCGGCCCATCTCGCACAGTTCCGCGCGTTGCGCCTCGGTCAGGTACGGGGCGGGGGCGCGCTCGACCACCTTCTGGTTGCGGCGCTGGACGGAGCAGTCCCGCTCGAACAGGTGATAGATCTCGCCGTGCTTGTCCCCGAGAATCTGCACCTCGACGTGCCGCGCCTTGAGGATCATCTTCTCGAGATACCCCTCGCCGTTGCCGAAGGCCGCTTCGGCCTCGCGCCGGCCCTCGCGGATCTTCTCCTCCAGTTCTTCTTCCTTGTAGATCGGGCGCATGCCGCGCCCGCCGCCGCCCCAGGACGCCTTGAGCATGAAGGGATAGCCGATCTCGCGCGCCTCGGCACGGATCGCGTCCATGTCGTCGCCCAGCACCTCCGACGCGGGAATGACCGGCACGCCTGCCTCGATCGCCACCCGCCGTGCGCTGGCCTTGTCCCCCAGGGCGCGCATGGTCTCGGCGCGGGGCCCGATGAAGGTGATGCCGTTCTGGACGCAGGCGTCCACGAGGTCGGGATTTTCCGACAGCAGCCCGTAGCCCGGATGGATCGCGTCCGCGCCCGAGGCCTTGGCGACCCGGATGATCTCGTCGATGCTCAGATAGGCCGCCACCGGGCCCAGCCCCTCGCCGATGCGATAGGCCTCGTCCGCCTTGAACCGGTGCAGGCCCAGCTTGTCCTCCTCGGCAAAGACCGCGACCGTCCTTTTTCCCATCTCGTTGGCGGCGCGCATGATGCGGATCGCGATTTCGCCCCGGTTCGCAATGAGAATCTTGGAGAATTCGGTCATATCAGGTTTCCTTCGACAGCATGGTAACGTGCGGGCGTGCTGCGCTGCGGCACCAGCGCAGGCTCACACGCTGCCGGGACTTTGGCAAGGTGCTCTGCGGCGTCCCGTCATGGCAAAACGACGTCAGGACAGCAGAATCGGATCGGGCAGGGCGCCGAGATCGGACAGGCCGAGCTGCCCCATGTTCGAGATCATGTCCTTGGCCAGCATGTCGATCAGGTGGTCCACGCCGCGCGGCCCCAAGGCCCCCAGCGCAAAGTGGAACGCCCGGCCCAGCATGACGAAGTTGGCCCCGAGCGCCAGCGCGCGCAGAATGTCGAGCCCGCCTTCGATTCCGCTGTCGAAGATCAGCGGGAGGCCGGTCGCCGCGCGGATGTCTGGCAGCGCCTCGATGCTCGCCGGGGCGCCGTCGAACTGGCGTCCGGCGTGGTTCGACACCCAGACGGCATCGATTCCCATCTCTTCGAGCCGGACCGCGTCCTCGGGCCGCAGCACGCCCTTGACGATGAAGGGGCCGTCCCAGGCATCGCGCAGCCAGGCGACGTAGTCCCAGTCGGGGGCGGTACGCAGCAGGTAGCCCATGTGCGCGGTCGGGGGCAGGTTCGCGGTGGCGTCGGTGACGTATTTGTCCAGCCCGCGCATGTGGGGCATGCCCCGCAGTGCGGTATGCCAGGCCCAGACCGGCCGGGTGGCGACCTGCGCCAGCAGCCGCGGCGTCAGGCGCGGCGGATTGGTCAGGCCAGATCGGACCTGCCTCTCGCGACGCGACGAACTGGGGACGTCCACCGTCAGGATCAGCGTCCCGAAGCCTGAGCTGCGCGCGCGCTCCAGCATGTCGGCGCGGATCTCCGGATCACGGGGGGATACATCTGGAACCAGGCGTGCTTGCCGAGGTGCGGGGCCATGTCCTCCGGGCTCTGGGTGGCCACAGTGGAGATGGCATAGGGGATCTCACGGCGTGCAGCGGCGCGGGCAAGGTGGCCTTCGGCGCCGGGCCAGATCAGGCCGGACATGCCGATCGGCGCGATGCCGAACGGGTAGGGAAAGCGCTGTCCGAGGAAATCGGTCGTCAGGTCCGGCTTGACTTCGCCATGCAGGACGGAAGGCACCATGCCGATCCGGTCGAGCGCGCTGCGGTTTCGCGCCTTTGCCGCCTCCGTGCCCGTACCACTGTCAAGGTACTCCCACACGAAGGGGGGATGCGCCGTTTCGCACGGGCGCGCAGGTCGGCGATGGCGGGGTATCTGTTGTCGAGGTCCATGCGCCATTTGCGCCGGGACCATCCGCAATGTCCAGATACCGCGCGGGCTGCCCGCCGGATTCCGCGAAGCGCCGCTGCGGGGGTGTCACCCGGCCTGTCGCCGCAGCCGGTCGTGCTGCGTTCCCTGCTCGATCAGACCGACGAGTGCGGCGATGGCGGTATCGACCTCGTCCTGCGCCCCGGGTGCATCACCGGCATCCTTGATCAGGTGAAGCCCGCTCCGGGTGACGGCGCGCGTCGCGCGTTCGGCGATGCGCCGTTCCGCGGCCGACCGGATGTCGTCCAGCCGTGAATCGATGGTCCGGCACAGCCCCGCGAGCATGCCGGCCGAACCGCTCAGGATATCGGGGGCGTAAATACCCTGTTCCACCGCCTCCAGAAGCGCGGAGATCTTGCCCAGTTCACAGACCGAGGTCGTGGCGAGATAGCGCATGTCCTCGAACGCGATCTCGTCGTGGTCGTCACGCTCGATCCTCTCCAGCACGACGGCGCTGCCGATGATGCGGTCGGGGCCGTCGGGCATGGGCAGATATTGCAGGGTGGTGTCCCAGATCATCGTGCCCTCGGGCAGGTCCAGCACCTCGCGATAGCGTTGGGTCGCCTTTTCGGTCAGACATTTTTCGTACTTGCGGCTCACCGCCGCCGCCTGTTTCGCGTTCAGCAGATCCGTGATCGGCTTGCCCCGGATGGCCTGCGTGGACAGCCCTGTCACGCTCTCGTGGCGCGCGTTCAGCGCCAGTACCTCGAAACTGCCTGTATCCTGGTAGCGCTGCGCGATGAACATGGGCACGTTGAACCTGTCGATCTGCCGTTTCAGGCGCTGGGCGTCTCCTGTCTTGAACATCGGGTCGTCCTTCTTTGCGTAACCTTCGTTCGTGAAAGGTATACGGAAATTCATTATCAAATGGTGAACCGTCGAAGACGTTTAAAAATGCATGATAATCAGCAGCTTGCTTTCGGTAATTCGGCCCGATCGAACAGCCCCGCGGCGGGCGCGAACATAATGAGAACTCGGCTTTTCATCAGTGCCGCGAACCGCTATGTTTCCCGCCATGAGCAGCTTTGATGAAATGGACGCCTTCGAAGGCGCTTCGCTGTCCGCTCGGGCGATGGCGGCACGGCCGCAGCCCTACCTGGACTCCCTGAACCCCGCGCAGCGCGCCGCGGTCGAACAGCTCGACGGGCCGGTCCTGATGCTGGCGGGGGCGGGCACCGGCAAGACCAAGGCGTTGACCACGCGGATCGTCCACCTGCTGGTCACGGGCCGCGCCCGCCCGAACGAAGTGCTGGCGGTGACCTTCACGAACAAGGCCGCGCGCGAGATGAAGACGCGGGTGGGCCAGACGCTGGGCCAGCAGGTCGAGGGGATGCCGTGGCTGGGCACCTTTCATGCGATCTGCGTCAAGCTGCTGCGCCGGCACGCGGAACTGGTCGGCCTGAAATCCAACTTCACCATCCTCGATACCGACGATCAGCTGCGGCTGCTCAAGCAGCTCGTCGCGGCCGAGAACATCGACGACAAGCGCTGGCCCGCGCGGATGCTGCTGGGCATCATCGACGGCTGGAAGAACCGCGCGCTGACGCCCGACAAGGTGCCGGCGTCGGATGCGGGCCTCTACAACCACCGCGGCACCGAGATCTACGAACAGTACCAGCGCCGGCTGGTGGAACTGAACGCGGTGGATTTCGGCGACCTGCTGCTGCACATGGTCACGATATTCCAGAAACACCCGGACGTGCTGGAACAGTACCAGCGCTGGTTCCGCTACATCATGGTGGACGAATACCAGGACACCAACGTCGCCCAGTATCTCTGGCTGCGGCTCCTGGCGCAGGGCCATCGCAACATCTGCTGCGTGGGCGACGACGACCAGTCGATCTATGGCTGGCGCGGCGCCGAGGTGGGCAACATCCTGCGCTTCGAGACCGATTTCCCCGGCGCGCATGTGGTCAAGCTGGAACAGAATTACCGCTCCACCCCGCATATCCTTGCCGCCGCCTCGGGCGTGATCGCGGGCAACGAGGGGCGGCTGGGCAAGACCCTGTGGACCGAGGCCGAGGAGGGCGAGAAGGTGCGCCTGATCGGCCACTGGGACGGCGAGGAGGAAGCCCGCTGGATCGGCGAGGAGATCGAGGCGATGCAGCGCGGCACCCGTGGCATGGACGCGATCGGGCTCGACTCCATGGCGATCCTCGTGCGCGCCTCGCACCAGATGCGCGCCTTCGAGGACCGGTTCCTGACCATCGGCCTGCCGTACCGCGTCATCGGGGGGCCCCGTTTCTACGAGCGGTTGGAGATCCGGGACGCGATGGCCTATTTCCGGGTGGTGACCTCGCCCGACGACGATCTCGCGTTCGAGCGGATCGTGAACACGCCCAAGCGCGGCCTCGGCAACGTGGCGCAGCAGAAGATCCAGACCACCGCCCGCGAACACGGCGTGAACCTGGTCGAGGGCGCCCGTATCCTGCTGGCGCATGACGGCATCGGCGGCAAGGGGGCGGCGCAGCTGCGCCAGTTGATCGACGGCATCGACCGCTGGCACAAGATGCTGCGCGGGCCGCTGCGCCCGGCGGCGGGCGGCGAGGACGACGTGATCGAACAGACCGCCACCGTCTTCGACGAGGGCCCGCCGGAGGTCACCCACGTGGAGCTGGCCGAGATCATCCTGGACGAATCCGGCTACACCGGCATGTGGCAGAACGACAAGACGCCGGAGGCGCCGGGGCGGCTCGACAACCTCAAGGAGCTGGTCAAGGCGCTGGAGCAGTTCGAGAACCTGCAGGGCTTCCTGGAGCATGTCAGCCTCATCATGGACAACGAAAGCGACGACGGCGGCGAGAAGGTCAGCATCATGACCCTGCACGCGGCCAAGGGGCTGGAGTTTCCCGCCGTCTTCCTGCCGGGATGGGAGGACGGGCTGTTTCCCTCGCAGCGGTCGATGGATGAAAGCGGCATCAAGGGGCTGGAGGAGGAACGCCGCCTGGCCTACGTGGGCATCACCCGCGCGGAAGAACTCTGCACGATCTCGTTCGCCGGGAACCGCATGGTGTTCGGCCAGTGGCAAAGCGCGATGCCGTCGCGGTTCATCGACGAACTGCCCCAGGACCACGTCGAGGTGCTCACGCCGCCCGGCCTCTACGGCGGCAGTTTCGGCGCGGCCATGCCGAAAAGCACCCTGCACGACGCGGCGGCGGAGGCGAACGTCTACAACTCGCCCGGCTGGCGCCGTCTTCAGGCCCGCGCGGGAGAGCGCGGTGTCAGCCAGCCACGCGAGCAGCGCAATGTCACCATAGACATGAACGCCGTCAGCAGCTTCACGATGGGCGAACGGGTGTTCCACCAGAAGTTCGGCTACGGCGCGATCATCGGGATCGAGGGCGACAAGCTGGAGGTGGATTTCGAGAAGGCCGGCGTGAAAAAGGTCGTCTCGCGTTTCCTGTCCGGCTGCGATGACGTGCCGTTCTGAAGGCATCCCGCCGGCGCGGGTCTGATCCTGCGGTGCGCGCTGCGCGCGCATTACATTATTGACTATCGCTGCGGGCCCACCATCCCAGAGGGTCCGGCACCGCCCTTTCTTGATCCCGTCCTGGCACCCGCCGTCCGGCCCCACAAGCAAAATAGCCGTATCCCCTTCGGGGCCCCTCGGCGATTTGGCTTGTGGGTCCACCCGTCGCGCGCCCTGTCGGGGTCAAGCAAGGGCGGCGCCAGACCAGAGATGTGGGGAGGGGACAAAGAAACAGCGGTGCCGTGGGAGGACGGCACCGCTGCTCTTTGTCGGCCCGAAACGTCTAGGGAGGATCGGTTTCGGGTCTGTACGGGACCACGCTGCATCAGGGAGGAGGAAGGTGCAGTGGCCCCGGTCACCAGTCGTCCCAAGGGAGGAGGGGACGACCGATCTCTGTATCGCGTCAGATGCGCGAGGATTCGATCGCGATCCGCTTGATGTCGCTGCGGCTCAGGCCGAGGTCCGCGAGATCACGGTTGCTGAGCGCGCTCAGCCCGTCGAAGGTTTCGCGGTACATGCGGTATTGCTTGTAGCGGGTTGCCAGCGCGTCAAAGCCTGAGCCGATGCGGCCGAGCAAGGAAGAAGTGGGTGCGTTTGTTGTTGTCGTTGAATATGCCATCGTGGCGCCTCTTGTTTTCATATCATCGTCGTTTCGGATAGGGGGCATATACGCCTCGAAAAATTCCGCGCAACGGCCAACGCTGCAACGCCGTTATGCGGCTTTTGCATGGGCGACGTCGGGGCAACCTGTTGTTATGAATGCATAAACAACGCGCCCTGCACGGGCGTCTACGACTTTGGATGGGGGGAAACAGAAAAAGGGCGGCGACATCAGGGAGGAGGAGGATGTCGCCGCCAATAACAGACGGTGTCGGGAGGAGGATGACCCCGTCTGGTCTTTCTCTTGAAGAGCGTTGCCGCGCTTCACAGGCTCAATATCGCCTTTATGCTGCAATTGCACAATGGATAGTTTTGCAATGCTGCCATGCAGCAAGAACATGGAGTCGCTGTAGAATTCCTGTGCACCCTGCCAAAGGCTTGGGCAGGTCGCCGCGCGCCCTTGTGATTTTCGCAGAAAATGGCATGTGAAGGACAAGCACAGGAGGTTCTCATGCCGATCAGCAAGTCCGATGTCGAATCCGCCCTTTCCCGGGTCAGCCTTCCCGATGGCCGGAGCCTGATGGCGCACGACCTCGTTCGCGCCCTGCGGATCGAGGACGACGTGGTCCGTTTCGTGATCGAGGCGCCGAGTGCCGAGGTGGCGCAGGCCATGGGCCCGCTGCGCGACGCCGCCGAGAAGGTGGTTGCGGAACTGCCCGGCGTGCGGAGCGTGTCGGTCGCCCTGACGGCACACGGCCCGGCGAAGAAGCCGGAAGCGCCCCCCAGTCTCAAGATCGGCGGCCATCCGAAGCCGCAGGAGGCCCCGATGAAACCCGCGGGGGTCGACCGGATCCTCGCCATCGCCTCGGGCAAGGGCGGCGTGGGCAAGTCCACAGTCAGTTCCAACCTCGCCGTCGCGCTGGCGCGTCAGGGCAGGCGGGTAGGGCTGCTCGACGCGGACATCTACGGTCCCAGCCAGCCGCGCATGATGGGTATCAACAAGCGCCCGGCGAGCCCCGACGGCAAGACCATCATCCCCCTGCAGGCGCACGGGGTCACGATGATGTCGATCGGCTTCATGATGGAGGAAGGCAAGGCGGTCGTCTGGCGCGGCCCGATGCTGATGGGTGCGCTTCAGCAGATGCTCGGGCAGGTGCAATGGGGGGAGCTCGACGTGCTGATCGTCGACCTGCCGCCGGGCACGGGTGACGTTCAGCTGACCCTCTGCACCAAGTCGGAACTGACCGGCGCCATCGTGGTCAGCACGCCGCAGGATGTCGCGCTGCTGGACGCGCGCAAGGCGATCGACATGTTCGCCACGCTCAAGACGCCCGTGCTGGGCCTGATCGAGAACATGTCGATGTTCGTCTGCCCGGATTGCGGGGCGGAGCATCAGATCTTCGGCCACGGCGGTGTCGCGGCCGAAGCGGAGAAGATGGGCGTGCCGCTGCTCGGGGCGCTGCCCATAGACCTCGAAACCCGGCTGGCGGGGGATTCCGGCACACCGGTTGCCGCTGGCGAAGGGGCGATGGCGCAGGCCTATGCCCGCATCGCCGAAGGCCTGGTCAAGGGCGGCATGGCCTGAACCGCGCGGGCGGTCAGGACAGGGGGCGTCCTTCGACCAGATGGCCATAGAGCGTCGTCAGCACCGAGACGAAGATGATCCCCTCGGCCAGGAACACGCAGGTTTCCAGCAGCAGGGCACCCGCGCCCGTGGCCGGAAAGACGAGCGATGCGACGACGGTCATGAAGACGCTGAGCAGCGACAGCAGGGCCGCGACCGCGAGGATCGGCCCCGACAGAGGGGCGGTGACGATCCAGCTTTGCACAAGCCCCATGCGCTCTCCCATGGCGGCGGCGGGCAGCGTCACGCTGAAGCGCATCGCGACCCAGAGAAACGCGATCCCTCCCACGACGCCGAGGATCACCGATCCGCCCCCGCCCGGTCCGCCTGTCAGGCTCGCGAGGATGCTCAGGGCCGTGAGGATCGGGACCGCCGTCAGCATCTGCACCAGCGCAAGGGTGAAAGCGCGCCAGACGTAAAAGGCGATGACGCCCCAGCCCGGCCGCAGATCGCGCGCCCGCTCGGGGCCGTTCAGCAGCACGTGGCGGTGCCAGTGGATCGCCATGAGCGCATAGCCCAGCAGCCCCGAAAGTCCCAGCGCCAGCATCAGCAGGATGTCGGACGGCGGAATGGTCAGTATCGTGTCCGTATCGCTTGCGGCAATGGCCGCCAGCGTGTCGGGCACCAGCGTCGTCACGGCGATCGTGCTGGCCAGCACCATGGCCAGCCCCGGCAGGATGACCCGGAACGTGGTTCCCGGTTCGTGGATCAACATGCGCAGCGCATGGGCGATGATGGACAGTCCGAAGGTCACTGCAAACTCCCGTGGTTGCTCACCTTCTGACCAATCCGGACTGCGGGCGCAAGCGAAGGGCGGTCAATTCTGCCATCGACCGCCCCGCCTGCGCGCCGGTTTCGTCCGGCCTCAGAAGATGAAATCGGCGCTGTCCAGATCCCCGAGGTCCACGCCCCGCAGCAGAACCGTGCTGTTGTCGCCCGCGTCGATCAGCACGCTGCCGCCGATCTGCGTGACATGGTTGGCCATCAGGTCGGCGAAATCGGTGATCTGCGCGGCCCCGCTGAGGTCGATCCGTTCAAAGGGATTCAGCGCATCGAAATCGTTGATGGTGTCGTTGCCGAAGCCGCCCGCCATGTCGGCGAACACGAAGGTGTCCGCGTTGAAGTGGCCTGCCATGACGTCGTCTCCGGCGCCGCCGATCAGCACGTCGAAACCGGCGCCGCCGGACATGGCGTCATTGCCGTTGCCGCCCTCGATCAGGTCGTTGCCCCGGCCGCCGAAGAACCGGTCGTCACCGTCCTGACCCCGCAGGGTGTCGTTGCCCATCTGGCCGAACAGCGCGTCGCCGGTGGCGCCGCCTTCGGCCACGTCATTGCCGTCGCCGCCGAACAGCCGGTCGAACCCGTCGCCGCCCAGCAGCAGATCGTCGCCGCCGTCGCCGTAAAGGTTGTCCGCCTGCGCGCCGCCGTCGATCGTGTCGTTTCCGGCGCCGCCGCGCAGCAGGTCGAACCCGCTGTCGCCGAACACGCGGTCGTCGCCGTCGCCTGCGTCGATGCTGTCTTCCTGGGCGCCGCCCCGCAGCAGGTCGTTGCCGCTACCGCCGAGGATGCCGTCGTTGCCGAAGTCCCCGAGGATGGTATCCGCGCCGGCATTGCCGTGCAGGTTGTCGTTTCCGCCGCCGCCGCGCACGAGGTCGGCACCGTCGCCCGCGCGCACGCTGTCGTCGCCGGCCCCGCCTTCGACGGTGTCGCGCCCGGCGCCTGCCGTGATCGCGTCATGACCCGCGCCGCCGGTGATGTGATCGTCCCCGAAGGAGGCGGTCATGGTGTTGTCGCCGGCATCGCCGATGAGCTGCTGGTCAAGGGCCCCCTGCGACGCGCCGAAGTTCTGCGTGACGAGAATGGAATCGTAGAAGCTGCCGCTGCCATAGCTCATCGGGCCGATGCCGATGCCGATGCCGACATGGGTGTAGTCGGCGTTCAGGATGTTGGCGCGGTGCGACGGTGAATTCATCAGCCCCTCGTGGAGGTCGCGCACATCGTCCCAAAGCCCTTCCGGCCCCCGGATCGTCTGCACCGCGAGGTTCTCGCCGGTCCGCCAGGCGCCTGAATTGTCGAAACCCGCTGCGAGGATACGCTGTGTCGCCGTGCTATCATTCACGCCGGTGTGGCTGAACGTATCGGTCAGCGTCATCCAGTCGGTGTGGGCGTCGGCGGACTGGTTGAGGTTCATCTCGAGCGTGAGCGGCGCGAGCCCGTGCTCCGCACGCACGTCATTGATGAGGGTCAGCATGTAGGCTTCGATATCGGAAGCGAGGGTCATGAAGGGTTCCTTTTGTCAGCGGTGCCACCGGGGCCGCCGTGATTTTGGGTTCGAAAGACTAACGAGTGTTTGATGTGATGAATGCGGTCTCCTTTCGTCCCGTTTCCGGTTTTTTCTGGACCTTTTCTGGCATCCGAAAAAGGCGCGAAGCCCGAACCGTGGCAAATTGTCTCCCATTTCCGGCCTTGCCGGGCCTTTCGGTTCCGGCCCGCGATTGGTGCGTCCCCCGAAACGCGGCGTGAGGGGGCAGGGTGGGCTGCCCCGAAATGGGCGATCACGGGAAACGGGCCGCGCCGGGTGCGAGGCGCTGGGAATTCAGGGGAAACCGGTTCCGGCCGCCACGGCGATTCGGCCAAAACCTGCCGATTCCGAATCAAATTCATGGGAACGGGCTTGAAAATCAACGGACAATGCCTTGAAAATCGGGAACAGGTCGGGAACATAACCTGTGGATAAACTTGCGGATGAAATTTTCCGGGAATTCATGGGACATTTTTGTTCCGCACCGCGCCTCACAATATATTGTGTTGATCGGACAGATTCTAACTGAATAGGCTAAATTTTGCTCAAATTATTCTACCAGATTTTGATCGGTCCCCATGTGCAAAACTAAATCTCGTGGGTTTCGGGCAAAAAAAATGTAGACGCCCACGAATTCCCGTGGCATCCCTAGTGCATCGGATGAGAACGGGACACGGGGCAACAAACGACCCCACAAAAACAAAAAACCTAGCAGGTTTCATACAGGCACCTCGCTTTCATCAGACCAAAGAGATCCGGCGCGCGGGCGAGCAGACATCCCCCCAGGTGGCGCGCGCAGTCGGACTTCCCCGCCAAGCTGCGGGACGAGGGCGGCGGGTTGATCGGTGGCAGCAGATCAACCCGCCGTTTCCATGTCCGGAGGACGCTTCGGATCAAGAGAACGGCACTTTCGCGGGGGCGCGACAAAAAGACGAAGCGCAACGCGCGCAGGCAGGAAAATCAAGTGGGCCGCAGGTTCAGAGGCGAAAGCCAGCACAAGGTCGATAGCAAGGGGCGGGTTTCCATACCGGCCTCTTTCCGACGTGTGCTGGAAGCCGGCGACCCCAACTGGAAATCCGGCGAGAACCCCGAACTCGTGATCGTCTACGGCGACGAAAAGCGCAATTTCCTCGAATGCTACACGATGGAGGCCATCGACGAGGTCGACGGCAAGATCGATGCACTGCCGCGCGGCTCCGTCGCGCGCAAGGCGCTGCAGCGGCTGTTCCACGGCCAGTCCTTTCCCACCACGGTGGACGAGACCGGCCGCCTGGTACTGCCAACCAAGCTGCGCAAGAAGATCGACCTCGACACCGAGGCCTTCTTCTTTGCCACCGGCGATACCTTCCAGATCTGGAAACCGGAAACCTACAAGGCCGAAGAGGAATCCTGGGCCGAGAAGCTGCCTGAAGATTTCGATCCGATGGCCTTCCTGGACGGCGACGTGGAGGTGTGAAGCTGATGGCTGCTGCGGCCTCTCCCGAACCGACTGCCCCTCATACTCCCGTTCTGCTGCGCCCGCTTCTGGATGCCGTGGCGCCCGTGTCGGGCGTCTGGCTCGACGGGACATTCGGCGCGGGCGGCTACACGCGTGGCCTGCTCGAGGCGGGGGCCGACCGGGTGATCGCGGTGGACCGCGACCCGCTGGCCTTCGAGATGGCACAGGGCTGGGCAGCCGACTACGGCACGCGGATCACCATGCAGCAGGGCGTCTTCTCGCGGATGGACGAGTACGGCCAGGATCTCGACGGCGTGGTGCTGGACCTCGGCGTGTCCTCGATGCAGCTCGACCGGGCCGAACGCGGCTTTTCGTTCATGAAGGACGGACCGCTCGACATGCGGATGTCGCAGGACGGGCCGACGGCCGCCGATCTGGTCAACGAATCCGACGAGGCGCTGATCGCCAACATCCTCTTTCAGTACGGCGAGGAACGCGCCAGCCGCCGCATCGCCAAGGCGATCGTCCGGGCAAGGGCCGAAGCGCCGATCACGACGACCTTGCAGCTGGCGTCGCTGATCGAAGGCTGCCTGCCACGCGCCAAGCCGGGCCAGTCGCACCCCGCGACCCGCAGCTTTCAGGCGATCCGCATCGCGGTCAACGATGAATACGGCGAACTGTTCGAGGGCCTCATGGCGGCGGAGCGTGCCCTCCGCCCCGGCGGGCAGCTCGCGGTCGTGAGCTTCCATTCGGTCGAGGACCGGATGGTGAAACGGTTCCTGACGGCCCGGTCGGGCGGCGGCGGCAATGCCAACCGCTTCGCCCCGCAGGAAGAGCGCCCGGACCCGCAATTCAAGGTCGAAAAGCGCAAGGCGATCGGCCCGGACGCGCAGGAACTCGACGAGAATCCGCGCAGCCGGTCCGCCAAGCTGCGTGTGGCCATCAGAACGGATGCACCCAGCGGTGCGGTAGATGCAAAATCCATCGGCATGCCGATGGTGAAGGGGCAGTAGATGCGAGCGATACTTTATGTTCTCACGTCCATGGCGGTGATTGGACTGGCTTTCTGGGCCTACCGCGAGAATTACGCGACGCAGCAGGCGCTCAGCGAGGCGGACAAGCTGCACGCCAACATCCGCGCGGCGCACGCCCGGCTGGCGGTGCTCAAGGCGGAATGGGCCTACCAGAACCGCCCCGAACGGCTGCGCGATCTCGCCGTGCTCAACTTCGACCGGCTCGGCCTGCTGCCCCTGCAGCCCGACCAGTTCGGCGCGGTCGATCAGGTGGCTTATCCGCCTGCGCCGCTCCTGCCCATCACCGATCCGGTCGACGTGTCGACCATGAACGCCCCCGAGGAGGACCCGCTATGATCCGCACCCCCCTGCGCCCGCTGGCCCGCATCCTCGAGGCCCGCCAGAAAGGCGAGAATCCCGACGCGATCGAGCGCGAGAACAAGCGCATCCGGCACGAACAGATGCGCGACCGGTCGCGCCAGCGCGCCGAAGGCCGGCTGCTGGTGCTCGGCATCTTCTTCTTCTGCGCCTTCTCGGTGGTGGGCGCACGCATGGGCCTTCTCGCCACGTCCGAGGCCACGGAGCCGCGCGCCCATGCACCGGGCGCCGTGATCTCGGCCTCGCGGGCGGACATCGTGGACCGCAACGGCAACATCCTCGCCACCAACTTCGAGACCCACGCGCTCTATGCCCAGCCGCGCCACATGGTGGATCCGGTGATGGCCGCCAAGAAGCTCGTCGGCGTCTTTCCCGACCTCGACGAGGAGCGTCTGCTGAAGGATTTCACCGGTAAGCGCAAGTTCCTGTGGATCAAGAAGAAAATCAGCCCTGAACAGATGCAGGCCGTGCATGATATCGGCGATCCCGGCCTGCTGTTCGCGCCCCGCGACATGCGGCTTTATCCCAATGGCAAGCTTGCAGCGCACGTGCTGGGCGGTGCGAGCTTCGGCAAGGAGGGTGTCCATGCCGCCGAGGTCATCGGCGTTGCCGGGGTCGAGCGGTACTTCGACGACTACCTGCGCGATCCCGCCAACGGCAACAAGCCGCTGGAACTGTCGCTGGACCTGACCGTTCAGGCGGCCGCCGAGCAGGTGCTCTGGGGCGGGATGAAGCTGATGAACGCCAAGGGCGCCACATCGGTGCTGATGGACGTCAAGACCGGCGAGGTCGTCAGCGTGGTCTCGCTGCCCAGCTTCGATCCCAATGACCGGCCCCGCCCCGCGACCAAGGGCGACCCGTCCGACAGTCCGCTCTTCAACCGGTCGGTGCAGGGCGTCTACGAACTGGGGTCGACCTTCAAGATCTTCGCGGCGGCGCAGGCCATCGACCTCGGCCTCGTGAGCGCGGAGACGGTGATCGACACCAGCGGCCCCTTCAAGGTCGGCGGGTTCAAGATCGGCGAATTCCACAACAAGAACTACGGCAAGCTGAGCGTGACGGACATCATCGTCAATTCGTCCAACCGCGGCACCGGGCGCATCGCCTTGCAGATCGGCGCCGAGCGGCAGCAGGATTTCCTCAGGAAGCTCGGCTTCTTCGAGGCGACTTCCTTCGAGATCGTCGAGGCGGCGGGCGGCAAGCCACTGCTGCCCAAGCGCTGGACCGACCTGTCTTCGGTCACGATCTCCTACGGGCACGGGCTGTCCTCCAGCCCGATGCACCTCGCGGCGGGCTATGCCGCGCTGGCCAACGGCGGCTACAAGGTCGCGCCCACCCTGATCAAGCAGACCACGCCGCAACTGGGGCCGAGGGTGATCTCGGCAAAGGCGGCGGCCGATGCGCGGATGATGCTGCGCAAGGTCGTCAGCGACGGGACCGCCAGCTTCGGAGAGGTGCCCGGCTATCAGGTGGGCGGCAAGACCGGCACGGCGGACAAGCCCAAGCCGAACGGCGGCTATTACAAGGACAAGGTCATCGCGACCTTCGCATCGATCTTTCCCGCGCATGACCCCCAGTACGTGCTGATCGTCACGCTCGACGAACCGGTGGAGACATCGGGCACCAAGCCGCGGCGCACCGCGGGCTGGACCGCGGTACCGGTCGCGGCCGAGATGATCCGCCGGGTCGCCCCGCTGCTGGGCGTGCGGCCGACAGTTGAACCGCTCGAGGAGGCTGTGATAACGCTGGCTGGCAACAACTGAGCCACACGCCAAGCCGCAAAGGCGCCAAGATGAGCAGCCCCAGAACATCCTCACTCAACGCGCTGGGCCTGATTTCAGGCAATGGCGCGAACCCGGAAATCCGCGATCTTCAGGTCGACAGCCGCGAGGTGGGGCCGGGATGTCTCTTTGCCGCGATCCCGGGCACGCGGGTGCACGGCGCCCACTACGTGGAAAGGGCGCTCGAAGACGGGGCCGTGGCGGTTCTGACCGACAGCGAGGGCGCCAGCATTGCCGGCGATGCGATTCGCGCGGCGGGTGCCGCGCTCGTGGTCTCGGATACCCCGCGCGAGGCGCTGGCACGGACCGCGGCGCTGTGGTTCGGCGGTCAGCCCGCCGTGATGGCGGCGGTGACCGGCACCAATGGCAAGACCTCGGTCTCCACTTTCGTCCGCCAGATCTGGATCGAAATGGGGCACGCCGCCGTCAACCTCGGCACCACCGGTGTTGAGGGCGCCTGGACCGCGCCGCTGGCCCACACGACGCCCGAACCGATCACCCTGCACCGCGCCCTGCGCGCGGCGATGGACAACGGCATCACCCATGCGGCGATGGAGGCGTCGAGCCACGGGCTCGACCAGCGGCGGCTGGACGGCGTGACCCTGCGCGCGGCGGGCTTCACCAACTTCACCCAGGATCACCTGGACTACCACGAAACCTTCGACGCCTATTTCGACGCCAAGGCGGGCCTGTTCGCCCGCGTCCTGTCCGAGGACGGGACGGCCGTCATCAACATCGACGACCCCAAGGGGGTGGACATGGCGGCCATCGCCCGCGCCCGTGGCTGCGAGGTGCTGACCGTGGGCCGGGACGGCGGCGATCTGCACCTGACCGCGCAGCGGTTCGACGCCACCGGGCAGGATCTGCGTTTCGAATGGCAGGGCAAGGCGGTGCAGAAGCGGCTCGACCTGATCGGCGGTTTCCAGGCCGACAACGTGCTGCTCGCGGCGGGGCTGGTCATCGCCTGCGGGGGACAGCCGCAGGAGGTCTTCGACACGCTGCCGCACCTGACCACGGTCCGGGGCCGGATGCAGCTTGCTGCGACCCGTGGCAACGGGGCGGCGGTCTTTGTCGATTACGCGCATACGCCCGATGCCGTCGCGACCGCGCTGTCGGCGATGCGCCCGCACGTGATGGGCAGGCTCGTGGCCATCGTGGGGGCGGGCGGCGACCGGGACCGGGCGAAGCGGCCGCTGATGGGGGCCGCGGCGATGGCCCATGCCGACACGGTGATCGTCACCGACGACAACCCCCGGTCGGAAGACCCCGCGAGCATCCGCGCCGCCGTGCTCGAAGGCGCGCCCGGCGCGATCGAAATCGGCGACCGCGCCGAGGCGATCCTGCGCGGCATCGACCTGCTCGAGCCGGGCGACGCCCTGCTGATCGCGGGCAAGGGACACGAAACAGGGCAGATCGTCGGCAGCGACGTGCTGCCATTCGACGACGCGGAACAGGCCAGCATGGCCGTCGCGGCACTGGACGGGAGACTGGCATGACACTCTGGACCGCTGCGCAAGCGGCGACGGCCACGGGCGGCCGCGCGGTGGGAGACTGGTCCTGCGACGGCGTTTCCATCGACACCCGCACCATCGAGGCGGGCGATCTCTTCGTCGCGCTCAAGGATGTCCGCGACGGGCACGACTTCGTGGCGCAGGCGCTCGAGAAGGGCGCGGGCGCGGCGCTGGTGTCCCGGGTGCCGGACGGCGTGGCCAAGAACGCGCCGTTGCTGATCGTGGAAGACGTGCTGCAAGCGCTCGAACGGCTGGGGCAGGCGGCGCGCGCCCGCACGCAGGCCAGGGTGGTGGCGGTGACCGGCAGCGTCGGCAAGACCTCCACCAAGGAGATGCTGCTGGCAATGCTCGGTGACCAGGGCCGGACCCATGCCAGCGTGGCCAGCTACAACAACCACTGGGGCGTGCCGCTGACGCTGGCGCGCATGCCCGCCGACACGGAATTCGCCGTCATCGAGATCGGGATGAACCATCCCGGAGAGATCGCACCGCTGGCCCGGATGGCGCAGGCCGACGTGGCGATGGTCACCACCGTCGCCGCGGCGCACCTCGAGGCCTTCGAGAACCTGGCCGGCATCGCGGTGGAGAAGGCGTCGATCTTCGAGGGCGTCAAACCCGGCGGCTGGGCCGTCCTGAACGCCGATATCGAACACGCGGCGATCCTCATGGCCAAGGCGGTGGACTGCCGGCTGCGCGACCTGGAATTCGGGGTGCACGGGCATCATTTCAAGCTGCTCGACGTGCAGGTGCAGGCCGATACCACAGTGGTGCAGGCCAGCCACGAGGGCGCGCCGATCCTGTTCAAGATCGCCTCGCCCGGCCGGCATTTCGCGATGAACGGCCTTGGCGCGCTGGCGGTGTGTCACGCGCTGGGCGTCGACATGGCGCTGGCGGCGCAGTCGCTGGGCCGGTGGCAGCCCTACCGGGGCCGTGGCGTGCGCGAGGTGATCGTGCTCGATCCCGTCGACACCCACATGACACTGGCCCTGATCGACGACAGCTACAACGCCAACCCGACCTCCATGGCCGCCGCGCTGGCGGTTCTGGCGGGGGCCGAGGTCACCCATGACATCGGACGGGTCAGCAAGGGGCGGCGGATCGCGATCCTGGGCGACATGAAGGAATTGGGCACGGGGGCCGAAGCGCTCCACGCCGGGCTCGCCGGGCTGGAAACGACCCGCGCGCTGGATGTCGTCCATTGCGTCGGGCCGCTGATGCGCGCGCTCTACGACGTGCTGCCCGACCATCAGCGCGGTGCCTGGACCGAAACCGCCGCCGAGTTGCTGCCCGACCTGCGCGGTCTGCTGGATTCCGGCGACGTGGTGCTGGTCAAGGGGTCGCTTTCCACCCGTCTGGGGACGATTGTTGACGCCATCCGGAAAATGGGCCATCCGGTGGAAACCCCGTGATCCGGGGCCCCGGCAACAAGATGTTGAGTAAGGACGCGATCGAATGCTCTATTGGTTGACCCTCCTGTCGGATGGTGGCGATTTCTTTAACCTGTTTCGCTACATCACCTTCCGCGCCGGCGGGGCGTTCCTGACCGCGCTGATCTTCGGCTTCCTGTTCGGGCGCCCGTTGATCGCGGTCCTGCGCCGGCGCCAGGGCAAGGGCCAGCCGATCCGCGGGGACGGCCCGGAAGGGCACTTCGTCAAGGCGGGCACGCCCACCATGGGGGGGCTGCTGATCGTGGGGGCCCTGCTGACGTCGACGCTGCTCTGGGCGCGGCTCGACAATGCCTATGTCTGGATCGTGCTCTTCGTGACCATGAGCTTTGCCGCCATCGGCTTTGCGGACGACTATGCCAAGGTCAGCAAGCAGAACACCACCGGCGTGTCCGGCAAGGTGCGGCTGCTGCTGGGATTCCTGATCGCCGCCGTCGCCGGGTTCTGGGCCGCGCAGTATCATCCGGCGGAGCTGCAGTACCAGCTGGCGCTGCCTGTCTTCAAGGACACGCTGGTCAACCTCGGGGTGCTGTTCGTGCCCTTCGCGATCATCGTGATCGTGGGGGCGGCGAACGCGGTGAACCTGACGGACGGTCTGGACGGGCTGGCGATCATGCCGGTCATGATCGCGGCCGGAACGCTGGGCGTCATCGCCTATGCCGTGGGCCGGGTCGACTTCACCGACTACCTCGACGTGCATTACGTGCCCGGCACGGGCGAGATCCTGATCTTCACCGCCGGCCTGTTCGGGGGCGGGCTGGGGTTCCTGTGGTACAACGCGCCGCCCGCGGCCGTCTTCATGGGCGACACCGGGTCGCTGGCGCTGGGCGGGGCGCTGGGCGCGATCGCGGTGGCGACCAAGCACGAGCTTGTCCTCGCGATCGTCGGCGGGCTGTTCGTGGTGGAGGCGCTGTCGGTGATCGTGCAGGTGCTTTATTTCAAGCGGACGGGAAAGCGGGTGTTCCTGATGGCGCCGATCCATCACCACTACGAGAAGAAGGGGTGGGCGGAACCGCAGATCGTGATCCGCTTCTGGATCATTTCGCTGATCCTCGCGATGATCGGGCTGGCGACGCTGAAGGTCCGGTAGATCGCGCTGCCGCGCCGCCTGCGGCGGGCGGGGCGGCGCGCCGGGGCGCGCGCCGGTGGAGGCGCTGCCTCCACACCTCCGGTGTATTTGGGGAACAATGAAAGGGCGCGTCAGAAGATGGACCAGTCCATCCGGGTGGTGAGTTCCGCCAGCGCCTCGGTGCCGCGGTGGGAGTTGCCGTAGCGGTTGAGGCCGGGGCTCCAGACCGCGATCGCGGCGGTATGGGGAACGATGGCGAGAATGCCGCCGCCCACGCCGCTCTTGCCCGGAATCCCCACGCGGTAGGCGAAATCGCCCGAGCCGTCGTAGTGTCCGCAGGTGAGCATCATCGCGTTCAGCCGCCGGATGCGGCGCGGCGAGACGAGGCGCGGCAGGCCGGGCGCATGGACAAGGAACCGTCCCGCCATGGCCAGTTGCGCGGTGGTCATCTCGATGGCGCAATGGTGGAAGTATGTGCCGAGGACCTTTTCCGGGCTGTTGGTCAGGTTGTCGTGGGCGGCGAGAAAATGTGCGAGCGCGAAGTTGCGGTGCCCGAAGTCGGTTTCCGAGGCGGCCACGGTTTCGTTGATGTGGATGTCCTCCGATCCTGCCGCGGTGCGCACGAAGCGGATGATCTCGGCCAGGGCCTCGCGCGGGGCGCGGCGGCCCAGAACCGCGTCGGTGGTGACGATGGCGCCCGCGTTGATGAAGGGATTGCGCGGGCGGCCGTTCTCCTGCTCGAGCTGGACGATGGAATTGAAGGCCCGGCCCGAGGGTTCGCGGCCGACACGGGTCCAGAGCTGGTCGCCGGCCCGGCCGAGCGTGATCGCGAGGGTGAAGACCTTGGTGATCGACTGGACGGAAAAGGGGACGTGGGTGTCGCCCGCCTGGTGCAGCCGGCCGTCGGCGGTCACGACGGAGATGGCGAACTGCGCGGGGTCCACCCCCGCGAGCTGCGGAATATAGCTTGCGACCTGGCCCCAGTCCGCCGCCGCGCGGGCGTCACGGTCCAGCTTCTGCAGCACGCTGTCGAGGTCGGGCATTTCGCGGCGCTCCGGGTTGTGAAGGGCGCGCGTTGCGACCATTCTGCCCCTCAACGGGTAACAGGGGTAACGAGATGATTCCAGTACGAGGCTTGGAGGGTGCGCAGGTGGCGGTCCTGGGGCTGGGCCGGTCCGGTCTTGCGGCGGCGCGGGCGCTGGCGGCGGGCGGCGCGCAGCCCCTGTGCTGGGACGACAACGCCGAGGCCCGCGCCCGCGCCGAGGCCGAGGGGCTCGTCTGCGCCGACCTCAAGGCGCCGGGCGCCTTCGAGGCCATCGCGCGGCTGATCGTCAGCCCCGGCATTCCGCATCTCTATCCCGCGCCGAACCCCGTGGTGCAGGCCGCGCTGGAAGCGGGCGTGCCGGTGGACAACGACATCGGGCTCTTCTTCCAAAGCTTCGCGACCCCCGACTGGGACGGGTACGACGTGATGCCGCGGGTGGTGGCGGTCACCGGGTCGAACGGCAAATCCACCACCTCGGCGCTGATCCATCACATCCTCGAACACGCGCAGCGGCCCTGCCAGCTGGCGGGGAACATCGGGCGGGGGGTGCTGGATCTCGACCCGGCGGTGGACGGCGAGGTGGTGGTGCTGGAATTGTCGAGCTACCAGACCGAGCTGGCGCGGGCGCTGACGCCGGACGTGGCGGTCTTTACCAACCTGAGCCCGGATCACCTGGACCGGCACCATGGTATGGGCGGCTACTTCGCGGCCAAGCGCCGGCTGTTCGCCGAAGGCGGGCCGGACCGCGCCGTGATCGGGGTGGACGAGGTCGAGGGGCTGTACCTTGCCGGGCAGTTGAGCGAGGGGCGGGCCGACGACCGGGTGATCCGGGTCAGCGTGGACCGCAAGCTGACCGGGCCGGGCTGGCAGGTCTTTGCGCGCAAGGGGTTCCTGTCGGAGTATCGCAAGGGCAAGCAGGCGGGCGCCATCGACCTGCGGGGCGTGGCCGGGCTGCCGGGGGCGCACAACCACCAGAACGCCTGTGCCGCCTATGCCGCCTGCCGGTCGCTGGGGCTCGCGCCGCGGGTGATCGAGGCGGCGTTCCACACCTTCGGCGGGCTGCCGCACCGGTCGCAGACCATCGCGGAGGTGGGCGGCGTGCGTTACGTCAACGACAGCAAGGCCACCAATGTCGATTCCGCGGCCAAGGCGCTGGCGGCCTTCGGCAACATCCGCTGGATCTGCGGCGGGCTGGAAAAGGAAGGCGGTCTGGAAGGGCTGGCGGGGGCCACGGGCGGCGTCCGCAAGGCCTATGTCATCGGGCGGGAAGCCGCGGCCTTCGCCATGCAGCTGAACGTGGAGGCCGAGGTCTGCGGCACGATGGAGGTTGCCGTGGCCCGCGCGGTGGCCGAGGCGGAACCGGGAGACGTGGTGCTGCTGGCCCCGGCGGCGGCCAGTTTCGACCAGTACGACAGCTTTGAACGGCGGGGCGAGGACTTTGCCGCGCGGGTCGCGGCGGAAGTCGGCGTTGCCCATGGGTAACGTCCTGTTTTCGTTAGTAAAACATTAACCCTTTGCCGATGTGGCGATGGCGTTCCCGCAGGCGACGGCGGAGGACCATGCCCATTGGAAATTGTAGCCGCCCAGCCAGCCCGTGACATCCAGCGCTTCACCGATGAAATGCAGGCCGGGCACATCGCGGCTTTGCATGGTGCCGGAGGAGATGCGATCGGTGGCGACCCCGCCCAGCGTGACCTCGGCGGTTCGGTAGCCCTCGGAGCCGGTCGGCTTGAGATGCCACTGGCGCAGGGCTTGGGTGATCTCGGCGAGGCGGGCGTCTGACTGGTCCGCGAGGTTGCCCGACAGGCCAAGCGCGGGGGCAAGGTGATCCACCAGCCTTGCGGGCAGGTGGCGGCCCAGTTCGGTCGAAATGGCGCGCCGGCCCTCTGTCTGGCGTTGCGCGCGCAGGGTCGTCAGCAGGCTGTCGCCCGGATCGAGGTCGAGGGAGAGGGTGTCGCCCTCGCGCCAGTAGGACGAGGCCTGAAGGATGGCGGGACCGGACAGGCCGCGATGGGTGAACAGCACCGCCTCGTCGAAGGCCGTGCCGCCGGCCGTGACACGCGCGGGCGCGGCGACACCCGAGATCGGCGCGAACCTCTGGTCGGAGAAGGTCAGCGGGACGAGTGCCGGGCGCGTGTCGGTCACGGCGTGGCCGAACTGGCGGGCGATGTCGTAGGCGAGGCCGGTCGCGCCCATCGCGGGGATCGACTTGCCGCCGGTGGCCACCACGAGGTTGCGCGCCCTGACGATCCGGCGCGCGCCCTCGCGGTCGAGCGTGACCGCGAACCGGCTGCCGTCGTGGGTGATCTCGCCCACGGTCGTGCGCAGCCAGAGGTCGGCCCCGGCCGCCGTCATCTCGTCGCGCAGCATTTGGATGATCTGGGGCGATTTCCCGTCGCAGAACAACTGGCCGAGGGTTTTCTCGTGCCAGGTGATGCCGTGCCGCGCGACCAGATCGATGAAATCCCACTGGGTATAGCGGCTGAGGGCGGACTTGGCGAAATGCGGGTTCTGGCCGAGAAAGTTCGCGGGCCCGGTGTGCATGTTGGTGAAATTGCACCGCCCGCCGCCCGAGATGCGGATCTTTTCGCCCGGCGCCTTGCCGTGATCCACGACAAGCGTGCCGGGCCCTGCGTGGGCCGCGCACATCATGCCGGCGGCCCCGGCGCCGAGGATCAGGGTGGTGACGTCCATGCGCGGGCCATGCCCGCTTTGCGCGCGCCGGTCAAGCGCGGGCCGGGATCAACCCGGCGTGAGGTCGCCTTGCCCCGCCGGCGGCGTGCGCCAGTTCCAAGCGAGCGGGTTCTTGATGGCGTCTTCCCGCCCTCCGGGAAATTTTTTTCGGCGCCCGTATCCGCGCGAAAGCCATGACAGAGCGTCCGGACGCAGGGCAGGCGCCGTCCGCGCCTTTGCCGGCGGGGTCGGGCCATGGAACGCGGGCTGGAAACGCCGCGTTGGAATGTCGCAACTCAAGACATTGGAGGAGTCACATGAACATCCAGACAAGACCCGACATGCTGACCACTCAGGACGAGTATCCGACCCGGCTGCCCGGCGAGGAACGGCTGAGCAGGCGCAAGGACCCGGTGCTGTGGTCCGAGTGGTCCGACGACGCGCCGATCGCCAAGGCGGAAGCCGAGCATTATGCCGAGAACGGCTATCTCGTGCGGCGCGACCTTTTCGATGCGGACGAGCTGAAGATGCTGACCGAGACGGCCGATCTTCTGCGCG